>ONDS01000010.1 GCA_900316685.1 uncultured Prevotellaceae bacterium | reverse complement strand
GGAACAAGCAAAAATTCAACCCTGAAAAAATCTTCACTACGGAAGAAAATGTTAAAAGTGTTAATTTGCTTGCCTCTTAATATAGATTACCCCTCCTTTAGAAAAGGAGGGGAGAAGTTAGCTTACTTGAAAAAGAGGGGAGAAGTCAGCTTGCATGGTAAAGAAGTCAGCTTGCATGGTAAAGAAGGGGAGAAGTCAGCTTGCATGGTAAAGGAGAGGAGGGAATTCATTATTTCTTAAAAAGATGGATGAGCGCAAACGCCCCGAATATTTGTATGAGCATGCCCGGAATGCCTATGCGGAAATCCTGGAAGCCTTGGGCGAAGGAACCCACCATGAGGGATTCGACAAGCGAGCCCACCAGTTGGTAGCCAAGCACCACCACGAAGAACATCCAGAGCTGCGCCTTTTGGGTGCGTTGCGCCATATAAGCCGCCATGAGTGCCAGCAGCACCGACTTGATGAGTATCGACGGCAGAACGGCAGGAGCCGGCATAGAGAAGAGCGCCGAATTGACCAGCGGAGAGAAGACCGCCGTGAGCAATCCCACTTGCCATCCGAACTTATATGCCGCTATGAGCGTGAAGAAATAGATAGGCAGGAAGGTCAGTCCTCCTTGCGGCACGAGGTGGCATAGTTGCGGCAAAAGGATATTACCAACTACGAAGAGAGTTGCCATCAGGTATGTCTTGGCCTGATTGTACTTTAAAGCATACAGTTTTACGTTTGTTTCCATATAGATATAATGTATCAAAATTTCAAATATCACAAGCTCCTGGTGTTAGGAGTGAAATCAGAAGCTTGAACTAAAAAATTCCTTGCTTGGCTAATCCCCCCGAAAACAGGAGAGAATCGGCATAAGAGCAGTATTATGGAGCAAAGATAATGAAAAATCTTCCAAAAAAAAACATTTATGGTTTGTTTATTATATTTTTTTCATATATTTGCAGTAATAAAACACTATCACCATGGACATAAAGAAGATTTTCCCATTGCTACTCATGCTTTGCCTCAGTCTTAGCACTTTCGCCCAGAAAGAGCAAACCGCCACACAACAGAAAGACAATCCGTCGGACTATTGGGACATGCGCCGCTCGTCGTACAGCCTTGATGGTGGCGAATCCATCCATTACCGTATTCCCTTGGAGAAAGGTCAGGTAGCGTTAATCGCCATCAGTACAGAGGACAGTTATGCCGAGATGGAATATACGATATCCAATGCCAATGGAAAAACCATTGCGAATGACTTCTGCAAGGGAGAAACGTTTTATTTCGAATCGCCAGAACGTGAGGAATACGACCTGAAGATAGAGAACACGGGCGATACGCGCGGTTATTTCATTGTCGTGTTATATCGGAGTAAGCAGTAAGCGGTATCAAGCATCTTGAGCAGTTGAACTGACAAACTCCTGAAAGCGCTGTTGAGCCATCTCGAATTGCTTGGCATAAGGCAGTTTTATGCCCGAGAGCATGTTGGGGAAGACCATTGCGAAACTTGTGTAATAAAGAGCGATGAGTTGGTATCCATCCACCCTACCATAAGGAAAAGACTGCAGTTGGTAGATGTTATGAGGAGATATTCCCTCTATCGCCACCGATGCCGACTCCATGGCGATGAGTCGTGTTTGGTTTTTATCGTCAATCCCATCTATTTGCCTTAGTGCCCAGAACATGGTGTCTTCCATGTATTGAAGGTCGACCGTAGGTGAAGAGGCTGAGGATTCGCCCACGGATAATTCGTGTCGGAAAGCGTTTTTCTCCACAGGTTGATTGGCCTGAGGTTCAACATGAGGTTCAACAGGTTGTTCGACAGGTTGTTCGACTTGATGTTTTACTTGGTGTTCGACTTGATGTTCGGCAATAGGATTATCCTGTTGTTCACCCTGTTGGAAAAGAGACTGTTCTACAGGTTTTGTTTCCGTCCAGTCTTCGAAATTAAACAGTAGTTCGTCGGGAGATATTTTGTTTTTTTTCTTTTTGGCCATTGTCAGTTAATAAGATAAAGAAAGGATACAACCATTAGAAGTCGGGGAAATGGGTTTTTAGTTCAAGCGCCGATATATCGACATCCACTTGCGTTTTCGTTATGTTGCCCACATATCTATATGTCAGTCCCCTATTCGTTTTCTTCAGGTGGGAGACGGTGGAAACCAATCCCGGGTTGGACGCATCCAGTTCTTCCATCACCCCCTCTTTCGCCTCTTTCATATTGAAATCGTCTCCCAGTGGATAGACCCTTTCATTTACATCGATGACATATATCAGTTTGTCATCTTCGAGCACATAATCGACCACCTTGAGATTATCGTCGATAATAACCGGCAGGGACTGCCGAGATATGAGCAGGTCGTCGTGCAGTGCCTGGTCTGCCGCTTGGGCTTGAGTCAAAGGTTGTTCCAAGGCCCTATCCAATTCGTGAAGCGTTATGGTTACTTGCGCCGTCTTTCCCGTGCCTTCCTCCTTGAAAGCGTATCGCATACCCACCTTGTTGCGTTTGAACATGTCGAGAGTAGTTTTCCCACCCGCCAACATGGTGTTCAGCATTTTCCGTTTTACCATGTCGGCATTATTATTAATCATATCGACATTGAGCTGCGCGTTTTCCCTTAACACGGTATAATAGTATGCCACGAACTGTGCATTCTCTTCGAGGGCCATGCTATCCAAGCGTCCCAGTCCCTCAACTTCAGCAGGAAGGTCGCGATTGGCCTTTTCTATTTCCATCCGCAACCTCTGCTTACGACCATTGTCGCATGATGTGCTCATAAGCACCACGACCGCCAGCAACAGCAGATGTAAGGCTTGATAACCAATATCTTTCGATGTCATGATATGCTATATATTAGATTTTGATAATGCAAAGATACAAAAAAAGTGCGTATAAAATCATCCAAACGAGCAAAACAGCATAAAAAAGAACAAATAGGAAAAGAATAAGAGTCATTTTTCAAAGAATAATCAAGATTATTTCGTAATTTTGCAACGACAAAAGAATACAGAAATGAAAAGGACTTTTACACTTGTTTTCATAGCCCTGGTTGCATGGGAAGTGCGTAGCCAAGTTATCATCAACGAGCTGATGCAGTCGAACATCGACTGTATCATGGACGACCAGAATGAGTTTCCTGACTCCTGGGTGGAGCTCTATAACGCAGGCAACACCTCTGTGAACCTGCAGTCGTACAGCATAGGCACTGCGAAGAACGGTAGCGACGCTTATACCCTACCCAGCACGACAATAGCGCCACATGGCTTCGCTTTGGTGTATTGCGACAAGGAAGGGCACGACATGCACACCCCTTGGCGCCTGGAATCCGGCAAGGGTTGCAACGTGTATCTATTTCATCAGGGCAGCATTGTAGACCAAGTGGAGAACCTAAAGAAACAGCCCGCCCCGAACATTGCCTATGGTAGGGAGAGCAATGGTTCCGACATCTGGGGATATATGCTTACCCCCACCCCAAAAACCAGCAATACAGGAGGTATAAGCGACAAGATGTTGGGCACGCCTATCTTCAACGAGCCCGGCAGGGTATTGACCAGTTATCAGTATTTGTCGGTTGCTCTCAGTGTACCTGAAGGGTCTCCCGAGGGCACCCAGATACGCTATACCACCAACGGCAGCGAGCCCACCATCAACTCTACCCTCTACACCTCGCCCATCGCCGTCAACAACAGCCGCACCATCCGCGCCAAGCTGTTCTGCGAAGGATGGCTGTCGCCAAGGAGCACCACCCAGAGTTATCTGTACCTTAACAGGGAGATGACGCTGCCCGTGATCAGCATTGTGACCGACGACCGTTACTTCAACGACAACCAGATTGGCATCTATGTAGACGGCACCTATGAGAGCGGCAAGAAGAACTACGAATTCGATTGGCGTCGCCCCATCAACATCGAGTATTTCGAGGAGCCAGGCAATGAGAGCGAGCTGAACCAGTTGTGCGAGACCCGCATCCAGGGAGGTGCCACCCGCAGCAACAAGATGAAGTCGCTTGCCATCTACGCCCACAAGCGTTTCGGCACCAAGCGTTTCGCCTATGAATTTTTCCCTGACCAACGTCCCGGAGATACAGAGTTCAAGTCGTTGGTTCTTCGCAATGCCGGCAACGACTTCGACTACCTTTTCATGCGCGATGCCATCATCCAGCGCTCCATGGCCGAGCATGTCGATCTGGACTGGCAAGCGTGGCGCCCGGCCATCATCTTCATCAACGGCACGTACAAAGGCATGCTGAACATTCGCGAGCGTTCCAACGAAGACAACATCTACACCCACTACGATGGATTGGAAGACCTCGACATGATAGAGAACTGGTGGGATCTGAAGGAAGGCGACTGGGAGAATTGGAATGCTTTCCAGGCGTTTTATGCCGAGCACGGTCATACATTGGCGGAGTATGCCCAGTGGATAGACTGGGAAGAGTTCATCAACCTGATGGCCATGAACCTCTATTTCAACAACCAGGATTTTCCCGGCAACAACATCGTGATGTGGCGTCCTCGCACTGCTGACGGCCGTTGGCGTTTCATCGCCAAGGACACCGACTTCGGTTTGGGTCTTTACGGCTCATCGCCAGATTACAACAGTATCGAATGGTTGCACAATCCCGACTATGACTGGAACCGCAACTGGGCTAACAAGTATGAGCACACCCGTCTGTTCCGTCGTATGATGGAGGATACAGACTTTGCCCGTGAGTTCCTGGATCGTTGCGCCATCTACATGGGCGATTTCCTGAACGAGCAAGGCGTGCGCGCCGTATGGGATCCGATGTACAATCTGGTGAAGACCGAGTATCCCCACCATCGCAAGCTGATCAACGAATGGTGGCCCAATTATAACGACGAGTTGAACAACGCTCGTAATTGGCTCTCCAAGCGCACCAGCTATTTTTACACCCAATTGGCGAACTTTTATCATTTAGGCACCCCCACCATATTGAAGGTCAACACCTTGCTGAGCGAAGAAGAACGCGGCAGTATCGGAGTAACATTCAATGGTATTAAGTTGTCGAAAAGCCGGTTCGACGGCAGGTTCTTCGCCAATCGTAGCATCACGCTCTCAGGTATTCCCAGCGAAGGCAAACAGGTGGTAGGTTGGCAAGTAAGGCAGACGAACAGCAACGGGCAAACGACGACACAAGAGATTAGCGGCAGCACCTATACATTTATGATGCCCAGTTGCAACTATTTGGTCATCAATGCCGTTCTGGCCGATGTCGACGGAATAGAAGAAGTGTCGCATCGCACCTGGCGCTGGCAAACCAACGGCGAAAAGCTAACAGTGAGCGGAGTGGAAAGAGGTGTTCGCGTATCAGTTTTCGATGCCAATGGTATATTGCTCCTAAACCAAGTAAGCGACGGTCATGAGATGGTTTTACCCATGAGCAAGAGCGGACTGTCGGTGCTGAGGGTAGGCGATGAGGCTGTGAAAGTGCGGAAGTGAGAAAGACAGGCAGCGTATGGGAATAAAAATAAAAACTTCGTTTTTTATTTTGTATTTCGCTCAACTTGCACTATCTTTGCAAAAAATTTTTAAGATGGTTAAGAAAATTCTCTTCAGCATACTTTTTCTAAGCATGTCATTCTCAACAGTTTGGGGTCAGGTGAATCCCAACGAGGAGCATTGGCGTGAGCCCTTTGATATCTATGTCGGCCCAAAAGTAGGTGTCACCTATAGCAACTTCACTCGGTTAGAAAACGATCCTATGATTTGGCCCATGATTGGCGGTTTTGTGGAAGTGTTTTTCACCGACCGTTTCGGTATGAACGTGGAAATGAACTTCACTCACAATGGTGCCAAGAATGTGTATCACCCCAACGCCCAGGAAGTAGCGAAAAGACCCGATGTGAGCACCGGTCCTTATGAGTATCGTCTGGATTACATCAACACGGAATATAAGTTGAAGTATTATTTCACCAAACCATTGTGTGCTTTTGCCGGTTTCCATTTCGGTACTTTGATCAATGCCAAGTCTGAGGTTGATGGTCAGTCGACCAACATCCGTAAGCAGCTACACCGTCAGGCCTCCGTCTTGATGGGAGCGTCTTATGAGACAGACAAGTTCGTGGTGGAAGGCCTTTATTGCTTCCCCATGCGCCGTTTGGCCTCCAAGAACACCACTGCCGATGAGCTTTTCCTCAACACGAAGCAAAACATCTTCATGTTGACTTTCGGTTATAAAATAGCGATTTTCTGATATAATCCGGCGCTCCCTTTGGGAGTACCCACCCCGGCCCTCCCAAAGGGAATACCCACCCCGGCCCTCCCAAAGGGAGGGAGATGGGAAAGAGGTTGGGACATTGTTTTACAAACCACCCCTGCCCCTCCTTTGGAAAAGGAGGGGAGAAGTTAGCTTGCTTGGAAAAGGAGGGGAAAAGTTAGTTTGCTTGGAAAAGGACCTCCCCTAACCCCTCCTTGTAGGAGGGGGATTAGTTACCTATGGAAAGGAGCAAGGATATCACCTTACATCTTTTAGGAATTCGCGGACACGTGAGACCGGGATACCAAAATTGAAGTTATCGCTACCCGCCAACTTGGCGAAGTTGACCGCCACCACGTTGCCCCACTCATTAAGTATAGGGCTACCACTCGACCCTTGTACGGTAGGTATGCTGTAGAGCACACGGTCGCCATCGGGAGTCTGCGTAATCCTTCCACTTGTCATTTGGGCACTGATACCTTTTTCCGTAGTTGCGAGCACCAGACCTGCATTATATCCAATCATATACAGCTGTTGGTCGATACGCAATTTTTCCTCACCTTCGTCACCATTGAAGAATTTCTTGTTGCCTTCGCCAGCGAAAGTGAAGACATGCGCATTAGTTGGTGTTTTCTTGCTTTTGAGTTGCAGCAGTGCCAGGTCGGCATCGTTTTTGTCAGAGATCTTGACAATCTGACACGGGTTTCTCTGCAGGAAATCTGCCGGCGACTGCACCTTGACACCATCGTAGGATATTCCGATTTCGCATACCACGCGCAGGTTGATGTCGCTCAGGTTGGTGTTATACCTCATGCGTTGAGCCGTAGTCATCACCTGCTCATATAGTTGCTTGAGACGAGCCTGTTCAGTCAAAATCTGCTGCATTTCCGCAGCCGGCACGGTGCCATGAACCTGCGAATAGGCGATGAGTTGTTGTCGCTGCTGTTCCAACTGGTCGTATTGTATCTCCAGTTGTTGGCTTGCATAGGCACACTGCATGATGACTGCACGCACGATGCGTTGCAGGTTGGCGTGCAACTGTTTCTCATCGATTTCAGTGGCCGCCACATGTCGGTTGGTGAGGAGCAATCCCGTGTCGCTGATGAAGAATCCGGTACCATTGAGCATGCCCGGGTGTTGTTTCACCTCCTGTTCATCAGCAGTGAACCCCTCGAGGTCGCCGTCTTTATCTATGCCCGTAAAATAAAGTTTTTGTCCCGAGGGCATGGACACCTCATAATAAAATTTGTTGAGAACCAACACGACCCCCGATTTCTGCCCCTCGAAGATCTCCTCTGGCGTTTTCTTTCCGCTACAGCCAATCATTATCAAGGCCATGAGCAACAATCCTGTTAATTTTTTCATTATATATGATATTGAATATTTTAGTTTCCTACACTTTGTTACAAAAACCATGCAAAGTTAAGTAATTTCCAGATAAATTGCCCAAAAAGAGGTATGATTTTGCACAGATTGACAGTTTGCGAATAAAACATCAAAAAAATTTTCATTTTAGGCAATAAACGAGGAAAAAAGTTTGTTTTTATTAACGTGGTCTTGACTTTTTTTTTTAGTTCCTCTGTTTTTTGGAAAAGAGGTTGAGACATTATTTGACAAACCACCCCTACCCCTCCTTTGGAAAAGGAGGGGAAGAAGATACCATAAAGGAGAGTGGATGTTACCATAAAGGAGGGAGGAAGTTACCATAAAGGAGGGGAAGAAGTTACCATAAAGGAGAGAGGATGTTACCATAAAGGAGGGTGGAAGTTACCATAAAGGAGGGTGGAAGTTACCATAAAGGAGGGGAAGAAGTTACCATAAAAGAGAGAGGATGTTACCATAAAGGAGGGAGGATGTTACCATAAAGGAAGAAAGCAACTAACAATATAATTATATATAATAATATGTGTGGCATAGTAGGATACATAGGGCATCGCGAGGCATACCCTATATTGATTGAAGGCCTGAAGCGGTTGGAATACCGCGGTTACGATTCCGCCGGTGTGGCCTTATTGCAAGATGACAACACCCTTCATATATATAAGGAGAAGGGCAAGGTAAGCAACCTGGAGCAAGTTGCCGACCGTCAGGACACGAGCGGTACGATAGGCATCGCCCATACCCGTTGGGCCACCCACGGTGAGCCGTCGTCGGTGAACGCCCATCCCCATGTGAGCCAGAGTGGCCGTTTGGCATTGGTCCACAACGGCATCATTGAGAACTACGGCTATATCAAGCAATACCTCACTGAGAAGGGTTACAGTTTCAAGAGTAGCACCGACACCGAGGTATTGGTACAGATGATAGAGTTTGTACAGCAACGTTTCCATTTAGATTTAGGCATGGCCGTATTGTATGCCTTGCGCCGTGTGGTAGGAGCCTATGCCATAGCCGTTATCGACCGCGAACACCCCGAGGAGATGGTGTGTGCCCGCAAGAGCAGTCCGTTGGTTGTTGGCGTCGGCGATGATCACCAGGAGTTTTTCATTGCCTCGGATGCCGTTCCCATCGTAGGCTACACCAAGCATATCGTCTACCTGAACGACAACGAGGTAGCTGTTATTCGCCGTGGCGAGCACATGAGCGTGAAGAACCTGAGCAATTCGCGCGATGAAGTGGAAGCCGAAGTGAAAGATGTAGACATCGATTTGGGCAAATTGGAGAAAGGCGGTTTTGAGCATTACATGCTGAAGGAGATATTCGACCAGCCCCGTTGCATCGCCGACTGCATGCGCGGTCGTTTGCTTCCCGATGAGCATCGTATCGTACTCAGTGCCATCTCTTTGCACCGCAAGGAATTGGAAGCCGCCCACCGTTTCATCATCGTAGCCTGTGGCACCTCATGGCATGCCGGTCTGATAGGCAAGCAGATGATCGAGCAATTCTGCAAGGTGCCCGTCGATGTGGAATACGCCAGCGAGTTTCGTTATCGCGACCCCGTGATAGAGAAAGGTGATGTGGTGATAGCCATCTCGCAGAGTGGCGAGACCGCCGACACGTTGGCAGCCTTCACGTTGGCCAAGGAGCGCGGTGCCTTGTGTTTCGGCATTGTCAACTCGGTCGGTTCGAGTATCGCTCGCGCCTCCGACACCGGCATCTATATCCACGTCGGTCCAGAGATTGGTGTGGCCTCGACCAAAGCTTTTACGGGTCAGGTTACCGTCTTGACCCTCTTCGCCTTGGCCTTGGGTTACGACAAAGGCACCGTTGCCCGCATGGACTACGAGCAGCATATAGAAGAGCTCGCCAAGATACCCGAGAAGATAGAGCGCATATTAGAGAAGAACGACGCCATCAAGGACATTGCCCGCATCCTTACCTATGCCCGCAACGCCCTATATATGGGTCGGGGCTATAACTACCCTGTAGCGTTGGAAGGTGCCCTGAAATTGAAGGAAATCAGTTACATCCATGCCGAGGGTTATCCCGCCGCCGAGATGAAACACGGTCCGATAGCCTTGGTAGACAAGGAGATGCCTGTGATATTCGTGGCCACCCATCACCAGCTGTACAAGAAGATCATCAGCAATATCCAGGAAGTGTGTGCCCGCAACGGCCGTATCATCTCCATAGTGACCGAGGGAGATGAGACCGTGAGCAACCTGAGCGAGTTCACCATTGAGATACCTGAGACCTTAGGCACGCTCGCCCCCCTACTCTCCGTCATCCCTTTGCAGTTGATGGCCTATCATGTAGCCGTGGCCAAAGGTCTGAATGTGGACCAGCCCCGCAACTTGGCCAAGAGCGTGACAGTGGAATAAAAAGTTTGAATTGTTTCGTTAATTGGAAAAATATCACTACTTTTGCATACGTAATATTAACCAATAAAAAGCGATATGAAGAAAATCATGATGATGGCCCTTGCGGTCGCCGTACTTAGCGTTAGCTATTCATGTAAAAAAGGAGTAGAAGGCAGTGATGCCGAGAAATTGGATGATCGCGCCACATTGGAACGTCTTTTCCAATCATTGAACGGAGCCAACTGGGATGAAGACGACAAGGCCAACTGGTGTACCGACGCCCCCCTGTCGGAGTGGGACGGAGTGAAGACCAATGCCGAAGGCCGTGTCACTGAGTTGCGTCTGGTTAGCAGTGCTGTTAAAGGCCAGTTGCCCGCCGAGATTATCAACCTCAGTGAGTTGGAAGTGCTCGACCTCTCCCTGAGCAACCGCGACAGTGTGGTGAAGAACCCCGTTCCCGCCGAATTGTTCAGACTGCCGAAGTTGAAGAACCTTGCCGTCCGTGTGTTTGTGAAGAATGATGCCGCAGCCGACCAATACGGCACACTGCCTGAGACCATCAACCTGCCCGCTTTGGAGCACCTCACCACGAACCGCATCATCGGCAACTACAGTCAGTTGGCCCAGATGAAGAACCTGAAATCCATCACCATAAAGTATTCCTGCGCCGACATCCCCGACGAGATTGGCCAGTTGTCCAACCTGGAAGACATCTTCTGGGAGAATGCCGAGGAGCAGTTGAACACCCGTCCGCTGACCCAGGAGATAGGCAAATTGTCGAAACTGCGTTTCTTCCGTTACTATCCCGAAGGATCTAAGGACGAAGCTGTGCCTGAGGTTTTGAAGAACCTGAAAGCCTTAGAGAATATCCAGACCAAGAAGCTCTGCTCCAAGGATGCCGAATTGCCCTCATGGTTGTTTGAATTGCCCGAGTTGGCTTACGTGAGCATCGAAGAGAGCAATCTCTCCGGCGACCTTCCCGCCACTATCGGCAGCAATGGCAAGTTGCGCAGCCTTGATTTGAGCAACAACCCGAAGTTGACAGGCACCATTCCTGCCAGCATCGCCAACTGCGACAAGTTCTACAGCCTGGAGTTGGACAAGACCGGTGTCAGCCAGACGTTGCCCGCCTCGCTGAAGGGTCTGAAGGAATTCAGCAAGTTTGGAGACAAGATTTTCAAATGATATTTTTTGAGGGTTGCGCCTATCGGCGCAACCTTTTTTTACCCACCCCGACCCTCCCGAAGGGAAAACCCACCCCGACCCTCCCGAAGGGAGGGAGAAGGAAAAGAGGTTGGGACATTATTCGACAAACCACCCCTGCTTGAAGATTTTGTCCGCTTAAGGACTAAATCGCCTTTGGAAAAGGAGGGGAAGAGGTTGGGACATTATTCGACAAACCACTCCTGCTTGAAGATTTTGTCCGCTTAAGGACTAAATCGCCTTTTGAAAAGGAGGGGAGAGTGTTAGCTCAAGAGAAAGATATGAAGAAAATATTGACCTGTATATTAGCCATGCTTGGGTTGACCAGCGCCTGCGGCCATCACCAACATGAAGATGCCGATGTAGAGCGGTTTGCCGCTCTCCTGTCAAGTCCCGATGTGGTTTTGCTTGATGTGAGAACCATCGACGAATACAATGAAGGGCACATCATGGGAGCCTTACAAGTAGACATCCGCCAAGACGATTTCATGCCGAAGGCCCAAAAGCTCTTGCCCAAGGACAAGACCATCGCCGTTTACTGCCGCAGCGGTCGCCGCTCCGCTCAAGCCTGTGAGCAGTTGGAGAGCGACGGCTACAAGGTGGTGAACCTCAAGGGTGGCATTCTTGCATGGAAAAAAGCCCAAAAGCCAGTGGAATAATACCCTCAGCTTTTGGGCTTCTTCATCCGCCGGCTTTCGACAGATATGGGAAGTAAGCCATGATTATGGATTGACCTTTTCGCCCAGCATCCGCTTGATGTGCGTTTCCAGGATATGGAATCCCGGTTCTACCATTCCTCCGTGGCCATGTCCATCAAGTTCATAAAGATAAGTTTGCGTATGGCCAGCCAGTTTCATCATTCGGGCGAGATATTGGTTTTCGTCGTATCGTCCGAAGAGTTCCAGTTCCCTATCACCACAGATGAGTATGAGAGGAGGACAGTCTGCCCTGACCCAGAACAACGGTGCGAACTCGTCGATGGTAGCCTTTAAGGGCGGTATGCCCTGCATCTTTCGCACGTTATAGTGGGTGATGGCTTGTCCGCTGAATGGCGCATACATCATCACCTGGTCGGCATCTATTTGGTAAGCAGCCAGCCACGCCTTGTTCAGACACAGCAACATGGCGATATATCCGCCTGCCGAATGTCCCGTGACGATGATTTTTTTCACATCGCCCCCATATTCAGCGATATGCCGAAACACCCATGCCACTGCTTCCGCCGCATCGTCCATCAGTTCGCCGACTTGCACCTTGGGCAGCAATCTGTAGTTCACCCCTACGACGACATAACCTTTCTCTTTCAGCTTATCGGGAATCTCTTTGTTTCCCGCCTCAAGCCCACCTCCATGGAACCATACCACGACAGGGCAACCCTTTGCATCCACAGGGTGATAGACATCCAATTTCAGGCGTTCAAGTGCATAGGCATCCGTTTTCTGGGTATAACGGATATTTTCCACCAACCGGTAAGACTGTGCGGATGCAGTCATGACTGCGACCACCATCAAGAAGAAAGCAAGGAATCCCCTTTGCAGACCATACGCTGCAGAGCGATAAGACTGGGAAGAAGGTAAAGTAAACATGATTGAAAGGTAAAAAGGGTAAAAGGGTGAACTTATTATAACTGTATGCTCTCAATACGCAGTTTCATTAATCCTGCCGGCACCTGAACACTTACCACATCGCCCACTTTCCTCCCCATGAGCGCTTTCGCTATAGGCGATTTGACCGATATTTTCCCCTCGCGTAGGTTAGCCTCGTGAGGGCTGGCGATAGTATAAGTCATCCTCATGTTGTTGGCAAGGTTGGTCATCTCCACTTTACAGAGCAGTTGCACACTATCCGTATGTACCCGCGACATATCGAGCACCCTGGCATTTTCAAGGACTCTCTGTTTGAAACGGATGCGCCCTAAGATTCTTGCTTGTTCACGTTTGGCTGCATGATACTCGAAATTCTCGCTGAGATCGCCTTTGTCGCGCGCCTCGGCTATAGCCTCCCTAACCTGTGGCAGTTCTACGGATTCCAGTTGATGCAGTTCGGCCACGAGCTTATCGTAGCCCTCTTGAGACATATATTCCATAATGTTTTTTCAATAAGTTTCCCTCTCTTCGGTGCAAAGTTAAGTAAAAAGTCTTTATTTTCAAGAAAAATAAGTAAATTTGCACATGAAAAAACATCATTACCGTGACTATAACCATCTACAACACTATTTTTCGATAAAATTTAGAGAACATTCCCTAAATAACAACTAAAGACATGAAAGATTTCAATTATTATGCTCCAACAGAAGTGGTGTTCGGTAAGCAATCAGAAGAGCAAGTGGCTCAGTTGGTAAAGAAATACGGCGGCAGCAAGGTACTAGTACACTATGGCGGTAAGAGTGCCATCCGTTCGGGTCTTCTTGACAAGATCTGCGGATTGCTCAGCGAAGGCGGCATTGAGTATGTCACTTTAGGCGGTGTCGTTCCCAACCCCCGTTTGTCGCTTGTGCACGAAGGAATCGCCCTCTGCAAGAAAGAAGGCGTCGATTTCATCCTCGCCATTGGCGGCGGCAGTGTTATCGACTCAGGCAAAGCCATCGCCATGGGCGTAGTCAACGATGAGGAAGTATGGAATTTCTACTTAGGCCTGTCGTCGCCGAAAGCCAGTCTCCCCGTAGCTTCTGTGCTCACCATACCCGCCGCCGGCAGTGAGATGAGCGAATCGACTGTCATCACCAATGAAGACGGCGGTGTGAAGTTAGGTTACTCCGACAACATCCTTCGCCCGAAGTTCGCCATCATGAACCCCTGTCGCACCTTCACCCTACCACCCTATCAGACAGCCGCTGGTGTCACCGATATGATGATGCACACGATGGAGCGCTATTTCACCAAGGACGATGATATGGACCTGACCACCGACTTGGCCGAGGCCGTGTTGCGTCGCATGAAGACCGCCGTGTTTGCCGTGTTGCGCAATCCCGAGGATTACCGCCACCGTTCGCAGATTATGTGGGGCGGCAGTGTAGCCCATTGGGGTCTGACCGGTTGCGGTGTGGAAGAAGACTGGGCCACGCATCAGTTGGAGCATGAGTTGAGCGGCATGTTCGATGTGACCCACGGTGCAGGATTGGCCGCCATCTGGCCCAGCTGGGCCCGTTACACCATGCACGAGAACCTCAGCCGTTTCGTGCGTTTCGCCGTGAACGTGATGGATGTGCCCAACGATTTCTCCGACCCCGAGGGAACCGCCCTTCAAGGTATTGAGGCCATGGAGCGTTTCTACCATGCCATCGGCATGCCCATCAACATCAAGGAGCTTATCGGTCGTGACATCACCGACGAGGAGATTACCGAGATGGTTCGCAAATGCAGCCGCGACTACGCCTGCACCTGCGGCGGCCTTAAGAAGTTAGAGGCTAAGGACATGGAAGCCATCTACAAGATGGCAAGATGACAACACCCGAAGAATCATGAAAAGATCCATCGTCATAATCTTGAGTTTTGCCTGCATAGGCCTTACTTCATTCTGTTTACGACCCAAGCGAGATGCCTTCATCAAGACCGAAGGGACGGAAGAACAAACAGAGATGGAGAAACGCATATCCATCAAGTCAGGAACGAGCCAGATCAATTACATCGAGTTCACCAATTCGGGCATAGCAACCCAGACCAAGTATGAGCTATACCGCGACTCCTTGGTCTGGGACTATCAGGAGATGCGTACCGGCAAGCATGAGCGTCGAAGTGTTGGTTGCAGCGCGACAGATTTCGATCAGTTGATACAATCGCTCTCTGCTGTGAAGTTGTCGGTCAAGGACCTTCACGACACCAGTTCGGGTGGCGATGGCTTTGCTTATGTTTTCTTTCAAGACGGGAAGAGCTATCTATCTTTCAACAGTTCTTTTAAGATTAAAGGCGATTTCGACACCTTTTCGGCGTTAATTTCCCAGTATATCAAGGACCACCCCATTGTAGGGACAGGTAAATAAAGGAGTATACCCCTTCTTTTTCTATGAGGAAACAAAGGAGGGGTATTACTTTTTCGTTTTTTTAGCGTCGCTTTTTTAATGTGTTTTCGTTTTTTTTGTGTAATTTTGCAGGGAATTGAAAGAGGGTTGAATGTTGAATGAAAGAGGTTGGAGTATTTTTAGACAAACCACCCCTAACCCCTCCTTTGGAAAAGGAGGGGATGGAGTTACCCCATAGATGGAAGGAAAGGAAAGAAAGATGGAAGTAGAAAAAAGAAAGATGGAAGGAGAAAAAAGAAAGATGGAAGGAGAAAAAAGAAAGATGGAAGGAGAAAGTAAGGGAAAAAGATTTTTTTAAATAATAGAACTCTCATGAACATTACGCCTATTTTTTGGTTAGTCCCCATTGCGTCGATTGTCGCATTGGGCATGGCATGGTTTTTCTTTAAGCAGATGATGCAAGAAGACGAAGGCACCCCACGCATGCGTGAGATAGCCGCCTATGTACGTAAAGGCGCCATGGCCTATCTGAAGCAGCAGTACAAGATTGTGCTGATTGTATTCATCGTTTTAGCCCTTTTGTTTGCCTTCATGGCATACGTTCTTCACGTCCAGAACCCCTGGGTACCCTTCGCCTTCCTCACCGGCGGTTTATTCTCCGGCCTGTCAGGTTTCTTCGGTATGAAGACCGCCACCTACGCCTCGGCGCGAACCGCCAATGCCGCACGCAGTGGTTTGAACAGAGGATTGAAAGTAGCGTTCCGCAGTGGCGCCGTGATGGGCCTGACTGTTGTCGGATTAGGATTGCTTGACATCGCCATTTGGTTCTTGATACTGAACAGTGTGTACGAGGGCGAAGCCAATGCGCTTATCACCATCACCACCACCATGCTGACCTTCGGTATGGGAGCCTCGACCCAAGCCCTCTTCGCCCGTGTCGGTGGCGGCATATACACCAAGGCCGCCGACGTCGGTGCCGACCTTGTGGGTAAGGTGGAAGCCAACATCCCAGAAGACGACCCGCGCAATCCCGCCACCATTGCCGACAACGTAGGTGACAACGTAGGCGATGTTGCCGGAATGGGTGCCGACCTATACGAGAGTTACTGTGGCAGTATCCTCAGTACCGCCGCCCTTGGCGCCACCGCCTTCGCCATGAACGGCGACATGCAGTTGAAAGCCGTCATGGCCCCGATGATTATCGCCGCCGTGGGTATATTCCTCTCCCTGTTTGGCATTTTCCTCGTGAAGACCCGCGAGGGTGCCACGATGAAAGACCTGTTGCACTCTTTGGGATTGGGTACCAATATCGCCTCCGTGCTCATTGCCGGCGCCTCGTTCCTGATTCTCTACCTGTTAGGCATTGAGAACTGGCTCGGCGTATCGTTCAGTGTCGTCACCGGTCTGGCCGCCGGTGTGATTATCGGTCAAGGCACCGAGTACTACACCTCGCACAGCTACAAGCCGACCCAGAAGATAGCCGAATCCTCGCAAACGGGAGCCGCCACCGTCATCATCAAAGGCATCGGTACTGGTATGATATCCACGATGATTCCCGTGGTCACCATCTCCATAGCCATCATGCTCAGTTTCCTCTTCGCCAACGGCTTCGACATGTCGATGAGTGCGACGAGCATCTCCCATGGCCTATACGGTATAGGCATCGCCGCCGTGGGCATGCTCTCCACATTAGGCATCACCTTAGCCACCGACGCCTATGGTCCCATCGCCGACAATGCCGGCGGCAATGCCGAGATGAGCGAGTTGGAACCCGAGGTACGCAAGCGCACCGACGCCTTGGATGCTTTAGGCAACACCACCGCCGCCACCGGTAAAGGATTCGCCATTGGTTCCGCCGCCCTGACCGCCCTTGCGCTGTTGGCCTCTTATGTTGAAGAGATCAAGATAGCCATGGAGCGAGCCGTAGAAGGAGGCAAGCAGTTCTTGACTTCCGCCGGTGAAGTGTTCAACCCCGGCACTGCTACCATGACCGACTTCATGGAATTTTTCCAGGTCAACCTCATGAACCCCAAAGTGTTGGTCGGCGCATTCATTGGCGCCATGGCCTCGTTCCTATTCTGCGGTCTGACAATGGGAGCCGTAGGTCGTGCCGCCCAATCGATGGTAGAGGAAGTGCGCCGTCAGTTCCGCGAGATCAAAGGCATCTTGGAAGGCAAGGCCACTCCCGACTATAGCCGTTGTGTGGAGATATCCACCCGTAGTGCCCAGCGCGAGATGATTTTCCCCTCGCTGTTGGCCATTCTTATCCCCATCGTTGTAGGCATGGTGTTAGGAGTAGGAGGAGTATTAGGTCTGTTGGTGGGCGGTTTGGCCTCCGGTTTCACCTTGGCCGTGTTCATGGCCAACTCGGGTGGTGCCTGGGACAATGCCAAGAAGATGGTAGAAGAAGGCAACTTCGGCGGCAAGGGCAGTGCCTGCCATAAGGCCACCATCGTAGGCGACACCGTAGGCGATCCCTTCAAGGATACCAGTGGTCCGAGTTTGAACATACTCATCAAGCTGATGTCGATGGTAAGCATCGTTATGGCCGGCCTTACAGTAGCCTTCTTGTAGCCTATTTGTCTATTTTAACATTTAATAGCACTAATTGTTCTTTTGTATGGATAATTAGTGCTATTTTTGTCGGCAATTTATTTCAAAATCTAAAAAGAACAAGAAAAGTGATATTATAATGGGAGCAGAAAATACACAAACTGAAACAAACCAATATTCCCATCATCATTCCCATCATAGCCACCACAGCCATAGCCACCATAGCCATAGCAGTAGTGGAAGCAGCAGTCATAAGAGGAAGCATCATCGTATGGATTCTTCCGAGCAATTCAAGCGACATGGTCTGTCTTCCATCAAGCGTCGGAAGATTATCAGTCGTGTGTTGTTTGTCGCCCTGACCGCTTTAGCCATCTGCATTATTTTGGCCGTAGCATGGCTTTACACCCATTAAGGGGCAAGGGGCACGGAGCAAGGGGCAAGAGGCAAGAGGCAAGAGGCACGGAGCAAGGGGCAAGAGGCAAGGAGCAAGAGTTTACCCATAATATATAGGAAAAGACATCCACATACATGGATGTCTTTCTTGTTTTCTTATTCTTCTTACGATTGTTATTGGCGCGGGAAGGGCAACCAATTGAACAGGTCGTAGACAGGAGTGGTGTCGGGGTATTCCGCAATCATTTCAAGCAGCGGTTTGAAGTCGGACTGTTCCTCACCGAAATACGTCATCCTTTGGGGTACGAAATCACCGGTTTCCTCATTTTGGGTTTCTTCCAGGGAAATTTCGGACATGACTATTCCATCCTGCAATGCCACCCATTGTTTGTAATGAAAGCGATATCCCGCCATGCCATCGACAGCCACCAGACCATTTGCCACCTCCATTTGTGAATTGCCATCGGCTCGGCACAGCTCGTTCCACCCACTCCGTTTTGGATGAACGTAGGCCACCGTCTGGGCTGAATTCCTAAGGAACAATTCCATCCGCCCATCCTTGTCTACGTCATAGAAGGCATACTGTGTAGGCAGATACTCATCCTGCATGGGATCCTGATTGATGAACGAGGTAATCAATTCCCTCCGCTCATCCCTTGACAAGCTATTGATGTCTTGAGCGAACAGGCCTTGAGCGAAGGCAAACATTAGCAAAGAAGCAATAAAAGTTTTCATGTTTTGTCGTTTTTTATGCCACCTACCCACCAAAAAGATAAGGCAGCGTATGTTTATATTGATAAGACGTTATAAATCGCGAGAAGTTTAACATTGAAAACAGGTGGCGCTTCGAGGAGGTGTTCATAACACCTTTACGAATGCGTTTTCCAGCTGTTTTACCTGCAGTTCGAAATTGACATTGTCGCGCACTCGCATCATCCTTTCCGGTTCCAAAGGCGATGGTTTGAAAGCCAGCGCCATGTGACCCATGGTCCTGCGCAGGTTCATCTCTACGAGAGGATGAAGCAAGAAGCGTTCTTCCTGTGCCACCACCATCATGTCGATGCCCAACGGCCCCACATATTGCCCTTGGAAGAGCGAGGCCAGTTCCTTTTTCAGTATGGCGGCCGTAAGGTCCAGCAATTCGGAAGAGACATATTTTTCCAGCCGTTCCCTCTTACGCTGCTCCGTGGAAATCAAATTACCCATATAGGCGCCATTCTCCGTATGAAAGAGCGACAGCCCATCGAACTGAACCGTGCCATCCAGACATGCAGTAAATTCCATGCCCAAGTCTATCACCTTATGATAGAAAGGTTCAAGCGTTACCGCCCCTTGTTGCGAGATGATATTGGCTATCCACTTTTTCTTTCCATCATCCAGTGCTCCCTCCATATATCGTATGCCCCTGCCGCTGCAACTCCACGGTGCTTTAACCACCACCATCGACCATTGTCCGGCCAGCTCCTCCACTTGGTGTAGCGACTCGCAATAGAAGCTTTCGCCGATGGTATCCGGCAGTTGGCGCCTGACACGCTTGAGCAATTCGACAGCCGTTCTCCGATTCGACCATGTTCGGATTCGTTGCAACGCAT
Organism: uncultured Prevotellaceae bacterium; assembly: GCA_900316685.1. Taxonomy (GTDB): domain Bacteria; phylum Bacteroidota; class Bacteroidia; order Bacteroidales; family Bacteroidaceae; genus Prevotella. The sequence continues at coordinate 141,747 of ONDS01000010.1, read as the reverse complement.
CCTCACCTGGCAAGAGCGAGAGAGGAACCCCTGCCCTTTGTAGTTGTCCGCAAAGAGTCGCGTCCCATCCCCAAGGTTGAATGGCTACATGTTGTGATGCGCCCGACCGCATCATCGTTGCCGCCTCCGTCAAAGACAGGAAGAGGACTTTTTCATCAAGTTTTCCTGCCTTATGAGCGGCCTTGACAGCATAGTCCACATCATCGACGATAACCACATCGCCGGCATCAGCCCATACGGCAGGAATGAAGCCCAAGTTTACACGCATGGCTCTTGCCACGTGAGGAGCCGTGAAATTGCGTCGGCCGAAAGCCAACGCCATGTCATGCTCGGGATTGAAAATATGGAAGAACACTTTTTAAATTTGAAATATGAAATGGGAAGTTTGAAATGGGAAATTGGTGTTACTATTGTTGAGGTTTTTGGGGTGGCATTTTTGGCTATTATATACCACTTGCAGGCATGAGAAAGGCCTGATACCCTCATTTTTGGTGCAAAAATAAAAAAAATAATCATATTTTGCAAACTTGACTTTGCAATAATAGAAAAAAGTAGTATCTTTGCAGTTGTATTGCGACAAATCAGCGTATTCATGGAGGCATTTTTTCGTACACATGCTTATTTAGTGGAGCACACCTCCGCCCCCGTTCGTCGTGGTTTGATGGACGAGATTGATTGGCACGACCGTATGATCGGCATCAAGGGAACCCGTGGTGTCGGCAAGACGACCATGCTGTTGCAATACGCCAAGGAGCACTTCGATGTTCACGACCGTCAATGCCTTTACATCAACATGAACAACTTCTATTTCCAGGGTCGCGGCATCGCCGATTTCGCCGGTGAGTTTTACCACCATGGCGGTAGGGTTTTGTTGATAGACCAAGTGTTCAAACATCCCGACTGGAGCAAGGAGTTGCGCAAGATATACGACGACTACCCTAACCTGAAGATTATCTTCACCGGATCGAGTGTGATGCGTTTGAAGGAAGAGAACCCCGAGTTGAACGGTATTGTGAAGAGTTACAACCTCCGAGGTTATTCCTTCCGTGAGTTCCTGAACCTTCAGACCGGGCATCATTTCCGCCCCTACACCTTGGAAGAAATCATCCACGACCATGAGCACATCGTGAAGCATATCCTTCCCCATGTGAGTCCGTCGCACCATTTCACCTCTTATGTCCATCATGGGTTCTATCCTTTTTTCCAGGAGCACCGCAACTATTCCGAGAACCTGTTGAAGACGATGAACATGATTACCGAGGTAGACATCCTGCTCATTAAGCAAATAGAGCTGAAATATCTGACAAAGATAAAGAAGCTGTTCTACCAACTGGCCGTCAACGGTCCTACGACCCCCAACATCAGCCAGTTGGCCCAGGACATTGAGACGAGTCGCGCCACGGTGATGAATTACATCAAGTATTTGGCCGATGCCCGTCTCATCAACCTCATCTACACCCCCGGCAACGCCTTTCCAAAGAAGCCATCAAAAGTGATGATGCACAATCCCAACCTGATGTACGCCATCTACCCCATCAAGGTAGACCTTCAGGACGTGATGGAAACCTTCTTCGTCAATTCCCTTTGGAAAGACCACCAAGTGAACCTCGGCGAGAAAGACGGCACATATATCGTTGACAACCGATTGCTCTTCCACATCGAAGACGCCAATGTCCGTCGTCGCCAGCGTTTGCCCCAAGAAACCATCTGCGCCCGCTACAACACCGAGGTGGGCCACGAGAACCAGTTGCCCTTATGGCTTTTGGGATTTTTATATTGAAGAATGAAACATTTAGATTTGGAGACCAGTAATAAACTTATATACATTAACATTATTTATTTATGGCAAAAGAAAAGAAATTTATCACCTGTGATGGTAATGAGGCAGCAGCTCATGTGAGTTACATGTTCTCCGAGGTAGCCGCTATCTACCCCATCACCCCGTCTTCGCCTATGGCGGAGCATGTTGACGAGTGGGCCGCCCGCGGTCGTAAGAACCTTTGGGGTCAGACCGTGAGCGTTCAGGAGATGCAGTCAGAGGCAGGTGCCGCCGGTGCCGTTCATGGTTCGTTGCAGGCTGGTGCCCTGACCACCACCTTCACCGCTTCCCAGGGTTTGCTTCTGATGATTCCCAATATGTACAAGATCGCCGGAGAGTTGATTCCCTGTGTGTTCGACGTTTCCGCCCGTACATTGGCCAGCCATTCGTTGTGTATCTTTGGTGACCACCAAGACGTGATGGCCTGCCGTCAGACCGGTTTCGCCATGCTGTGCGAAGGTGGCGTCCAGGAAGTAATGGACTTGACCGCCGTAGCCCATCTCGCATCGTTAGAGACCTGCGTGCCTTTTGTGAACTTCTTCGATGGTTTCCGCACCTCTCATGAGTATCACAAGATCGAGTTGATGGACCAGGAAGACATCCGTCCGTTGGTAAAGGAAGAGTACATCAAGCGTTTCCGCGACCGTGCCATGTCTCCCGAGCGTCCCATCACCCGTGGTACCGCAGAGAATCCCGAGACCTTCTTCACCCACCGCGAGGCCTGCAACCAGTATTATGACAGCGTGCCCGAGGTAGTAGAGAAATATCTCGGTGAAATTTCCAAGATTACCGGCAGGGAGTATCACCTGTTCTCCTACTATGGAGCCGAGGATGCCGACCGTATGATTATCCTTATGGGTTCGGCCACCGATGCCGCTCGTGAGGCCATCGACTACCTGAACGCCCAGGGTCAGAAGGTAGGTATGATCAGTGTTCACCTTTATCGCCCGTTCAGTGTCAAGCACCTGTTGGCCAGCGTGCCCAAGAGCGTGAAGCGCATTGCCGTTTTGGACCGCACGAAGGAGCCCGGCGCCAGCGGTGAGCCCCTGTACCTCGATGTGAAAGACGCCTACTACGACGTGGAAGACCGTCCGTTGATCGTTGGCGGCCGTTATGGTCTCGGTTCTCACGACACCACTCCCGCCCAGATCATCAGCGTGTTCAACAACCTGTCGATGCCCGAGCCCAAGAACCATTTCACCATCGGTATCGTCGACGACGTGACCTTCACCAGCCTGCCCGAGGTGGAAGAGATCGCCCTTGGTGGTGCCGGCATGTTCCAGGCCAAGTTCTTCGGTCTTGGAGCTGATGGTACCGTAGGAGCCAACAAGAACAGTGTGAAGATTATCGGTGACAACACCGACAAGTATTGCCAGGCTTACTTCAGCTACGACTCGAAGAAGTCGGGTGGTTTCACCTGCTCTCACCTTCGTTTCGGCGACACCCCCATCCGTTCGACCTATCTGGTGACCACACCTAACTTCGTGGCATGCCATGTGCAGGCTTACCTCCACATGTATGACGTGACCCGTGGTTTGCAGAAGAACGGCCAGTTCCTGCTGAACACCATTTTCGACGCCGACGAGCTCGAGAAGTTCATGCCCAACAAGGTGAAGCGTTACTTCGCTCAGAACAATATCACCGTCTATACCATCAACGCCACCAAGATTGCACAGGAGATTGGTCTGGGCAACCGCACCAACACCATCCTGCAGTCTGCCTTCTTCCGCATCACCGGCGTCATCCCCGTGGAGCTCGCCGTCGAGAAGATGAAGGCTGCCGCCCTGAAGTCTTACGGTGCCAAGGGTCAGGACGTGGTAGACAAGAACTACGCCGCTATCGACCGTGGTGGAGAGTATGTGAAGTTCACTGTCAAGCCCGAGTGGGCCAACCTTCCCGACGACGAAGTGAAGGAAGACAACGCCCCCGCTTTCGTGAAGGAAGTGGTGCGTCCGATCAACGCCCAGGCCGGCGACCTGTTGCCCGTGAGCACATTCACCAAGTTCAACACCCAGGACGGTTCATGGGAAGTTGGCACTGCCGCTTATGAGAAGCGCGGTGTGGAAGCTTTCGTTCCGATGTGGAATTCCGAGAACTGTATCCAGTGTAACCAGTGTGCCTACATTTGTCCTCACGCCGCCATCCGTCCGTTCGTATTGACCGACGAGGAGCTTGGTGGGTTCGACAACCTGACCACTCTTGAGATGAAGGCCCCCGCCGCCATGAAGGGCATGCACTTCGTGATTGAGCCCAGCGTGCTCGACTGTCTGGGTTGCGGCAACTGCGCCGACATCTGCCCGGGTCATCCGAAGAAGGGCAAGGCCCTCACGATGGTTCCCTTCAATCCCGATGCCGAGGATATGAAGAAGATGGCTGCCGACTGGGACAAGCTGGTGAAGGTTCCTTCGAAGCAAGACCTCGTCGACATCCGTTCGAACGTGAAGAACTCGCAGTTCGCCCAGCCGTTGTTCGAGTTCTCTGGAGCTTGCTCCGGTTGCGGTGAGACTCCTTATGTGAAGTTGATCAGTCAGTTGTTCGGTGACCGTCAGATGATCGCCAACGCCACCGGTTGCTCGTCCATCTACTCTGCGTCCATTCCATCCACACCTTACACCAAGAACGAGAAGGGTCAGGGTCCGTGCTTCAACAACTCGTTGTTCGAGGACTTCTGCGAGTTCGGTCTCGGTATGGCTTTGGGTAACAAGAAAATGAAGGAGCGTGTGGCCAAGTTGCTGACCGAGGCATGCGAGAAGTGCGACGTCACTCCCGAATACAAGGCTCTGGCCGAGGAGTGGATTGCCAACTGCGAGGATGCCGACAAGACCAAGGAGATAGCTCCTAAGCTGCGTGCTGCCATCCGTGCCGCCGCTGCTGCCGGCTGCCCCGTCAACAAGGAACTCCAGACGCTCGACCACTATCTCGTGAAGCGCAGCCAGTGGATCATCGGTGGCGACGGTGCTTCTTACGACATCGGTTACGGTGGTCTCGACCACGTGATTGCTTCTGGTGAGGACGTGAACATCCTCGTGCTCGATACTGAGGTTTACTCCAACACCGGTGGTCAGGCCTCCAAGGCTACTCCGCTCGGTGCCATCGCTCAGTTCGCCGCCCAGGGTAAGCGCATCCGCAAGAAGGATCTCGGTATGATCGCCACCACCTACGGCTACGTCTACGTCGCTCAGATCGCTATGGGTGCTGACCACGCTCAGACCCTGAAGGCTATCCGCGAGGCCGAGGCATGGCACGGACCTTCCATCATCATCGCCTATGCTCCCTGTATCAACCACGGTCTGAAGGCCAAGGGCGGTATGGGCAAGAGCCAGGCCGAGGAGAAGCGCGCCGTGGAGTGCGGTTACTGGCATCTCTGGCGTTTCAACCCTGCCCTGATTGAGGAGAACAAGAATCCGTTCTCGCTCGACTCCAAGGAGCCCGAGTGGGATAAGTTCCACGACTTCCTCATGGGCGAGGTTCGCTACCTGTCAGTGAAGAAGGCTTATCCCAACGAGGCAGAGGAACTCTTCGCCGAGGCCCAGAAGATGGCACAGATCCGCTACAAGACCTACGTGAGAAAGACGCAGGAGAACTGGGAGGATTAAGAAAGTATGATTCATTGTTTCGTTTATTCGTTCTAAAGTTCTAACGTTCTAACGAGATGTTGTTATAACAATTTAGCGTTACGACAACGAATTACACGAATAAAACGAATTCTTCTCGCTATATACAGGAGCATCCGATGTTCGGGTGCTCCTGTTATTTTTCACGAATTGCCATGAATATGGGATAATTACCATATATTTATGAGCGCATTCATTCTCGATATCGTTTTTTTGCTGGAATTATTTTTTTTTTGAAAAAAAAAAGTGTATATTTGCAAAGTTCTTCAGAACAAGACTATTTGAAATAAGGAAGCGTTATGCTCGACTTGCTGATGGAAACGTAGGAAACTTCCAATTGTAATGCAAGGACAGTGATAACGGTTCACGCATAGCGTGGACTGATTGCTGCATCTACATTACAAGGTTTTCCTACGACCTCCATCAGAAGAAGTGGCTAATCAGTTCCACGCTTCTACATATTTATTAACGCTCTTGTGGTAGCTGGAGGGCATAGGGTCATAAGAAATGAGAAAATTATTATGTACTATTTGTGCTTTGGTTATTGCACTGACACTTTTTTCCTGTGGCGGTAAGACGTTGATTGACACTTATATCGGCAAATGGGAAATCTTTTCTAGAGATAGTGTGTACGAAGATGGTTCTAGTATGGAATTGATATTAGACCTAAAAGCTGATGCTGTTTTCACTGAAACTATTACCACCTATCAAAATGGGAAACAGTCTTCAGTTGTTTCAATTGATGGGGAATATGGGCTGACAGAAGTGGATGACAAGACACTAAATACCACAAAAGGATATTGCCTATGGAGAAGATATGATCTGGAGTCACTTCAAGTAACAAGCAATGAAGGGGATGAGAAAGAAGAAATAGAACAGTATAAAGAAGAGTTTTCCAAATCCAATAGAGATTTGGATGACGCTGAAAAAGAAGGGCAAGTAATTGGATTAGCGAATGCCCGAGTTGAAGGACTTGAACTAAGGTGGGAAACAACAGAACGCATAGGATTCGGTTTTAACAAGACAGCAAAAGCAAAACGAATAATATAAACAGAAACGACTATGGAAATAACAGAAAGATTAAGCACTTTTGCTGTTTGCCTTGTCATTGCTTTCCTCCTTTTTAAATTTGGTGGATGGCATATTGTATGGGGACATGAATTTACTAGTGGAGAACGCACATTAATACAAGCGGCAAGTTATGTGGCACCTGCTGACGTAATAACAACAGATTCAGAAAGTTTTATCCTCACTGGAGATATAGTATTAGTGCGTATCAACAAGAAGTTCTACGGTGTTAACAAAGATACCAAATATTTTGATGCGCCTCTGATACAATGGGGAATGCTGTTACTATGTATTGGAACAATAGTATTTAGCATCAAGGTTTTATTAACCGGTGAATTGGAGTAACTACAGCACGTAGATGCTAATTATTCTTATTATTCATCTTAATAACAATTCGATTATATGGAAAATGAAACAAAAAGATGCCCGTATTGTGGCGAAGAGATTTTGGCTGTTGCCAAAAAGTGTAAATATTGTGGTGAATGGCTTAATACAGAAGACATTACACCAGAAGCAAATACCACTGGAAATAACTCGCCAAGAGGAGCAGACAATATTCAGGTGATGAATACCACTTCATCTTCAGTTCCCTCTCCAGACCTGACTACCATGCAATACTATATTTCAGTCAATGACCAACAACAAGGACCCTTCACCATTGAAGACCTACGTAACCTACAGATTACGCCCTACACATGGGTTTGGGAGCAAGGAAGGAACGAGTGGGTGCCTGCTTCGCAAATAAGCGAGTTGCAATCGCTCTTTGCCAATCAGCCTCAGTATCAACAGGCTGCAAATCCTAATGGCATACCCTATCAACAATTCTCCCAACAGCAGTCCGTATATGAAGATAACGTCGAAGAGGAAGAGGAAACGGCGGAAGAAACCTCCACATTTAAGAAAGTATGCTTTTATCTATCAATTTTATTCTATTTATTAGCCACTTTGGACTTTGTTCTTGGCAATTTCTTCAACATTGACATGACAGGTATGGGGAGAATGTCACCCGTCTATTTTGGAGCTATAGGAGTTGCTCTTACTTATATAGGTGGATTGAGGGAATATGACTAAAGTCTTTTCGCAATCAAGTTGTGCATAGACGGAGAAAAAGATTATAGTGTCTTATCATATTTTATTATGGAACCGAAAGTAACGAGATGCCCATATTGTGGCGAAGAAATTATGGAAGTTGCCAAGAAGTGCAGGCATTGTGGGGAATGGCTTGACACAGCACACATGAGGCAAAGAGGGGATACGACAAGTGGATATCAGCCTAGAAAAAATGACAACATTCAAGTTTCGAATGCCGCAATACCACCAGAAGCCCCTCCCTCACCATTACAATCATGGAACAAAAAGCGTCAGCCATTTTTATTAGGATTAGGTGGCGGTATCATCCTTATCATCGTAGGCTTTTTGGCATATCTTTTCTTGAGTCGTGACAAGATGCCATCCATAGAAGGGAAATGGACAATTGAGGTTGTGAAAGACTCAACTATTACTATAGATTTCGTACAATACAAAGTAAGAGCAACAGCCAGAGGTACATCATGTTTTAATTCAGATATGACTGTAAGTGAGAATGGCACTTTTACTTTTTCCATTTTGTTGCCCGAATATGATAATTCACTACTTGCAACTTTGAAATACGAAATGCAATCTGAAGGTTTATGGGTACAAGACGGTGATAAGATTACAATCACCGGAACTTCTCTCGACTGGACCTTTGTTGAGGGGTATTACGATTCTAATATTGTAGATAAGACTGCTATTGTAGAACTACAAGACAGCCTTGAGAATGGGATGATAGAAGAGCAAGAAAATGCACAAAAGATGGAAATTAGAACTATCTTTGATGTTAATTATGATACCAATACCATCACAATCAAAGAAGAAGATGGTACTGTAATATACAAAAAGGAAGGGCAAATAAAGAAACAATAGTTTATCATGTTATTCAAACAATTATAAACGACTATGGAACAAGAAACAAAAAGATGCCCATATTGCGGTGAAGAGATTTTGGCTGTTGCCAAGAAGTGTAAACATTGTGGCGAATGGCTGGATGAATATAATCAGAATAGCCAACAAAAAGGCACAACGGATGACCATATCGATTCCTATAATGATGATGACAATTATGGTAATGGTAATGATCATAATCATAAAGAATCCATCATATTTAAAGTAGTATACAAAATGTTCTACTATGTAGGAATTGGATATGCAATATTATGTTATATACTTCATCATTTCTATGATGTAATTATTTTCAATGGATGGGTTGCTGGTATTGGTTGTACGGTTTTTGGTATAATGACATTATATTACATTTTTAAAGGAGATAATGACTAAATAAAATATCAATGGTATCTCAGAATTACGATTTAAGCTTTAAGACACCGAATGCGAATAGACGAATTACCAACAATAAGTGGTGTATCAAAGGATACACCACTTTTTTTGCATTCTTTCTATTGACACATTATCAAAATATCAAGTTTTTGATTATATTTGCAACATATCAACAAAAACACATGATTATGGATAAATTTAAATTAATGGTGCTCCCATATAAAGAGGATGCGCTGGAGCCAGTTGTTAGTAAAGAGACCATAGGTTTTCATCACGGTAAGCATTTGGCTGCATACGTGAACAATCTTAACGGATTGCTTGCAGGCAGTGGTTTTGAAGAGGCCACACTTGAGGAGGTTGTCTGTAAGTCAACAGGTAGCATCCTCAACAACGCCGGGCAGATACTCAACCATAACCTTTACTTCTTACAGTTCAAGAGCCCATCTGCGAATAATGCGCCAAAAGGAATATTGTTGGATGCCATCAATGAACAGTTTGGATCTTTTGATGCGTTCCAAAAAGAGTTTGTACAGAAAGGGGCGACACTTTTCGGTTCAGGATGGGTATGGCTGTCAGCCGACAAGGATGGCAAACTCGTCATCACCCAGGAGACGAATGCCGCCAATCCCATACAACGTGGGCTGAAACCCCTACTCACTTTTGATGTGTGGGAACATGCTTACTACCTTGACTATCAGAATCGTCGCCCCGACCATCTGACGGCACTTTGGCAGATTGTTAATTGGGAAGAGATTGAGAGAAGGCTTAAAGACTAAAACCTAAAACCCACCCCGGCCCTCCCGAAGGGAGGGAGGGGGAAAAGAGGTTGGGACATTGTTTGACAAACCACCCCTACCCCTCCTTTGGAAAAGGAGGGGAGGATGATTACTTGGAAAAGGAGGGGAGGATGATTACTTGGAAAAGGAGGGGAGGATGATTACTTGGAAAAGGAGGGGAAGATGATTACTTGGAAAAGGAGGGGAGGAAGATCGTTTGAAAAGGAGGGGAGGATGATTACTTGGAAAGGAGGGGATTACCAGTCGTCATCCTCATTGCCGACGATTCCGTTTTTGACCGCTTCTTCTATTTTGTCCAATACGGCATTGGAATAGGCATGTGTCATGACGAGCGCCTTGGCACAAGTACGTTTTTGCGGATCCTTCTGCACGAACGGATAATGATGGGCTATCTCCCACTGCTCGTCATAGAGGTTACGGTCCGTCTTGTCGTCTTTCATGCGTTTGCCATCGCCATACGACGAGCGTCCCTGGTTGTCGTCGAAAGGAATACCGAGCCATCCCGCCCCCACATTGTTCAGTATGTCGTAGTTCTGCACGGTATAGGTTACCCTGACCTTTCCATCCTTGATATCCATCCTGATAATAGGCGTGATGCTTACTGAATAGGCATTGAGCGTACCCATGTGTTCCACGATAGCCGGAATGGTGGAAGAGATGATGATGCAACCTTCTTCCTTATCGTTCAGCGTGATGGCCTGTTTGTCGCGGAAGGTAGCCGTAGCCCAATAATTGAGCGCCACATATAGTTGTTGTTTGGTCTTTCCCGGAGCTTGTATCACCTCCTGATAAGAGAGCGACTGATTTTTGTCGAAGGTGATTTCCCTTGCCAGGTTGAACGCGGCATCGAGCCACCTATCACCATACCTGCTTTTGGCGTACTTTTCCAAGTCAGCCACTTTCATGATTTGCGCGTTGACGCTGACCGACAAAAATGCGCAAAGGATGCAAAAAATCATTTTTTTCATGTCTTCAAATATTTTTGTTGTTTTGTAATTATCAGTTGTTATTAAACGATGGCGTCTGAAGAGACATCTTTCCATCCTTTTTCCGATACAAAGATAGAACTGTTTTCCCACATTCTATATCATATCCAAGTTCATTTTCCACAAGTTGTTGCGACACATCCCAATTCTTGCGACAATCAGGCGAGGGGCGTCATTTTTTGTCGCACCAACATGACGCAAAGGTAGCATAGGCGCAGAGGACCATGCCTGTCGGCATGGTCCTCACTTTATCTTCATCAAACAGGAGTTTGAGCTTATCGGCTTTAGAACGCCACGGAGAAAGATGCACCCAGAACGAACCGGTTCATCTTCTTTTCAATTCTTTTTTCGATAGGATCGACGTTTTCGCCCATCATAACCAACACGTCAACCATGCCGGGAATGCCTTGCTTGACAAATTCATAGGGGTCGAGCTTCATGGTATACGTTTTCTTGGAATAGTCGTAATCGCAGAACACTTTCCAGCAGAAATTGTTCTTGTATGAATAGGTGAGAGAAATGCCCGTACCGAATTTTGTGGAGTTGTCAGCCCCTACGGTCAAGAAGTCCCACTGGGTTGTGAATTGTTCCCCTGCATCGGTTACATTGGCAGAGAAATCCACCACTTCGTTTTGGAGGATCTCCAAATCGTAGAAGAAGTTTTTCTTATTACCGGAGATTGTGAGGTCCATATCGAGTTCCTGCATAATGCTTCTTCCCATTAGTGCTTTTGCCCCGATGGCAAACCTGTCGCTGAGAGGGAAATTGAAATAGACGCCCGCATCGGCCGTAAATTCAGTGAGGTGGTCGCTGATGATATTGAACTCACGACTGGTAATAAAATCGTTCATTTCCGGTTCATCTTTCAGTTCCCCTATGGCCTCATCAAGGTCTTTAGTCATGTAATCAGCCACTTTGTCCCATCCCTTGATAGGTGACGAGGTCACTTTGAATCGTCCGCCGATGCCCACATACTTATTGAAGAAATAAGCCCCTTCGACACCCACGACGGTAGCCGTAGCGAATTTGAGATTGAAAGAGATGTCCTCCTTTTCTCCTGTTATCTCATCCTCCATGCCATATTCGGACAAATCGAAATTGAGGTTGTTGGCTCCCAGTCCAATACCCATGAATACATCGAAGAAAGAAGGATGGTCTCTATTCATGCTCGGCCTGATACCCAGGTCACCCTTCCTTAGCCCCTTCCCTTTGAATATGAGGTCAGCCAAGGCATATCCCAACTCACCCGACATGATACCGATGCCCGCACCTGAGAGCACATCGCTCACCCAGTGTCTGTTGTTGAGCACACGCATGATACCCGTGGCAGTAGCCGTAGCATAACCGAGAACAGAATACCATGGCGATTCCGTCAGTCCATATTCCTTATGAAGGATGGTAGCCCCCACAAATGCCGTGGCGGTGTGTCCCGAAGGCCATGAGTTAGCGGTGGAGCCATCCGGCCGCATCTCTTTCGCCGTATATTTGATGGAGTTGACCAGCAGGGCCATTGCGCCATACGAAATGGCAGAAGAAACGAGGAACCTGGGCCAATCCGACCTGCCCTCTACCCCACCAAGTTTCAGTCCTACCGCCAACAGTGGTGGCAAATACTGCGTATAGTTATCAACCTCGGTTTTGAAGTCGAGGACCAAGCGCGTGTTACCATGGACATTGTTGTAATCCTGTCGGAAGGCCCTTTTCTCACTTTTAGCGATGATACCCGCCACGAAAAGCGGAACACCCACCCACGAAATATCGTCGAGGAATTTATAATAAGGTTTGTCGTTGCCTAAGGCATGTTGGCTAATGTTGAATTTCTCGTTGAGACTCATCAATGGCATGGTGAAGGTGGGTTCGGAGGACTCGGAGAAATCAGAGAGGTCGGAATTCTCGGAGGACTCGGATGTCTCGGAAGACTCGGATTTCTCAGAAGAATCTAAGTTCTCTGATATCTCGGAATTCTCGGAAGCCTCGGAATTCTCAGAGGTATCGGAGGAACCAGAGTACTCCGAAACATCGAAAATCCCTGAATCATCAGACTCATCCAATAATTCAGGATTATCCGAACAGACTAAAGCCTGTTCATCAACCGCTCCACCAAGAGGTTGTGGAGACTCATCCATATCTTGCGCTTGTATCCCCGTTGGTATAAGGAGAAGGCCAAGAGCTAAACCCATCCACATTTCGTGACTAAACAAATTTCTTACCATCATAAATCGCCATAATATATTTTTGCAAAAATACGAAAAAAATGAAAAATACATTTGGTTTTGAGGAAAAAAAACTTCAATCAATAAAAAAACGATAAGGGGTACTTCATAAAAAACGGGTGGAGAAGACTCCACCCGTTGTATTTTTTTTGATTGTTGTTGTTAATCGAAAGATTAGAGACCGAGGGCTTTCTTTGCACCATCGACAGCCTTACCGGCAGCTTCCTGTACTTTCTCAGCAGCTTTTGCGCCAGCCTCTTTGGCAGCGTCAACAGCCTTTGCACCAGCCTCTTTTGCAGCGTCGACAGCAGCACCGGCTTTCTCAGCAGCGGCACCAGCCACTTCCTGCACCTTATCCTTAGCACCTTCTACAGCACTTGCGGCAGCACCTTCGGCAGCGTCTTTAGCACCTTCAACAGCACCTTCAGCTGCAGCGGGGATAGCGAGCGCATCAGCGGGGATAGCCTTCACTTTTTCGAGCAGGCCAGCGATCACACTGTTACCACCAACGAAAGCAGTGATTTTCTCAGCATTCTCATTGAGGAAAGCCTGAGCTTTAGCCACATACTCCTTAGCTTTGTTGAGGGCGTCGCCATCGAGGTTCTTCAGACTTTCGAATTTCTCTGTAACGGCAGTCATGATCTTCTGGAAAGCGGAAGAGTCGTTAGCCTCAAGAGCTTTCTGGAGGTCAGCTGTCGGATCCTCAACAACCACAGCGGTGGTATCCTCAGTACCTTGGGTTTGCTCAGTCTTAGCTTTGTCGTTGCAACTTACAAAGCACAGTCCTACTGCTGCAATAGCAACAAAAAAAAGTTTTTTCATAATTTGATGGATTTAGTAAAACAAAAATTTTCTATAACGTGGCAAAGATAGTTTATTTTATAATAGGTTGTTCTTTCCTTTCATTTTTTTTAACGATTTTTTAGGGAAGGGGGGGGCGAAGGGGGGAGGGAGTGGAATAGAGGTTGGGACATTGTTTGACAAACCACCCCTACCCCTCCTTTGAAAAAGGAGGGGAAAAAGTTACCTTAAAAACGACAAGAGTGAAAAAACGACAAGAGTGAAAAAACGACATGACTGAGAAAACGACAAGGCTGAAAAAACGACAAGACTGAGAAAACGACAAGAGTGAGAAAACGACAAGGCTGAAAAAACGACAAGACTGAGAAAACGACAAGAGTGAGAAAACGACATGACTATGAGAAAACGACATGGCTGAGAAAACGACATGAGTGAGAAAACGACATGACTGAGAAAACGACAAGGCTGAGAAAACGACATGACTGAGAAAACGACAAGACTATGAAAAAACGAACCCCTCCAGATGGGAGGGGTTCGTTCTGAGGATTATGTATTGGTATTGTCAGATTCTTCTATCGTATTCGGTCGGCAGCTCTTACGAGTTTTTCATCGGCGTTGATACGATGGCGCGCCATGAAAAGCAGGATGATAGCCACCAAGGGCAGTACCACCATGATGGCGGGATAGAACTTGGTGTTTGCCGGTTCGAGTATATAGCCGAAGAACGCGAGGGCGACGTACCAAGCCACGCACAGAAGGATGGCTGCCACGCACATTTTGGCTTGTTTTTTCCTATTCTTGAATGCGAAGATGGCAAACAGCGAGATGGTTGCCGCGAGGAGGAGCAACGCGAACATAGGCCAATTGGAGAACGAGCGCGAAGCATCATCCAATCTTATGCTCCAGAGATTGAACAATTCGATGCCCGCCGACAAGTCGTCAGGCAAGAACAGTCCCATAGGGAGGCAAAGGCATACCACCATGCATACCACGGCGAGGAAAAGGAAGACCGTCTGTATTCTCTGTATCATCAGAACTCTTGATTATCTTTAGACGGATCTCTCCAATAAACGTTGCCTTCCACAAATTCCTGTGTAGCGAGCAAGGTCGGTTTCGGCAATTTCTCATAGTAGCGAGAGATTTCTATCTGCTCTCTATTCTCGAACACCTCTTCCAGATTATCGTTATATGAAGCGAACTCCTGCAGTTTCTTGCTCAGGTCCTGCTTGATCTCTGCCGAGATCTGGTTCGCCCTTTTCGAGATGATTGCCACTGTTTCATAGATATTCCCTGTTTCGTCGCACAGGTCCATGATATTACGTGTTACGGTGTTGACAGGTGCTTTTGATTTCTTGTAATCCATTATGATGAAATTTAATATAGTTGACGATAAATAAAGTTTACGATTCTTCGCCTGTATATTTCTTACATACGGCGATGTATTTTTCAGCCAGAGCCTTGAACTCAGAGTCAGGATACTCATTGAGGAATCCATAACATTCGTCTTCGGCATCGCGATAACGCTCCAGTCGCTTCGCCTCGACGCTCCTTTCCGCCAGTTCGAACTTGCTCTTCATGATAAGCACGGCGAAATCTTCTTTTTTCGCACTGAAAGGATATGTTTTGATGGCGTTTTGGGCTGTAACGATGCACGCCTCGTAATTGCTTCCCCCACTGGTACAATTGCCGAAATAGGGACCGAGGTTGTAATACAGTTTTGCGGAAAGCAATTCCTTCTGTATGAGTTTATCCTGCAATTCGAAGAGTCTTGAGTGGGTCAGCTCCTTCATGGAAGCATCGGGGAAGAGGTCGAGGTACTCTTGGTAAGCATTGATAGCCGCCATGGTAGGACTCTGGTCCAATCTCGGTTCCGGTGTGCTCTGATACAAGCTTTCTCCGATGTAGAAAGCCGCCATTTCGGCATATATTCCCTTAGGATACGCTTGTAGATAACGTTTGAAGTACTGCGAAGCCGTTTCATAGTCTTTCGACTTGAATGTAGCCATGCAGAGCATATACAAGCACTCCTGCCCGTTGTCAGTGCCCTTCAGCGGTGTGACACACTGTTGCAGGAGCAGTATAGCCTTGGAGCTCTGTCCTTTGGTATACAGCTCTTTTGCATATTCGTATTTGAAGGGGATGTTATCCGACTTATACACCCTATTGAACTGGGAAGCGCACGACGCCATGAGACATGCGCAGCAGACTGTGAATAGAATTATTTTTTTCATTTCACTCACTTTGAACCGCAAAATTAGTGATAATTCGAGAATTGAGCAAGTATTGCGATTGTTTTTTATATTTTTTATCTAAATTTGCAGCATGGAATTCAAATTGACCTCACAATACAAGCCCACAGGCGACCAACCCGAAGCCATCCGCGAGTTGACTGAAGGCTTGCTCCGTGGCGACGAATCACAGGTCTTGTTGGGTGTCACCGGCAGCGGCAAGACCTTTACGATGGCCAACGTGATAGCCAACGTGCAGCGTCCGACCTTGATATTGAGTCACAACAAGACCCTCGCCGCTCAGTTGTATGAAGAGATGCGCGGTTTCTTTCCCGAGAACGCCGTGGAGTATTACGTATCCTACTACGACTACTACCAGCCCGAAGCCTATCTTCCCCATACCGACACCTACATAGAGAAAGACCTTGCCATCAACGACGAGATAGACCGTCTGCGTCTGGCAGCAGTAAGCAGCCTGCTTAGTGGTCGTCGCGATGTCGTCGTGGTGTCGTCCGTATCCTGCATCTACGGTATGGGCGGTCCTGTAGCCATGCAGAACAGCATCATTTCATTGCGCCGAGGAGAGACCTTGAGCCGGAACATGTTCCTCCGCCGTTTGGTAGATGCGTTGTACGTGCGCAACGACCTGACGTTGGAGCGCGGCAATTTCCGTGTGAAGGGCGATACGGTGGACATCTTCATGGCTTACAGCGAACATGTGTTGCGTGTGACCTTCTGGGACGACGAGATCGACTCCATCGAGGAGTTGGATGCCGACACGTTCCGCCGTTTGTCCAGTTTCGAAGAATATCAGATATACCCCGCCAACCTGTTCGTCACCACTAAGGAGCAGCAGGAACGCGCCATCAAGCAGATACAGGAAGACTTAGCCGAGCGCATCGCCTTTTTCGAGGAGGTAGGCGATAGCATCAAGGCCCATCGTATCAAGGAGCGAGTGGAATACGATGTTGAGATGATCAAGGAGTTGGGCCATTGCAGCGGCATAGAGAACTATTCCCGCTATTTCGATGGCCGTGAAGCCGGACAGCGCCCCTACTGCCTGTTGGATTTCTTCCCCGACGATTTCCTGTTGATGATAGACGAGAGCCATGTGAGTGTCCCCCAGATCCAGGCCATGTACGGTGGCGACCGCGCGAGGAAGACCAACCTCGTGGAATATGGTTTCCGTTTGCCCGCGGCTTTTGACAACCGCCCCTTGACTTTCGACGAGTTCAACGAGAAGATCAACCAAGTGATATACGTATCTGCCACGCCCGCCGATTACGAGTTGTCGAGGAGTGAGGGCGTCTATGTAGAGCAAGTGATCCGTCCCACCGGTCTGTTGGATCCCGAGATAGAGATTCGTCCGAGCGAGAACCAGATAGACGACCTGATGGAAGAGATTCTTGTCCGTGCCGAGCGCGACGAGCGTGTGTTGGTGACCACGCTGACCAAGCGCATGGCCGAGGAGATGACCGAATATTTCCTCAATCACGGCATCCGCACCAATTACATCCACAGCGATGTGAGCACCCTGGATCGTGTGAACATCCTGGGCGACCTTCGCGCCGGCCGTATCGACGTGTTGGTAGGCGTGAACCTGCTTCGTGAGGGTCTGGACTTGCCGGAGGTGTCGTTGGTAGCCATCTTGGATGCCGACAAGGAAGGGTTCTTACGCAGTCACCGTTCGTTGACCCAGACGGTGGGCCGTGCGGCGCGTAATGTCAACGGCAAGGCCATCATGTATGCCGACACTATCACGAGAAGTATGCAACAGACCATCGACGAGACTAATTATCGCCGTTCCAAGCAGTTGAAATACAACGAAGAGCACCATATCACCCCCACCCAGATACGCAAGAGCCTTCACCAGAGCCTGTCGCCCACTACAGGCATAGAATCGACGAAGGCATACAGTTATGGCGAAGCCTATGTCGGTCCTCAGACAGGAGCGATGGTTGCCGACCCGATTATCGAGCGTATGAGTGCCGAGCAATTGGAAAAGAGCATCGCCAATACCGAGCGTCTGATGAAGGAAGCCGCGAAAAACATGGACTTCCTGCAAGCGGCTCAGTATCGTGATGAACTGATTAGGCTGAAGGATAGCCTTGGTAAGTGATTCAACTTCCGCAAGCTCCGCTTGCCTTGTAGATAAAAATTCAACTTCCGCAAGCTCCGCTTGCCTTGTAGATAAAAGGAGTTAGAAGAAGACAGAGGAAGATAAAAGACATTAGTTTTGCTGCATAAACACTGCTAACGGAGTAATGTCCTCTATCTTCCGCTGCCGAAAAGCGGCTATCTTCATTTATCTTCCTTTATCTTCTAAACATGCGGAAGTTGAATAAGTGATCATAAAAAATCAGCCCCGAACTCATGAAGAGTTCGGGGCTGTATTTTGAGATAGGCAGATTATTCCGCCCTTGGTATGGGGTTCATGACCACCTCGGCATGGTGTCCGGTAGCGAGGAAGTTGTCACGAACAAAGGCACTAACCATCTGCGGAGTGATGGACTGTACGAATTCCTTGTAACCCGTATGGCAATCCACGCCGAACTTGTTCCATCGATACACCATGTTCATCCAGTAAGCGTTTTCGCGCAGGTTGGTATCGGCATTTTTCAGAAGAGCCTCCTTCACCTTTGCCAGCATGTCAGCATCGACATTCTGTGCGGTCTGTTGGAATCCCTCTTTGAGCAGGCGTTCAGCCAGTTCAGCCTTGTCGGGGTCGCACGGGCACACACCCGTGACAGTGAAGATACAACCCGGTCCGTCGTTATCGACATCAGTAGACGCCTGCACTGTGTATGAAGCACTGCTCTCCTCACGTATGGTCTTGAGGTAGATGTTACTGAGCAAGTCGCCCACCACTTGCAGCATGGTTCGGTTCTGCAAGTTGTATTCCATATTGTTGGAGCGCCAGACCTGTGCTATCATGGTCTGTCCATCCTTCATCTCCTGTTTGAAGCGATTCTCGACATGTCCCGACCAAAGTGAACGAATATCCTTAGGTTGCGACATTTTGTCGTTAGTGGGCAGTGAGGCGATGTACTGTTCGACCAGTTCCTTAAGTTTCTGCTCATCGAAGTTGCCTACGAAGATGAAGATAAAATCGCGCGGGTTGGCGAATCTCTCCTTCACCATCTGCACCATGCGGTCATAATCCATCTTGTCGAACATCTCTGCATCCGGCAATTTGCTCAGCGGCGAGTGGTTGGACAATGTAGACGCCAGCGAGTCGGCGAAGACGATCTGCGGGTTGAGCGAGCTATTGAGGAAGAGCTGTTTATACATACCCGCCATTTGGTCGTGCATGGCCTTATCGGGAGTGAGTGCCGTGAACTGGAGGTAGATAAGTTGCATAAGGGTCTCCAGGTCTTTCGGTGTAGCCGTACCATTGATGGTTTGGTCGGTTGAACCTATAGAATAGTCGAGGTTGGCATTGATGCCCTTGAGTTTCTTTTCCAGGTCGTTGTTGGAGAAGTTGCCTTTTCCCGTCACTCCCAGTCCCAGGCTCATAGCCCTTTGGTTTTGTAGGTCCTCCTTTCCGAACACCGATATGCCCCCCCTGGCATCGGCCATGAAGCGCACCTCATCATCTTTGAAATCCGTCTTTCGTGTGTACACCTTCACGCCGTTCGACAGTTCCCACACTTTGAATCCAAAAGCATCGAGTGTCGACTCCTTTGTGACTTTCCCCTTCTTAGGCATTTCGGCGATGAGCGGTTCGTTGTTCACCTCGTCGACATACGGTTCGAGTTTTTCCGCCCTCACCTGGTTGATGGTGGCGAGCACCTGCTCAGCCGTGGGATTTTTCACTGAAGCATTATCCTGTAGGAAGCCCATGATCACGAGGTTGGTATCCGTAACGGTGATGTATTCTTTCGCCATTTCATTGACCAGGTCGACGGGCAGCATCGGCACGAATTGGTTCATTAGTTGGTATTCATCCTCTATCGACGGCATGGGTTCGTTGTGCAGGAAATTCTCGATATACTGCATTGCATACACATCGGTCTTGATTTTGGCCCGGTTTTCGTAATTTTTCTCCAGTTGCGCCATATAGTCCGCCTTTGCCCTATCGTATTCGGTGGAAGTGAATCCGAACTGTCGAGCCCTGATGAGTTCGCGCATCACCTGCTGTATAGCCTCGATATCGCGTCCCTCCTTAGGCATGATGACTGTAGAGAATGCCTCTTTTGTCTTCACAAACATGAAATTGTCGTCATCGGCGCTTGCTATGGTGATAGCGCTTTCGGGTTTCTGCGCCAAATCCTGCAGACGAGTATTGAGCATTGAAGCCATCATCGCCTCGCCATAGTTCATGATGACATAAGGAATCTGTGTTTTCATCTCATCGGGCATTCCATCATGCTTCATCATGATTTGGTATTGGTTGCGCGACTGCTCCTTATCTTTTTCGAGCACGATGATTGCCTGGTTGTTGTCAGGCACCAGTTCCGTAGGAATCTTCTCTGCATTGGGATCTACCTTCACCCCAGCCCACAGTTCCTTGATTTTCGCCTCCACACGGTCTACATCGATATCACCCACCACGATGATGCCCTGATTGTCGGGTCGGTACCATTTCTCGTAGTAAGCGCGCAGTGTTGCCGGTCTGAAGCTGTCGATGATGCTCATGAGTCCGATGGGCAGTCGATTGCCATATTTACTTCCAGCGAGCACTTGCGGGAAGGCCTTGTCCTGGATACGCTGTCCCGGTCCACTGCCCAGTCGCCATTCTCCATGGACCACTCCACGTTCCTTGTCGATCTCGTCGGGCTCGAGCGAGAGTCCATTGGACCAATCCTTCAGGATGAGCAAGCAGGAGTCAACCGCCGTTTGCCTGTAAGTGGGCACATTGTCGATGTTGTAGACCGTTTGGTCGAGCGAGGTGTAAGCATTGAGGTCGCGTCCGAACTCCACGCCGAGCGAGCGTGTGTACTCAATGATTCCATTTCCCGGGAAATGTTCCGATCCATTGAACGCCATGTGTTCGAGGAAGTGAGCCAGACCGCGCTGGTCGTCGTTCTCGTTGATGGAGCCCACCTTCTGTGCGATGTAGAAGTTGGCCACATGTTCAGGATTGTTGTTGTTACGGATGTAATAAGTCAATCCATTGTCGAGATGGCCGATTCTCACTGCCGGGTCGATGGGCAGGTTTTGAGATTGGGCCATTGCCGTTGAGCAAGCCAGCATCAAGACGGCACCAAAGAAAGTCTTTAATTTCATGATAATTTGATATTTAAAGAAATTTACAATAAGTTTTTGAATTCATGCCTTAAAAGCCTTTTGTATATGCTCCGCCATCTCATCGGGTGAGATGCCCAGGAGTTTCATCTGCCGAGTGAGTTGTGGGATGGTCACTTGTAGGAACTCCATTTTCCTGGCCTGCAGGATATTCAGTTTCGCCCCCGGTGTGACGAAATAGCCCAATCCCCGTTTGTTGTAGATCACCCCATCGCGCGCCAGTTGTTCATACGCTTTCACCGCCGTGTTGATGTTCACTTGAAGCAGCACCGCGTATTCCCTGACCGACGGGATACGTTCGTCGTCGGCATATTTGCCGGCCAGTATCTCCTCGGCCATTCGTTCAGCCATTTGCAAGTAGATAGCTTTGTCGTTGGTAAAGATCATACGTTCAGTAGTTTATTATTAATAACCTGAGTTTTCTTGAAAATATTGTATGCGCAGCAAAGAAATACCACGCCCAGCACCCAGAGGAAGAGCGCCAATCCGCCCATTCCGAGATTGAAGACATAGTCGAGGACCATGATCAGTGGAGCGAAGACGAAGGAAGCGATGAGAGCGAACACCCAAGGCACATTTCTGAACATCGCCCCGCAGAAGAGGCACATCGTGACAGTAAAGAACCAGTTGGCCAATCCGTAGAGCAAGCTTCCCCACCCCGCCTCTGTCAAGGACCTCAGCTGCAATGCCTCGTCGGCAAACCCCTTCATCGAATCCTGTAAGGCCTGTATACTGTCGGGGGTGAGGCGCGTATGTTGTGAAAGGTCCATGGCATTGAATACCGCCACCATGGCCTCGCGCGGTGTTTGCGAAGGCAGGAAAGTACGTTGTGCATTGTCCACCATGGCCGGCGTGGCCCATTGCGTATCATAAGCCGAAGTAATTTGCGCTATCACCACCTGCACGGCATCAGCCAGGATGAAACCCACTATCCAGACCATTGCGCAAACCACGCCCAAGAAGATCGTCCTCATCCAGAATTTCCGTGCATGTGACGCCGGCAGCATCATGAACGCCACCCTTGACTGTGGATCCACCTTAGGAGCCAGGAGCCTGGTGAGCGGATAGAGCAATGCCATTTGCAAGATGGAGAAGTTGAGCGAATACGCCACCACATCGGACATATCCTTAACGAACAAGGCATCGACATCCGTATACAACTTATGGCTTATGAAGAGCAGCACCAGATTGATGAAAAAGGAGGCCGCGAACCATTTGAGCAGCTTTCCCGCATCCACGGACAGTTGCCATCTGAATATATCGATAAATCGAGACTCCATAACATTCGTTTTTAAAAGTTAACCCACCTGTTGTTGATGACCTGCGAGCGTTTGAAGAACCTGAAGGACAACCAATAGTTGAGGACGGTAAAAATGGCGAACACCCCACAGAGGAACATGAGATACTGTTTGGCATTGAGGATGAGTTCCATAGTTTGCGCTTCTATCCGCTCCGTGACAATCATGGCCATGAGGATGAGCATAGCAAACAAGAAGAGCGTTACGAAGAGCCACTGGAAACGACGGAAGAAGGTTCCCCCGAGGGCATATACCGACTGTATCCACACGAAGAGGCCCAATCCACTGAGCGCGTCCCAGCACTTCACACCATTATCCGCGACATTATAGAAAGAGAAGCTATAAGTCAGATACGATACCGCCCATTCGGCGTGTCCGGGGAGCAGCACGGAAGCCAGCAGGAACTGCACCACGTCGTAGAGCAGAAATCCCCCCAAGAACGCCAGTGCCCCCCCGATGACCACGAAGAGCCAAGAAGCCACATATTTTTCCGAATGCGAGGCCGGTAGCGCGAAGAACTCGACCGCCCGTCCCGTCTTGCTGAGTTTACGCATGATGAACGCCGGTGAGAGCAAGAGCAAAAGGAAGATCATGGTCAAAGCCATATTTCCCGCCTGGATGACCACATGGTGGTAGGCAAACTGGTAATAATCGCCCAACATGTTGACCACCGTCTCGAAGCCCATCACGCCCAACATGACACCGGCAAGTACTCCCAACTGCCGTTTGTTGTTCTCGAAGAGCCAGCTGACGACCTTAGCCGTACGAGTTATAGAGAAAGACCTGTTCATTTTTCCTGGAAATTAAGATTACCCTGTGTTACCGCATTGAAAAGCAATTCGAGGTTGACCGTAGTTTCCTCCTCCCCCTTTTGCCGACGTGCCACCACCGCCGTGCCCTGTAGGGACGGTTCGGCATAGAGCACATCGTCGGTCATCTCCGATGGATGCCTATAAGAGAAAGAGAATCGTTCCGTGATATCCGCCATCGACGCGTCGAGTAGCAAGTTGGAACGGTCGAGGATGACCACATGGTCGAGCAGCGCCTCCACGTCGTGTACCTGGTGCGTGGAGATGATGATGGTGCGCCCCTCAGTCATACACTGCGCTATGACCCTTCGGAATTGCGTTTTCGAGGGTATGTCGAGCCCGTTTGTCGGTTCATCCATGAGCAGCCATTTTGTATTAGCCGCGAGGGCGAAGCTCATGAACACCTTTTTCTTCTGTCCCATGGAGAGCGCGTTGAGCTTTAGGTCGGTGGACAGTTCGAACTCCCTCAGGCACTGTTCGAGTAGTTCCTGACTGAAGTTGGGATAGAATCCCCTGTTAAGTTTGACATATTTAGAGAGCGTCATGGCCGGGAGATTGAATTCCTCGGGCACGATGAACATCTCGCGCAGCATTTCCGGTTTCCGGTCCGATGATTTGAAGCTATCGACATGCACCTCCCCTTTTGTGGGCCGGAGCAAACCCGCTACAAGATAGAGCAGTGTCGATTTGCCCGTACCGTTTTTTCCGAGCAGTCCGTAGATACAATTCTCCGAGAGCGAGAGGTTGAAATCATGGAATACCTCCTGCTTTGAGCCCCCGTATTTGTAAGTTAAGTTGCTAATATTCAACATAATACCTCAGAATTTTAAGTTCGTGTTATAGTGTAATACTTAAATAGTACACTGCAAAGGTAATATATTTTTTTTAATGTGCAAATTTTTTTGAGATTTTTTTAGAAGAGAGGTGAGAGGTGAGGGGTGAGAGGTGAGAGGTGAGGGGTGAGAATAGGGATTATAGAAGCAATAGTGGCTATAGAAACCATAGCCACTATTGGATGAAGATTGTTCAAAGATTGAGCCAGTTGGAGAGGATGCGCGGTCCTTCGGGAGTGAGCACACTCTCTGGATGGAACTGTATGCCGCGGATGTCGAAATTGCGGTGACGCAGCGCCATGATTTGTCCCTCGTCGCTTCGTGCCGTCACTTCGATGCAGTCCGGCAAATTCTCATCACAGACCACCCAGCTATGGTATCGCCCCACTTGAAACGATTTGGGCATATCGCGGAAGAGGGGGTCGTCGACCGTCCGCCGACAAGGAGTAGCCACCCCGTGAAACACATGGTCGAGATTGACCAACGTCCCCCCGAACGCCTCGGCGATGGCCTGATGGCCAAGGCACACACCCAGGATAGGTTTCTTTCCTGCATAGTGAGCAATCACTTGCAGGAGCAATCCCGCCTCGGAAGGAATGCCCGGACCTGGCGAAAGGATGATTTTATGGAACGTCTGCAACTGAGGCAGCTGGAACTGGTCGTTTCTATAGACCGACACCTCGGCGCCTAGGCTCCTGACGAGATGCGCCAAATTATATGTAAAAGAGTCGTAATTGTCGATAATGGCTATTTTCATAATTATTCCGTTTTAACAGCTATTTTCATAATTATTCCGTTTTAACAGCTATTTTCATGATTTTTCCGCTTGATGGATGGCTTTGACGAGCGCACCCAGTTTATGATTACATTCTTCCAACTCATATTGTTCGTTGCTTTTAGCCACGATGCCACTGCCCGCCTGGAACCACAGTTCCCCATTGCGTGCGATGAAGGTACGTATGACGATGGCTTGACTGAGCGAGCCGTCGAAGCCAATGGAGCCTATACACCCCCCATACGCTCCTCGGTTGTGGGGTTCGAGTTCGGAGATGATCTGCATGGCCCTCACCTTGGGAGCTCCGCTGAGCGTACCTGCGGGGAAGGTGTCGACGAAGGTGGTAATGGGATTGGCCTGGGGCTGGAGTGTGCCACTGACCCTGCTGACAAGATGAATGACATGCGAATAGAACTGCATATCCTTGTAGAAGTCGACCCCCACCCCATCGCAGTTTCTGGAGAGGTCATTGCGTGCGAGGTCAACGAGCATGACATGTTCGGCGTTTTCCTTGGGGTCTTTGCGCAGGTATTCCGCATTTTTACGGTCCTGCTCCTGGTCGCCCGTCCTTGGTGTCGTACCCGCTATGGGGTCGATGAACGCCTTGCGCTGTTTGATGGCGCAATGCGTCTCCGGCGAGGACCCGAAGATACGGAATCCGCCGAAATCGAAATAGAAGAGATAAGGCGAAGGATTGATGCTTCGCAGCGTGCGGTAGAGTTTGAAGTCATCGCCCTCGTATCTCTGCATGAATCGCCTTGATATGACTATCTGGAACACATCGCCCCTCATGCAATGCCGGATGCACTGCCGGATGTTCGCCTTATGCTGTTCGTCTGTGAGTGTCGATGTCACCTCACCCACGGGTTGGAAGGGATAAGCCGCCACATTCGCCTTGTTGATCTGCTGGGCGAGCTCATCGAGTTGGCTTTCTCCCAGTTGCTCCTGTCCCTCCGGCACCATGGTGACCAGCGTCATGACATTGTTGAAATGGTCGAAGACGATGGTATCGCGGAAGAGGATATAATAGATGTCGGGGGCATCGTTACGATCCATGGTAGAGTCCTTGACGGGAATATCCTCGAAGTAACGCACCGCATTGAACGACGTGAAGCCATTGAGTCCACAGTATGCAGCGTGTTCACCTTCGACATTGAACTGCGTGAGGAAATGGTTGAACACATCTATGACCGTCGCTTTCGCCTTCCCTTTGGCCGAGTCGTCGATGGTCGTTTTCCTTATGGAGCCATCGGGCATTGTTTCCTGAGCCACGCCATGGGCCACAGAGATAGACGCTATGGGATGTACACAGATGAAGGACTTGGAATTGTCGTTGCCATGATAGTCGGAGCTTTCCATGAGCGCGCTCTGGGGATGGATATCACGCAATCGCATGTATATGCCCACCGGCGTATGCAAGTCGGCGAGCACTGTACGGGATATTGCTTTGTAATTATACATATTTACTTGGGAGTTTGGGAGTTTAGGAGTTTGGGAGTTTAGACATTTGCTTGTGGTTCGGTGGTGTCGGCATCAGAAGTTGCCGTATTCGCCCGCCATGTGCTTGTTGTTGAGATAGGTCTGCACATCCTTGTCGCCTCTGCCGCTGACGGTGAGCACTACCACCTCGTCGGGTTTGAACTCCACCTTTTTCAGCGCCGCCAAGGCATGAGCACTCTCAATGGCAGGTATGATGCCCTCAAGTCGGGTCAGCTCATAACCAGCCGCGATGGCCTCGTCGTCGTTGACCGCCAACACGTTAGTGCGTTTTTTCTCCGCCATATTGGCATGCATGGGTCCGATGCCCGGATAGTCGAGTCCCGCCGATATGGTGAAGGCCTCCTCTATCTGTCCGTCCTCGGTCTGCATGACCAGCGTACGGGCCCCGTGGATGATCCCTTCCGTGCCCCGGTGTATGGTGGCCGCCGTGAAGTCGGTATCCACGCCATGCCCACCCGCTTCGGCGAGGATGATGCGCACCCGTTCATCGTTCATATAATGGTAAATGGTTCCCGCCGCGTTGCTTCCCCCTCCGATGCACGCCATGAGCGTATCGGGATAGTCGCGTCCGATTTTCTCCATCAGTTGCACCTTCAGTTCCTCGGAGATGACGCTCTGCATCCTCGCCACGATATCGGGATAAGGATGCGGTCCCATGGTCGAGCCCACGATATAGAACGTGTCGGCGGGATGGCAGCACCAGTCGCGTATGGCCTCCGAGCATGCGTCGCTGAGCGTCATGTTGCCCGTGGTTACAGGGTGAACCGTAGCCCCGAGCATGCGCATCCGTTCCACATTGGTATGCTGTCGCTCCACATCCGTCTTTCCCATGAACACCTCGCACTTCATATCCATGAGGGCGCAGACAGTAGCCGTGGCCACCCCATGCTGTCCCGCTCCTGTCTCGGCGATGATCCTGGTCTTGCCCATCTTTTTCGCCATAAGGATCTGGCCAACGGTGTTATTGATCTTATGTGCTCCCGTATGGTTGAGGTCTTCGCGTTTGAGGAAGATACGGCATTGGTATTTCTCACTCAGCCTTCGAGCGAAATAGAGCGGTGAGGGCCGTCCCACATAGTCACGAAGGAGGTCGCGGTATTCGCGTCTGAAGTCGTCGCTTTCGATGATGGGTATGTAGGCCTCTTGTAGGTCGTGCACACATTTATGTAATATTTCCGGTATGTAGGCCCCTCCGAACTTTCCGTAGAAGCCACGTTTGTCGATTTGGTAGTCCATTAATGTTAGGATTTAACTCGCCCCAGCCCTCCCGAGGGGGAGGGAGACGGAGTAGTTTTGATGGGTTGTGGTGTTTTTGGATATGAGTTATTGATTGAGGGCTGAGAAGAGCGCGTCGAGGGCGGCCTCGGGTTTTCGGTGCTCATTGAGCAGCGTTACGAACTTCGAGCCGATGATGGCCCCTGCGGCGTTGGTCTGTGCACTTTCGAGCGTTTGTCTGTTTGAGATGCCGAATCCTATCATGCGCGGGTTGTGCAGTTTCATGGCATCGATACGCTTGAAATACTCTTGTTTTGCCACGTCGAACTCTTTCTGCGCACCGGTAATGCTTGCCGAGGAGACCATGTAGATGAACCCATCGGTATGTTCGTCTATGAAGCGTATTCGCTCCTCGGATGTTTCCGGAGTGATCATCATGATGACCCGTATGTTGTACTTGTCAGCGATGGGCTTCACCACCTGCAGATAGTCGTCGAAGGGAAGGTCGGGAATGATGGTGCCGCTGACGCCACACTCCACGCAGCGCATGAAGAACCGTTCGAAGCCATAGTGCATGATGACGTTGAGGTATCCCATGAGCACCAGAGGTATGGTTACTTGCTGTTTGATTTCCTCGAGTTGGCGGAAGAGCGTTTCGAGCGACATGCCGTTTTTCAGCGCCGTGGTTCCCGCCGCCTGTATGACCGGTCCGTCGGCCAACGGGTCGCTGAACGGTATGCCCACCTCGATCATATCGATGCCCTTCTGCTGCATGGTGAGGATGACATCGCCCGTCATATCGAGTGTCGGGCATCCTGCGCAAAAATAGAGTGATAGCAATTTTCTGTCGCCTCGATTCTGGAAGAGTCGGTTGATTCTGTTCATAGGGATTATAGGGATTTATAGGGGTTTATAGAAGCTATAGAGAATATAGATATTATAGGGGGATAGGAACTATTTGGCGATTTGCCGGATGAATTGGGACAGGGCTTTGCCCGGGTTGTCCGTTTTCATGAAATTCTCGCCGATGAGGAATCCGCGGAATCCCGCTTCCCGCAGTTGACTTACCACCTCGGGATTAGATATGCCACTCTCGCTGACCCAGCATTTCCCTTTCGGCAGTTTTTGGGCCATACGGAACGAGTTTTCCACATCGGTGACGAATGAGCCCAGGTTTCTGTTGTTGATGCCGAGCATGTCAGCATCCAGTTCCGCATATCTTAGTTCTTTCTCTCCATGCATCTCCAGGAGCACCTCCAGTTGCAGTTGGTGCGCCACCCTGATAAGACGCGCACATTGGCGCAAGGAGAGGTCGGCGGCTATGAGCAGCACCGCCGAAGCCCCACAGAGCCGAGCCTGATAGATTTGGTATTCGTCAATGACGAAATTTTTATAGAGTATGGGCGCCGAGACCCCAGCTTTCCTTGCCTTGTCGATGAACTCATCCTTCCCGCCGAAGAAATATTCATCGGTGAGGATGCTGATGGCCGCCGCCCCGTTGTCTTGGTAAGCCAAGGGCACCACCTCGGGTTGTGCCTGTTCGTTGATCCATCCTTTCGAAGGCGAGCGCCTTTTATATTCAGCGATGATGCCCATAGGCGAATTGAGCAGTGCCTGACACATGGAAGGCACCCTAATATCATCCATCATGCTTTCCACCATCCGCTGCAGGACATAGAAGGGGCGACGCTCCTTGAAACGTTTCAGTTCGATTCGTTTGCAAGCCACTATTTGTTTGAGAATGTCAGCCATATCATGAATTTATTTCCACAAATTTCCTGAACACATTGAGCGCGCTGCCACTCTCGATGGAAATACGTGCGATGTCGATACATTCCTCTATCGGTTTTTCACCCCCTTCGAGCACCTGTATTGCGAAGGCCGCATTGGCGAGAACGATGTTTTTCTGCGCCGGCAGGCATCTGTTTTCCAGCACGCTGTCGAAGATGGCCGCCGCCTGTTCTTCGTTGGCCCCGGCCACCAGTTCCTCAGGTTTGGCGATGTCGAAACCCAGTTGCTGAGGCGAGAACACCCTCTCATAATGATTTGTCGTGACCTTGAAGTCGCCCGTCAGCGAAATCTCATCGTAGCCATCGATGCTGTTGACGATGCCATAGTCGATGCCGATTTTTTGGTATACATTATTATATAGACGCATCTGGTCGAGATTGGCCACCCCGAGGAGTTGGCATTTGGGTTGTGCTGGATTGACCAGCGGACCGAGCAAGTTGAAGAACGTAGGGAACTGCAACGCCTTCCTGATGTGTCCCACGAACTTCATAGCCTTGGCGAAGAGTTGTGCATGCAGGTAGACGATGCCACACTCATCGAGCGAGCGGTTCAATTGGTCGATGTCCGCCGTGAACTTCACCCCATGCTGCTGTATGACGTTTGAAGCCCCACTGGTGGACGTGGCGGCATAATTGCCATGTTTTGCCACCTTGTATCCCGCCCCGGCGATGACGAAGCACGATGTGGTAGAGATGTTGAAGGTGTTTTTGCGGTCCCCCCCCGTGCCCACCACATCGATGTAGCGGTCGGCGCTGAGGATGGCCGGCACTCCTGTTTCGAGTATGCCGTCGCGGAAGCCCAGCAACTCATCGACGGTGATGCCCCTCATCTGTATGGCGGTGAGCAGTGCTGCGATTTGTTCGTCGGGAATCTCGCCTTTAGTGATGGCGAGGAGTATTTCCCTTGTCTCTTCCCGTTGCAGTTTCTCTTGGTTGAGAATCCTGCCCAAAATGTCTTTCATTTTCATAAATGATCTCCTTAATTTATAATATAATCAGGTTTCAAAAAAACAGGCCTGTCGTAAGAACGGCAGGCCTTATGGTGTAATCAATAGCACACGGCGAGGTTACTCACGACTTTTGGATCTTGAGCAGCGCCACCACCATGCATTATTGTTCTTTCTCATTTCCTTGAATTTTATTGTTTGGGTGCAAAGTTAAAGCAATTTTTTGAATCTGCAAATAAATTGTAAGTTTTTTTGCGGTTTTGATTGAAAAATTATTATTTCAGCTATCTATCATCAGAAGAATTCCACATCGTCACGTTTTCCATAAACCACATTTTTTGAACGTTTTCTATTCATACTATGAAATGCGTTGTCCTCTTTATCCCCCGTTTCCATATTACGAATAAAAATGGTAGGAAACAAGAGAAAGCTGAAAAAGTTCTTCTTTTTTTTGAAACAAATCAATTATAACTGTCTTTTACATCAATGCAATACGACCTAAAAGGTTTAATTGCTTAAAAAAAGGGGCGATTAAAACTATATAAATTGCTTTATTCTCCCCTTTTCCTTATTTCTGAAAAAATCTTAAAAAAAAGTAGGTGTCCCATGATTTGGAACATCCTGCGATTATATTTGCGTATTATAATCCTCAGAATAAAGAATTTAATATATTTACAATTAATAATGTCATATAAAATGAAACGATTTACTAACCTATACCAATTATCAAAGACATTGCGTTTCGAACTTGTCCCTGATGAACGCTCTAAGCATATTATAGAACAATTAGGGTTGATTGTTCAAGATGAACAGAGAGCAGAGAGTTATATAATAATGAAAATAATAATAGACCGTTACCATGGTTTAATTGCTTAAAAAAGGGGCGATTAAAACAAAATGAAATAAACCTCAAAAATCAGGGACTTTTTGGAAACCGCACCACAATTGCGAATGGAAAAAGAAATAAGAAATTAATACTGAATGCTTTATGAAGAAAATAAT
Source organism: uncultured Prevotellaceae bacterium (assembly GCA_900316685.1). Taxonomy (GTDB): domain Bacteria; phylum Bacteroidota; class Bacteroidia; order Bacteroidales; family Bacteroidaceae; genus Prevotella. The sequence continues at coordinate 110,450 of ONDS01000010.1, read as the reverse complement.
TACTATAATTATAGCAATGATTCCACTTTTCGCTATGGCACAAGTGGAAAACACCCCATTTGAGGAAGGTATTGAAAAAACATGGGCGTATGTCCAAAAAATAGGCTATAACACCGATATTAAAGTTACCTATGACACTACCGTGGTTAAAATATATGGCATACCACCATATAATGAGGTTTACAAACACCTAAAGGCCAAAAATATAACTGATGACTCAATGGTTGACGTTGTGGTAGAAATAGGTCGTGAAGTAGATACAATGTTAAATGTATTGTTTACATGGCGCAAAAAAAAGTCAATGCCCAAAAAACTCAAGGGCATTGAAGAATATGACTTTTGGGCATATGGTAATTATCACCTTGTTAAAGACGGCTATAAAAACAGTTATTCCGTTGGGTTGGTGGGAAACCCAAACAGACCAAAAAGGTTCAACGCAGATGTACACCCATTCAGTTTTTCCGTTAACGGCGTTTCTTATAGTGGTTGGTATTAAGGTTAAAAAAGGGGGGTAACAGCCTCAAAAAAAAGGTCGATTAAAACATGACCCCCTCTAACTCCCCCTGTAGGGGGAGGACGGGTTTGCCTGCTAGCGACCACATGTAGAGGTGCTGACTATATGTCTGCCCCTTCAATAGCGTAGGGGTGGTGCCGTCGTGCCCGCCCACGCGGCCTATAGGCCACTCTCCGCGTCTGTCCTCCATCCCACCGTTTTCCACCGCTGTAGGGGCATGCTTGTCTTGCCCGTCTTATATACCTCGTTGTCGGGCTGGACAAGCCCGCCCCTACACAGATTGTTTCCTGTCCTGTCTTGGTTTAACCGGATTATATTCCTTTCCCATTCCTGATAAACGCATCTTTATATATTCTTTGGCCTAACGGTTTAACAGCCTCGGGAAAAAGGCGGGAAAAAGGGCGGAAAAAGGGGGAGAAAAAAAGGGAAAATCTTGGAAATTCGGAAAGGAAGTATTACCTTTGCAAAAAGATTAACTATATAAAAAAACTATCGATATGAAAAGAATCACATTGACATTGCTCTTTGCCTGCTGCGCACTGATCGTTGCGGCGCAGGAAGACATCCGCGTGAGTTACCAAGGGGCGCGCCCCACCGTGACGGACTTCGCCTGGGCCTATCTCTCCTGGTTAGACAGGGAGGCGGACGAGTGCGACAGAGAAGCTTTCTCCGGTGTATACAATGCCCTGCTGCGCTACCGCCAGGGACAGCCACAGGTTGAACGGGCGACGCTCACGGTAGACGAGAAGAACGGCTACATTCTCTTTGAATGGGCCTACGACAACTTCGTGTTGCGTGTGGAGATGTGCTACTGGAACGAGTCCGACGGCAAGCACAAGCTGTTCGCCTACAGCCACTGGTCATATGAGAACGGCAAGCCATTGATGGGCCAATACGACGGATTGGATTTCTTCCGCTACAACAACGCCACGAAGAAGATGCGTATGTGTGATGCTCCCGGCTTTGACGTGGAATATATGAACACCACCTACACGTTGCCTCGCCAAGGCAAGGACATCATCAAGACGAAGTGGGATGACAACGGAGGGAAACGGCAGACGACGCTGAAGTGGAACGGCCGTCGGTTCAGTCGCTGAGAGCCCACTTCCAACTTCCCCAAGAAGGAGAGGACTGGCTTAGAGACAGGCATTATTCCCGATGGGCACATCCTTGCGATAGGATGTGCTGACACCGTCCCAATAGCGACATCACCATGGTTTGCGCCAAGGGTCATCCCATTGAAGAATAATGCCTTGATCTTCGAATTGGAAGAGGGCCTGATTGGTTTCAGCCTCTTCCTGATTACCCTCTTCAACAGTATTCACTTCAATGCTGGTGAAGTAGAGCAAAGGTCCCTCCCCCATCAAGGGGCAGTATTTCGTCAAAGGTCGTATATATACTTGTTTCTGTTTCATTTTTCCACGTTTTACGAAGCATTCTCATGAAACCCGCCCTCTTTAGGCATAGGGGGTGGTAAGCGGGCTTGCAGCATGAGTAATTATTCATTTCACCACCACTTTCTTGCCACGAGTGATATACACTCCATGCTTAGGAGATACCACACGCCGTCCCTGCAAATCGTAATACACATTGTCTGAGGACAATTGGAAAGGATCGTCGCCAATGCCGGTGGTTTGCGACGAATCCCACAGGATGTAAATGCCATTAGCTGCCGCCTCCATGTTCAGCGCATCCGTTGGCAGTTGCAGATAAGCCCTGTTGGCAGGCATGGTCGAAGTCGGGTTTGCTTCGGCAATCCTGATGAACTTACCACTCTTGAGCATGAAGTTGGTGAAGTCGCCCTCTACGGGTTCGACATGCGTAGGCTCGACCACCGGCACGAGCGTATTATCCTCGTAGAGGTCAGCCTGTTCGTCGGTCTGCACCAAGATGAACGTATCGCCGCCCGTCCCGTTGAGCACGACACCCGTCTGTGCGGGTATGACCTTAGCGTCAAGAGGTCTCACTTTTACGAAGAGACGTCCTCCGTTGGCGTAGTTCAGTTCGCTGGAAGTATAATAAGCGTCCAGTCCTTCCGGCAGAGCCAGACTCATATCGGCGCTGAAAGTACCCAGTCCCGACGAAGGCACTACATAGTTGAAGAGGCCACTATACACATGTTCACTCCACACCCCTTTGAAGTCGCCCACTCGCCAGTAGAGGATATGTTTTCCCGCATCAAGGCCCGTCACCTCGACATCGACAATGCCCGAAGCCTCCGCCGGTTCTACGACCCGTGCATTTTGCACGTCATCGTCAAACCAGTACATGCATCGCTCTATATCGTTATCATTTTGAGAGTAGGCCGTCTTGATGAAGAATTTCGTGGCAGGGAGGCTCCACGTTCCCGCATTGTCCTGCACGTGCATGGTCAGCGAATGAAGTCCCACCGGAAGCGCCGAAATGTCAACCGAAGCCACAGACGGTTGGAGGTCGGTACGGTTGTCCACGTCGTTGTCTATCCAATACTTACGCGTCACGATATCCGTGGCATCCACCTTAGCCGGTTTTACGACGAAGAATTTCGTGACGGGCACGCTCCATTTCCCCTGGGAATCCTTCACCTGCATGGTGAGCGAGTGCATGCCAGCCGCCAGCCCCGACACATCAATGCCAGCCACCGACGGTCCGATGTCGGTCAGCGTGCTCACATCGTTGTCGAACCAGCCGACGCGCTCCGTCAACGAGGGCTGTCCCGCCGCCCCATTTACGGCCACGACCGCCATTGTCATCAACAAAAACCTGATATGTCTCATTTTCATTCTCTTTTACCTTACTTCCGCCTCGTAGGTCACTTTCAGTTCATTGCCCTCCACATCGAGGCTTAAGCTTTTCACCACGGGAATGGCCGGAGCCTTGCTCCATCCATCGCCGCCTCGGATGCCCACTTCGGTGCCATCGTCGCCTAACCATTCAGGATTGACAAGTTCGAAAGTACGAGAGGGCGAATAATTATAGTCCGTGCCTGTCACATCGCTAAATATCTGATCCAACCTTATGCCCACCCTGTAATAGCAGTCGACAAAAGAATTATTTGTCGCGGAAGCTGAACTAAAAACCATCCGAATGACACAGTTATAGACGGTAGCACCTGTAGTTTGGTCAAAAGCACCATAATTATAAAGGTTCCAATAATGGGTAAATATACTGTTTTTCCAAGTATAAGGCCCTGCCACACCAGTAACGATACAATGGTTGACCAATATCGAGCTACCGGCAGGAAAGTCTTTCAGGTTGCCTTTGATATAACAATTACCAAAGTACGCATTTTCCACCAAAGATGTATTATTAGCCGTTATTCCCGCATCCATCACACAATCCTGAACCAGCATGTTCTTGGCCGTTGCACCATTATTGAAGGTCATTCCCTTGAGAAGGAAACATTTGCCGATGAATAGGCCCTCCACCCTTGCCGAACTATTATTAAGCATGATGCCCCCATTGATATAAAGTCCCTCTATATGCACGTTGCTGACCGTTTGGTCGGCAGCCCCAATTATCAGGTCGCTCCTCAACTGCGTCACATCCGTTGCCGTAGCCTGATCTTTCTCGAATCCCGCCCCGTAGACAGTCACCGACTTAGTGATTGTCAGGGAAGTGAATGACCCAGAGGAAAGAGATATCACATCGCCGTCGGTTGCGGCATCGTGAGCCTGAACGAAAGCATTGGCTCCGGAAAAGACACTCACCACACCATCGTGCATGAGAGTGGCAGTCATCACATCACTCTGTGCATTGGCAGCGACGACACAGCCAAACACCAACAAAGAAAAGAAGATTTTTTTCATACTTAATATTGATTATTTCCAGATTATTTGCAAAAATATTTGCAAAAATAACGAGGAAACGACCCATATAAGCTGCCAATAACAGAAAAACGACTGACGGAATCAGTTTTCGTCAGTCGTTTGTGCCAAGCCATCCCCATTCTGCTCCAACCATTCCCGGGGCGTCATGCCTGTAATGCTTTTGAAAGTCCGGAAGAAGGACGATTCCGAGGCGAACCCCGCCTCCATATAAACGCTCATGATCTTAGCGTCAGGGTTATCCCTCATCAGTTGTTTGGCATGTTCTATACGCAGTCGGTTGACAAAAAGAGTGAATGAAACCCCTTCATACTGTTTTATACAGTCGCTCACATAGCGGCTATTGGAGCCGAGAAGAGTAGCCACCTCGCTCACCTTCAAGTCGCTTTTGAGGTAAAGTTTCTCCCTATTCATCAATTCATGTATACGCGGCAGCAGTCCATCATGCCTGATATTAGGGGAAGGAGCAGGCGCTACGGAAACCGATTTCTTACGCAAGCGAAGGAAGAAAACGAGCAAGACCAGAGCCAGTATCATGCCCCCCATCGCCCAGAACAGGACAGCCGGGCCATGCCCTTGTGGAAGCTCATTGCCCACCATGAGCAAGAAAGCAGTATTGTAAGGCATGAAATTATTGTCGTATATACCGCCAGCCATCATCAGGTTGCCTTCCGGAGTGAGCGAAGGCTGACCGAAACCACATTCCTTCATAGGATCGGTATAGAAGAGTTTCAATGCCATCGGCTGGCGAAGCCCCGTTTTGTCCGTTTCCACATAGGGTTTGTAATCTATGGAGAGCACGTAAAGCCGCCGTTCCTCGTCGTTGCCCACAAGATACGCTTTCCTTGCAAGGCTGTCGACGATGATGGGAGAGAAATAAGATATATCGCCCCATTTACTGCGAGAGGGAACAGGGCAGTCCGTAGGCAATAATTCGAAGCCCGCTTTAGAGACCATAGCCAACGCCACTTGCCCCTTGTCGTTTTGCAAGGCCACGCGATGCGCATACACCCCTTTTGCCGTATCACCTATAAAACCATTGGGAGGGTTGTTATAAAGCAGTTGAAGCGGATGCCAAGAGAGCAGGAGAGAATCGACATACGATTCACCCCTCAACCGGTCGACCATCGCACCGTTGATGCGTTCTCCCCTTGTATCTAGCGCCCCCACGATCAGCACGTCGTCGGGTGCGATGCGAAATATGTGGGGTGAGGCCCGTGGTACGGCCACCTCCTTGACATGCGTGAAACTTCTTTTCCCATCGAACATCTCAATACCGTCATCCCCATACCAATTGCCAGAAATCACCACACGCCCACTGTCAATCTCCACCCCCTGGCAAAGAGTCCGTTTTTGGTCCAAGCTGCCAATCCCTTCAAAGGAGTGAGAGTCAGGATCGTATAATTCGACAGGAAAAGTCTGTCCGATGCCAATCGACTTATCATGCCCTCCAGCCAGCAATACTTTGCCCGAGAGAAGGACGACAGCCAACGCATCGTCGTGCGGATATAATGTATTGACGAGATGCCATTGTCCGTCGCTGAAATATTCTGCTGTGGCAGTAGGTATGAAGCCCGTGGTGTGTCCCCCGACAGCCACCATCTCATTGCCTGCACAAAACAAGCTATGACCACCGCGCGGCAGATGGAGGTCGGGCAGTCTCTCCACCTTCAACTTGGCCATAGGACAAAGCGGCAACGAGTCGGCGACAGTTGCCAGCGAAGGCGTTTCAACCAACAAGAAACCAGCGAGCAGAATTATTCCACGAAACATATCGAACAACAAACTGTATAAACAAGCTACAAAGATACCATTACCAGGAAGTTCAGAACTGCCAAAAACGACAAAACGACTTGTAAAAACGGAAAAAGGTAGTCGGAACCACCCCATCACACCAGCCGTAGCTATTGATTTAATAACAAAGGCAAGATGTGGTCAAACCACTTAGGTTCTACCCGCCGATGGGCACATCCTTTCGATAGGATGAGCCTGTGAGCACACAGATGAGGTCGCCGTCTTGGTTGGTGACCCTTACCTCGGCATAGGGTATGCGATGATGGTTGCACACCTCGACAGCCTCGGCAGTGAGGATGTCACCTTCTTTGGCCGACTTGAGGAACGAGATGCTGTTGTTGATGCCGAAGGAGAGCTTTCCATGGCTGTTCATGACAGCCGCCATCGCCAGGTCGGCCAAGGTGAAGAGGGCTCCACCTTGGCACACATTGCCTCCGTTGAGGTGGTGTTGTTTCACTGTCATGACCGCTTTGGCATAGCCCTCGCGCATCTCGGTGAGTTGTGCGCCCGTGGCGGCGGCGAAGCGGTCGTTTTCGTTGAGGAAATTAAGAAGGGACATTGTTTTGAATGTTGAATTTTGAATTTTGAATTTTGAATTGTCGCCTACGGCGATGGGGAATTATTCAATGATGAATGGAGAATTTTGAGTTTTGAGTTTTGAATGTTGACTTTTGAATTGTCGCCTGCGGCGATGGGGAATTATTCAATGATGAATGGAGAATTTTGAGTTTTGAGTTTTGAATTTTGAATTTTGAATTGTCGCCTACGGCGATTGTTGAATTTCGAATGATGAATGGAGAAAGGTTGGGACATTGTTTGACAAACCACCCCTGCCCCTCCTTTGGAAAAGGAGGGGAAATAGATAGCTTGCTTTGGAAAAGGAGGGGAAAAAATAGCTTGCTTTGGACAAGGAGGGGAAATAGATAGCTTGCTTTGGACAAGGAGGGGAAAAGATAGCTTGCTTTGGACAAGGAGGGGAAATAGATAGCTTGCTTTGGAAAAGGAGGGGAGGATGATAGCTGACATTATTTGCGGAGGAGGGAGACGAAAGATTTGATTTTTTCGATGTCCTTGACGCCCGGTTCCGTTTCAAAACGTGAGTTGAGATCGATGCCGAGGAACTGAGGATGCTTGATTTGCATGATCTCCTCCGCCATGTCGGGAGCTATCCCCCCGCTGAGGATGAAGGGCTTGTCGCCCTTATATTCGTCGAGCAACGCCCAATTGAACCGTTGTCCTGACCCACCCACTTCCTGGCATTTCGTATCGAAGAGGAAATAATCCACCGCCCCCTCGTAATCAGCTGTCTTCTTGAAATCATCGGCCGTCTCGATGCTGATGGCCTTCATGATTTTTATGTCAGGCTGGATATCGGGCACCAGCGTTCTCCTCAGGTTTTCGATCATCGCCCTGCTCTCGGAACCATGCAGTTGTACGATATCGAGGTGGTAGTTGTAAACCCTGGTGACGATGCTTTGCGGCATCTCGTCGACGAAGACCCCCACCCTCTTGATGTTGGAAGTAATGGTCTGTTCTTTTGCCGTTGGGCGATCCTCCTTGAGCGACGAATAATCGGGTATGATGCCAGCCCGAGAAGATACCATCTGCACGAAGCGGGGACTTTGTGGCCAGAAGATAAATCCCATCCAATCGACGTCGAGCTGTTGAAGTGCGCGAATATTTTCCGGGTCGCGCATACCGCAAACTTTTACTATCATGACAATGTTTATTATAATAACGGAAAGGAGGTTCATTTATTATAAGGAGGAGTGTATTTGTTTTTTTGTAAATAAACCTTAAATTTGCGGGAAGATATAATAAAAAGAAATGGTGAGCGTTTAGATAGTGTAAGTCAATTTTTAAACCCAAAACAGTTTGCCTATGATTTTTTCTACACATGAAGAACTTCAACCCACTGAAAAGACCCTTAACATTATCCGTCAGATAGCGTACACGTACCGTTCGCTGCATTTCTGTGGGGAAGAGAGCTTTTACTGCTTAAACTAATTGCAAGCGCAAGAACCATCACCATCCACGTCCCTTAGATAGGGGCGTGAATGTGTTGTTAGAAACAAATTAACTGAAGTATTGCCATGGAAGAAAGAAAGATATTGATATCACCCTCACTGTTAGCCGCCGACTTCGCCCACCTATCGGACGATATAGAAATGATCAACAGCAGTGGAGCCGACTGGTTGCACTTGGATGTGATGGACGGTGTGTTTGTTCCCAACATCAGTTTCGGTTTCCCCGTGTTGGAGAGTGTAGCGAAGATATGCAAGAAGCCCTTAGACGTACACTATATGGTGGTGAAGCCCGAGCGTTATGTGGAGCGCACCGCAAAATTGGGAGCCATGATGATGAATATCCACTACGAAGCGTGTACCCATCTTCACCGCACCGTCGAGGAGATACACCAAGCCGGCATGAAAGCCGGTGTGACGCTCAATCCGAGCAGTCCGGTGAGTTTGCTGGAAGATATCATCCGCGATGTGGACATGGTATTGCTGATGAGTGTGAACCCCGGTTTTGGTGGTCAGCGTTTCATCGAGAACACGCTCAGGAAGGTGAGTCGTCTGCGTGAGATGATATTATCCAGTGGCAGTCATGCCCTGATAGAAGTGGACGGAGGAGTGCAGGCCGATACCGCCCCGCGGTTGATAGCCAGTGGTGCCGATGTGTTGGTGAGCGGCAGTTTTGTGTTCAAGGCTTCCGACCCAATAGAGGCGATAGAACGGTTGAGGAAGTAAGAAATACCCACCCCTGGCCCTCACGAAGGGATAACCCACCCCGGCCCTCCCGAAGGGAGGGAGAAAGGAAAGAGGTTAGGATCGTATTTGACAAACCACCCCTACCCCTCCTTTGAAAAAGGAGGGGAAAAGATAGCTTGCTTTGGAAAAGGAGGGGGATAAGAGATTACCTTTGAATAAGGAGGGGAATACCCACCCCGGCCCTCCCGAAGGGAGGGAGTAGGGAAAGAGGTTAGGATCGTATTTGACAAACCACCCCTACCCCTCCTTTGAAAAAGGAGGGGAAAAAGATAGCTTGCTTTGGAAAAGGAGGGGATAAGAGATTACCTTTGAATAAGGAGGGGATAAGAGATTACCTTTGAAAAAAGGAGGGGAAAGATTTGCTCGGTTTGGAAAGGGAGGGAACGGTGTTCAATCGAATTGCAGGACGAGGTCGTGTTCCTTTGCCATGCGTCTTAGGTTGAGTATGGCATACCTCATCCTTCCGAGCGCTGTATTGATGCTCACATTGGTCGTTTCGGCTATCTCCTTGAATGACAGCTGTTGGTAGAAGCGCATGAAGACCACCTCACGCTGTGTGGCCGGCAACATGTTCATCATTTTCTTGACATCACACATCACTTGTTCGCGCACGAATTGGTTTTCGACGCTTCCATCGAGCAGATCTTTTCCGCTGAGATTTGACAGGTCGTTATCCTCGGTAGGTTCGATGATTCGTTCGGCTTTCTGTTCACGGTACCAGTCCATGATGACGTTGTGAGCTATCCTCATTATCCATGCGCCGAACTTACCGGAAGTGGTGTATTTCTTCTGGTGCAGTTTGGTGATCACCTTTACGAAGGTTTCCTGGAAAATGTCGTTAGCCGTTTCCTGGTCCCTTACTACAAAGACGATATAGGAGAACAATTTCGATTGGTTACGTTGCAGCAACAAATCGAAGGCCCTATTGTTTCCATCGACATAAGCTAATGCCAGTTGTTCGTCTGACATTTCTTCGAGGTAGTTCATTCCTTAAAGTGTTTAAAATTTAAGTAATGATGTGCAATAGGCGCAAATTTTGGTTATTATTATAGTTAAAAATCTCAGTTTAGGTTACAATTAACCCGTAAATCGTGGCAAAGTTAAACACTTTTGTCGTTTTACCAAAATTTTTTGTGAAAAAAAGTTGGTTTTGTTATAATAATGTATCATTTTCCGTCAAGTTGGGGGAATGAATGAGAGGAGGAGTGAAGACAATAGAAGCTTAAATTATAAGAAGATTATCTAAAAAAAGGCGAATTCATTTGCAGTATTGTTTTTTTTCCTTATCTTTGCAGTGCACAATGAAAATAACAATGTTTCATTGCGCAAGACAAGGTTCGCTCGCCGCGATCAAAAAGGGAATGGAGTGTGAGTCTCCAACTGTCCCGCAGCTGTGAGTTCCATTATACTTTCATGCAGAGCCACTGGTTATCCGGGAAGGCGCATGAAGGGGAACGAAGTCAGAAGACCTGCCTTGTTAGTGAATGATCCTTCGGGCTCGATGTAAGCCTGTTCGGAGTACGGAAAAAGAATGAAGACGAGATCCTCTCTATGTGGGGGTTCAGCATTTGTATATATCTTCTCCTGTCGGGAGGGATAATATATGTTGATTGACTTTAGGCATTATTTCATCATTTTTATTCGAAAGATAAAGCAAATAGATTTAGGACAAGGATACCAAATAGTACGTGTATTATAATAAGTTATCTGCAAAAAAGGCGAGACCGGGAGGTTTTGCCTTTTTGTTTTCTCGGAAAGAAATTAGCATGATTTTCTCGGAAAGAAATTAGCATAATTTGAATAATTCTACGGTCTAAAGTTCCCGTTGCCAGAAGTGAAGGAGTGTGGTCGCAAGTGGTGAAAACAAAAGAGGTTGGTGCAGGACGCTACCAACCTCAAGAAATGATTTCAAAATTGAAATCTGAAAAACATGCTGCAAATATATGTTTTTATGTTATAACTTGCAAATATTCCACAAAAAAAAGTAAAGTTTTAACATTTCAAGGTGTTTTAAGCGACATGATTATACGAAGTTTAGGCGGAGAATGTAAAATGTTGCCTTTTAACATCCACATACGCCTCAATTTTGCCCATGCTGATTTGCAAGCGTATTAAGATTTTGGACACGACTTAATGAAAATGCAATGTTCACAAGGTTTGTGATTGCTATTTGCTTGCAAAATTCAACAATAAGTCATATATTTGCGAACGAAAAAATAATAACTTAGTAAATTTGCAGCATCAATATAAAAAAGATAATACACCACAGAAATATGAAGGATGTAATTAAGGGCATTATTGCGATAGTCATCATAGCAAACGTGGGACTTGCCTGTGGAAAGAAAGGCGGGATAACGAGTGATGACACACGTGGGTATTTTGACACGTCGAAGACGGACAGCGCCTCGTCGGAGCGAATCGTTATATATGAGAAAGACGGCAGGTATATTTATCTTTCCAAAGACAGCGACCTGGTGAGATGTTACACGAAGGACGGTGACGGCACTCCACAAAAAGTGGTATTCCATCATACGTATGGTGAAGACGGCTTTCCCATCATGTACTATTACAATTATGATGACAATGTATATGTTGTTGGAGATTTTATCCCTAACAGCAACGGATGGACCATACGATATCCTGTATATCTGATTGACGGAAAAACGTTGAAGATGCGTTTCGTTGATGAAGGAGCAAGAATTCATTTTGACACAGACGGGTTCAGAATCGCCAAATGCAGGCTCACCAATGAAGACGAGGCGACGTGTACCGCCGAAGAGTCATGGGTATGGCATTTCCGCTATTACAGCCGCGACGGGAAAAGAATCCGGGACGACAAGAAAGAATACAATTGGGAAACCATGACTGAGACGGAAAGAAACGAACCGGACGTCAATGCCGACAGTGTCGGGGTGGAGCTTGCGGAAGTTGAATAAAGGAAGATACAAATAATATTTCGTCAAATTCGTAAAAAAAAACAAAGATGAAAAAAGAAGACAAAGAGATGCTCAGAATGGAAGCATTAATAAGGATCAAGGACGGTGGTTTGCTGCATGATGATGGAAACCGGAGAATAAAACTGTTGTTGAAAACGCTTTATTGGTTAAACATGCGTGTAACAAAGGTGGGTAAAGACACAGACATCATCGTTGCCGTCAGAGAGAAGATTCCAAGTAATGCTCACAAACTGGAAGGATTACCACCTGAAAAGAGAAAAGTAGTCCTGGCTACAGGCTATAGGATTATCCCTCCATTCAACGAGGTGCTGGCCTACGCCAAATTAGCCATCGAGCGTTTCGTTCTCTTAATCGACCCTAATGCAAAGGTTGAGATAGATTTTCCCAATTTCCCTTTCCCTGAAAATATTCAGCAAATAGAATATAATTCTTTCAATACATTTGACAATAATGATTTTAAAGAGAATCGTTCAGACTTTATCCCAGAAGAAATCATGGCAAAGGTTGACGATTACATAGACTTCGTTATGAAGCCATCGGAACACCTGCTTGGAATATGCCATAGTGAATGGGAGATGAAGAAACTCATTCTATTATATATCTTCCACCTACATTGGCTCTCTCCGGCACAAAGGCATCCCAACATACACTTTGACTAAAATCGACAAAAGCAGGTTTGTAGATAGTTCTTCTGTAAACGATTTCGGGGATTATAACATTTTTTATTTTGTTGTTTATCTTTTATTATAGATTTTATTAGTATATTTGTGGCAAAATTCAGGAAAGAGGTTTCTTGAAGTATACTTAAAAACGCCCAACCTACTACAACATACCAAAAAATGAAGAAAATCCTTACCGCACTTATGTGCTTATTGTCGCCCCTGCTGGCATTCGGTCAAGGCTGGGAATCCGACTATGCGTCCCTCTCCGGGAGCATCCGCCAGTTGACATTCCCCGACCGCAGTTTCGACATCACCCGCTACGGGGCCTCGCCGAAGGCCACGGCCGCCAAGAACCAACAAGCCATCAACAAAGCCATCGAAGCGTGTTCGAAGGCCGGCGGCGGCAAGGTGGTGGTTCCCTCGGGCACATGGAACACCGGTGCCATCCGTCTGAAGAGTCATGTGAACTTAGTGGTGGAGAAAGACGCCACCCTGCTCTTCGCCTTCGACACCAAGCTCTATCCCTTGGTGCTGACCCGTTGGGAAGGTTTGGACCTTTGGAACTATTCACCCTGCATCTATGCCTACGATGAACGCGACGTAGCCATCACCGGCGAAGGCACCATCGACGGCAACGGCAGCAACGAGACGTGGTGGCCGATGTGCGGCAAGGACCGTTTCGGTTGGACCGAGCAGACCCCCGAGAGTCAGAAGACCAGTCGTCCGCAGCTGTTGAAGATGGCCGAGGACGGCGTCGACGTCAGTGAGCGTCGTTTCGGTCAGGGTCATGGTCTCCGTCCTCAGTTGATCAACCTCTACAAGTGTGAAGGCATCCTGATAGAAGGCGTCACCCTGTTGCGTTCGCCCTTCTGGGTGATCCATCCCCTGTTGAGCCATGATGTGACCGTCCGTGGCGTGAAGATCTGGAACGAAGGTCCCAACGGCGACGGTTGCGACCCCGAGTCGTGCGACCGCGTGCTGATAGAGAACTGCGTGTTCCACACCGGCGACGACTGCATCGCCATCAAGAGCGGTCGCAATGCCGACGGTCGGAAATGGAACGTGCCCAGTGAGAATATCATCGTCAGAGGTTGTACGATGGAAGACGGCCATGGCGGTGTGGTCATCGGCAGTGAGATCAGCGGCGGTTGCAAGAATGTGTTCGTCGAGAACTGCAAGATGGACTCTCCCAACTTGGACCGCGTGTTGCGTATCAAGACCAACACCTGCCGTGGTGGTATCATCGAGAACATATTCTTCCGCAATGTCGAGGTAGGCCAGTGCAAGGAAAGCGTGATGCGCATCAACCTGAACTACGAGCCCAAGGAAGCCTGTTGCCGTGGATTCGTTCCCACCGTGCGCAACGTATATATGGAGAACGTGACCTGCCAGAAGAGCCGTTACGCCATTCGTCTGAACGGTATCGAGGAAGCCGACAACATCTACAATATCCATGTGAAGAACTGTCAGTTCAACGGCGTGTGGGACCGTCCCATCGACCGTAGCGGCAAGAGCCATGACATCTATTTCGACAATTTCACCGTGAACGGTTCGTTGATGCTCACCAGCGCCCCTTATCAGCACTGGAGCGAGTGGTTGGTACGTTCGGAGATGCAGCGCGTGGCCCATCCCTATCTGTTGGACTTCGCCAAGAAGCCCCGTTGGAGCTATGTGATGGGCATCGAACAAGAGGCCATGCTCGACACCTACCTGCGCTACCAGGATCCCGCCATCCTGAGCTACCTGAAAGAGTATCCCGCCGAGATGATCGATGAGAAAGGCAATATCACCGGCTACAAATACGAAGACTTCAATCTGGACAACGTGCGCACCGCCCGTTTCATCTATCGTATGTATGGCATTGACCCGCAGGAGAAAAACCTGAAGGCGCTCAAGACGTTATTCAAGCAGTTGGAGAAACAGCCGCGCACGAAGGAAGGTGTATGGTGGCACAAGGCCATCTATGCCAACCAGGTATGGCTCGACGGCATCTACATGGGTTTACCTTATTATACTTTGGCCGCCGCCAAGTTGAAGGGAGCCAAGAAAGCCAAGAAATATTACGACGACGCCGTGGACCAGATTACAAAGACCGACAAGCGCACCTACGATGCCGCCACCGGTTTGTGGAAACACGCTTGGGATGAGACCCACAGCATGTTCTGGGCCAATGCCGAAACCGGTCTGTCGCGTCACACCTGGGGCCGCGCCTTGGGTTGGTATGTGATGGCGATGATCGAAGTGCTGGACGCCCTGCCCGAGGACTATGCCCGCAGGGGCGAGGTGATCGACCTGTTCCGCAAGGCGATGACCGCCGTGGTGAGATACCAGGACAAGGACAGCGGCGTATGGTATGATGTGCTCGATGTGAAGGATGAGCGCAACTACTTAGAGTCTACCTGTTCGTCGATGTTCGCCTATTGTCTGCTGAAAGGTGCCCGTTTGGGTTATCTCGATGCCAGTTTCAAGACCGCCGGCGAGAAAGCCTATCAGGGGATATTGAAAAAATTCATCCGCGTGAATGCCGACAAGACCATCTCGCTGACCCACTGCTGCTCGGTGAGCGGCTTAGGTCCGGAGAGCAACCCCAAGCGCGACGGTTCGTTTGAGTACTACATGAGCGAGCCCATCCGCGACAACGACGCCAAGGGTGTGGGTCCTTTCGTCTGGGCCTCGCTTGAGATGGAGCTGAACGGTTACAAGGTGGATCTTTGGGGCAGTGGCGAATATGACGCCAGTGGCGATTTCCAAGGTTAAGAATTAAGAGTTAAGAATTAAGAATTAAGAATTAAGAGTTAAGAGTTAAGAATTAAGAGTTAAGAGTTAAGAATTAAGAGTTAAGAATTAAGAAAATATGAGTATCAAGAAATTATTTTCCATGTTGGTGGGAGTTGTGGTGAGCCTTGGTATAAGTGCTCAGTCGCAGGCCCCCGCCTTTCCCGGTGCCGAGGGTCACGGCAGGTATGTGACCGGTGGTCGAGGTGGCGAAGTGAGACACGTGACCAACCTAAGCGATTCAGGTACCGGTTCATTCCGTTGGGCCGTGAGCGGTTCGGCGAAAAAGATCGTCGTGTTCGATGTGAGTGGCGTGATCGCTCTGACCAGGGAGCTCGTGATTGGCGACAACACCACCATCGAGGGCCAGACAGCACCCTACCCCGGTGTTACGGTACGTTACTTCACCGTACGCCCCGGCGGCAACAACATCATCCGCTACATGCGCTTCCGCCGCGGTCAGGAGAAAGACGTGAACGACGGAGCCGATGCCATGTGGCAGCGCGAGAAAAACAGCATCATCATCGACCACTGCTCCTTCTCGTGGTCGATCGACGAGGTGGCCTCGTTCTACGACAACAACAACTTCACCCTACAGTGGTGTTCGCTGGGTGAGAGTCTGAACAATGCCGGCCACGGCAAGGGTGCCCACGGCTACGGCGGCATCTGGGGTGGCAAGTTGGCCTCGTTCCACCATAACATGATCGTGCATGTGGGCAACCGTTCGCCCCGATTCTGCGGTGCCCGCTACAACTGGACCGGCTATACCAACAACAAGTTGTACAGCCAATACCAGTGGGCCAATGCCGTTCAGGCCGAGAACGTGGACATGCGCAACTGTGTGGTTTACAACTGTGGCAACGGCTGCTACGGCGGTCCCGGCGGCGGCCAGATCAACATGGTGAACAACTACTACAAGACGGGGCCCGCCGGCACCACAAGCCGTCTGACCCAAGTGAGTGTGGCCAACTCAGACAATTCCGAGGACAATCCCATCTATTGGACGATGACCAGCCGTTATTACATCAACGGCAACCAGTTGAACAACAACGCCAACTACGACTGGAACGGTGTGAAATACGACAGCGGCACCTATCTGATAGATGGTGAGCGTTGCAGCCCCGACCCCAACCACTACAACGGCGAGGGTGTGACCTATTACCAGAACAGCAACGGTGTGGACTGCGTGCGCATCAAGATGGACAGCCCCGCCCCCACCGGCGAGGTGACCACGCACAGTGCCGTGACCGCCTTTGACAAGGTGCTCGACCACTGCGGAGCCTCGTTCTACCGCGACGAGGTGGATGAGCGTTACGCCACGGAAACACGCTCCGGCACCTGCACCTACAAGGGCAGCAAGACCAACAAATGGGGCCGCATCGACTTGGTGAGCGATGTGAACGGCTATACCGAGGCCAATTTCGAGAGCAGGACCGTGGCCTCCGACTTCGACAGCGACGGCGACGGCATGGCCGACATCTGGGAAGAAGCCAACGGCCTGAACCCCAACGATGGCAGCGACGCCAACGGCTACACCCTCGACCCCAAGGGATGGTACACCAATATCGAGGTATACTGCAACGCCTTGGTGGAAGAGCAGGTGAAAGCGCAGAACGCCGATGCCGAGAGCACGGTGGACGAGTATTTCCCCGAGGTGGCCTATGTTGACGGCGTGCCCTACTACGGCACCATGCCCGACGATATCACTCCCGGACCCGGTGACGGTACAGCGGTGAGCTACACCATCGCCCAGAGCACCTATCAGAACGATGTGAGCAAAACCGAATGGCAGTTCGCCGACGGCATCCGTGTGAGCAATGCCAACGACAAGAGCTATTCTATAGGTTTTGAAGACGGCATCAAGTACAGTGCCGGCGTGACCTACACCATCAGCCTGCCTACCGGCGTGACCATCAACGAGGCTACGATTACCGGCTATGACAACTATGCCGACGTGGATGCCTACCTAGGCAGCATGACCGGTTGGAGCGGCACCCCCGATTGCGTATTCCCCCAGAAGGTTGACGGGGCATACGAGGTGGTGAGCCACACCATCGCCCTGAACAACGTAAGCGGCTCCATCCAGTTCACGCCCATGGGCAAGCAAGTGGTATGGGTGATCAAACTCAATGGTACGAAGGTGAGCACCGGCATCGCCCAGGCCACGGCCGAGGCAAGCGAGGTGGAGAGTGTGAAGTATTACACCGTGTCGGGCGTGGAGGTGAGCAATCCTTCCGGACATAAGGGTATGCTGATACGTGTGGAGCGTCTGAAGAACGGCAAGACGCTGACACGGAAAGAGATTGTACGATGATACCCACCCCGGCCCTCCCCAAGGGAGGGAGATGGGAAAGAGGTTGGGACATTGTTCGACAAACCACCCCTAACCCCTCCTTTGGAAAAGGAGGGGAGAGAGTGAGCTCGCTGGAAAAGGAGGGGAAAGAGTTAGCTCGTTGGAAAAGGAGGGGAAAGAGTTAGCTCGTTGGAAAAGGAGGGGAATTGGTTAGCCGAACATTAGTTTTGCTGCATAAACACTGCAAACGGAGTAATGTCCTCTATCTTCCGCTGCCGAAAAGCGGCTATCTTCATTTATCTTCCTTTATCTTCTAATCATGCGGAAGTTAAATTATTTTATACTTCAAACCTAACGATGGAGATTTTTGTTATTTTAATACTTCATGTCTTTCAAGTGTCGATAAAAAAGTGTAACTTTGTAGCCAAATAGGTGAACCTTAACCTACATCTTAAATCAAATAATTACAATAGTATACATAATAATCACAAACAATTCATATTATTAACTTAAAACAACTATCAATGAACAAATTTTTACGTTATGCAACATGCTTGCTGATGAGCTTGTTCCTTGGTTCGGCTATGGCAGCCACTGTGGAGTTCGACCCTACAGTCGACAAAGGCACACAGGCAGGCAGCAGCCAAGGAGTTGACCAGGTGAGCAAGGGTGGTATCACCCTTTCCGTCGGTCCTACGGGATCGTTTGGCAACGGCCAGCAGTACCGTGTCTACAAAGACGCCACCTTCACGGTGAAGTCAGAGGCAGGCAACATCACCTCGGTGGTGATTACCTGCACCGCCAGCGACCAGGAGAAATATGGTCCAGGCAACTTTACCGGCGTAACGACGGGAACATTCACCTATAGCGGTGAGACAGGCACATGGACCGGCAATGCCAGCGAGTTTTCGATGGTAGCCACCGGAGCCCAGGTGCGAATGACCAAGGTCGTGGTCTACACCGATGGCGACAGCCCCGTGGTCGACCCCGTTGACCCCACTCCGGATCCCGATCCAGACCCCGATCCAGACCCAGGTGTGATTGACGAGAGCAAGGGAGCCACCTTCGATGCCACTGTGAACAAAGGCACGCAGGCAGGCAGCAGCCAAGGCAAAGACCAAGTGACCGTCAACGGTATCACCATCAGCGTCGACCCCACCGGTTCTTTCGGCAACGGTTACAATTACCGCGTTTACAAAGGCTCCACCTTTAAGATTTCCACCACCCACGGCACCATCACTAAGGTAGTGATGACCTGCACCGCCAAGGATGAGGAAAAATATGGTCCGGGTTGCTTCACCGGCGTGACCCCGGGCAATTACACCTACTCCGGCGAAGTGGGCACGTGGACCGGCAGCGCCACTGAAATCAGCATGGTTGCCTCGAGCAATCAGGTACGTATGACCACCATCGAGGTATTCATCAACGGCGAGGAGCCGCAGCCTGAGTTAGTGATCAGCGGTACGACCCCGTTCACCGGCAGCACCGTGGTGACCATCACTGGCGGCAGCGACGTGTACTATACCCTTGACGGCAGCGACCCCTCCGTCGAGAGCAATGACAACGCCCTGCCCTACTCTGGTCCTTTCACCATCACCGAGAGTTGCACGGTGAAGGCTTACGACGATGGCAGCGGTCTGTCGGCCGAGAAAGAGTTTGTGAAAGAAGAAGTGTCGACGATTGAGAACATCGCCGCTTTCACCGCCTTGGAGAAAGGTACCACCGTCACCTTGAAGTTGACCAACGCCGAGGTGCTCTACAGCTGGACCTCGAACAACGGCAACAACCAGACCTTCGTTCGCGATGCCAGTGGCGCCGTGCAGTTCTACAACTGCGGTCTGGGTTTGGAGGCCAAGGATAAGGTCAACGGCACCGTGGTGCTGAAGTTCGACATCTATAACGGCGAGCCCGAGGCCGTGGCCGTTGCCGGTGCCACCAATGCCGACAACCTGATTATCAGCAAGGGACAAGCCGCTTGCACACCGAAGTCGATTGACGTGAGTGCCGCATCGCAGAACGTGAACGACTTGGTGAAGTTTGCCGCTGTGACCGTAGTGGAGTCAGAAGGCAAATATTACGCCACCGATGCCACAGGTGCCCAAGTGCAGCTGTACAACGGATTCCACGACAGCGCTTTCGACGACCTCTCCATCTATGCCAACGGCAATTCATTCGATGTGACAGGTATCCTGGTAGCTTTCAAGAGCAGCACGATGGATGCCCCCATCTATGAGATCTATCCTATCGAGATAGCCGGTGAGGGCACCACTCCCGTTCCCTCCATGAAGGAAGTGAACACCATCGCCGAGTTCAACGCCCTGACGACTGGTACAAAAGCCAAGTTGAACCTGACCAACGCCGAGGTGCTCTACAGCTGGACCTCGAACAACGGCAACAACAGCACCTTCGTGCGCGACGCAACAGGAGCCATCATGTTCTACAAGACCGCCCTTGGCTTAGACGCCAAAGACCTGGTGAATGGCACCGTGGTGCTTCAGTATAGTCCTTACAACGGCAATCCTCAGGCTGTGGCCGTTGACGAGACCAATGCCGACGAGTTGATCATCACCAAGGGTCAGGCCGCTTGCGAGCCTAAGACCGTGGGTGTTGACGCCGCTTCCGCCAACGTGAACGACCTTGTGAAGTTCGTGGCCGTGACCGTTGTTTCCGACGGCAAAGACAATCCTAAGTTCTACGCCACCGATGCCAGCGGCGCCCAGGTGCAGCTGTACAACGGTTTCCACAATGCAGACTTCAACGACTTCTCCGTATATGCCAATGGCAGCACTTACGATGTGACTGGTATCATAGAAGCCTATAAGAGCAATTCTATGAACGAGGCCATCTATGAGATCCTGCCTTTGGAGATTACCGAGAACGGCAGTGCTCCCCAGCCTGTTGAGATTACCGAGGTAAGCACCATCGCCGAGTTCACCGCTTTGGCAGAAGGCACGAAGGCCAAGCTGACCTTGACCAATGCCGAGGTTGTGAAGAGCTGGACTTCTAACAACGGCAACAACAACACGTTCGTTCGCGACGCCAGTGGCGCCATCCAGTTCTACAACTGCGGTCTGGGTTTGGAGACCGGCGACTTAGTGAACGGCACCGTCGTGTTGCAGTACAAGGTATACAACGGCGAGCCTGAGGCTGTGGCCGTTGCCGGCGAGACCAATGCCGACGAGCTGATCATCACCAAGGGTCAGGCCGCTTGCGAGCCGAAGGCCGTGGGTGTTGATGCCGCCGCCGAGAACGTGAACGACCTGGTGACCTTCAGTGGCGTGACCGTGGTGGCTGAAGAGGGCACATCGAGTGCCACCAGCACGAAGTACTATGCTACTGACGAGGCCGGCAACCGGGTGCAGATCTACAACGGCTTCCACGACACCGCCTTCGACCAATTGGAGAACTTCGCCGATGGTAAGAAGTATGATGTGACCGGTGTGATCGTCGCTTACCAGAGCAAGTCGATGACCGAGCCCATCTACGAAGTTTACCCGATGGAGATCAAGGAGAGTGCCGCCACAGGCATCGAGGCTGTCACCGCTGGTGTTCTTGATGTGAACGCCCCCGTATACAACCTCTCCGGCCAGAAGGTGAGCCACAGCTACAAGGGTGTGGTGATCCAGAACGGCAAGAAATTCATTGTGAAATAAGGCTTAAGGTTTTATATTTGAGCGTGCCCCATTATTCATGGGGCACGCTTTTTTATACCCACCCCAGCACTCCCGAAGGGAGGGAGAAGGTAAAGCGGTTAGGACATTGTTTTATAAACCACCCCTACCCCTCCTTTTAAAAAGGAGGGGTAAGAATAGTCCGCTGTTCAAAAATTCGTGGAATTCGTGAAATTTGTAGTTAAGAAAGAAATGTGAATAATCAGAATAATAGAAAGGAATTCGTGTCGATTGGTGCTATTCGTGTTCGGAAAGGAATAATTCGTGAGATTCTTTGTTAGTGAAGAATTTTTCGGTGCTGATGCGACAGAAAAAAAGGGCTGTTGGCGGCATTTGTCACAAATATGAGGCGGTGTCGCATGCTTTTCAGTAATAATTCGATTATTTTCTTGACTTGGGCCTTTCGACGTATTACCTTTGCAATGTCGAAAGGGAAAAACCTCGCCGACAAAGAAACAGAGAATAACAACAAAAAACAATTAAACAACAAAAACATTACAATTATGAAAACCGTAAAATTTTTCTTCGCAGCACTTGTTTGCCTTTTCGTGTCCGCCACCGTTTGCAGTGCACATGACTATCCCATCCCACCGGCACAGCTGCCCGCAGCCGCCCAGAGCTTCCTCCAGCAGCACTTCCCCGGCAAGACCATCGTCTACGCAGAGAAAGACACCGAATTCATGAAGGTGAAATACGAGGTGAACCTCAACGACGGCACCCAGGTAGACTTCGACAGTCAAGGCAACTGGGACAAGGTTGATGGCCATGACTTCGTCACCGTGCCCGCCGCCCTCGTTCCCGCCGCCATCCAGCAGTATGTGAACTCCACCTGCGCCGGTGCCACAGTGACAAAGATCGACAAGGAGCGTTACGGCTACGATGTGGAACTGTCCAACGGCATGGAGATGAAGTTCAACCACGCGGGTGCCATCATCGGCTACGACGACTAAGAAAAAACCAACATACAACCATATATTAAAGGCCAAAACATTCAGCGGACGGTCTAACCGCTGGAACTCCGGGGCAAGCCATTGGGCTTGCCCCGATCTATTACATTGAACGTTGAACGTTGAAGTGGTGGGGACATTATCTTACAAACCACCCCTACCCCTCCCGAAGGAATCACCCACCCCTGCCCCTCCCAAAGGGAGGGAGATAGGAAAGAGGTTAGGACATCGTTTGACAAACCACCCCCGCCCCTCCTTTGGAAAAGGAGGGGAAAAAGATAGCTTGCTTTGGAAAAGGAAGGAAAAAAAAAGCGTGCTCTTTTGATGGAGCACGCTGATATTAGGATTATAAATAATTACTCAATTGCGAATAAATAATCCTCTTGGAATAAAAAATTCACTTGGGAATAAATAATTCGCTTGGGAATAAATAATCCTCTTGGAATAAAAATTCGCTTGGAAAATAATTACTTATTGATGAACTTGCGACCGTTCTGGATGACCACGCCCTTGTAGGAAGCGCTGACACGCTGTCCGGCGAGGTTGTAGATAGGAGCATTCTCATTCTGAGTGGTCTTCACTGCATCGATGCCGGTAGGTTCTGCGGGGGCGAAGAACAACTTCAGCGGAGTATAGCCGCTACCGGTGAAGAGGAGATGTTTCTCGTCTAAAGTCTCCACAATCGGGTCGATGGGCTCGATGCTGAAATCCACCTTGAGGTTGTAAGTACCATCGCCATTGTCGGTAATCAGATCGCTGTGAGTGCCCCAATATGCGATATCCTCATCAGTGCCCAACCACTGTACAGTCCACCATCCATTGGTTACGCGGATCTGATAGTTGTCGCCTTTGAACTGCATATAGAACGGTTGGGTCTTGAGTTTGTCCCATGTTTCCTGCGGGAAGGTGGCGATGCACTCGTTGGCGCCGTCATGACCTTCAAGGCCGAAGCGGTATGTACCAGCCCATGAGATAAGTCCACTTTCGGGATCGGGATTCTCCCAGATCACGGAACTGGCGGGTTCAGGAGTATCGCCGGAGGGAGTGAAGACATATCCGAAGAAGCCCAGTTTTGAGCCTGTGGTAAATAAGTAATACTTATGACCGGCCTGTGCCTCGAACTCCACAGTACCATTGACCTTGAGACCCACCTGGATGCCACCTTTCCCTTCGGGGTCGATCGTCATCCACGCACCCGGATGTGCAGTCCTCCATGCGGTCTTGTCTTTAGCCGCCAGGTCGAAGTACTCAGCAGGATAGGGCTGTACCTCATACAGTTCCTTCACATTCTTATCGTTCTCATCCAGGATAGGATTACCCTCTCCATCAATAGCATTACGCTCGTCTTTAATCACGTAGGACACTTCGACAGTATCCGTTTCGGTGATGTCAAGCACATAGAAGGTCTTATCAGCATTAATCACGACACCCGCTGAGATGGTGCCGTTGACAGCAGGTTCGATCACATAAAATGTTCCCGTGCGGGGAATATTATGAAAACTGCCATAGTGGTTGTAGCCACTCCCCGCGTTTGAACCTGGGTCACCATCCTTAGGATTGTTCTTACCGGAGACATAGACAACGCGTTGCTTCATCTCCCCTTCCAGTTCCACCTCCTGTGCGAACGCAGCAAGAGCGAGGTTAACGCTCTGTGCCTTCACATCATAATAACCGTTGGCTCCTCCGTCCACACCAAGGGTGAGCGTGGTGTTGGCAGTAGAAGTGGTATACCCATCATCTACATATTCGGTAGGTGTAAAGCCATCGGTGGCATTGACCGTAGTAGTAGGGAACATAACGATCTCCTCCTGTGCTTGTACTCCGGCCACACATAATGCGGCCGCAAAAAGAGTAAAAATTTTCTTCATAGATTAAAACGCTTTAATTGTTAGACTTGAAAAAAGATTAATTCCATGCAAAGATAAGGAAAAAGGCGAAAAAATCAAAAAAAATCCAATAAAAACATTTTGAAATTACGTAAACGTTTGAGTTGAGAAGGAGCAAGGGGCAAGGAGCAAGGAGCTGGGAGCAGGGAGCAAGGGTCAAGGGACAGGGAGCAAGGGGCAGGGAGCAGGGAGCAGGGAGCAGGGAGCGAGGAGCAAGGGGCATGGAGCAAGGGGCATGGAGCAAGGGGCATGGAGCACGGAGCAAGGGGGGGGGTGAATTTGTTAAAATTACGTTGTTCAACAACTTTTAATGAAAAAATCCTTTATTATTGAAAAATAATGCTTATATTTGCAAAATAAAACATGTGCGAAGTACCCCCTTATAAATAAGGTGAGGTTTGCTTCAGCATATAAGGAATAGAGCGAACAAGCCCGCGAGGGTAACAAACTACTTAAACGAAGTCGCATAACATTGTGAATTTCAAGCGGTTGAACAACCTAAGAAACAATTTTAACTAAATCTAAAATAAATTTTATGTCTGGTAATTTTAAAATCTTTCGGATGGCGCTCATGTTCATCTTCGCCCTTGTGGCGGGAGGCATGTCAGCGCAGAACATCACAGGTAATGTGACCGATTCGAGCGGCGAGCCAATCATTGGAGCCACCATTTTGGAGACAGGCACCAGCAATGGCACTATCACCGACTTGGACGGTAATTTTACCTTGAGCAATGTGAAAGGCAATGAGATCACCGTGTCGTACATCGGTATGAAGACGCAGAATGTGAACATTGCCGGTAAGTCAACCGTAAACATCGTTTTGGAAGACGAGTCGACCACGTTGAACGATGTGGTGGTGATTGGTTACGGTACGGTTCGCAAGAAGGACCTGACGGGTGCTGTGAGCACGGTGAAGGGTCAAGACTTGGCCAAGGTGCCTGTGACGAATGTGGCGGAGGCATTGACCGGTAAGTTGGCCGGTGTCCAAATTACCACCACCGACGGTAGTCCCGATGCCGAGATGATCATCAAGGTACGTGGTGGCGGTTCGATCACCGGCGACAACAGTCCTTTGTACATTGTCGACGGGTTCCCCGTATCAAGCATCAGCGACATCTCCTCGTCGGACATTGAGGACATCACCGTGTTGAAGGACGCCGCCTCGACCGCCATCTACGGTAGTCAGGGTGCCAACGGTGTGATCTTGATCACCACGAAGAGCGGCAAGGAAGGCAAGACCCAAGTGAGTTACAACATGTACATCCAGGGAAAGACCATCCGCAAGACCCTCGACACGATGACCCCCTATCAGTATGTAAAGACGCTGTATGAGAAATCCGCCTTGCAGGGCAGTGCCGGTATCAGTTCGTTTGAGAAGCGTTACGGCGCTTTCGGCGACCTGGATCTCTACGAATACCAGGCTGGTCATGACTGGCAGGATGAGATGTTCGGCAACCATGAGATTTCCATGAGTCACAATGTGAGTGTGACGGGAGGTACAGAGAAGACCAAGTTCACCTTGAGTGGCAGTTACGCCAATGACAACAGTCTGATGGAAGGCAACGGCTATCGGCGTTACAACCTGTCGGCGAAGTTGAAACATGAGTTGTTCAAGAACCTCGACCTTGACTTTGGTTTCCGTTTGGCCGACACCGAGACGAAGGGTGTGGGCACCGGCGGTGGCAGTTACAAGATCCGCAGTTACGATGCCATCATGACCGGTCCCGTGTTTGGTTTGTACGACCAGATCGACGTAAACCCGAGCACGATGACTGAAGAGGATTATGAGGAGTATGTTAATAGTACCCGTACCTTAAAAGACCGTGTGAACGACTATTGGCGCAGGAAGAACGACCGCCGTTACAACCTGAACGTCGGTTTGACGTGGAAGATCACGAAGAACTTCACCTACCGTGCCGAGGGTGGCTATGAGTATTTGTTCAACCAGCAGAAAGACTTCTACGGTCCTCGTTCGAACAAGGCCGTCCAGGATGGTGGTCGTCAGCCCATGGGTGAATGGACGAAGCGCGACACTTGGAAACTTCGTGGCACCCACACTTTGACCTGGAAGCAGAAGTTCAACGACATCCACGACTTCAACGTAATGTTGGGTCAGGAATACGTGGCGAGCAACTACGAGCAGATGGGCATGATCGGCAAGTACTTCCAGACGGAGATCACCCCTGAGAAGATGTTTGCTTCGATGCAGAACAACTCCCACAGCACCGGTGCGCAGACCATCTCGTCGACCTCCGGTCAGGAAGACCGCACCATTTCCTTCTTCGGTCGTGTGATTTACAGTCTTATGGACCGTTACCTTCTGACCGTGACCCTCCGTGAGGACGGTTCGTCGAAGTTTACGCGCGGTAACCGTTGGGGTTTCTTCCCCGCCGCCGCTTTTGGTTGGCGTATCGCCGAGGAGCCTTGGATGGAGAGCACCCGTGATTGGCTGAGCAACTTGAAGTTGCGTCTCTCTTACGGTACCGCCGGTAACAACCGCATTGGCAGTGCCATGTTTGTGACCACCTACAAGGCATACTCGAGCAGCAAGTATTATGGTGCCGGCAATCAACAGAACCCCCACTATACATTGAACAACGTGCAGTTGGCCAATCCCGACCTGAAGTGGGAGACCACCATCACCCGTAACCTTGGTTTGGACTTCGGTTTCTTCCATGAGCGTCTGACGGGTAGTTTAGACTTCTACTGGAACACGGTGAAAGACCTGTTGGTGGAAGTGCCCATCACGAGTATCGGTTATACCTCGATGCAGCGTAATATCGGTGAGACCTCGAACAAAGGTATCGAGTTGACCCTGAACGGCGTGATCTTGCAGCACAAGGACTACTCCTTGAACATGAACTTCAACATCGGTTTCAACCAGAACAAAGTAGAGAAATTGAGTGACGGTGTGACCGAGATGTCGTACAATTCCGGTGCTTTCTCCACCGACATGCGTGGCGCTGACGATTACCGCGTAATTGTAGGCGAGCCCCTTGGTTTGGTTTGGGGGTTGGAATACGACGGAGTATACGGAGTGGATGATTTCGTGACCTACGTGGATGACAACGGTCAGACCCAGTTCCAGTTCGATTCCTCCGGCAATTATATCCTGAAGGACGGCGTGGTAGACTGCTCTTATATCACCACTGGTTCGCGTGCCGGATTGCGTCCTGGTGCCATGAAGGTGAAAGACCGCAACCGCGACGGCAAGATTGACGCTGACAACGACCGTACGATCATCGGCAAGACCCAGCCCAAGTTCACCGGTGGTTTCGGTCTGAACGCCACGTATAAGTGGTTTGACCTGAGTGCCAACTTCAACTTCGTGGTAGGCAACGATGTTTACAATATGGACCGTATGGTCAGTTCGCAGTACTACCGCAATGAGTGGGCCGCCCTTCGTCAGGAAATGACCCCGGTGACCCTTGGCGGTGAGGCCTGGACATATATGGACCAGCAGACCGGCGAGATCATCACCGACTACAACACGTTGAAGAGTATGAACGCCAACGCCACCCGTTGGGCCGCGACGACCATGTCGGGCAACAACCCCGTGCCCTCAAGTGCCTTCATCGAGGATGGTTCGTTCCTTCGTTTGCAGAACCTGACCTTGGGATTCTCTCTTCCCCAGGAATGGATCAGCAAGTTCGCATGCCAGCAATTCCGTCTCTACTGCACGCTGAACAACGTGTTCTGTCTGACCAGTTACAGCGGTTACGACCCCGAGGTGAACTCCGCCATCCGTAACAGCAAGACCAGCGGTTTGACTCCCGGTGCCGATTTCTCGGCCTATCCGAAGTCGTTCTCCTGGACAGTAGGTGCCAACATCACATTTTAAGTAAGAAAAAGACATGAAAAAACTATATATTTATATTGCAGCCTTCGCCCTGACCATCGGTGTAAGTTCGTGCGAAGATATGCTCGACACCGAATCGCTGTCGACCGACAATTTGGAGTATCTGACCTCCAACCCCACCGACTTGCGCAAGATGCTCGACCATGTGTATTCGTATTTCTGCGAAGACACCTACACCTCTCGTATGAGTACGAACTGGATGCAGAACACCGATGTTGAAGTGGGGTTCCTCACTAAGGACAACACGTCGGAAGCCACCCGTCGTGGTATCTGGGCATTGAACCCATCACAGTTCAGCGACATCCGCAACTGTTGGGACAACTCATTGAAAGCCATTGACTTTGCCAACCAGTGTATAGAAGGTGTGGAGAAATCCGCGTTATACCTGAACGGCGACAGGGAGATGAAGAATTTGCGTGGTGAGGCCTTCTGTCTGCGAGCCTATTGGTATTGGCTGATGTGCAATTTCTGGGCAGACGTACCCTTTGCCACAACTCCGTCGACGAAGTCGGAAATGCACAACGACCCCCGCACAGACAAGAACATCATCTATACCCATTTGATCCAGGACCTTATCAATGTGGAGGAAGACATGCAATGGAGCAGCGAGACCACTGTGGAGCGCATGAACCGAGAGTTCGCCCTTGGTTTCATCGTGAAGTTGGCCATGTTCCGTGCCGGTTATTCGATGCAGGCCGACGGTACGATGGCACGTTGTTCGCAAACCGGCGAGGAATACACCGTGAACTATGTTGACGAGAACGGCAATGCCTCCACCGCCTCAAGCGCCGACGACTACTACAAAGTGGCCAAGGCTTATGCCCTGAAGTTGATCAGCCTTCGTGACCGCGCGTTGAATGCCAACTTCAAGGAGATTTTCGACAATGAGATCAACGGTTGCAACCCCGCCAACGGCGATGTATTGTTTGAGATGGGCTTTGTTCCCAATTCCGGAGGAGATGTTGGATGGTGTCATGGTCTGAGTGTCGTTTCCAGTTCCAAGGGTTCTGGCACCACTTATACCAACCTCACCCCGTATTATGCCTGTTCGTTTGACTCTTTGGACCAGCGTCTTCCCGTCACTTGTGTGAACTACCGTTGGTTGTACGACAATAAGCAAGGAGCCTGCGATGCTTTGGGCATCCAGCCCGCCAAGTGGTGTCGTATGGATTTGAGTGTGACGAATGTGGAGAGCAAGGGAACCGGCATCAACTGGCCAGTGCTTCGTTATGCTGACGTATTGCTTCTCTTGGCCGAGGCCGACAACGAGATCAACCATGGTCCTACATCCTTGGCCAAGGAGATGTTGAAGCGCGTTCGCGACCGTGCCTTCATCAATGCTGGAAGTGAATTCCGTTTTGCTTTGGTAGATGGTTACATCAACACCGTATCGCAGGGTTACGACAGTTTCAAGGAAGCCCTTATCCAGGAGCGTGCGTGGGAGTTTGGCGGCGAAAACATCCGCAAGTTCGACCTTGTACGTTGGAACAACTACGCCGACAAGGTGGTAGACTGTATTGAATGGATCCGCGACCAAGCCATGAACTTCAGCCAGACGGTGATCGTAGGCAATGAGTTCATCTACGACAAGAACAAGCAGGTGGAAGACCGCGGTTATGCCGGTCGTATTTATTACAACTACAGCCAGGGTACCGTGAAGTTCCTCGACAAGGCCTACTATCTTGAGTATCACGACAAGACCGCCAGTCCATACAGCACCGCCGAGCGTTTGGCCGACGAAGACATCAAGGAAGCCAGTGCCACGTATGACGGTCTGAAGTACATGAACTTCTTGGAGGCCCTGATGTCGGTGAGCGACACCGATCCCGAGAAAAAGACCAAGTATGGAACCGACGAGAACGGCAACACCATCAAGAAAGGTATTCTCAGCGAGCGTATCCGTTATTCCTGGATAGGCATTACCGAGGGTGGGCTTGACACCGGCACCGAAGACCTCACTTCTCTTCGCACACGAGTAGCACCTTACGTGCTTCCCATCCCCTCGGAGCGTATCATGTCGAGTAACGGCGTTCTTTCCAACGAAGGTTATGCTATACGTAACAAATAATAAAGGCTAAAAGATTATGAAACCGATTAAATATTTCATTTTACCGTTTATCGCTCTCTGCGCCACCGCTTTCGTGAGCAGTTGTTCCGATGACCCCAAAGACGGCGATGCCCCACGTCTGTTCCGTCCTGTCGCCTCCTTGGAGACGAGCAACAACAACATCATCGCCAGTTGGGACAACATCAAGGGCGCGACGACCTATACGCTGACCCTTTACCAGGTGACAGGCACCGATGACAACGGTGACAACATCTACACCCCGATCCGCACCGTGACCTGCAACGAGTCGCCTTATCGTTTCGACAATCTCACCTGGGATGAGAAGTACAAGGTAGACATCAGTTGTGTGGGTGAGACGAAGAGTTCGTTAACTTACACCACCTCCGATGTGAGTTTGAGTTATCCGACCACCCTGAAGGCCGTGAAGACGATAGAGAATGCCGCCCGTGTATCGTGGGAGGTTGACAAAGAAGAGCAGAAGATCTACGCCATCAAGGTTGTTGACGCTGCCGGCAATGAGATTGTTAATACCATATCGCCGAGTCAATACCTAACCGGTTATATCGACATCATGGGTCTTGAACCCACCACGAAGTACACGTTCTATGCTTACAGCGACAGTGAGGTATACGATAACAGCACTTATGCCGGCAAGTTGACCGGTACGACCACCAAGGTGATCGATTTCGACACCGAGTATGGTGCAGGCAAATGGATTGACATCCGTGACTTTGATGAGAAGATGGCCAAGGACACGCTGAAGACCAGTGATTTCTGGAGTTTGGTGGGCGACGGTTACACCGTGATTCTCCGTGGTGACTTCGATTACAAAGTGAACAACGAGGTGATCTTGGATCGTTCCGTACGTTTTGTTACCGCATCGACCCTTGGCAGCAACGCCCGCTTCGTGAGTTCCGGTGGTATGAGCATCAGCCAAGACATCGACTGGGTAGAGTTCATCGATGTGGACTTCATCAGCGACAAGGCCCTTCCCGACGGTGGCAACGAGATAGAAAAGAACACCGACAAGGGCTTTGGCGGTCGTCAGGTAATCAACCTGAATGGTGTTGCCTCCTCGATCAAGAAGTTGAGCTTCAAGGGTTGTACCATCCAAGGTTATCGCGCCTTCCTCCGTACACAGCAGGACTACGATGGATTCAATGAAGTGCTCATTGAGAACTGCGTAATCAATGGCATCGGCGACCAAGGCGTGTTCACCTCGACCAACAAACTCGGCGATTGGCATAAGATCACCATGCGCAACACCACCGTTACGAACATCGTGATGCTTTGCGACTTCCGTCAGACAGCCCACATGGACGACGCGAGCATTCCCGCCCTGACGATGAACATTGAGAACTGTACGTTCTGCTACGCCCCGATGGAGACCACTGCCAACGCCAACACCCCGCTGTTCCGTTTAGGCGACAACGAAGTGACGTTGAACGTATCGAAGACCCTATTTGGGCCGTCGATGTTCACAGGCGGTAGTGGCAGTTCCGTGACCACCTACAAGGCTGGTGAAGCAGGTTCGATCTTCGTGAACGGCACCGCTTTCGGAGCCAATGTATCTAAGAGTTTCAAGACCAACTTCAAATGGACGGAGGTAGGTGCGAACCTCACCACCTATCCATTGGACGGTCTGAACGAATTGAGCATGGACGAGACCGAACTTTGGAGCAAGCCTTCGAAGGGAGAGTTCCGTATCATGGGCAATATAGGTGAAGACGGCGTTGGCGACGCCCGCTGGAACAACTAACCTACGATTGTTTTTATCATCATAGCGTTTGGCATGTAAGTGCCAAACGCTATTTTTCAACATCAACAAAAGAGAAGAATGAAAACGACCATCATTTCAGGCATACTGTTATTCATCTGCAGTATCATGAGTGTAACATCCCTGGCCCAGGAGAAGACCCCCGCCTTTCCCGGCGCCGAGGGTTTCGGCAGATATGTGACAGGCGGCCGTGGCGGCAAGGTGTTGCACGTGACGAACCTGAACAACAGCGGCACCGGTTCGCTGCGTTGGGCTGTCAACCAGAGCGGTGCCCGCACCATCGTGTTTGACGTGAGTGGCACCATCCACCTGACCTCCGCCCTGAATATCAGCAACAGCAATGTGACGATAGCCGGCCAGACCGCTCCCGGCGACGGTATCTGCGTGGCCGACTATCCTGTAAGCATCCAGGCCAACAATGTGATAGTGAGGTATATGCGCTTCCGTTTGGGCAACAACAACGTGACCGTCAACGGCGCCGATGGGTGGGACGGCTTCGGTTCGTTGGACCAGAAGAACATCATCATCGACCATTGCAGTGTGAGTTGGAGCATCGACGAGTGCTTATCCATG
Source organism: uncultured Prevotellaceae bacterium (assembly GCA_900316685.1). Lineage (GTDB taxonomy): Bacteria > Bacteroidota > Bacteroidia > Bacteroidales > Bacteroidaceae > Prevotella. Next base: position 78,097 of record ONDS01000010.1, on the reverse strand, counting down.
GGAGGATGTGAGGGCATCACCGTGCAGTGGTGTCTGATCGCCCAGAGTCTGCGTGATGCCGGCCACTCCAAGGGTGCCCACGGCTACGGCGGCAACTGGGGAGGCAGCGGCGCGTCGTATCACCACAACCTGATGGTTCACCATGAGAGCCGCATGCCCCGTTTGGGTCCTCGTTACACCACCCAGTTGGACGAGCGCATGGACATGAGGAACAACGTGTTCTACAACTGGGGCGGCAACGGCTGCTACGGCGGTGAGGCCATGCACGTGAACATCGTGAACAACTACTACAAGCCCGGTCCTCGCACCTTACAGCGCAATATGAACATCCGCAAGCGCATCGCCTGTTTGGGCATCCGCACCACCAGTTATATCGAGAACTATTCCGATTACGCCCCCACCCTGCACATGTGGGGCACCTATTTCGTTGACGGCAACGTCAACTCAAAGTACAGCGACGTGACCAATGACAACTGGACCTACGGTATATACAACCAAGTGTCGGCCAGTGACAACGACGGTTTGTGGAACGACGAGATCAAGTCCCAGATTAAGTTGGACACCCCGATAGACTTCATCACGACCACCACCCATAGTGCCGAGGCGGCTTACGCCAAGGTGGTGCAGTATGCCGGTGCCAGTTTGCACCGCGACAGTTACGATGCCACGATGGTGTATGACGTGGAGAACGAGGATGCCAGTTATACAGGCAGGCTGAACACCCCGGGCATCATCGACAGCCAGGAAGACATGAAGCCCTCCACCGCCGGCGACGACTGGAGTGCCTGGCCCGTACTGAACAGCGAGCCCGCCCCCATCGACAGTGATGGCGACGGCATGCCCGACAATTGGGAGACAGCCCAAGGGCTCAACCCCGCCGACGGTACTGACGGAGCCATAGTGACCTCCGACGGCTATACCCACTTAGAGCACTACCTCAATTCGCTGGTCGCCGACATCACCGAGGCCCAGAATGCCGGAGGCACACCCATGGGCAGCATCATCGAAGGCGAAGAAGGAGCCAAGACCAGTTATGAGATTTCTCCCGCCACCCATGAAAGTGGCTGGAATTTCGAAGACGGTTTCAGCATCCTGACCACCAAGGATTATGCTGAGGGCAGTGGTTGCGGCATCACCGGTATCAAATATTCCCGCAACGTGGACCATTGGATCAACATTCCCGAGGGCATCCTTATCGACAGGATGGATATTACCGGCTACAGCAATGTGAACGGAACGACCGCTTACCTAAGCAAACTGCAGGACGAGAGTTTCGGCGAGAGCGACTACCCCTTTCCTCCTGTTGACGGCGGGGTGACCGCCACCCACAGCATCACCCTGCCTGAGCCTGCCACCGAGGACATCTACTTTAGGATTGCCGGTCAGCAGGTGGTGTGGAACATCACCCTTTACACTCCGACATCGACAGGCATCCATGAGGTGGTGACGCCGATGGCAGGCAATGCCAACCTCTACACCATCGACGGACGGTTGGTGAAGGCCGGAGCGAGCGAGAGCGATCTTTCTTCGCTGCCGAAGGGTATATATATATTCAATGGGAAGAAGGTGGGGAGGTGAAAAAAACACCCCGGACACCCACCCAACCCTCCCAAAGGGAGGGAGAAGGGTAAGAGGTCGGGACAGTTCTTGACAAACCACCCCTACCCCTCCTTTGGAAAAGGAGGGGAAGAAGATAGCTTGCTTTGGAAAAGGAGGGGAATGAAGAGACTATAGAAGCAATAGAAGGCGAGAGAAGCGACATACAATATTAAAAGGCTCCTGAGGGGAGCCTTTTAATATTGTATGTCAGCGAGAAGGGTTATTCTGCTTTGGGAGCCTCTTCCTTCTTTGCTTTCTTGGCAGCCGGTTTTTTCTCAGCTGTCTTCTTGGCTGCCGGTTTCTTTTCCTTGCCTACGACCTTGTCGAGTTTTGCCTTCAGCTTATCCTCTTCGGCCTGCATCTTCGCCACCTTTGCCTGCAGACGGACGATTTCCTTATCCTTCATGGAAATCTCGTCGCCCTGGTTCTTGATGGTGGTGAGGAGCGTCTCCAGCTCATCGTTCTCAATCTCCAAGGGATAGAGTTGGTTGACACGGTTGATGAAGTCGCCGAGGATGTTCATATAGTTGGTGAAGGCATCGAAGGGAGTCTGATAGATACCACGGTCGAGTCCCACGTTCGACGGTTTGGTGGTCATGAAGCGGAAGTTGTTGGAAGCCTGTAGGTAGTCCCAGTCCTGGTTGATGCGCGGGTCGTTAGCAATACGCACGCGGTCGGCCACGGAATAGAGCTTGTTGAACGCCTCACGCTGCATGGGGTTGCCGAGCCAGCAGCTCACGTCGCGCTCCTCGTCGACCCACGACAATGTGTCGGGCACATCGAGTGCGCCCACACTCTTCATCTTCATGCAGATCTCGGTAGGTGTGGAGAAAGTGATTCCTTTTTCCTTGGCACATGCCGGCAGCGCCTTGATAAACTCCAGGATATTGCTCGACAGCGGCTGAGCTATGCCCAGCGCCGATAGTTCCATGAAGATATTGATGATCTGCTCCTCTTCGGGCAGTTCGGCGATACGGTTGATATACGTGTCGGCGAAGAGTGGGTAGCCCTCCCATTCGGTGTTGCCGAATCGCAGTGAGATGTCGTCGGAGAGCGTCACGTCGCGCAACAACAGTTTAAGGTTGGGAGCGATGGCGCAGTTGTAGACATAGTGCGGCGATTTCCATCCGAGCACATGCTTAGCCCCTTCGGTGAGCATTCCCTTGAATCCCATGGCCGCCACCTGTCCGCCGATATCATCGCTATAGATGAGCGACGAGTTGCGCAGCACCTTCGGTTTCTGGTTGAAATACTCCTCTATTTTTGTGGCTTGCTTCTTCACTTCGGCAGCGAAGGACTCTTCATTGATGAGTGAAGCCAGTCCGTGGGAATACGGTTCTGCGAGGAATTCCACACATCCCGTGTTGTTGAGTTCCTGCAGTTTCTCGAGCACCTGGGGAGCGTGCATCTCCAGTTGTTCGATGCCTACGCCCGAGAGCGAGAACGCCACCTTGAAGTCCTTGCCGTTGGCATTGATCATGTCGAGCAAGGTGTTGAGTGCCGGCATATATGAGCGCTGGGCTATGTCGGTGATGGAGCGTTCGTTCTCATAGTCGTCATAATAGTAATGGTCGGTACCGATATCGAAGAAACGGTAGCGTTTGAGATGTATGATTTGATGTATCTCAAAATATAAGCAAATGGTCTTCATACGATTAAACTATTAAATAATTTAAGAATTAAATAATTAAAAAATTAGGAAATGAAGGATGGATATTATTCCCATCCGAGGGTACGCCGGTATAGTGTGGCGATCCAAGCGCCCACCTTTTCCCAGGTTATCTGGTCGACTTCTCGTTTTCCCTCTTCCTGTAAGTATTTGAACAGCGACTCGTTGTGGCAGATGGAATAGATGGCGTCAGCCAGCGCATGTATATCCCAGTAATCAACCTTGATGCAGTTGTTGAGGATTTCGGCGCATCCACTCTGTTTCGAGATGATGGATGGTGTGCCGCACTGCATGGCTTCGAGCGGAGATATTCCGAACGGTTCGCTGACCGAGGGCATGACATATACATCCGAATCCTTGAGACACTCATACACCTGTTTTCCCCTCATGAATCCCGGGAAGTGGAACCTATCGGCAATGCCCCTTTCGGCCGCCAAGGATATCATGGCATCCATCATATCGCCCGATCCCGCCATGCAGAATCTGACGTTGCGTGTACGATGCAGCACCATGGTAGCCGCCTCGACGAAATATTCGGGACCTTTCTGCATGGTGATACGTCCGAGGAAGGTAACCACTTTCTCCTTGCCCGTATGATCAGGACGCGGAATGTCCTGCAGTTCCTGCTTGAGAGGATACACTGCATTATGGACGGTGAACACCTTTTTGGGGTCTTGGAAATAATGGTTGATGACCGTTTGCCTTGTGAGTTCCGACACACACATGATGCAGTCGGCATTGTCCATACCATCCTTTTCTATGGAATAGACGGTGGGGTTCACCTTTCCACGCGAGCGGTCGAAGTCAGTGGCGTGGACATGTATGCACAGCGGTTTTCCGCTCACGCTCTTGGCATGTATGCCCGCCGGGTAGGTGAGCCAGTCGTGTGCATGGATGATATCGAATTCCTCGGTACGAGCCACCACTCCCGCAATGATGGAGTAGTTGTTGATTTCCTCGTGGAGGTTTTGGGGGTATCCCCCCGCGAACTCCATTGCTCCGAGGTCGTTGACATGCATATAGTTGAAGTCAGCATAAATATGATCGCGCAGTCGGAAATAGTAGTCAGGATCCATGATGTCGCCCACCCTATTCCGGACATAGTCCTTATCCACATCGCGCCAAGCTATAGGCACGGCGTTCATGGCTACGATACGTGCAGCCGACTGGTCTTCGTCGCCGAAGGGATGCGGCAGACAGAGCGTGATATCCATATCGCCTTGGGCGTGTAATCCCTCGGAGATACCAAAGTTAGCTGTTGCGAGTCCACCAAACACATGAGGAGGATACTCCCATCCAAACATCAATACTTTCATTGTTTTCTCCTCCTATTTATTTTTGATAACTATATGATTCCAACAGATTGAGCGTGCGTAGGATTTCCGCCACGTTCATGGCGAAAGACATGGCGCCCCTGCCATGGAAAGGCGGATTTCCATCGAAGAGCTCGCTGATCGTCCCAAGGCAATGGTAATCCATCTCCTCCTCGTATCCCACCATCTGTCGTTCGATGAAGCTCAGTCGTGTACGTTTATAGAGCTTGAGGCACGCCTCCATATAGAATCCACCGAGCCACGGCCACGCCGTACCCTGATGGTAAGCATAGTCGCGCTGTGTTTGCGGTCCTACGTACATGGGGTTATAGCCACCGCTCTTCGGCGAGAGCGAGCGCAGTCCCTTAGGAGTGAGCAGTTCTCGTGTGCAGACATCGAGCACCCCTTTCTTCTGTTGCGCATTGAGCGGCGAGAAGTCGAGCGCCACAGCGAATATCATGTTGGGTCTGACGCTCCAGTCGATCATATTGCCATCCACATAGTCGTAGAGGTATCCATATTCATTGAGGAAGGTGTCGACGAACGCCTCTTTGCATTTTTCCGCCACCTGTTCGAGTTTTTCCGCCCTTTCGTTCTTTCCGTTTTCCAGAGCGAGAGAGGCATTGAACTTGAGCGCGTTGTACCACAGGGCATTGAATTCCACGATGAAACCCGAACGCGGCACCACCGGTCGTCCATTGGCCGTAGAGTTCATCCATGTGACCGCCTTGTCGCGGCCTTCGGTACGGAGAAGTCCGTTTTCTTCGAGCCAGAGGTTGGGATGTCCATCCTCGAGGATATAATCGACGATATCGTCGACCAGTTTGCCGTACATCTCATATCCCTTCTTCCGTCCGCATTCCTTGCAGTACTGCTGAATGGCCCATACCGCCCAGAGGGGCACGTCGGGTTGTTCCATCTCATAGATTTTCACCGAGAGCGGTTTTCCCTCCATGAATTCGCGCAGTCCTTTCTCGGCAGTTTTCATGACGAGCTCGAAATAGTCCTGCTCCTCAATGGCGAGGGTGAGTCCGGGCAGCGATATGAATGTATCCCTTGCCCTGCACTTGAACCATGGGTATCCAGCAAGGAGGTAACGGTCGTCGTTTTTCTCGCGATTATGGAACTGGTGAGCCGCATTGACGAGGCAGTGGAAGAAATTGTCGCGCGGAGCCCGTTCCTCAATCTCCTTTTCTGTCAGTCGCTTGAGCGTGCTGCTCTTTATTTCCGAAGTGGAAGCCGAGAAGACGATGCTTTCGCCCTTCTTGATATCCATTTCGAAATATCCCGGTACATAGAGGTCTTCGTTGGAGGCGTATCCCCTTTCCTGCTCTTTGGGATATTCCACCCCGCGGTACCAATCGGGTTGGAATATGAATTCGTTTTTCTTTGAGAACTGCATGTAGAGGTCGGGGTATCCGGCATACATACACGTCTTGATGCCATTGTCAACGGGATGATATTCACGAGACGCGGTATTGTTCTCATGCGTGAACTGACGTACGCTTCTGAACGCCAGGAACGGTCTGAAGCGCAGTTTAGTGGCCGAGTGAGCGTCGTCCAGCGTATAGCGTATGAGGATACGGTCCTCGTAGTGCTGGAACACCACCTCTTTCTTTAGGATCACTCCCCCCACCCTATAGATGGTGGTAGGCACTTTGTCGCAGTCGAACTGCCTGATGTACTTATGTCCTTTCGGACTGAAGTTGTTTCCTTGGTACTTATGCAGTCCGAGGTTGAATTCGGCCCCATGTTGTACCACTGTGACATCGAGCGACGAGAGGAGCACATGGTTTTCGTCGTCGAGTTCCGGTATGGGTACGACGAGCAATCCATGATACTTTCTCGTGTTGCAGTCGACGATCGTCGAGCAGGAATAAGCACCCGACCTGTTGGTGCGCAACAGTTCACGCGGCAAAGATTCCTGCAGATTGGTCATCAATGCTTTTTCTAATCGAAGATAACTCATTGTAGGTTTTATTAAGGTTTAAAAATGATACATTCTCATGATTGGCGGATATATTCCTCCGCCGACGTCAAAAGATTGTTCAAAGTTAGTACTTTTTTTCGTTTTATCGCAATCCCTGTCGTAGTTTTTTCAAGTTTTTGTGTTTTTTTCGTTTTTCTGCATAAAAAAAAGCGGAAAATAATTGCAGATATATGAAAAAGAATTAATTTTGTCGTGAATTTTCGTTGCTCCAGCAAGCAAGAATAAGAAACGACCTATTACCTATCCATGAAAAAGGACTTACCCAACAGCAAACCAATCGTAGACAAGCTTTGCGAGTTATGGCATCCCATAGATGCCCGTCAGCGGCAGTTGATCTCCGACCACCTTACGGTCAGGCTCTACAAGCGCAAGGAGATGGTTTATGAATGCGGCAAGGTGCCCACCACACTCTTTTTTTGCGTCGAGGGAGCCGGATATATCTTGCGCGAGACGAGCAAGCACCATCGCATCCTGTCGTTGATTGGTCCCGGTGATTTTTTCGGTTACCGCGCCCACTTCACCCCTTCCGGTAGGTATTACACCTCCGCCTTTTGCCATGACGACAGCATCATAGCCACCTTGCCCTTTGACATCATCGACCAACTTATCGTGGAATCGCCCAGTCTTGGACTGTTTTTCACGAAGGCCCTTGCCCTGATGTTGGGTATCGCCGACACCCGCGACGAAGTGCTCACCCAGATGCATGTGCGCGGCAGGTTAGCCCAATCGCTGGTCTACCTGCAGTGGAAATTCGGTTTCGAGGCCGACGGCATGACCCTCTGTGCCACCCCCACTCGTGCCGAGTTAGGCCATTTGGCCAATATCACGACGAGCAATGTGATACGCACCCTCTCCCAGTTTGTGAAAGAAGGTTTGTTGGAAACGAATAACAAGAAGATTCTCATCCCCGATATGGCCAAGTTGAAGAAAGTGTTGGATGAGTAGTCCTAAGATAGTCAGGGTATGATGAAGGAGACGACCTCTTGTTCCACCTCGACCTTGAACGGTCCTTCCGGGGTGTTCATCAACCGTCCGTCGATACCTATCTGCGCTCTTTCCGCCTTGAGCACCTCTACCGTTTTCGTGCGGTATGGATGCACATCACGATGGTTGAGTATTTTCCCGCTATAGAGCAGATAGAATCCCTCGAAGAGTTGCGCCACTTCGGGGTGATAAACCACCGACACGTCGAGCAAGCCGTTGTAGGGCACCGCATTGGGTGTGAACCCATATCCCGAGGCATTGCCAATGGACACCGACATCACCTTGCGTTTCAGCTCATCGTCGTTGATTTTGAGGTGCATCTTATATTCCAGCCGTTGGAACACCATTTTCAGCGACGAAGGGATCATGGTGAGCGAATTGGCCCCCAGCCATCCCGACGATTTCCTTCTCATGTCCATGACCGATGCCACAAGTCCGATATTGAGGCTGTTGTGGAAATAGCGGTGGCACCGTTCGCCCTTGGCATTGGTATAGCGTATACAACCAAGGTCGATTTTTCTTGTGCGCCCGTTTTTCAGCATCTTCACCACATTATAATAATCATTGTCCTTGATGCCCCAGAAATGCGCGAAATCGTTCATCTTGCCATTGGGAATGACCCCCAGCCTTACCTCGTCGCGTGTCTGTTTGTCAGCGAGCATGAGGCAGTTGACGGCATCGTTGAGCGCCGAGTCGCCCCCCACCATGATGATGGTCTTATATCCGTTGTTGATCATCATGGTGACCAGTCGGTCGACGGAGTTGGACTGTTCGCTCTGGACGAAATCATAGTCGATATGATTGAGTCGCAGTGCTTTTTCTATCTTCTCCCACCTTTTTTGGGGTCGGAAGCTACCGCTTTTCGGGCAATAGATGATGCCCCATTTTTTTTGGTCCATTCTATCTGTGGTTATTATAGAGGTTATAGTTATTAAGAAGCAATAGTTTATATAGGGATTATAGAGGGATAGTTAATATAGGGTTTATAGAAGGGAGAGGATTGCGTCTACTTGTTTTTCAGTAGGTAGCTTGGCATCTATCCAATGAATGTCGATACCCCTCCTTTGCATGCCCCTGAACCACGTCATCTGCCGTTTTGCAAACTGATGTATGGCTATTTCGAGGCCGTGGAACATCTGCTCGTAAGAAATCTCGCCGATGACATATTGCGTGACGAATTTGTATTCCAACCCGTAGTACATGAGTTGTTCTGCGGTGACTCCCTGTTGGAGGAGCGTCTTTATCTCGTCGACCATGCCCTCGTCGAGTCGTTGCCTGAGTCGCTTAGTGATGCGCTCCCTCCGCAGTTCCCTGTCGATGTCCACCCCTATGACGAGTGAAGGTATGGCGGGGAAGGCTCTCCGCTCCGTGGCATGCCGGATGTTATACTCCTCTATCTCTATGGCGCGTATGGCCCGTTGTGTAGAATCCACATCGGTGGTGTTGTGCAGGTTAGTGCCCGCTTTCTGTTTCAATTCGGTGAGAATGACCGTGAGTTCGTCGAGTGTTTTCCCTTCCAGTCGGTCGCGCAGGGGTTGGTTCTGCGGCACGGGAGAGAGTTGGTAACCTCTGATGACCGATTCGATATACAGTCCCGTTCCCCCGCAGAGGATGGGTTGTTTTCCCCTGTTGATGATATCTTGGTATGCAGTGAGGAAATCGCGTTGGTATTCGAAGAGGTTGTATTTCGTGCCCGGTTCGCAAATGTCGATGAGATGATAAGGTATGGTCTGTCCCTCGACGGTGTAATCGCCCAGGTCTTTTCCCGTTCCGATATCCATGTGTCTGTACACCTGTCGGCTGTCGCCGCTGATGATTTCTCCATGGCATCTTGCTGCGAGATTGACGGCGAGAGATGTTTTTCCGCAGGCCGTAGGTCCGAGTATGGTGATTAGTTTGTTGGTCATTGGGTTTTTGCTTAGTGCAAATGTACGAAAAAAAAAATATCATACCATGATTATCATGACAGAATAATCATCTTATAATAATTATTAACGGAAAAGGAGCCGGCACGCATGGTGTCGGCTCCTTGATATTGCTGTATAAGAATATTATTTGAGTTCAGCGAGGTATTTGATAGTACGAACCATCTGAGAAGTGTAGGAGTTCTCGTTGTCGTACCAGCTCACGACCTGCACCTGATAGGTATCGTCGTCGATCTTGCTCACCATGGTCTGGGTAGCGTCGAAGAGCGAGCCGTACTTCATACCGATGATGTCGGAAGAAACGATCTGGTCCTCGGTGTAACCGAAGCTCTCTGAACCGGCAGCCTTCATAGCAGCGTTGATGCCCTCTACGGTGACGTCCTTACCCTTCACCACGGCGATGAGGATAGTGGTGGAACCTGTAGGAGTGGGAACGCGCTGAGCGGAGCCGATGAGTTTACCGTTGAGTTCGGGGATCACGAGACCGATGGCCTTGGCAGCACCTGTGGAGTTGGGCACGATGTTGCAAGCGCCAGCGCGGCTACGACGGAGGTCACCCTTGCGCTGGGGACCGTCGAGAATCATCTGGTCGCCAGTGTAGGCGTGGATGGTCGACATGATACCGCTGCAGATGGGAGCGTACTTGTTAAGAGCGTCGGCCATGGGAGCCAAGCAGTTGGTAGTACAAGAAGCAGCCGAGATAACGGTGTCGGCGGGAGTCAGGGTTTTGTGGTTGACGTTGTAAACGATGGTGGGCAGGTCTTTGCCAGCGGGAGCGGAGATGACCACTTTCTTGGCACCAGCCTGGATGTGAGCAGAAGCCTTTTCTTTGGAGGTATAGAAACCAGTGCACTCGAGCACCACGTCTACTCCGAGTTCGCCCCAGGGCAGTTCAGCGGCATTGGGTTTGGCATAGATAGTGATTTCCTTACCATCGACGATGATGGAGTTGTCAGTAGCCTCAACAGTGTGTTTGCACTCGCCGAATTTTCCAGCGAATCCACCCTGTGCGGTATCATACTTGAGGAGGTGAGCCAGCATTTTGGGGCTGGTGAGGTCGTTGATAGCGATCACTTCATAACCTTCTGCCTCGAACATCTGACGGAATGCGAGACGACCGATACGGCCAAAGCCGTTAATTGCTACTTTTGTCATTTTATTAAATAATTTATTTAAGGGTTAAAAATATAAATCATCAGTTACCCTGCCATTAACTCCCTCAATAGATATGTGAATTATCAAAAAAGTGAGCCTATTTGGCATTTTTTTCATTTTTCGTGTGCAAATTTACAAAATTATTTCTATATTTGCATCAGTTTTCAATATTAAATAGTTTAAAAAGATTTAAGAATCCTATCCCGAAAGCTTAAAAAATCATAGCGCGGGAAGAGATTGCAAAATGAACATTACAATTTTACACATTTTAAATATCAATTACTATGGGATTTATTAAAGAATTCAAAGAGTTTGCCATGAAGGGCAACGTGATGGACATGGCTGTCGGTGTGATCATCGGCGGTGCTTTCGGCAAGATTGTCAGTTCGTTGGTAGACGACATCATCATGCCGTTGGTAGGTAAGGTATTGGGCAATGCCGATTTCACGCAGTTGTACTGTGGTCTGTCGGGTCAAGCCGAAGGTTTGTCGCTTGAGGCTGCCAAAGAAGCTGGTTCTGTGTTTGCTTATGGCCAGTTCATTCAGAATGTCGTTGACTTCCTGATTGTCGCCCTGTGTATCTTCCTGATGATCAAGGGTATGAACAAGTTGACCAAGAAGAAGGCCGAAGAGCCTGCTCCCGAGCCCGAGCCCTCGAAGGAAGAGGTGTTGCTTGGTGAGATTCGCGACTTGCTGAAGAACAAGTAATAGTATACCGCTTTATAAAGGACTTCCAACCACAGAGCCTGCGGTTGGAAGTTTTTTAATTTAGAGGAGTTTGGGAGTTAAGAAGTTAAGCCAATAGTTTTTCTATGGGCGATGTTTGGACTTCAACAACTACCGAATTTTGTAAAAATAGAAGAATAAAAAGAAAGCCGACATGGAAAAGATTGTCAAGATAGGACTATGGTTGATACCCGTGATCATCATCGTGGTATTGTTTTTACTGCTTTCCGACCTGTCGTCGAATGTTTGCGCCCGCATCGGCCTGATCTTCGTCTTGTTGAGTTATGGTTTGATAGTTTTGGGCAGTTATTCCGACAAGGAGCGTGCCGGTGTGATGAACCTGACCACGGTATCGATAGCCGTCATCAACTTCGTCTTGGAGGTGGTTGTCGCCATTGTGTTCAGTTGTTTCCTGCCAGAGAAGACGACCACGGCATTTGTGGTACACTTCATCTTGCTGATGCCCACCCTGCTGATCATGGGATTAAGCTACTTGGCCAACAAGAACACCAGGCAGCATCTGGAGGAGCAGGAGAAAGCCCGCGGCAACTCTTCGCTGAGGAAGTAACCTACCCCGGCCCTCAGAGGCAACCCACCCCGGACCTCAGAGGTAACCCACCCCGGACCTCCCAAAGGGAGGGAGAGAGAAATGAGGTATCAATACAGCCCCATCGGCTTTTCCGCCGATGGGGCTGTGTCTGTTTAAAGGGGTTATAGTAGCTATAGAGCGGGCGGGCACGAGGCACCGCCCCTACGGGAATAGTACACTTATTATAGTATGGAGATAGAACAATTATTGATAGTATAGACGCATGTCGTAGGTGACGGTACCGTTGGATGATGTGCCGGAAAGCACCTCTTGGTCGCCTGCTGCAGTAAAGCTCCAGTTTTTCTTCAAGCCTGTGCTTCTAAACTCCATGCTACCTGGGTAGAGGTATCCCTCTACGCCCCATGTCACACCCATCTTATGGTTCTGGAAAGAACCCACATAATAATTGGCGCCTTGTGGGAAGAGTGTGAACGTGACATTATCACCATTGAGTTTTCCCTTGAGCACAACCGTTCCGTCGGAAGAGACACGTTGCGGATTCGATTGCTGGGGAACAGGAGCCACCTGTTGCGGTTCCGGTTGAGAGGTCTGTTGCTCCGGTTGAGAGGTCTGTTGCTCCGGTTGAGCAGCCTGTTGCGATGAAGTTTGTGATTCCTGTTTATCCACCGAGGATGAAGCCTTTACCACCTGTGCATCTTTGGAAGGTTGGTTGGCGTCGCCCTTATCGCTCAGCGTATCCATGAGGAGCCACCCTCCCAATCCTAATAATGCCGCCGCCAGGATGCCGACGATGACCCATAGGACCGTATTGTTTTTCGGTTTTGGGGCCGGCGCATAATACTGTTGCTGCTGCATGGGTGCCCCATAGTTGGCGTGAGGTGGCGGTGCAGCCTGTCGGTGAGGTGGTTGTGAGGGTGATGCGATACGCGTGGCATCATCGCCGAGAGGATTGTTGGACACTTGAGCGCCGCAGACAGGACAGAATGTCGATCCGTCTGGGATCAGGGAATTACATCTTATACAACGCATATTTTAGAGGAGTTAAAGGAGTTAAAGACAATGGTCGGGAACCATCACTTTAATTATTTTGAATTAGATAGAACCAGGTGATTATATCTCGTTGACGGAGAAGGAGTGCGTTTTTTGTTTTTGGTAATTGGTAAACGAGCCAGCGTAGCGATACCCATTGAAACTGCCACTGAAATAGCCAGTATTCAATCCATCGGGTGCATATTCCTCAAGCACCATGTATTGCCCGTCGATATATCCGCTTACCGTCATGCGATGAGAGCTCCCCTGCGAATGATAGTAATAGGTACCGCTCACCTGGGTGCCCGACACATAAAATTCCAGCGTGATGGGATAATTAGAGATGGATCCCCTCATGCGGTGGTTGCCCTGTATGGTATACGTGCGTTGGGGAGCCGACACTGGAGCAGCAGCCGGTTGGGCAGATTGAGCAGATTGAGCAGATTGAGCAGATTGAGCAGGTTGGGCTATTTGGGTCGGTTGTTCTTTCTTATCGCCGGAGGAGCGCACGAACATCCATATCCCCAGTCCGATGACCGCTGCCACGAGGAACCCCACTATGGCGTAGAGCGCACTATTGGAGCTGCTCTGCTGAGGAGTCTGCGTGTAGACTACCCTGACATTCTCCTGGGCCGGTTGTGGAGTTTGTTGCCAATTATCTTGACTGATTTTCGTTCCGCATTTGGGACAGAACTGTGCCCCATCGGAAATCTCTGCTTGACAAATAGGACATTTCATCGTGATCATATTTATGACGATGCAAATTTATATAAAAAAATGTGAATGGCGACAAAGACAAAGGATTTTTTTGCAAAGATATTATTTGGAAACAACAAAAACAACAACAAACAACAGTGAGGATGGCTGAAAAAAGGATGTAGCAGTTTGTGACAGTTGTTTTTAAGATATAAGAGGCGGCTTGGAACCGAAGGTCACTGTTTTCGAAGAAAGGGAAAGTAAAAATTCAAATAAATTTGTTTTTTCGCTCGTCTTGCACTATCTTTGTAAAATCATCCAAATAGCGACATCTATTAGGACACTATTTTACGGGCGGGCACAAGGCTCCTCCCCTACCACAAACCATTACTATAAACAAAGAGATGGAAAAGCGCTATCCCCTGCTCCCTTCACAGGAAGGTATCTATTACGCATGGATGTCGAAGTCCGATGCCACATGCTGGAACTTGCCCGTGTGCATCGCCTACGGTCTTGAGATAGATGCCGACCGATTGGAATCAGCCCTTCGCAAGGTGTTGAAGATGCGCAGGGAGAGTCGTATCCGCATAGGAACGGATGAACGGGGTAAGCCCTTCCAGTTCATCGATGAAAGCATTGTCATACCCATCACACGACGAATCCTTCCAGAAGACGCCACCCATGAGTATATCCACCATCATTTCGTTCGCCCTTTCCATCCATCTGAAGGTCCACTCTGCCGTTTCGAACTGATTGAGACCCCCGAGCACCACTACCTGTTGCTGGACTTCCACCACCTCATCGCCGACGGGCTGACCATCTCGCATCTTTTCCTTGGCACCGACCTCCCCAGGGCATACATCGGCCAGCCTTTGGATGAGCAACATTACGGCATATTGGAACAAGCCATCGTAGAAGAGCAGCAGAGGGAGTCGTCACGCTACGCCTCCGACCGCACCTACCATATCGATCGTTTCAAGACCCACCCTTTCACCCATTTAGGCATAATTCCCGCCCATCCCTGGGGTCGGTACCTGCGAACAAGTACAATGGTTGAGCGACACGCCATCGATGTATGGTGTGAGCTGATGGAAGTTGCCAGCAGCACCTTGTTCGCCTCCGCTTTCAGTCTGGCGCTCTCCCGTTTCAGTGGCGAGCGCGACGTATCATATCTCAGTCTGTCTCATGGCCGTGGCGACCGCCGTTTGCGCAGCGCCTATGGCATGTTCGTTCAGACGCTGCCCCAACGCATCCCGCATAACGAAGGCGACACCCTCGCCGACCTGTTCGCCCATCAACGCCGAGAGCAGTATAATGGCCTGCGCCATAGCAGCTATCCGCTGCCCCGATTCTGCGACGACCTGCATCGCGGCACCGGCATCACCTTCGGTTACCAGAGTGCGATGATACCCGAACAGGTGCCCATGGACGGCAGACTTTATGAAGGCAAGCAGTTGTCATTCCCAGAATGCCGCAACGAGCTGAACTGTACGATCTATGTGCATGCCGAGGAGTACGAAATACGTGTAGACGCCAGTGAGGCTTGGTACGACGAGTCCTTTTTGCTGAGTTTTGCCAAGGCAATGCGTCATGTGACGGAGCAGATGGTGAGTTTGCCCAAGGACACCCCCCTCGACCAATTGTCGATGGTATGTGACGAGGAACGTCGAAAGTTGGAGGAGTTGTCGGAGGGTGAGTCCATGCCATGGCCGGAAGATAAGACCGTCGTGGACTTGATTTTCGAGGGATCAAACCACCCCAAAAACCCACCCCGGCCCTCCCAAAGGGAGGGTGAGGAAATAGGGATGGGACATTTTTTGACAAACCACCCCCAAAACCCACCCCAGCCCTCCCAAAGGGAGGGTGAGGGAATAGGGATGGGACATCTTTTGACAAACCACCCCTGCCCCTCCTTTGGAAAAGGAGGGGAGGAGTTAGTTTCCTTTGAAAAAGGGGGGAGGACTGCCATCCATGACAAGTATGGCACGATGAGCTATGAGGAGCTGGGACACCAAGTGGAAGAGTTGTCGACAGCTTTACGTAGCAGAGGGATAGGACAGGGAGACATCGTGGCGCTTCTTCTCCCCCGCGACCGCCGTTTCGTCGTCGCCGCCTTGGGCGTGATGCACAGTGGCGCTGCATACCTGCCTTTGGACGTCAGTCATCCAGCCCTACGACTCCAACAACTTATAGCCGACAGCCACGCGAAGATGGTGATACGGGGAAAAGACGACAACGGATTACATAACAAGGGATTAAACGACTACGAATTACACGGATTATACGAATTAGACAGCAAGGGAATAGAAGACAATAGATCAAACGGATTTAACGATTATAACGATTATAACGAATCAGACGACAATGAATTACACGGATTAGACGGATTGGAGGATGAAATGGTGACGGATGACGCCTTGGCTTATATCATCTATACCTCCGGTTCGACGGGAAAGCCCAAGGGAGTGATGGTGGGTCATCGCGCGTTATGTCATTTCGTGAGCGTGACCGCCCGTTTATGGCATTTGGATGAGCATAGCCGCATCAGCTGCCATGCCTCCTTCGCCTTCGATGCCTCGGTGGAAGACCTGTACCCCGTACTCACCGTGGGTGGCACCCTTTACCTGCCCGACGAAGCCACGCGTAAGGACCTACACGCCCTCCGCCGCTATATTGCGGACAACAAGATTACAGGCGGCTGCTACAGCCCCCAGTTCGCCCTGATGCTTTGTGACGGCCATCCCTTAAGCGTGGACTACCTTTGTGTGGGCGGCGACAAGATGAGCAGGCGCCCCCAAGTAGGCGGTCGTGTGATGAACACCTACGGTCCCACCGAGTTTACGGTGAACGCCACCTATTACGACGTGGCACCCGACCACCAGGGCGATATCCCCATCGGCCGGCCCCTGCCCAACCAATGCGCCTACGTGCTGGACTATGCAGGAAAGATGCTTCCCCGAGGGATTGTGGGCGAGTTGTGCTTAGGTGGCACGCAGATGGCCCAGGGCTATTGGCGTATGCCTGAAGAGAGCGCCGCCCATTTCAAGTATCATGCCGATTTAGGCAAGAAGTTGTACCACACCGGCGACTTAGTGAGATGGAACGTCGATGGAGAGTTGGAATACCACGGCAGGAAAGACGACCAGATAGAACTACACGGCCAACGCATCGAGCCAGGCGAGGTGGAGCGCGCCCTGACGTCTCTTGACGGTATGCTCCAAGCCGTGGTGAGTCTTCAGGGAGACACACTCTGCGTGCATTACACGAGCGATGGTTCGACAGACGAGCAAGAGCTTCGTCGACAGCTTCGCACAAGTCTCCCGCCCTATATGATACCCCAGCTATGGCAGAGGATGGAGAGACTGCCACTGACAGCGAACGATAAAGTAGACCGCAAGGGGTTGCCTCGGATAGAGCCTCAGCACCAAGCCATCGTTGCCGCTAAGAATGAGCGGGAGCAACAGTTGCTGGAATTGTTCCGCAGTATATTGGAAACAGACGCTATCGGTGTGACCGACAATTTCTTCGACATGGGTGGTACCTCGCTGGCTGTAATGGAATTGGTGGAGCGTGCCAAGGAACGAGGACTGCACATCGACTACGCCAGTGTTTATCGCTGGGGCAACGTGCGAGCACTGGCATCACACCTACGCACCTCTTCGACGGAACATCGCCCTTTATGGCATGTGCCCGAGGGGTTCTCTCCAGTCGTCATCCCCTCATGCCAAACCACACATCGGCATATCGGCAACCTGTTGTTGAGCGGGGTCACCGGTTATTTGGGTCGTTTTGTATTGGCCGAATACCTTCGCCAAGAATCAGGCACCGCCTTTTGCCTTGTGCGAGGGAAGGATGAGGCATCATGCCATGAGCGATTGTGGCGAGCGGTCCTTCCCCTTCTCGGCGAGGAGCATTGGGAAGATTATGCCCCGCGCATAGAAGTGATCAGGGGCGATATAGTAGATTCCACCGTATTCAACGCATTAGAAAGCCTGGAGCCAGCGTTAGACACCGCCATCCATTGCGCCGCCAATGTGAACCATTACGCCCCCGAAGATGAATTGTGGCGTACAAATGTGGAAGGCACACGCCAGATGATAGGTTTCTGCGCGCGCCATCACATGCCCTTAGTCCATCTCTCCACCCTGAGTATCGGTGGAATAGACGACGAAGGGCGTTTCCTACATCTTTCCGAGAAGGAGTATTTCAAAGGACAATCGTTCTTAGCCCCCTACGACTACAGCAAGTTCATGGCCGAGCATGTCATACTTGAGGCGTTGGGACGTGGAGAACTCCAAGGGTTCATCGTACGCCCCGGTTTCCTGTTGCCCCCCGAAGGACGCGAGGACTTGCAGCCCGAACGTTCCGACCTTTTCAGCAGCCTGATGCTGGTGGTGAAGGAACTGGGTATATTGCCAAAACGATGGGAAAAGATGCCCCTCAACATGAGTCGTGTAAATACCACCGCGAGGGAGCTGTTGTCTATATCGCGCATGTTGGACGCACTTCCCATCCATCATCTGCGGTGCTCGAGTGAACGGACTTTCGGCGAGTTGCTGCGGGAGCGTTGTCCGAGCGCTCGCGTCGTGGACGACGATATTTTTTTGCGCGCTTTTGGGTCGTTGCGGCAAGACCCTCGCTATGCCGCTTTAGGGGTCTTTTTATGAGGGGATCTTGAAAGGCCAACCACAACCATGACAGCAGGAAACAACAGTGAGGATGAAAGAAAAAAGGTTGTGACAGGTTGTGATAGTTGAATTTTTAAACGCGCACCGACCTATTAACAATGTTTAACCATTAGGGAGGGATGAATGCAAAAAAATGTATTACTTTTGCATTTAAAAGATTTATTATCATTAAAATAGCCTAACACATTATGAAAAGAATCATTTACTTACTGATGCTAGCATTGACCGTTCCCCTAACGATGGCGGGCCAATTATGGAACAATTACATTGTGAACGGCAATTTCGAGAACGACGATTTCACCTGTTTCTCTGTTCTCGATAACGGATACATAAAGGAAATCGGCGACTTGTTAACGACTGACGGCAGCCGATGCGTGAGTGTCAGCACCTCTGGAGAAGGAGATACATGGGCCCAACAGTTCCTCGTGTACACCCCCCAACGCGTATGGGAAGCAGGCACCCATTATCGTTTCAGCATGAAGGTGCGTGCCGACAAGGCCACCACCATCACCGCCCAGGCACACGGTACACCAGGACAGTATATCTGGTATGAGATAATGAAAGGGTCTTACGAGATTGGTACCAATTGGACGACCATCAATTATGAGGGCGACGTTACCTCCCGACAGAGTACTGAAGAAATCCCCCTTCAGACCATAGCCTTTATGCTCAATACAGGTGAGGCGAACACCATCTATTTCGACGATGTGCGTTGGGAAACCTATGAGGAAAGTCCTACCGCCATTGATTTCTGGGAGCCCATGCCAGGCGACCTGATTGTGAACGGCAATTTCGAGGGAAGCGATTATTCGAACTTCAGCTATACCGAAGGCACATCAATACTGCCATTGTCCAGTTCACAAGTGTCTGCCGTTGGCTACATGAACACCCAGGGACTGAAGATTGAACATTCCGGCGAAGACATTTGGAAGCAATTCTACGTGACCACTCCCGACCATTTGTGGAAAGCCGGCGACAAGTATCGTTTCCACATCCGGATGCGAGCCGATATGTCTACGAACCTCTATATCCAAAATGAGGTTAACCCCGGCCAATACAACTACTACCAGATGTTTGGAGGCAATGCCTACATCGGTGAGGAATGGACGGAGTTAGACTTTGAAGGCGTGGTGACCGAGGAGGAGGCAGGTCAGAACGGAGGATTCCACACTATAACCATCGGGTTATACAACTCCAATTCAGCGCCCATGAATTTCTATATCGACCATGTAGGGTGGGCTTATTTAGGTCATGAGTATTCCGAAGAAGTAGTCGACCGTTTGGACCTGCCTTTCGAAGGTTTCTATGCCGAAACGCCCGCCGAGGGTGAAGCCGGCACCATTTCCATCTTCAATGGGCATATGCAATTAACCAGTGCCGGACAGGAGAGCACCAACTTCGCGTTTGACACCTATAATTATACCGACGAGACCTTTAAGAGCATCTTACAGGAACACTACAACAACTACGACTATTTAGTGGTGAATTTCGCATGGGGCACACCATACAATTCCGACATCTATTCTTTTACCCTGCCGAAAGATTGGACTGACTGCCAGGATATCGGTCCGAGCTACCATCACACCATGGCGAGCCTGCTTTGCAAGACCATCTTCGTTCCGCTTACCGACCTGGCCCATGGTCCGGATCAATATATTTGTAGTATCACCATGATGAACAACAATATGGGTGGATCGTTTCGCATTGATGAAGTCTACTTAGCCAGCAAGAGTTATCTGACCGGCACCAAGGGCTATACAGAGGAGCAGTTGAAGAACGGCATCTACGAAGCCGACACCGATATCTCGGGTCTCGATCCCGCCCTCTACATCGAGCCGCTGAGCGTAGTGCAGCAAAGCAAGGGCTACCGCATCCCCATCAAGATGAGGAACACGGTGCCTATGACCGGTTTCCAATTCGACCTCTACCTGCCCGCCGACGTGACGTTCTCGGTTGACAGCGACGGCATGCCCATCGCCGAGCTGAGTACCGACCGCACCACGGCCGCGAAAACCGACTATTTCAACTGCATGCTTCAAGAAGACGGCTCGCTGCGCGTGCTTTGCAATTCGACCACCAACCAGACCTTCGAGGGCGAGGACGGCGTGGTATGCTATGTATCTGTCGACCTCAACAAGGTCTATGGCGGCAATCCCACTACTGATTGGTCGGGCTATTACATGCCCTTCGGCGAATATCCCTTGCCGCTGCTCATGATGGGCATCAATCTCAGCGATGCTTCCACGAACAATTACCCCCTTGGTTCGTTCAAGAGCACGCTGACCATCAAGCCCGGCCTGATGGGTGACGTTAACGCCGACGATGTGGTCAACATCACCGACTTCACCAGCACCGCCACCTATATCCTCACCAATGGAAGTTCTCCCAAGACGTTCCTGCGGGCCAATGCCGACATGAACGGCGACGGTTCGGTGAATGTGACAGACATGACGGGTATCGCCACGGTCATCATCAACAACCAGGAGCAAGGTGGCGAGGGAGCCAACCAAGCCCCGAGGAAGAAGAGTCCTCGTAAAGTCGCCACCGATGTGAGCGAGCTGGCGAACGCCATCTATGTCGCTCCCATGACGGTCGTTCCCGGCAGTCAGGCCGTGCTCTCCGTGAATATCAAGAACGAGGAGCCCACCAATGGATTCTCGTTCCACGTCCACCTGCCCGAGGGCTGGACGTTCGCCCAGGAAGACGGCATATACCTGGCCGAGTTGAGCACGGAGCGCACCACGAAGCGCAGAACCGACTACTTCAACTCAGCACTGAAGGCCGACGGCAGTCTGGAAGTGCTTTGTTCCTCGTCGACGGAGAATCCTTCCACCCCCGGTCGCGTATGGGACATCGAAGGCAACGATGGCGAGGTGGCCTTGATCACCGTCAACATCCCCGCCGACTGCGATCCCGGCGTGTATGAAGTGACCATCACCGATGGTGTGATCAACAAGACGGTGGAGAGAGGCGACAACTTTGACTTAGTGAGCTTATACCCCGATCCCACCACAAGCGAGATCACCGTGGCCCTGCCCGAGGTGACCATCCTCGACGAGAACTCGACGGATGTACCTGAGGCCACCGACGGCCCTGTGGACCTGCTGGTGAAGCGCACGCTCAAGGCCGGCCAGTGGAGCACCATCTGCCTGCCCTTCAACATGACCAAGGAGCAGCTTTATGCCGCTTTCGGTGACGATGTGGAGCTCAACAACTTCGTGAGCTATGAAGTGACGGAGGACGAGGTCACGGGCGACATCGTCGGCATCCAGGTGGAATTCGTGCCCCTCGACCCCGCCAACGGTCTGGAGGCCAACTACCCCTGTCTGATCAAGGTGTCGGAGAATATCGACGAGTTCACCCTGACCGCCCAGGTCGATCCCGACGAGGAAGAAGCCGTAGTGGAATTCGACAACGGCAAGTCGGGTTCGCGCCGCGTGGTGTGGGGCACCCTCAAAGGCACCTATCACGCCGAGACGGTGGTACCCGCGACCGACCTGTTCCTCAGTGACAATAAATTCTATTACTCCGCAGGGCTGACTAAGATGAAGGCCTTCCGTGCCTACTTCGACTTCGTCGATGTGCTCACCTCGTTGGAGGATGCCGGTGCCAACATCAGCCTGTCCTTCGACGGTACGACGGGCATCCGCGACATCGCCGTCGATGCCGAGCGCACCGAGGGAGTGTACACCCTGCAGGGCCAATACCTCGGGCGTGACGTGGACGTGAAGTCGCTACCTCGCGGCATCTATATCGTGAACGGCAAGAAGCTCGTGAAGAAATAATGCTTGGTGCTGGGTTGTCGCCTTTGGCGACAGCTCAGCATATTACAAACCCATAAAAACAGAAACTCACAATGAAAAAGACAAGATACATTGAGCCGCAGATGAAGGTCTGCTTTTACGACACTGAATCCATCTTAGACGGCACGGGCGTGACGGGCAACAACGGCACGAGCTACGGTGGCGTGGACGAAACAGGCGAAAAAGACCCCGATGCCAACGAGGCCACTGTCTGGGAGGAGAGCGAGCTGAAGGCTACCAACTTCTGGTCGGAGGAATAATTACTATTGGATATGCTGAAAGGCTTGCCCTGCGGGGCAAGCCTTTTTTTATCGAATGTGGAATTGAAGAGGTTGGGAAAACCCACCCCGGCCCTCCCAAAGGGAGGGAGTGGGAAAAGAGGTGAGGAAAACCCACCCCGACCCTCCCAAAGGGAGGGAGTAGGAAAAGAGGTTAGGACATTTTATGATAAACCACCCCTGCCCCTCCTTTGGAAAAGGAGGGGAAAGAGTTTACTGGCTGAGTAAAGTGACAGCCCCGCCCCCCTCCTAGGAGGGGGAAATTGCTACTTCTTTCGGAAGAGGCGGATGAGTAAGAGGAGAAGTAGAAGGAGGAGTATGGCGGCAGCTGCGGCTATCGCCCATGGGGTTTTCCAGAGAGGCACAGCGGTGCCGGAGGTGGAAGTAGCCGATTCATCAAGAGATAGGGAGTCGAGAGCATCGGGTTGTGTGACTTGCGCAGGAATGGAGTCGTTCATATTAGGTTCCGGCGTGGCATATTCCACCTTATATACATTGACGGCGTTGCCGCCCCCGTTTTTCCTTCCTTGTGAAGTGACGATAACCCATTGTCCGTCGCGCGAGATATCCAGACCTACGGGATAGGAGTCGCAGGGTATCTGGGCAATCATCTGCATGGATCGCGTGTCGACCACACAGACCTCGCTTGCCGCATTGCATGCCGCGAAGACGAAGTTGCCCGAGGGCGAGATCTCTATGGTTCGTGCACCGCCCCCCACCTTACACTCCTGCCATCCGGAGACGGATCCCAGTTTGCCATTGATGTTACGTGCCGCATCGAGGAATTTCTCCAAGGAGATGCGCTGCACATATCCCGCATTGTTGACGCTCAGGTATAGGTATCCGTTTTTGATGACCAGGTGACGAACGTTGGCCCTCATGCCCTGGAGCCTTCCGAGATATTCCATCTTCTGCATATCGAACACCGCTATGCCCCCAGCTCCCCCCATACAACAGACAAGGAGGTATTTGTCGTCGGGAGTGAAGACCGTGCCCCTCAGACAATAGCCACTATTGATGTCGCGGTTGACGGCCACCGACTTGCTGAAGTTGAGCGGCAGCACATAGTCGACCACCATGAGCCGTTCGTGGTGCCATTGGCGCGGGTTGTCGCTATCCACGCGTATCAGCCCCACGGTATTGTTGCCCCAGTGAGTGACCGCCACGTACCGTCCGTCATGCGATGCCGCTATCATCTTCGGCAGCGGTCCTGTCTCCATGAGCAGGATGATCTCATCCGTCTGCGTATCTATGACCGCCAGTGCCGAAGGGTCCTGCGCATTGATGTCGAAGGTACGCCGGTAATACGGAGCCCAGAAGTAGCGTCCATTGTGCGTAAAGCATCCCTCTACAGGTTTTCCCCCGAAAGTGTTGAGGTTTTCGGTATAGTGTGTGAAGGGATAGAGATCAGACGGTTTGCTCCAGAGCGAGTCTTTCGAGGGGTCGCACTGGTGGTGTATGGTTTTGAGTTTTTTGTTCGTACCCACCTCGAATACCACGGTGGCGCATCCTTCGAGCGAGTTGACATAATATTTTTTTCCATTAGGATGGATGTTCACCGACTTGGGCGAGTTGATATCCGGTTCGTGAGTGACAGGGTCGCCCATGAAATTCTGCCGTTTATCCACGTTGGTGATGGTGAGAGCTCCATTGGAAGCTTTCACCTCTGTTCCGAGTTTGGAATGACGGAATACCTGTGCAGAGGTGGCCACGGCGATACAACACGTGATGACTACGAGAAAGGATTTTTTCATGAAAGATGGTTATTTAGGTTTTATGAGTGCAAAGGTAAGGAAAAATAAAAAATTATATAATTAAAAGATTAAAAAAATAAATATCAGCGTTTAACAAGGGGGCAAAGGTATTAGAAAAAAAGGACATATTCTTTAGACACATTAACAAAGGTACATATTTTTGACCAAAAAGAAATAAAACTTCCTCAAACTTCTGCCATAATTTGGTGTACCTTTTTCGTATATTTGCAGCAGTAATATAAAAACAGGGCTATTAATCCGAAAAAACGATGTAATATGATAAACAACGACAGAGGGCAAAGTTTGGTCAATAAATATGTTTGGGTGATAGAGACCATTCTTCACCGACGAAAGATTTCATACAACAAACTGAATGAGCTGTGGCAGCGTGATACGGACATCAGCAGAGGTGCTGAATTACCCAAACGCACTTTTGACAACTGGAAGTATGCCATCTGGGACATGTTTGGCATCAGCATTGTCAACGAGAACCGTGGCGAGTACCGTTACTATATCGAGAACGAGGATAACATCAAGAAGAACGGACTGCGTTCCTGGCTCTACAACACATTCTGCGTGAGCAATGCCCTGTCGAACAGCCAGAGCATCAAAGACCGCATCATATTGGAATATGTCCCGTCAGGACAGGAACACCTGAAGCCCATCCTTGAGGCCATGAAGGATAACAATGTCCTGAACATCACCTACCACAGTTATTGGAGAGCCGAAGAAAAGAGTTTCGATGTTCAGCCCTACTGTGTAAAACTGTTCCGTCAGCGATGGTACATGGTGGCACGCAATACCTATCCCTATTTCTATGAGAAGGGACCGATGATTTATGCGCTCGACCGCATCGTAGACCTTCACGCCACGGATGAGAAATTCGAGATGCCGAAAGAATGGACAGCCAAGGACTTCTTTGACGGTTGTTTCGGTATCATTGCCGACCAACGTACCGACATCCAGACGGTAAAGTTAAAGGTGTCGGCAGGTCAAGCCAACTACATCCGCGACCTGAAGATGCACGAATCGCAGGAAGAGATAGTACGTAATGACGAATACAGCATCTTCCAATATTATCTGCGACCTACGTTTGATTTCATTCAAGAGGTCCTCTGGAACGGTGAGGATGTGGAAGTGCTGGAGCCTCTCTGGCTGCGTAAGGAAATCGGTGATATCGTAGAGCGTATGTGGAACAAATATAGTGCCAACGAGAACAAGAACAAACTCGTTTGATTATTGTCGAGTGCAGCCTATATTATCTAAATATAAAAAAGAGAAGAAATGAGAGATTTTGCAGCTATAGATTTTGAGACGTCTAACAATGAGCGGTCATCGGTTTGCTCTGTAGGAATTGTCATCGTGCGTGACGGTGAGACAATAGAAACGTTCTACTCACTCATCCAACCAGAGCCGAACTATTATAACTATTGGTGCTCGCAGGTGCATGGACTGACACGTGCGGATACAGAGGAGGCACCCGTCTTCCCCGAGGTATGGGCTATGATAGAACCGTTAATTGAAGGCTTGCCGCTAGTTGCACACAACAAGCTTTTCGATGAAAGCTGCCTGAAGGCCGTGTTCCGTGTTTATCAGATGGATTATCCCGATTATGAATTCTACGATACGCTTTGTGCTTCACGATTGGCACTTCCTTACTTGAAGAACCATCAGCTGCAGACTGTGGCTGCTGCCTGCGGCTATGAGTTGGAAAACCATCACCATGCTCTTGCCGATGCAGAGGCTTGTGCGTGGATAGCGAGGGAAATATTGTAACTTCCTAACAGGCGGCTGATCAGGTTGGAATGGCAACCGGACAGTCACTGTTCAACCGTTTGAAAAGATTGTTCTCGCTGCCAATACTGAATGCCTCCGCTGTGATGGAAAGTGCCACGACCACCAAGGTCGGAGGACGTGGGGACAACACAACGACGAGGAACATTTCCTTTCTCATTTACTTGATTTCCTGCAAATTGTTTCCATATCTCAAGGATTTTTCTTATATTTGCAACGAAGTTGCGCATATCTACGACAATAGCACTTAATAGTTTGGAGACCACTAAGTTACTAAAAATCAACGATATGTGCAACTATTTCGTAAAAATTATTTTACAAATTTAATTCAAACTACGGGTAAAACAATTATGTTAAAAACAAAAAGATTATGATAGACTATGATATTATCGATATTAACGAAGAAATGGATGGCTTGTCCTACGAGGAACAAATAGAATACCTTAATGATAGGGAGGACAACATTAACGCAGCCATTGAAGAGTTAAATGCTCTTTTAAATGATGTCAAGGAAAGAAAGGACGAGATTGAAAATGAACACCATAATGAAATACAAGACAAAATTCTTCTGGCCCTTAACAATATGGGCTATAAAAATCCACTTGACAAGAATGGAAATTTGTCCTTTGCTTTTGAAGAAGCAACCATAACTATTATCATGTGTTTCTCAAGTAGGATATATTTCGACTTCAAAGTTGATAGGAATCAACTCACATACCGGAAGATGATTTCATCATTAGTACCCGACTACAAACAGGATAATCTCTTCTACAAACCTGTCTCAGAAGAAGCCCTATGTGAGGAGATTGTCAGTTTGGTGAAGAGGCTTAAAAAGTAGTATGGTACAACAGAAACTGCCCCAGGTATGATTTTGATTTCGGATAATTGGATAAAATAATGTGATATATGGAAAATAACATATCATTAAAGAATGTTAGTGAGCTTCTTGGATTGAAGTTTTTTATACCGTCTTACCAGCGAGGGTATCGATGGACGGAACAACAGGTTAAAGATTTGTTGAATGATGTAAATGAGTTTAAACCTGAAAAAAAATCTTATGGCGAAACGTGGTATTGCTTGCAGCCATTAGTTGTTTCTAAGATGAATTCTGACAGAAAGAAAGAATGTAACTTATTGGATAATGAAGACTGGTACGAGGTTATTGATGGTCAACAAAGGTTGACAACTATTTTTATCATCCTAAACATGATAGAGAATAGCAACAAATTATCGTTGAAATATCAAACTCGTCCTACTAGTGAGATATTCTTGAGTAGTATTAAAGATGAGAATCTAGATGATTCAAACATTGATTTTCATTTTATGCATGAAGCAAAAGTGACAATCAACAAATGGGATGGCGATAAGTTTGGAGTTGTGAAAAAACTCAAAGACAACTGTAAAGTCATTTGGTACGAAACTAATGATAACGCCTACAATGTGTTCAAACGCCTTAATTCTGGCAAAATATCATTAAGTAACGCTGAACTAGTAAAGGCTTTGTTGCTAAAGGACGACAACTTTACGGATTTGAATGAAGATGCCCTTCGCTTGAAACAGTTGGAAATGGCAGGAGAATGGGACCGTATGGAACAAACTCTTCATGATGATTCATTTTGGTTTTTTATCAATCCCGAGCCAAAAGATGCTCGTTTCAACTGCACAAGAATTGATTTCCTTTTAGAACTTATTTTACATTGTGCCAAAGAAAACAATAAATATCTATTTGATGTACAATCTGAATTACAAAAGAATGACTATTTCATCTTCTCAAAGTATTCGGAACTTATTAGAACTGATGGTTGGAAAAGCCAATGGAAGACAATACAGAACTTTTTTCGAACAATTAAATCGTGGTATGATGATAGAGAGAAATATCATTACATTGGTTATCTAATGAATTTACGAGGAAAGAATAAAAAAGAAACATTAAAGGAGTTGTTGTGTGAATCTTATAAGCCCAAAGATGTTTTTCTTGAATTTATTAAAGAGAATTGTAGAAACTCCATAACCCAAAGTAAGAGAGAAATATATTTTGATTGTTTGGAATATGGAAAGAACAACGATGAAATACATAACATTTTGTTGTTGTTCAATCTTGCTACAATTCAAAATCAGATCAGCGAAATGTCACGATATCCATTTGATATACATTATAAAGCTGCAGAAAAGAAATGGTCATTGGAACATATACATGCACAGAATGAGAAACGCAAGGAAAAATGGGAGGACGATGAAATTGAAAAAATGAAGTATTATGTTAGCCAATGTAGGTTTATAAAAGGTAGTGATGTTGCTATTGAGTTTTCTAAAACGCTTTCTTTGGAGACTATTAAGAAAGAGAAGGTCTATAAAACCGTTATAGGTGCACTTATGGGCATTGACATAAAGAAAAATGATGAAGGTTTTGCTTTAACAAAAGAATTTGAGAAAGATGACCATCTTACAAATATGGCTCTTTTGCAAGGAGATAAAAATGCAGCTTTTAACAATAAAACATATCCTGAAAAGAGAGAAAAATTGGCTGAATATGAGAATGTTGAAAAAGAATCTATGTTTGTCCCGATTTGCACAAGAAATGTATTTTTTAAACATTACTCACCAAACTCAACAAATCCTTTGATTTGGGATAAACAAGCTGGTTTAGAGTACGTTTCAGTAATGATGAAAGTGATTGCAGCCTATTTGGGATTGGAGGCCATTGTTCCAGATTTAAACAATAATATCAATATCTATGGATTAAAAACAAAGGAGGT
This sequence comes from uncultured Prevotellaceae bacterium, assembly GCA_900316685.1. Lineage (GTDB taxonomy): Bacteria > Bacteroidota > Bacteroidia > Bacteroidales > Bacteroidaceae > Prevotella. The sequence continues at coordinate 49,389 of ONDS01000010.1, read as the reverse complement.
GTAAAATGAACGACATATATTCTTTCTATCAACTGATTAGTAAATATCAGATTGAAATACCTATTATTCAGCGTGATTATGCCCAAGGCAGGAATAATACCCACGCGGAAGATGTACGTAAGTCAATGGTTGCAAATATGATAAAGGCAGTTACTACCGACTATGAGCCGTTGTTCTTTGACTTTATATATGGTCGTATTGACGGGAATAAGTTTATTCCTTTTGATGGACAACAGCGTCTCACGACATTGTTCTTGTTTCATAAATATGTGTTTGAGAAATGTCAATCATGTTCCAATTGTAAATACAAAGAAAAATGCATATGTAGAGATATACTGAACAGATTTTCGTACACTACGCGTCAATCATCACGTGAGTTTTGTGAAAAAATTGTTGAGGAAAATGTAGTTCCAGAACTAGGAAAGTTGTCGGAAAATGTAAAAAATCAATCGTGGTTTTATTCCGATTGGGAAAAAGACCCCACCATTATGGGAATGCTGACAATGCTTGACGAAATACACAATCAGTTGCATTCTAAAGACATAAACTTTAAATTGTCGGCTGAAAAGCTGACGAGTGGATGCAGTTGTCCCATCACTTTTCATTTCGTTGATATGGGTGAGCACAAACTTTCTGATGAAACCTATGTAAAGATGAACGCCCGTGGTAAAACATTGACTCCGTTTGAAAACTTCAAGGCAAGTCTGGAACAATACCTTGAAAATGGGAAAAAGAATAATGATAATGAAAAGAAAAGAAATGTATGCGCTGAATTGTTGAAACGTTTCAGAGGTTTCTATGACGAAGTTCGGAAGCAATATACAGGTATTGATGGAATGTGGTTGGATTTGTTTTATAACGTTATTAACTCGAATGGAAGTGAAAAAAAAGAATTGCCAGATACGATGATGTTGAGTTTTATCAATAGACATTTCATGAATGTCTGGAGATGCTGGTATAGTCTAAATACGAAATCGGATACTGGAAGAAAAACTTTGTTAAACGAAGATATTGAAAAACAAAAAGAACTCGACAATTTCAATCAAAAGATTGTTGCGGAGATGCTTCTATATCCTACAAAAGACGATTTTGTTTCGTGGGACATTTATCAATATGTATTAGACAAATGTGGCGTAAATGAATGTTTGAATCCGATATTCAACATATGGGATAAGTTATACGAAGAAAATAGCATAAAAAGAGATTGTCAAGCAGTTTGGAATAGAGAAAAGGAATCGTGGAATTTATATACTGGAGAGAAAAACAATAGTAATAGGGAAACCTACCCTTCTCGCGTGGCTTTTTATGCCTTATTGAGCTATTTCTATGAGGATAATGAAGACAATACATCTTTAGCACGATGGATGCGCGTTGTATGGAACATAATAGAAAACTCTACTATTGATAGTCCAGACACATATCACTCGGCCTTGCGTTTAATAAATAAACTATCGACAAAATGTTATAACATCTACGATGCATTGGCCAATCATTTTGAAGTCTTTGACCTTGGGAAACAATATCATGCTCAAGAACAAATGAAAGAAGAAATCGCTAAAGCGAACAAAATTCATAATGATTCTCCACGTGCTGATGGTCAGTCATGGGATAGTATTATTATAGAAGCAGAAAAGAGTGCATTCTTCAAAGGAGCCATCCGATTCTTATTCACTAATGAGAAAGGTGAAAATGATTGGAACGAGGAAGTATTTGATACAAAATTGAGAAATGCAAAGAAATACTTTGATGAGAAGGGCGTTAAAGATGACGAAAAAAAATATAGAACAGAAGCGCTCCTTCTAAAAGCAGTATTATATAATGTGCAAGATTTTTGGACATATATTGAACCCCAAAAGTATGTATTTGACAATAAGGCGGAAACTTGGAAATCAAATATTTTATTAGAAAAAGGTTGGGAAAACGCTGTGCATCAAATATTGATAGGCAATCTTGATATAGAACCTCGAGAGAACGATTGTTTGATTTATAGAAATTTATACAATACAAATTTGTTAAATTATGTTGCAAATAAAATGGTTGGATCCAGAATAAAATGGATACACGACCATAGGGCAATTTATCCTCCATATTATGAAGGTATTATTCTAGATGACGAAAACCGTGACAAGAAATTCTATAGAAACCGTATTATTTCTTCGGATCGTAGAATCAACTCGGACCAAAGAATCGAAGATTTGAATTATTATAAAGGTTGGGACATAAAATTCGAGTATAACGACCACACTTTTCAATGGAACACAGATGAAAAGGTATATTTATTGGAGGAAGGGAAAAGAAAGCTAAAAAGAGAGGATGAGTTTTATTTTGTGGATGTCACGTATATGGATTCTTGCAAAGAACTCATAGACAAACTTGACAGCCTCATCGCTGAAGTGAAAAAATGAATGTCGTAAACCTACCTCTATGCTGACCTACATCTCCAACTCCGACCATTATAAAGAAGTGCTTTCACGGGTGCTGTCCGTGAAGTACATGCTTTGGATTGGGACGGCTGACATCAAGGACCTTTATATGGAGGTTGATGGAGAGGTGAAGCCGTTGTTAGCAATCCTGGCACAACTTATTCGGCGTGGTGTGGAGGTTAGGCTGATTCACGCGAAAGAGCCGGGGCCGAACTTCAGGGAGGACTTCGACAAGTACCCTGCTCTGTTTGACGGTTTGGAACGGGTGCTTTGTCCGCGAGTGCATTTCAAGATGATTGTGTTTGACGGAAAAGAGGTGTATGTTGGCAGCGCGAACCTTACCGGTGCAGGTATCGGCATGAAGAATGATGATAAACGGAACTTCGAAGCGGGCATCCTGACAGATGATCCGGAAATCGTCAACCAAGCAATGAACCTGTTCGATGAAGTATGGATGGGGAAGCATTGCAAGATCTGCAAACGAAGAGAATTCTGCTCTGACCCCATTAAATAAAGGTTTAGGGTAGAGGTGAGAGATTACTCCGCTAAAGATGAACTAATGTCCTTATAACCTCTGAAAATAAAAGAGAGAATGGATGTAATTTTTCTAACCTCTGCTACAGAATGGCGTAGGTTTGCATTTTCTTTGCATTGTGAATAGTAGAATCTCAGAATTTGTATTTAGTTGTTCAGGCCTCTGCCACGAGTTGGCGGGGGTCTTTGTTTTCTTTGCAGAAAAAACATGCAGAGTATGAAAACAGAAATTGAAGAGTTACGAGATGCCGTAAAGAAAGGAAGGGACAAGATTGGAAATCAACTTGAAGGAGATGGAGGAACAAGCAGGCTAATTCTTGAGCAAGAACTCACATTCATCGAGAGCAGACAATTAGAGGGATACTTTTGGGCGGCACACCAACTTGTGACAGAACTAAAGAAATGTGAGAACATCCTTATTGGTCCAGGGTGGGACTGGATGATCAGTTCACATGTCTGCTATACTTTAGGGATTACAAATGTCAGCCCAAACGATATCGATATTAGCCCTATTTTGGTATGGTGTGATGACAACTGTAATCCAACAATTAGCATTGAGGTGGATGAAGATTCGTTTTCCATAGTATTTCAAAAGGCAATTCGTTTGTATGGATTTGAAAATGTAGCCAGAATGCCTGTAAAGACAGATGGTAAGCTCCATTTGGATTTCCATGATGATATAGGATATAAGAATAATGGTGAGGAGGTGTATTTACATTGTTGTGCCCTATTGATCTGTCCAAATGGTGTCGGCAATCATTTTGCCACAGATGTAGTTAAAGACAAAGATGGCAATAAGATACTATGTACTAAAGAATTTATCGAAGAGTGCGACAACACAAGGGTTTTCCGATTCAACATCTTACAATCCACAAGTCTTTCAAAGATAAAAGGGATTCAGGAACGGAAAGCGAATAACGGGAAGGAAGTCCCTAAATTGTATGAAACATCGATATGGCATGAAGACTATCGCCTTTTCTATGAAGGGGAGTTGAATGATATTCCTTTGTTCGACTACAATAGTATTCAAGAAATGACCAAGATAATGATGCAAATGACAACAGAAGAGTATGGTGCATTCAACAATCTACTCGATATACAGGGATTATTTGGTTTAGGAGAAATACTTAACAACAAAAAGGCTGTTGCTGAATATCAGCAAAGACATGGCATCATCACCATTTTGGGAAAGGCAAGGTTTCCTTGGGGATTAGTATATAGAGAGGATGCTGCATGGTTCCTTCATGACTGTGCCGGGCTCTCATGGAAACAAACAGCCGACGTAATGATGTTAGCGGATGCTAAAAAGAAACGTGAAGCAGAAAAGCTGAAACAATTCTACTTGCATCAAGGGATGGATAATGGTTTCAAAAAGAATGAGCTGAATCGTATCTGGAACACTTTATTCAAAAGAAAGGCCAAAAAGGCTTTGCCGAGCAAAGCACATTATGCTGGTCGGATATATCTCTCCGTATTCCTGGCAAGGCTGAAGAATGAGTTTCCAGAAGAGTTTAACACAAAAATAGGATCAGAAGTCCTAAAACGAGTTTACACCCTCATTGACGAAAAGGTTACGTTGCAAGAGGAACGTGAAAAGGTTAAACGTTGTATTATGGATGTACTCAATGCGCCTAAAGGTCTTATAAGCATAGATGTTGACGATGTGATACATTTGTTTCAGGAAGGAGGAGATATCCATGTCTATGATGTATCTGTAGATGCATGTAAGGAGAACAGGATGACATTGTTGAAGGCTCAGTTAATGAGAAACTCAAAGCATTTTGAACCATACGATCATGCTCTGGTGTTTTTCTTCTTCCCTGAAAACCAACCTTTACTGATGGAGGAACTGCAACCATTTAGTGAATGGTTTGAGTCTGTACCAGATGATTATGAGATAGTTTGGGGTATGGCTCCTCAATCCAAACTAGAACTACGAGCAATTGTGTTATTACAATAAAAATATGGCAAGTAATTGTTTATCTCCGCGAATAATATCGTTATCTGTGGGACGTAAAGTTAATACACAATGAAACCTGACATCCAAATCAAATCGCTTCTTAAACTCCTTCCACAAGGGGCTGACATCAACGTACTTAGGCAGGAAGCATTAATGAATACGTAAGGCAGAAAGGCTCTCTCAACTCCTCGGAGAGGATGCACAAACACAAAAAGAAGCTATAGACATCGTGCTTTCTAAATACTGGCTCCAAATAAAATTTCTGATGAAATGACATTTTCTAAACCTCTGCCACAGATTGGCGTAGTCCTCATTTAACTTTGCATAGTGAAATATAATTCAAAGTCTAACATCTAAAAACACATAAAGTATGACAAAATCACTGAATGACGAGTTTATGCAGCAAGTTGCTACAGAACAAGCATGGAAGAATCTGTCAGAAGAATTTCCGTGGACAGAGTCCCTATTGGAAAAGTATTTCGAAAAAGTTGACTGGAAGGTTATTTCAGGTAACAGAAACATTAACTGGACGATACCTATGCTTCAAAAATTTGCCAAAAAGATTGATTGGAAAGTTCTTTCTGAACATATTGACGAAGACTGGTTTACTGAAGCACATTTGGAAATATTCAAAGACAAATGGGATTGGACAGAGATTAGTTCGTCTGATCTTCTTATCTCGTCAAGTCTTATTGATAAATATATCGACTATGTGGACTGGGCTGTCTTGATAGGCGAAGGACATTATTATCATAGCGAAATCCAAAACGACTTATTTGATGCTATTGATTTTTATGAGAAATACAAAGAACATATCCCTATGTCGAAAATACAGGATTCACAATTGTGGAATAAAATAGTTGAGAATCGAGCCAAACAGCTTAAATCAGAAATTCTATCATAGATATTCATCTAAATCAAATAATATAATATTAGGAGTAAGCATCTTTACGGAAAATAAAACATGCAGAGTATGAAAACAAAAAAAGAACAGTTACAAAATGCTGTAAAGAAAGGGAGAGACATAATCAATGAATTTAAGGTCATAACCCTCTGTGGTAGCACTCGCTTCAAGAATGAATTCCTGGAAGCCCAAAAGCGCCTGACCCTCGAAGGCAATATTGTTATTAGCGTTGGCCTATTTAACCACTCTGGTGATGAGGTGGTATGGACAGAAGATAATAAAGACATGCTTGAACGCCAGCATCTGGCAAAGATAGACTTGGCAGACGAAATCTTTGTCATCAACGTGGGAGGCTATATAGGGGATAGTACTAGACGGGAAATCGCCTACGCGGCATTCAAAGGCAAGACTATCTCATATCTCGAAAAGTGCAAGAAACGTGGCTTCTATGATAACATTAGTGCACTTTGTGAACTTCATCAGTCAGGCAAGCTCTCTGAGGAAAATTGGGAAAAGATTGACCGTTGGATTGACGAAGAGAGAGATGCCGCCATAGCAGAGTATAATGCATGCCAAGGCCCATGGCCCTATGTATGGAAAAACATAGATACAGTTGTGTGTGGTATTTTGCAGATGTATGGTCTGTTATCTATTGACTACTACGACCTGAAATACCTCTATGATGAAGAATGCGTATATGAAATTCGTATCGAAGGAAAAGGTGCCAATTTTGAAGAGCGACTTCAAAGCATCATTGACACTATCAGAAATGAATACTGGCCCCAACTGCGTTCATCAAAGAAAATAGTTTTAACAGCGTATGGTTCGCTAGATTTAGTATCATCAGTTAGCGAATTTCATGGCAAAACTCTAACAAAAGTAATTGAAACACTGTGTGGTTTGTCAGATCCCTCGTGCTTGGATGATGATAAAAAGCTTAATGAATGCATTGACAAATTTGATTTAAAATTAAAGGATTCTCTTTTCCTTGAAGGACCAACAAAAATGGAAGTATCATTAGTATATGCATTATAATACTTGGAGATTATTGAAAAATATCAGGACAATTTACTTCACAAGAGAATGACAAACAAAAAAATAGGTTGTGTGCGAACACGAAAACGTTTGCAGAAATCACAAAAATAGATGATTTACATCAAATAAATAACTTTTTTACATTAAAATCGAAAAAAATCTTTCAAAATGTTTGTGTTTTCCGATTTTTGATATAATTTTGCAACCACAATCAGAATTATAAAAGAAAATCATAAAGCATTATCAACATTTTAAAGTAAAAAGATTATGAATGCAGCAAAAGTCATTGAGGGTTTGCAACAGCGTTTCCCCAACGAGCCTGAGTACATCCAGGCCGTGAGTCAGGTATTAGGAACCATTGAAGAGGAGTACAACAAGCACCCCGAGTTTGAGAAAGCCAATCTGATAGAGCGTCTTTGCATTCCCGACCGTTTGGTGGAGTTCCGTGTTACCTGGACCGACGACAAGGGCAATGTGCAGACCAATATGGGTTACCGCGTACAGCACAACAACGCCATCGGCCCGTACAAAGGAGGTATTCGCTATCATGCATCCGTGAATCTTTCGATTTTGAAGTTCCTTGCTTTCGAGCAGACCTTCAAGAACTCGTTGACCACCCTTCCCATGGGCGGTGCCAAGGGCGGCAGTGACTTCTCTCCCCGTGGCAAGTCCAACGGCGAGGTGATGCGTTTCTGCCAGGCCTTCATGACCGAGTTGTATCGTCATATCGGTCCTGACGAGGATGTTCCCGCTGGTGATATCGGTGTTGGTGGTCGTGAAGTTGCCTATATGTTCGGCATGTACAAGAAACTGACTCACCAGTGGAGCGGCGTGTTGACCGGTAAAGGTCAGGAGTTCGGCGGTTCGCGTATCCGTCCCGAGGCTACCGGTTATGGTAATGTTTATTTCCTCTGCAATATGTTGGCAACCCGTGGCGAGAGCATCAAGGGCAAGACCATCTTGGTGTCTGGCGCCGGTAACGTAGCCCAGTATACTATCGAGAAATGTATTGAGTTAGGCGGCAAGGTCGTCACCGTGAGTGACTCCGACGGTTACGTATATGACCCCGATGGCATTGACCGTGAGAAACTGGATTTCATCATGGAATTGAAGAACGTGGAGCGCGGTCGTATCAGTGAATACGCCAAGGAATATGGCCTGAAATATGTTCCCGGCAAGAAGCCTTGGTTTGAGAAAGCCGACATTGCCCTTCCGAGTGCCACCCAGAATGAGATCAACGAGGAAGCTGCGAAAGCCCTTGTCGCCAATGGCGTGATAGCAGTGAGCGAGGGAGCCAACATGCCTTCGACCCCCGAGGCCATTAAGGTGTTCCAGGATGCCAAGATTCTGTATTCTCCGGGTAAGGCAGCCAACGCCGGTGGTGTGGCCGTGTCGGGTCTTGAGATGAGCCAGAACTCCGAGCGTCTGCGCTGGAGCCGCGAGGAAGTGGACCAGAAGTTGCACGACATCATGAACGACATCCACGCCAACTGCGTGAAGTACGGTACTGAGGCCGATGGTTACATCAACTACGTGAAGGGTGCCAATGTGGCAGGTTTTCTGAAAGTGGCGAAAGCCATGATGGCTCAAGGAATAGTTTAAGCTATATAACCACTTTAGCTACTATGCAGCTGCCATACCTCCGGGTATGGCAGCTTTTTTTTCATTTACTGTAAGAAAAATTTGGAGAAATGAGTGCAAACGATTATTTTTGTGGAGTATTACCAATCCTGATAGACCATGAGAAGAATTATACTCTTTAACCTCTTCATACTTACCTGCCTCACAGCACCCGCCCAAAAGTTTGTTATCAGTGGCACGGTGAAAGACGAGCGCACGGGCAAGGAAGTGGCTCAGGCCAGCGTTGGTGTAGACGGCGTCCGTGCATCGGTGGTGACCAACGACGATGGTTTTTTCACGTTGAAGGTGGACAATGCTCCCAGTTCACTTATTGTCAGCCATTTAGGTTATGAGACGAAGCGCCAGCCGCTGTCGTCTGGAGAGCTGCAAGGTCTGACCATCCGATTGAAGCCCACTCCGATAGAGTTGGGCGAGGTGGTGGTGTGGACAGAGAATCCCCGTGATTTGGTGAACATCGCCATCAGCAAGATACCCGACAACTACAGCAAGACCCCTACCCTATACAAATGTTTCTATCGTGAGGCAGCCATGAAGCGCAAGCACTATATCTATGTGGCTGAGGGCGTGGTGGACATGTATAAGACCTCTTACCGCCATGATGCCTATCGCGACCGTGTGGCGATAGTGAAAGGTCGTAGGCTGTTGAGCCCCAAACAGAGTGACACGTTGGGAGTGAAGGTCGCTGGCGGTCCTACGCAATCCGTTTTTTTCGACTTTGTGAAGAATTCCGACTTTCTCTTTGCCCAGGAAGACATGGAGCATTATGAGTTTACTATGGAAGGCTCGGCGCTCATCGACGACCGCCCACATTATGTCGTGGGCATATCGCCCCGCAGTTGGACCCCCTGGGCATTGTATTATGGCAAGTTATACATCGACCGCGCCACGCTGTCGTTCACACGCGCCGAGTTGGAGTTGGATGTGCATGACACCCCACGCGCCACACGGTATATGTTGTTGAAAAAACCCTTTGGAGTGCGTTTCAAGCCCAAGGAGCTGTCGATATTGGTAGATTACAAGTACGAGGATGGGGTGACGCATATCAATTATGTGAGGAGTTTGTTCCGTTTCAACTGTGATTGGAAACGCAAGTTGTTTGCCACCAGTTTCTCTATTGCATGTGAGATGGTGGTCACCGACCGTCAGGAGAACGGAGCCGAGCCTATACGAGGCCGCGACTCTTTTGATTCGCGAGCGGCTTTTTATGACAAGGTGGATTATTTCCGCGATCCTAAGTTCTGGGAGGACTACAACATCATCGAGCCGACGGAGAGTTTAGACAAAGCCATCGGCAAGATTATGAAGAAGTATTAGGGAAAACTGAAATTTGAAATAGGAAATCTGAAATAGGAAATCTGAAACAAGGTCTGAGGGGTTACGCCTTGATTTTCTCTTCCTTGTCGAAGAGTTCCTCCAGTTCGTTCATCTCATCTTCGTCGAACCAATCGGCAAGTTTGTTCCTTGCCTTGTCTTTCACCTCGTCGGAAACTTGGTCCCACACCTTTTTCAGAACGAATGCCAGCACAGCCATATCGTCTCCCAATCCGACGATGGGGATGGCATCGGGAATGGCATCCAGCGGGGAAATAAGATATCCCAAGGCCCCGATGATGATGGCCTTGTCTTTCATGGATATTTTTTTGCTTTGGAGGGTGTAATAAAGTACCAAAGCGGAATAAACCAATTTCGACCCCGCCCTTTTAGCTATGCGAGATATTTTCTCAACGAAGCCCTTAGAAGAGAACTTGTTGGAATATGACATAAAATCGGGTAACTCCATGGTCGAATGCTTTTGGTGAAAATTTTCTGCAAAGGTACGAAATATTCTTAAAACGCCAAAAAATATTTTAAGGTTAACATATTTTGAATGTTGATAACACCCACCCCAGCCCTTCCTGAAGGAGGGAGAAGTTAGCTTGCCTTGGAAAAGTGACATCCCCTAACCCCTCCATTATGCAGGAGGGGGACTGGAATGGGATTCTTTTTGTTCTTCACTCAACTTGCACTATCTTTAGATAAGATAGGCGGCGTTTCGGAATAAAAAAAGAATAGGATTCTTTTTGTTCTTCACTCAACTTGCACTATCTTTAGATAAGATAGGCGGCGTTTCGGAATAAAAAAAGAATGGGATTCTTTTTGTTCTTCACTCAACTTGCACTATCTTTAGATAATATAGGCGGCGTTTCGGAATAAAAAAAGAATAGATTCTTTTTGTTCTTCACTCAACTTGCACTATCTTTGCAAAAAGTTTTGTTTATGGTAGACAAGAGCATAGAACAATTGGAAGAGCGCGTGAAGGAAATCATGAAACAACACGCCGAAGAACCCGGTTTCCCGAAGTTGTCGGATTACGACATCGACGAAGACGAGTTGAATGATTATTTCTTCGACCAGAAGATTATTGATGATCCGATGGAAAAGGCGAAGAAGACCTACACGCTTTATGGTTTGATCTTGATTATGCCCGTGGTGGTGTTCTCCATGTTTCCAGGCGACGAGAAATACCTGTTCATCGGTTTGGGCATCGGTGCCGTGTTGTGCCTGATGTATTACCTCTTCCAGACCTGGCGAAGGAAGCAGGAAGAGCGCAAGTTACGGGAATCGGGTGCCGCCCGATTCGTGGATGCAGTATTGAAGTTTACAAATCCCTGACGAGGATTGTTTTCAGATTGTCGCCATATTCCTTTCTTATCTGGTAGACCTTTCTCCACAGTTTGCCATTGAGTTGTGCCACCAGCACCTTAGGTTTCCATTTGCCGTTGGACTCCAGTCGCTCGACCATCAATCCGAGCGAGATATTATTGGTACCCATCGAAGGCTGGTATACGGTGTTCTCCTCCTTGTATTCACCACATACATTGATAAGTCCGGTATCATGCAGTCGTTGCAACAGTTCGGCAGTGACGGTCATGGGCAGCCCGGAGAGTTCTTTGAGTTGTCGCACCGAGCATGCCTTCTCCCCCTTGAAATGTTTCTTGCAAATGATGCTGAGCAGTAGAGCAGCCATGATGACCTGGTGATGATGACTTATCTCCCTGATGTCGTGGTCGAACGCCATATCCTTGAGGTTTTGGCTGACATAGCACATCTGCGCCCCGACGAGACAGATGGTCCAAGAAATCTGCAACCAGAGCATGAAGAGCGGAAGAGCCGCGAAAGAACCATAGATGGCGTTATAGCTCGACACCCATATCTGTGAGTGTATATAGAAGAGTTGGAGCAGTTGCATGGCCACGCCCGCCACAATGCCCGGTATGATGGCGTGTTTCCACATCACCTTAGTGTTGGGCATGAATACATAGAGCAGTATAAAGACCAGCGACCAGATGACATAGGGCACAAGCCCTACAAGCACCTTAATAATAGGAGCCACAAAGATGATTTCCTTCAGTCCGTCGGAGATGGTAGCGAAGACCACTGACACACCAGAGGTTACGATGATGACGATGGGCAAGAGGAAGAACACCGCCGTATAGTTGATGATGGCGTGTGACCATGACCTTGTCTTGCCAACTTTCCATATATCGTTGAACGCCTCTTCAATGTTGGTTGTCAGCATGATGACGGTCCATAACATGAATACCAATCCCACGCCCAATATGATGCCACTTTGTGCATGCACGAGGTAAGAGTTGACGAATCCGATGATGGATTCCGCCACTTGCGGTTGAGACTCCAGCGCATCGCGGAACCACTCCTCGATATAGATGGAGAATCCGAAGCCCCTTGCCACGGCGAAGATGACAGCTGCTATGGGCACGATGGCCAACAGCGTGGAATAAGTGAGCGCCGCCGCCATACGGAAAAGGTTGTTGGAGATGAACGCCTTGGCGGTGAGTATGACGACCTTGGCAGTCTTGATAAGAGCATTTTTCCACCAAGGCAGTTTCTCATCGTCGAGAAGCCACATATCCTTTTTCAGGAAGGAGATGATGTTGTTAAGCCATTCCATGTTTTGAGGAGTTCAAGAGTTCGGGAGTTCAGGAGTTCAGGAGTTTAGGAGTTTAGACATTACCTTAGGAGGTCAGGGGTTCAGGTATTTATTCTTTTATTCAACTTCCGCATGTTTAGAAGATAAAGGAAGATAAATGAAGATAGCCGCTTTTCGGCGGCGGGAGATAGAGGACATTACTCCGTTTGCAGTGTTTATGCAGCAAAACTAATGTCTTTTATCTTCCTCTGTCTTCTTCTAACTCCTTTTGTCTACAAGGCAAGCGGAGCTTGCGGAAGTTGAATTCTTTTATCTTCATAACATCAGAAACTTTAATAAAAAAGAAAACAGTGCCCCTATAAGCCGGGTTCTGTACCACAGCACGCAGTGCGAGTGGTGCTTGCCATTTATCTACGCCCACAGTCGCCCATGGGCTGAAGCGTTCTACCCTCCGTCGGAGTTAGTCGGGCGGGCATCCCTCAGACGACGGTTTACTTGAACTTGCAGTCCCCAGCCAGCACAGCACGATGATCACCCATCGCCTGGTGGTCTCTTACACCACCTTCTCACCCTTACCCCCCGAGAGGGGCGGTTCTTTTCTTCTGCTGTCACCTACTGTCACCAATAGCTTCTATTTTCGGAAGTGGGGTGCCCTCACTGCCCGGACTTTCCTCTCGCCCCGTCAAGGAGCCAGCGGCAAGCCGGGACACTGTTTTCGGCTGCAAAGTTATGAAAAAAAAACGATAGATGCTGGATTTTGTTCAAGTAATTCAAATTTCAGTGGTGAAGGAGGTTGTTGAAAAGGAGGGGAGTGAGTATCTATGCCCTGACATATGTGCTAAAGAAACATTAAAAAAAGAGTGTTTGCCGCTAATAGCCGTTAACATTCACATTTTGATTGTTAAAAGTAGACAAAAGGTTATGCCAAATTGACGTTAAAAAGAAAAATGCCCCTAAATTTGCAATAACTTTTACGATAAAGAAACGGTTCTTTAGGCATAGGAACAGTTCTTTAGACATACGGACAAAAGTCTTTAGACATACGAACAAAAGGACAAAAAATTGATACAAAAATATAATTAGATCATGAACATGAAAATGAAAAGTGTGATGGTGGTCATGGCCCTAAGCGGTCTGACCCTTTCGATGAGCGGCCTCAACGATGCAAGAGCCGCCCAGTTACCCCCTTCCGGACTTGTTGATTTGACTTATGCTGCGGAGAAGGCCCTTCCCGCCGTGGTCCATATCAAATATGTGCAGACCTCGAAGACCCGTTCCGTGGATGTGCAGTCAGATCCTTTCGAGGATTTCTTCAGCGACCCCTTCGGATTCTTCGGCAATCCTGGCAGCAGGGAGAGGGGCGGCACCCAACGCCGTCAGGTTCAGACCCCTCGTCGTGAAGCGTCGGGCAGCGGTGTGATCATCAGCAGCGACGGTTACATAGCCACCAACAACCACGTGGTTGACGGAGCCGACGAGTTGACCGTGACGCTGAACGACAACCGCGAGTTCAGTGCCCGTATCATCGGCAACGACCCCACCACCGACTTAGCCCTCATCAAGATAGATGCCAGTGGTCTTCCCGCCATCGTTGTCGGCGACTCCGAGAAGCTGAAGGTAGGCGAATGGGTGCTGGCCATCGGCAACCCCTTCAACCTGAACAACACCGTGACCGCCGGTATCGTGAGTGCCAAGGCCCGTTCGTTGTATGCCAATGGTGTGGAGTCGTTCATCCAGACCGATGCCGCCATCAACGCCGGCAACTCCGGCGGTGCGTTGGTGAACACCCAGGGCGAGTTGGTAGGCATCAATGCCATGCTGTATTCGCAGACGGGCAGCTATAGCGGTTATGGTTTCGCCATCCCCACCTCAATCATGACCAAGGTGGTTGACGACCTGAAGCGTTACGGCACCGTCCAGCGTGCGTTGCTCGACATCCAGGGTCAGGATGTGCACAACTATATCGACGCCCAGCGTTCGCGTGGCGAAGAAGTGGACTTAGGCACCAACGACGGTGTATATGTAGCCAAGGTAAGCGAGAGCGGTGCCGGAGCCGATGCCGGTTTGGTAGAAGGCGACGTGATTATCTCGTTGGACGGCAAGCCCGTGACCAAGATGGCCGAGCTGCAAGAGATATTGGCCAGCAAACGTCCCGGTGACAAAGTTCGCATAGTCTACCTCCACAACAAGAAGCGCCAGGAGAAGACCGTGACGCTGAAGAACGCCCAAGGCAATACAGGTATAGTTAAGCCCGCCGATTTGGATGTGCTGGGAGCCAGTTTCAAGGAGTTGGACGAGGCCAAACAACGCCAGTTGGGCATCAACTATGGTCTGGAAGTGCTGAAGGTGAACAACGGCGCATTGAAGGATGCCGGTGTGGTGAAAGGTTTCATCATCCAGCGTGTGAACGACGAAGTGATGCGCACTGTCGACGATCTGCAGAAAGCAGTGAAGGACGCCTCGACGAGCAAGGAACCCGTTCTTTACATCCAAGGAGTGTTCCCCACGGGCAAGAAGAAATATTTCGCCATCCCGTTGGAAAGTGAGTAAAAGGCAAAATAGTAAAAAGGAAGGGGGGAGCATAACAAACAAATTCGCAAAATCTTTGCGAATTTGTTTGTTATTTGTTCGAAATCCATTATTTTTGCAAATGGTATCAACTATAATGCTTCATGAGACAGTTAAAAATCAGCAAATCCATCACCAATCGAGAGAGTGCCTCCTTAGATAAATATCTACAGGAGATAGGACATGAAGAGCTTCTTACCGTGGAGGAAGAGGTTGAATTAGCCCAGCGCATCCGTAAAGGTGACCGTGAGGCATTGGAGAAATTGACGCGTGCCAACCTGCGTTTCGTCGTCTCCGTGGCGAAGCAATACCAAAACCAGGGTTTGAGTCTACCCGACCTCATCAACGAGGGTAATCTCGGTTTGATCAAAGCCGCGGAGAAATTTGACGAGACCCGTGGGTTCAAGTTCATCAGCTATGCCGTATGGTGGATACGTCAGAGTATCCTGTCAGCCATAGCCGAGCAGAGCCGTATCGTACGCATCCCCCTGAACCAGGTGAGTTCGGTGAGCAAGATCACCCGTGCGCAGAGCATTTTCGAGCAAGAGCACGAGCGTCGTCCGAGTGTTGACGAGATAGCCGAGCGTGTGGATTTGCCACAGGACAAGATCGAAGATGCCTTGAAGGCCGGCACCCGCCACATCTCCGTGGATGCCCCCTTCAGTGAGGGCGAGGAGAACAGTCTGCTCGATGTGCTGCCCAACCCCGACACTCCTATGGCCGACAACTTGCTGGTGATTGAGTCGTTGCGTGAAGAAATCAAACGAGCGCTCCAGACGCTGAATGAACGTGAGCGCAATATCATTGAGGCCTTTTTCGGCATCGACCAGCCCGAGATGACATTGGAAGAGATTGGCGAGAAGTTCGGATTGACGCGTGAGCGAGTGAGGCAGATCAAGGAGAAAGCCATCCGCCGACTGCGCCATAACACCAAGAACAAGATGCTGAAAACGTATTTAGGACAGTGAGCGGAAAAGAGGTTGGGAGCCCACACCGACCCTCCCAAAGGGAAGGAGAAAGAAAAAGGTTGGGACTGTGTTTGACAAACCACCCCTACTTGAAGATTTTGTCCGCTTAAGGACTAAATCGCCTTTGGAAAAGGAGGGGACGAAGTTACCTTAGAGAGGAGGAAAGAAGGGGACGAAGTTACCTTAGAGGGGAGGAAAGAAGGGGACGAAGTTACCTTAGAGGTGAGGAAAGAAGGGGAGAAAGTTACCTTAGAGTGGAGGAAAGAAGGGGAGAAAGTTACCTTAGAGGGGAGGAAAGAAGGGGAGAAAGTTACCTTAGAGGGGAGGAAAGTAGAGGAGAAAGTTAAGAAGTTATAGTAAAAGAAGATGAAGATATTAAAATTTTTGAGTGTGCTGTTTTTGTTCACGCTCATTACTTTAGACGGACAGGCCAAAGGTCGTGAGTGCATGCGTGTGTACGCCTTTGGTTTTTCCGCCTCGTTTAATGACTCCACCGTCTATTTCACGGAAATCCAGACGATCGACAGTGCATGGATTGATACGAGCAGCAAGTTTTTGCTGGATCGTCATGAATATTCCTCGCAATTGAAGAATTATTTCACCAACATAGGAGAGAACAACCGCACTTGCGTATTGTTCTATGCCGAGACGGAGAAGGAGATCATGAAGAAATACCTCTCCTTGCGGAAGCGTTACGAGAACCCTAAGAAAGGGAATCCTCGTTTTCGTGTGGTGAATGTGATGCGCGATGCGTTCCGTTTCGTGTCGGTTAAGCCATCGTACGAGGCCGAGGAGAAGCCAGTGATGACCCGCCGAGAGTTGAAAGCCGCCCGCAAAGCCGCCGAGAAAGCCGCGAAAGCAGCTGAGAAGCAACAAGTACAGCAAGTAACCCCGTAGTCCGATGGAGAGTGTGAATGATTTTGTGCTGGCCGACCTGCCTATCCGCATCAATTTTGTTGAGAGCCGTTTCAACGGCATGCACCTGATTCGTTCGTTTGAGCCCTTCCGTGTGGACCATATTGATGGAGATCCCTTTTTGGAAGTGACCATCGACGACAGCACCCCACCCTATCCCAAGTCGCAACGCGAACGTATCCGCACGTTCGACACCGGCAACGGCGACACTGTAGTGGATTTGTTGCCCACCGGTGGTTACCAGTTCATCATTCGCGACCTGAACGGTTACGATTGTTGCATGCTTCAGTCGGACAAGGAATTCCGTCATTGCAAGATAGCGTTGAACGGCAATTACAACATGCGTTGTTTCGGACTGAACAATGCCCTGATGTTGTCGTTCTCATTCCGTTCGAGCAGAGCGCGCTGTCTGCTCATCCACGCCTCTTTGGTACGCAAGGACGGTTACGGTTATGCCTTCATCGCCAAGAGCGGCACCGGCAAGTCGACCCAGGTGAGCAATTGGCTGCGCAACATACCCGGTTGCGACCTGATGAACGACGACAATCCCATTGTGCGCATGGTGGATGGCCAAGCCTATATTTACGGCAGTCCGTGGAGCGGCAAAACCCCCTGCTACCGCAATGTGAAAGCCCGTTTGGGAGCCGTGACCCGTATCGACCGCGCCTCGGAGAACAGTTTGGAAAAATTGTCGCCAGTGAATGGTTTTGCCAGTTTCCTTCCATCGTGCAGTTCGATGAAATGGGACAAGGACATCTATCATGAAGTGTGCGACACGGTGACGCAAGTGGTGGAGACCACCGGCATCTACATATTGCATTGCCTGCCCGACGCCGATTCGGCCTGGGTGTGTTACCGCGGAGTAGCGATAAAAAACTGACAGTCATGGCAAACAATCGCAGGCCCATCCAGAAGATACAGTTTCCTAATGAGATATTGTTGCCCATGGTGGTATCAGATCTTGAGAAGGGCAAGACCGTAACCATCAACCTACGCGGTTACAGTATGCGTCCTTTTTTGGAGAACGACCGCGACAAGGCGTTGCTAACGTTGGCCAAAGACCCACAAGTAGGCGATGCCGTATTAGCCGAGATTTCGCCGAAGAAATACGTGTTGCACCGTATCATCGCCATCGACGGCGACGATGTCACCCTTCGAGGCGATGGCAACCTTGGTGTGGAGCATTGCAAGATAGGCGACGTGAAAGCCAAGGCCTTGGGTTTTTACCGTAAGGGCCGTGACACGTTAGACAGTACCGACGGCAAGAAATGGAAGATTTATTCCTGGTTTTGGACGCGTCTTTACCCTATCCGCCGTTATCTCTTGGCTTTTTACCGAAGAATCTGGTTGAAAATTTTTAAACCCAAAATACAATGAGAGCAAAAAAAGGATTTGCCCTGCGTACGATAGCAGGCGAGAAGATACTCGTGGCCGAGGGCAAGGAGAACATCGACTACGGAAATATCATCAGTATGAATGAGAGTGCCGCCTACCTCTGGGAGGCCATTCAAGGCAAGGACTTCGATGCCGAAGACCTGGCCAAGTTGTTGACGGATGTTTACGATGTGGATGAAGCCGTGGCTCTGAAAGACAGTCTCTCGATTATACAAAGTTGGAAAGAGACGGATATCATTGAGGGGTGAGAAGTGAGGGGTGAGAAGTGAGGGGTGAGAGATTAGTTATAGAAACAATAGAAACGGAAGAAACGATAGAAAAGCGAAAGAGGCGCCTTGTGCGCCTCTTTCGCTAAACGTGTTATACAGGATTGTTTTGCTGGAAGATGGCCATCCTCTCGTCGAGGATATCGTATTGATGGTCCTCGATGAAAGAAGTGCAGACGCGTAGTCCCTCTTGATGGCTACCAGTGGTGATGAGGCAGATGGCACTCACCCCATAATACATCAGTTCGTGAGCCAGTGTACCACTGTCCATACCCGGATAACCGATGGTGAAATAGAAGCCATCGGCGATGGGACGGTCTATATCCGTATCGTAGACAATATGGAAGCCATGACGAGTGAATATCTCCTTGAGTTTCTTCGCCCTGCGCCCATAGACCATCACCTCGTCGCGGAAATCATAGTCGCCGTCGCACGCCGCCTTCATCATCGCCGCCATGGCAAACTGCGCACTATGACTGGTGCCCGATGACAAAGCATAAAGCATTCGCGTAGAGAAGACCAATCCGAAGGGCAGTCCTTCGTAGCGAGCCGAGAGGTCGTCGAAATGGCGATGGAACAGTTTGTCGCCTATACACGTCACGCCGATGCGTTCTCCCGCATAGCTAAATGCCTTTGACCCACTGATGAGCAGAATATAGTTGTCAGTATATTTAGCCACGGTAGGCTGATAAGGCGGTTGGAAGGGCACGGAAAGATCCTGCCTGAAGTCCATGGCAAAGTAAGCAAGGTCCTCCATGACGATGGCATCATATTGCGTAGCCAATCGTCCGATGGCAGCCAGTTCATCCTCGTTGAGACAGATCCATGCCGGATTGTTCGGATTGCTGTATACGATGGCACAAATATTCCCATTTGCGAGATAAGACTCCAGTTTAGGAGCCAGTTTATCCCCCCTGAAATCATACACATCGAAGGTGATGTATTTCACCCCCTGCACTTGCAGTTGCATTTTCTGCACAGGGAATCCCGGGTCGATGAACAAAACGGTGTCCTTCTTCTTGTCTGCCTGTGAACACGTGAGGAACGAAGCGAAGGTACCCTGCATAGACCCACACACCGGCACACATCCCTCGGGAGCTATGTCGACATCGATGAAAGCCTTGACGAATCGTGAGGCCTGTTTTTTCAATTCCGGATAGCCCTGAATGTCAGGATAGCTATGGGCTATACCCTCCTGTAGCGCCTTTACTTGCGCCTCAACCCCCACCTTGGCGGCAGGCAGTCCGGGAATGCCCATCTCCATCTTGATGAACTCGGTGCCCGTTTTCTCCTCAGCGAAGGCCGCGATGGCTTTCACCTCGCGTATGGTCGCCTTGGCGAAGTCCTGGATGCCATAATCGCGTATGGCATTATCGATGATTTCCTTGTTGATTGGTGTTTTCATTTCTGTTCCTTTTTACCCAACATGAGTGCCTTGATGTTGGCGTCGACGATGTTCTGTCCTTTGCGTTGAAACACCCTTTTGACCGCCTCCTCAAGTTTATCGTATTCGATGCCCAGTGCCTTTTGCGCAGCCCCGAGCAGGATGACATTGGCCGAGCGCGGCACCCCGTTGTCCTTTGCCAGTTGGTCGATATCAAGAGCGATGACATTGTCCACCTTTCCCAGTTCGTCCATCACCTTTTGCAAGTCGGGGTAATTGGGAATATTGACGAAGGGGCTTGACGAGGTGATGATCCATCCCGACTTTTTCAGATAAGGCAGGTATCTGAGCGCCTCCATAGGTTCCATGGAGATGATGACATCCGCCTGCGCCAATCCTATCAGGTCGCTGGCGATGGGTTCGGACGATATTCTGAGATTGCTCTGCACGTCGCCTCCTCGTTGCGACATGCCATGCACCTCGGCTTGCTTGATATACAGGTTTTCGTTCATGGCCGCTTCGCCGATGATGGTAGCGATGGAGAGGATGCCTTGTCCTCCCACTCCGCAAAGAATGATATCCGTTTTCATTTATTCTCCTCCTTGGCTTTTTTCTGTTTGAGATGACGTTGCAGGGTTTGCATACACTCCCTTCTGGGGATGATGACGCTCAATCCCTTATACTCTATTTCCTCGCGAATGACCTTGGTGATTTCCTCCATGTTTTTCGGCAGCGGCACAACCACCTTGAGGTGTTCGTCGCTGACACCCAGTCCACGACATATAGCCTCGAACTTATTGGTTCCAGCCGAGTCCTGACCTCCCGTCATGGCCGTTGTGAGGTTGTCGCTGATGATGACCGTGATGTTGGCATTCTCGTTGACGGCGTCGAGCAGTCCCGTCATTCCCGAGTGGGTGAATGTGGAATCGCCGATAATAGCCACCGCCGGCCATTGACCAGCGTCGGCAGCCCCTTTGGCCATGGTGATACTCGCCCCCATATCCACGCATGAGTGGATGGCCTTGTAAGGCGGCAGGAATCCCAAGGTATAGCATCCTATATCTCCGAACACCCGAGCGTTGGGATAGTCGAGGAGCACCTTGTTGAGCGCCGCATACACATCGCGATGTCCACATCCCTGGCACAGCGCAGGTGGACGGTTGGCCACATTCTCCGCCTTGTCGTAAACCGGTTGCACCGGCATACCCATCGCCTTTTTCACCCAGTCGGGATTCAACTCACCCGTTCTTGGCAGGTCGCCCGACAATCGGCCTTTCACCTTGAAGTCAGAAGGCAGCACCCCTCTCATCATCTCCTCGATGATCGGTTGTCCCTCCTCGATGACCATGAACGTGTCGGTTACCTGTGCCAATTGTGCCAATAGGTTTTTCGGCAATGGATATACCGACAGTTTGAGCAGCGGATAAGGACATCCCTCAGGGAAACACTCGTTGAGGTAGTTGACTGCTATGCCCGATGCCACGATGGCCATGGAATGGTTGTCAGCCATGGTCAGCACATTGAAGGGTGAATTAGCAGCATCCTGTTCGAGTTGAGCCTGTTGCGCCGTTACGATATCGTTTCTTTTCCTCGCGTTGGCAGGCAGGAGGACCCAGTTGGAAGCCACCGCGTCGTAATTGAGTTGTTTTTCCTCGTTGGGAGTCTCCTTGATATTGACCACCGCCCTGGAGTGCGCCATGCGCGTGGTGACTCTCATGAGCACCGGCAGTTTCACCTTTTCGGAATAGTCGAAAGCCACCTCCATCATGTCGTAGGCCTCCTGTTGCGAGCTTGGTTCGAACACCGGTATCATGGCGAATTTGCCATAGAACCTGGAGTCCTGCTCATCCTGTGAGGAGTGCATGGAAGGGTCGTCGGCAGCGAGCACCACCACCCCACCGTTTGTACCCGTCATTGCCGAGTTGACGAAGGGGTCGGCACACACATTCATTCCCACATGTTTCATGCACACGAGCGCTCTTTTTCCCATGAAGGACATGCCAAGCGCCGCCTCCATGGCCGTTTTCTCGTTAGTGCACCATCTACGATGTAAGTTACGTTGAATAGCGACGGGCGACTCCTGGATATATTCCGTGATTTCCGTAGAAGGAGTGCCCGGGTAGGCATACACACCACTGATGCCAGCATCGATGGCACCCTGTGCGATAGCCTCGTCACCTAATAAGAGTTTTTTCATAAGAATAGGATATTGAATAATTAATTTTAGGAGTTTAGGAGGTTAGACATTACCTTGGGGAGGTTAGATTATTCGACGGCAACGGCGAGGGGGCTATGCAGCGCATTGAGGAAATTCTCGATACGCAGTCGCCACTCGTCGAAAGTAGACACATCGTTCTTGCTCCAAGCCGAACCGAAATAGTAGGTCAGTCGCTGGTTCTGGTCGCAGTCCTTCCAAACGCCCACCACATGACCAGCTATGCCGTTTTTGGGGGTCTCATCGAAGATGGTTTTTGTTTCGTCGACCCCCTGCGGAAAGAGTGCCGCCACATATATTTGGAAGTTCTGCATCTGCGGGTTGTCCGTGGGGTCGGCATACGCCACATAATCCCTTGCTGTGAGTATGCTTTGCGTATCCTCTTGATGTACGACCACTCCCGCCGCCACATCCGTTTTTCTATTCATGCCCTCATACCATACCACCATCTTATTGAAGTTGGAGCCCTTATCAAGGCTGAGAATACGATGCTCGACCACCGTTTCGCCATTGATGTTGGTGGGATTGTAGGTCAGCTCCACGGTGAAGCGCAGCGGACCGTTGTCAAGAATCTTATAATCCTTATAGCAATAAGGCAAGAGCAGTTGGCCATTATTGATGAGTGCCGGTGCCCCACATCCGAGCGATGGTCCCACCTTATAGCAATCGAGGCCGTAGCCGTGATCGAAGTGGTAAGTTGTGGCTATCTCCATTTTCCGAGCCTCCTGCTGCTTACCCTGACTGAGGAGTTGCTGTATCTCTCCGTGGTGCGCCAGTTCTGTGGCGTAGCGCTGCTCGACCACGAGGTCGGGTGTGTTTTTCAGCCACACATCAATACCGAACGCCCTCTCGCCCGAGCGTTGCAGGGCCGGTCCGTAGAGGCGGTAAGCAGTGCGGTCGTTTTCCCACGCGATGTCGTCGACCCTCTCCGGATATTGCCGTCCACAAACGAAGGTTTTCATCTGTTGCGGCACGCCCGGTTCTATTTTAAACACGGCCTCGCCGCAGGGGCGAGTGGCCACGTCGATGATGATGAGCCCATCATAAGTCAGTTGGTATGCCACCTCCTGTCCAAGGGCATTGGTAATGACCAACTTCTTGTCGCCCGGAGTCAGTCCCAGTTTGGAGAACACCTCCTGTGCGTTGATTTCCACCACCTCTTGCCGTTGTTGTCTTTCATTGTTGACGATGGTGACCGTAACACTTTTGGCGACCGACATAGTCGATGCCATCAGCGCCAAAGCCATCATGGTTGCTTTCATTGGATTGTTCATAAGATAGTGTTTTTAAGAGTTTTGTTGTCTATTGTTTCAAGTTGTCGCCAAAGAACTGCGCAATCTGCCTAAGGAGATGTTTACGTGTGTTGCCCCCCCTGATGCTATGATTACGATTGGTGTAGATGACTTCCTTGAAATCCTTGTCGAGTTGCACCAGCGCCTCCGAATATTCGAAGGTGTTCTGCGGGTGCACATTGTCATCCGCCAGGCCGTGGCAGACGAGCAGTTTTCCATGCAAATCTTTCGCTCTCGCTATGGGGTTGACACCATATCCCGTCGGGTTTTCGCGAGGTGTACGCATGAACCGTTCCGAATAGACAGAGTCATAGTAACGCCAATTGGTGACTGGAGCCACTGCAACGCCCGCCTTGAACACGGGGCGCCCCTCACTCATACTCATGAGCGTGTTGAACCCTCCGTAGCTCCATCCCCAGATACCGATATTGTCCTTGTCGACGTACGGCAAATGTTGCAAGTAGAGCGCCGTTTCCACTTGGTCTTTCGATTCCAACTGACCTAGACGGAGGTATGTGCATTTCTCGAAGTCGGCTCCACGGCCACCCGTTCCTCTACCATCGACACAAACGATGATGAAGCCCTGTTGAGTGAGGTAGGCATCGTACAGCCCACCCTGCCCCATCGAACCTATATTCCAAGCATCGACGACCTGTTGGTTTGCCGGTCCACTGTATTGGAACATGATGACAGGATATCGTTTGCTTTCATCGAAATCGACTGGTTTCATCATCCATCCGTTAAGTTTTACGCCCTCCGATGTTGTGAAGTCAAAGAATGTTTTCCCTGGCAGGTTATAATCTTTTATTTTCGCGATTAGTTTTTCGTTTTCAACCAATGCTTTCACTTGTTTTCCCTGATTGTCGACGATAGAGAACACATAAGGATGGTTTGCCGTGCTCCATGTGCAGACAAAATATTTGAAGTCTGCCGTGAAGAGGGCGCTGCTCGTTCCACCGTTGTTGGTGAGACATTTCGTTGGACCGTTGATAACCGTGGCATACACCTCACGTTGCAATGGGGACTTCTCCGCTGCTTGGTAATAGAGTGTATTAGTCTTCTCGTCGAGGCCATACACCTCCATCACTCCATACGCCGCGTTGGTCGCCTTAGCCTCCAGCTGTCCATCCTGATTATAGACATACAACTGCATGAAGCCATCACGGTCGCTAGGCACGACGATATGTTTTTTCGTGAATTTTATCTGTTCCATGGCCTCCTCCTTGACATATTTGTCCACTTTTTCAGTGAGCAGCGTCTGGTACGAGTCCGCCTTGGGGTTCCACGCCACGATGTTGAGTTCATCCTGATGTCTGTTCATGGTGAAGAACACCACCTTGTCGAAATCGTTGGGTTGGAGGATTCGTGGGATATATCCATCCTCAATATAGGGCAGGTTGATTTTGTTTGTTGTTGCCGACGCTATGTCGTATGCCCATGCCGAGCATTTTGCATTGTCCTCTCCTGCCTTGGGATATTTGTATTCATACGCCCCAGGGTATAAATCATACTGTTCAAATTTCGGTTTGTCGCCGGCAAAGAACTGCAAAGGGTACATTTTCACCATCGACTCATCGAACTTGAGGTAACATATCTTTTTTCCGTCGGCCGAGAATGTCATGGCGTTGCTAAACCCGAACTCTTCCTCATAGACCCAATCGGGGATGCCGTTGATGATTTTGTTTTTCTCGCCGTCATCGGTTATCTGAGTCTCTGTAGAGTTTTTCAGGTCGAACAAGAAGATATTGTTGTCCCTGACGAACGCTAATTTGTCGCCTTTCGGTGACCATACGGGGTTTTGCAGTGGCCCGTTTTTCGACAGCAGGATGATGTCTTTCGATGCGATGTCGTAGACATAAAAGTCAGCCTTAAACGAACGACGGTAGATATAGCTGGTGTTCAGCTGTAAGAGCATCTTCTTCCCGTCTGGGCTCATTTCATAGGCATCGATGTCAGAGAGCGTATTTTTCAGGTCACCGCTGAGTTGATTTGCATCGAAAAGAACACCTGTCTGCTCTCCAGTCTTGACATCAAATTTGAGGATTCGTGCATTTTGGTAGTCAATTTGTGCATAACTCACTCCGTCAGCAAGCATATTCATCTCGTAGATATAATCACTGCGGAACGTACCATCTACCACTTCGCTAATGGTAAGGTTATTCCCCGCAAAAGTCGTTGCGGAGAACAGGCACATCAAGAACAAAGAATATACTTTTTTCAATGTTTTCATAGGTCTACAATAAAACATTGCAAAGATAAGGAAAAAATGAAAGATTAAAGAATTAAAAGATAAAAAAAATAAAAGAGGAGCAAGACTGAATAAAGATTCCATTGTTTAGTGCTCGAACGCATGCTTTTCCCTTGAAAAAACGTATCTTTGCAATAATATTGTCATATTGGGGTAATGATTTCTCCTGCTCAACTGTATATGTAGTAGAGATAAGCGACAAAAAAGATGCAAAGTAGAGAACAACAATTCAAACAACTCTTCCTCTCGGAATACAGCAGGATGTATCGCGCAGCCTACATGTTGCTGGGTGACGAGGATGAGGCGAAAGACGCTGTACAAGATGTCTTCGCGCAGTTGTGGACAGGTACCGTCACGCTGCGCGAAGAGTCACAATGCGCGTTTCTTCTTACTTGCGTCCGCAATCGCTGCCTCAACATCATCGCACGACGCAGAGACGTTACTGGCATCATTCCCGATACCATTGAACTCGCGTCTTCGGAAAACGACGATGAACTGATAGCCGCCATCAACAACTATATCGATGAGAAGTTGACGGCGCAAACCAGCCGTGTCATCCGTATGCATTACGATGAAGAACAGTCGTACAAGGATATATCCAACACACTGGGCATCAGTCTCTCAGCAGTGAACAAGCACATCGTGCATGGATTGAGGAAACTACGTTCCACTTTTAAAAGACGAGAAGTATGACAAGAGAAGAGAAACTGCGGATGCTATTACATCCCGAAAAATACACCGAAGAGCAACTTGACCAGATGCTCAACGATGACAGTATCCCCACTCCTGGCGCCGAAGAAGAATGGCAGCGTTTTGAAAGGAAAGAACTGAGAGCGAAGAGGCGCACATCTCCACTGAGGAAAATAGCCGCCATGTTCATTGGCACACTGTTGCTCTCGGGCATCACCTATGCCGCCATACACCTGTGGAAAACCGCCAACTCTACGCCATCAGAAACACCTTCGCAGCCGACAACTGTATCACCTGTTGAAAATGACACGATAACCCCGGCATTCAAAGAACGTTCTGATTCTGTCAGCAAATCCATGTCACCCATCGTATATGAGGACACCGAATTGTCAACAATGCTGAATGATATCGCCACCCATTATCAGTATGAGGTGATCTTCCAAAACGAGAACAGCAAACATGTTCGTCTCTACTTCACTTGGGACAAGACCGCCCCGATAGAAGATGTGATAGGCACTTTCAACAAGTTTGAGCGTATTCACATCACGCAGGAAAACCGACAACTGATTGTCAAATAAAATAAGGCAGACGAATATGAAAAGAACTGTTTTTACCGCCTTATTGTGCGTTTTTGCCATGTGCCTTAACGCCCAGAAAATCAGTCGCGACTATCGGAACCAGTCACTCTCGAAAGTGCTTGAAGATCTCAATACAGCCACTACCGAGAAGACCATCTATTTTATTTACGACGAACTGGAAGATTTTACCGTCACCTGCCACTTCCAAAACGTCACTCTGGAAAAAGCCCTTCACGAAGTCATCGGTTTTTATCCCATGAAAGTGACGTACGATGAAGACCGCATCTTCATAGAATGTACGCAGAAAGAAGAGACAAAGGTTATCGGCCGTGTGGTTGACGAACACGGTGCTCCCATAGAATTCGCCAATGTGGCATTGTACAATGTGGGTGCGCAAGACTCAACCTTTATCAATGGCAACGTGAGCAATGAGAACGGCGATTTCGTCATTCCATGCAAAATCGGCCGTGTCGTGGTTAAAGTCTCATACGTAGGTTATAAGACCGTTACCCGCCAAGTTACCACAGGGCACATTGGAACCATAGCCCTCCATCCCGACACCTATACCGTGAAAGGTGTCACCATAAAGGGCGAGATTCCTCAATACAAGATGACCATGGGCGGAATGACAGTGGATGTGCAACATTCCATCCTGCACGATATCGGCACCGCTGACGACCTGCTGTCGATGCTGCCGATGATAGAAGGGCGTGACGGCAAATTCAACGTCCTGTCCAAGGGCGAGCCAGAGATATACATCAACAACAAGAAGGTGACGGATGCCAGCGAGTTGAGACTATTGAAATCCGTGGATATCAAGAACGTGGACATCATCACCACCCCGGGAGCCCAATACAATGCCGAGGTGAACGCTGTCATCCGCATCAAGACATTGAAGCCCCAGGGCGATGGATTAAGCCTGATGGCTACCAGTCAGACGTGGGTGAACAACAAATGGAACAACTATGATGACCTGACCTTGAAATATCGCACAGGCGGGCTGGAGGTTTTTGCCAATGCGGCACTCGACAACGGCCATCAAAGCAACGACCAAGACCTCGACCAGGAGTTACATATCAGTAAAGACCTGTTCACTGGCTATGTCTATTTGCCCGTCAGGAGCACCTGGACCCTTCTGCAATACAAGGCTGGACTAAGTTATGATTTCAACACCGAACATTCCATAGGCCTTAGTTTCTCTTCTCAAAACATGCTATATGGTCGCATGAAGACAGATATGCATCAAAACTACCAGAAAAACGGCTCGTTTTACGGTAACGTACGTCTGCTAACGGACATCCATGAATTAGACAAACCCGTATGGGAACTGAACACGTATTATGTGGGTAAGGTGGGGAAATTAGGTATTGACCTGAATGCGACCATGCTGCATCGAGAATCGGAGGACCATCTCTACGGACAGGAGCAGAGTGAGGAATTGGGAGATCGAACCATCACCACCCATAATAATGAAGACCGCCGAATGATAGCAGGCAAACTGGTACTTACTTATCCAATTTGGAAAGGCGTATTGACTGCCGGGTCGGAAGCGACAAGCACGAAGAGCCACGGTCGTAACCATAACGACGAGGACATCATCCCAGAAGCAGACAATGAGATGAAAGAAAAGAATATTGCCGGCTTTGCCGAATATGAACTGCAACTGGGTCCATGGCACCTAAATGCCGGTCTGCGCTATGAGCACGTATCGACAGATTACAGTTCGTTTGGCGTCTGGCAATCCGAACCCAGCCGCATTTATAACGATTGGTTTCCCAATGCGTCAGTAGCCTGGCAGAAGGGTAAGTGGAGCGCACAACTGAGTTACAGCAAGCGTATAACCCGTCCTCCTTACTACATGTTGAGTTCAATCATCATTTACGACAGCCGTATGCTCTACGAAGGTGGCAACCCGCTGTTGCGTCCCTCGGTCCGTCAGAGCATCGACTTCACCCTGACCTATTCATGGCTGAATCTTGTTGCCGGCTACACTCACGAGCACGATCTCTTTAGCCATGTAGGCAAGGTATATGACGATGAAAATGAAATTGCCATATATACGCCAGAAAACTTTGACCATCAAGACCGAGTCTATGCCACCATCGTTGCATCGCCGAAATTCGGTTTCTGGCAGCCCTCGCTCATGCTCCACTACTATCAGCAGATGTTTGACACTGAGGCCTATGGTGCGCCAAAGAGATTGAACAAGCCCGAATTCAGTTTCGACCTGAAGAACTGGTTCGTCATCAACCCCACGACGAAGGCATTGGCCCAAATCAGTTACACGGGCAGCAACCATTGGGCATTCATGTATCGTGGCAGCAACTTCGCAGTGAATGCCCGAATACAGAAGTCATTCTGTAACGGACAGTTAACGTGTACACTCTATGGCAACGACATCTTCCGCACGTCGAAAACAAAGGTTACCACCTATTACGCCATCGGGAAGACGGCTCAGGATTTATACTCCTATAGACAATGCGTCGGTCTTACCCTCTCTTATAACTTCAATGCCACCCACTCAAAATATAAAGGAACAGGCGCTGGAAATGAAGAGAAACAACGGTTTTAATCAATCATCCGCAACTATGTTTAGTTGCGGATGATTGATTATAGCGAACGGATAAAACCACGAATCAAGCGAATTATAGTACACGAGTGTGTGCAGAAATATTATCCCGAATTTCCCGAATATGTGAATAAACAAGCTCTACAACTCGTATACATTATGCTACAAATTACACGAATTGATGGGGCTGATTAAAAACATTATTTGAACTTTTCGTAATCAGTGATGTCGAGCAAATCCTTGATGGAGAGATTGGGATGTTTAGCCATGTATTTGGAGATGGCCGTGATGTACTCGGACTGGAAGAATGGCTTATCGATGGCTTTGTTGACCACCCACTGTATCTTGCCCACATGCATGTCACGGTCAAACTGTGGCCTAGTGCCGAAATTGGGCAGATGGTAACGGCTGAGCAAATAGAAACTCAGACAGTCAGGCAAGATGTTTTCGCGGTTCATCGTTTTCCGCTGTTCCTCAGTATAATACCTCTTATATGGTGGATAATCCTCCCCAAGGTATTTGTCGAGTGATATGCCCACGGATGCGTCGCCAATGATGATGCTTTGGTCGAGTGCGCATATTTGAGCATAAATGAGGGGCGCTTTCAGCTCAGGCACCCACCCTTGGAGTTTCTTGAACGCATCGTTGAAACTCTTGTTTAGGTCGTCCATGGAAGCATATTGCGACTCCGCTTCGATGATGATGCTTTGCAGCGTGGAATCTTGGTAGAAAGCGAGGAATTTGCTGTTGATGTCAGGGTCGTCGACCTTTCCGAGGTTGAGCACATCCTCGATGAGCGTTCTCGTTTCCACGGGATAGTCTGTGCTCATCTGTTGGAGTGCGGAGAAATCGCCTGTTGTGAGGTACAAGCTCTCCAACCTATCGTATCGTTGTATTTCCACCGATTCGACAGTTTCGTTCTCCTCGTTCTTGAATTTGAAGTCGCAAGCACATAGGAGCAACAGAGACAAGAATACGACGCAAAGATTTCTCACGCTTCTACTGTTGTATAAAAATCACGGCAAAATTACTAAAAAATATTTTAAAAAGCAAATTTTTCGCTAAAAAAATTAAAAATCAAGGGTGTTTTGCAGTTATTTATTAAAATAAATTTGCAAATGGGTGAGGGCATAGGAAACTATTCAGTACATGGATTGTTTAGGAAAGAAATTAGTTGATGCCACTGAGGAATAAGGATTCCCTGCAATTTACGGGCCATCCCTTGCATGTTTGAAGAAGAAGTGCTATCTTTGCCAGAAGAAAGGTTGGAACATAAAACAAACACGGTGTTAAATGATAATCGAGCAACAATGAATAAAACTGATCTATTGAAACGAATGGGAGTGGCATTTATCGGGCTATTGGGTATTTACCTGAATGTCATGGCCGATGACAGCCGAAAGATGAGTGTGACGGTGGAGAACACCTCGAAGGAGACGTGGAAGGACTATCCTGTGAGTGTGGACTTGTCGAAGTATGAAAGCGTACGCGGAGCCATAGTGAAGTATGGCGATGAGGTGTTGCCTTATCAGTTGGATGACATGGATGGGGACGGAAAGAACGACGAGTTGTTTTTCCTTGCCGACTTAGGGAAGAAAGAAAAGCGGCGTTACGACATCACCCTGCTGAGTGAGGCCGACACCACACGCTTTGAGCCGCGCGTGTATGTAGAGCTGATGCTCACCAACAAGAAAGTGAAGTCGGAAAACAAACAAGATCTCTACATCTCGCACCTAACCGTGGACCGCGGTGTGAATCCCTACTGGATGTTGCACCATCATGGCGCAGCTTTTGAGAACGAATTGGTGGCCTACCGCATCTATTTCGACCACCGGCAGACCGTGGACATCTATGGCAAATATCATCAAGGCTTGGAATTGCGCGACACACAATTTTATCCCGACGCAGAGCAGAAGGCCGCCGGCTATGGCGACGACGTGCTGTGGGTAGGCCAGACCTTAGGTTTGGGCACCCTGCGCGGTTGGGACGGCAACGCCCCCACCATGCTGAAGGAGGTGGAGCATAGGAGTCAGCGAATCATTAGTCGCGGTCCGCTGCGCACGATTGTTGAGGTGAAGGATGAAGGTTGGGAAGTCGTAGCCGGCACCGCCCCCATCGACATGACCATCCGTTACACCTTGATAGCCGGTCATCGCGAGTGCCGTGTGGATGTGAGCTTCGACCGTCCCGCCCTCGGAATCCCCTTGAGCACCGGCATTATCAACGTGAAGGGAAGCCGCGAATTCAGCGACTATCATGGTTTGCGCGGCTGTTGGGGCACCGACTGGCCTGTGAGTGCGAAAGACTCCGTGGGCCATAAGCGCGAGACCGTGGGATTGGGCATTTGCGTGCCCGAGAGTATTGTCCGCAGCGAAGAACCCGCCAACAAAGACAACTACGCCTATACGTTGTCGGTGGCAGAGAGCCACTTCACCTATTACGTCACCTTCGGCAGCGATAATGAAGACTTCGGCTACCACAGCGCCGAATCCTGGTTTGCCTACTTAAGAGACTGGAAGAGGCAACTGGAGAGAGAAAGCGACTGCGTGAAGGTGTTCTGAGCATCCCTTACGGTGAGCGTAATGGGCCCGGGCTCTTCACCCGCCTCGACCACTACTACCAGTTGTCCATGGAACAACTTCATACGAGGTTGAGTAAAGGGTTGGAGCGATGTGGCATCGCCATTGCAAGCCGCTCTGAAACGACCTGCCCCCGAGACCTCGAAGAGCAGTTCTTGATCAGCGTCGGGCACAAGGTTCCCCCTTTTGTCGACCATCTTGACCGTGACGAAAGCAAGGTCGTCCTGACCTGCAAGGAGTGAGGAACGGTCAGCCTCGAGCACCAATCCAGCTGGTTCACCAGCCGTACGCACGACTTGTTCGCCAGCCTTGCGGCCCTGCTCATCATAGACCACCACCTTGAGTTCACCCGGTTGGTAGAAAGTGTTGTTCCATCGCAAGCGATATCGGTCAAGCCGCTCCTGAGGATTTTTCCTCACCCTACCCTGGCTCACCCCGTTGATGAACAGTTCGCCCTCGGGATAGTCGGTGTAGCAATATACCGGTGTGACCTGCCCTTCACGTCCCGGCCAAGTCCAATGCGGGAGCAGGTGAATGGTATGTTCGCGAGTGTTCCACCGGCTACGATAGAGGAAATAGCGATCTTTGGGCAATCCTGCGAGGTCGCAGATGCCGAAATATGAGCTGCGCGAAGGCCAGTACTCATCGTACGGCGTCGGTTCACCCAAATAGTCGAATCCCGTCCATACGAACTCACCCACAACCCATGGCTTATCATCCTGCCACACCCAGTCGTCGTCGGGCAGGTTGCTCCACGAACAATACTCCGTATCGTAACTGGAGCACTGTCCATCAGGATAAGTATTCGAATTGGACACCGACACCGGGAACTTATACACCCCTCGGCTGCTCACCGTGGAAGCCGTTTCCGAGCCCAAGAGGAATCCCTGTGGCAGTTGCTTGATATTGTTGTCGTACTTATGCACCCTGTAGTTGAATCCCGGCACATCCATCACCTGGGCGAATCCCGACTTGAGAGCCTCGTCGGCCTTGTCCATGCCCTGAGTGACCATGCGCGAGGGGTCAAGCCGATGGCAGATGTCCTGCAAGTGCCGAGCAATCTCCCTACCCTCTTCGCTCCATTGCTCTGGTATCTCATTGCCAATGCTCCAAAGGATGATTGATGGATGGTTTCGATGGTTGCGCACCAGGTTTTCGATATCGCGGTCGCTCCACTCCTTGAAGAAGCGCGCATAGCCATTTTGGCATTTCGGATAAATCCACATGTCGAAACTCTCCGCCATGACCATCATGCCCATGGAGTCGCATATCTCCATCTGCCACATCGAGGGCATATTGTGTGCCGTTCGTATGGCATCGCATCCCATCTCCTTCATGATCTTAATCTGCCTGACGAGAGCCGCCTTATTGGAGGCAGCCCCGAGCGGTCCGAGGTCATGATGTAAGCACACTCCTTTTATCTTCCTTGAAACGCCATTGAGTTGGAAGCCATGTTCCTTTGAGAAGGCCACGGTGCGAATGCCCACTTTACGTGTCCATGAGTCGACGTTCATCACGCCGTATCGTCTTACTCTCGGGTTCGATTGTTTCAGCGGTTTTTGCGCATGGATGGCAAGGGTATAGAGATAAGGCGATTCCGGCGACCACAATTTGGCGTTGTCGACGAGGAATGTTGCCTCCCACGACCCATCGTCCTGTTTTTCCATATTCTCCACCGCCACAGCATTTCCCTCTTGGTCTTTCAGAGTGGCCATGGCTTTTGCTCCCCTGTCGTTTTGTATTCTCGTCGACACCTTGACCGTGGCTATCCCATCGCTGACGGAAAGAGTCTGGAAGAAACAATCCCAATCCACGATCCTTGCTTCGTCGGTATAGGTCAGCAACTGAACCGGTCGGTAGAGTCCGCCCCCAGGATACCATCGGCTGCTCTCTTCGACATTGTTGAGACTCACCTCTATGATGTTCTCTCCTTGTTGCAGGAAAGGAGACACATCGATTCGGAAGGCATTATAACCATAAGCCCATGAACCCGCAAATTTGCCATTCACCCACACCTTCGGTTCGCTCATCGCCCCATCGAAGAACAGCTCTGCGAATGAGAACGGCCGGTCGACATATACCGTAGTGCGGTAGAAACCCCTTCCTATCCAAGGCAAAGCACCCGAGCGTCCCGACTTTTCCGTTTTTTCCGTTTCACCATTCTGTTCGATAGCTACATTTTGCAGATCCCACTTCTTGTCGAAAGGTCCATCGATAGCCCAGTCGTGTGGTATTTTCACTTTCGTCCAGTTGAGACTGTCGCGTGAGAACTCCCAATTTTGGATTTGTGTTTCGATGCGTTGAGCAACGGAATGAAGCGATAAGATAAAAGAGCAAAAAAGGAAAGCGACTTTTTTCATGATATGTATTTTTATTTTTTATGACGATTTGATTCTTAGTTGGTGCAAAAATACAAAATAAAGGTCATTTGCGGAAGGAAAACGCGAAAAAAGCCATTTTCCATCGCCATGCGCGACAATTTTTCAAAGTGTTGGTGTCATTTGTCGCGAATCCAGACCGTTGTCGCAACAAAAGGAGCAGAAAAAGAATAAAATCCTTTCGTGCGCAGGGAAATCGCCCTACCTTTGCTCACAGAAAACAATAAACGACATCAACAAAAAAAACGGTTATCAAAACCCTTCCTGTTAACAGTTCAGTGATGAACATCCGATGTCGCATCGAAAAAGAAAGTAGCATTCATCATCATAAATTATCCGTAAAGTTTTACATTCATACATTAAGTTTTAGGTTATTTAGGTTATTTAGGTTATTAGGTTAAAGATTCGAATACCAACAGAAAAACAACAACGATTTCTCCGGGGAGTCCTTTCCAAGAAGGTCTCCCCGGAATATTTTTCGTATGTGTGGGCACACAATTATTTTTTGCGAAAAAATTCATAAAAATAATTTTGTTTATTTAAAAAATGCCCTATCTTTGCAAGTGTTATCCTGAAAACAATCTTTTTACCTTAAAAAAACTAATACCTATTGAAGATGAAGCGGTCGCCTGAGAAGGTCATCGCTTTTTTTGTGGGCAGACATGAACACAGCCCCAACAGAAGGATGAGAGATAACGAAGTAGACCAATGGTCGAACTCGACAAGTGTGTGGAGCGAATGACGGGTTGTTATTTTTTGTTAAGAAAGCAAAAAAGAGTTATGCCGATGACATGTAGTCGATAGGAATTTATTAATTTTGCAGCCGATTTA
The DNA here is from genome assembly GCA_900316685.1 of uncultured Prevotellaceae bacterium. GTDB lineage: Bacteria > Bacteroidota > Bacteroidia > Bacteroidales > Bacteroidaceae > Prevotella. The sequence continues at coordinate 14,085 of ONDS01000010.1, read as the reverse complement.
GTCCGTAGGGGCTCATTTAAGCGTGTGATGTGGTATCGCACCGCCTCGCGGAAGAACCGTTATACAATAATAATAATGTACGCAATTGTAGAGATCAACGGTCAACAGTTCAAGGCCGAGCAGGGTAAGAAACTGTTCGTGCATCACATCAAGGATGCCGAGGAAGGTCAGTCTGTTGAGTTTGACAAGGTATTGCTCGTGGACAACGAGGGTGCCGTGACGGTAGGCGCACCGACCGTAGCAGGTGCGAAAGTAGTATGTGAGGTGGTGAAACCTCTTGTGAAGGGCGACAAGGTGATTGTCTTCAAGATGAAGCGTCGCAAGGACTCCCGCAAGAAGAACGGTCATCGTGCCCAGTTCACCCAAGTAGAAATCAAGTCAGTAATCGCTTAAAAGGAGGACAAAGAAATGGCACATAAAAAAGGTGTAGGTAGTTCCAAGAACGGCCGTGAGTCGGCCGCCCAACGATTAGGCATCAAGATTTTCGGTGGCCAGAAGGTGGTTGCCGGCAATATCATCGTCCGTCAGCGTGGCACTCGTCACAACCCCGGCACCAACGTAGGTATCGGTAAGGATGACACGCTTTATGCGCTGGTCGATGGTACGGTGAATTTCCACAAGGGCGCTCGCAACAAGAGCGTTGTGTCGGTTATTCCCGAGGCAGAGGCCTAACCAATCATTTCCACTTATTCCAAACAAACACAGACTTCCCAACCTTCGTCAAGAGGGTTGGGATTTCTGCTTTTAGGCAGAGGGACATCGCATTTTAGACACAGGAACAGAGGGACAGATTTTTAGACAGGAGGACAGAGGGGAAAGAATCCGTCAATTGGATTCTTTCTGCGTTTTATGGCCGAGGCGTTTGAACACGAACCTGACGACGAGGAAATTGGTAGGAACGGCTATGACAAGCACTGCGAAAGGCGACAGGAGTCTTCCGAGTCCCACCCACAGGAAAAAGTTGAACAGTCCGAGTTGTAGGAAATAATTGAAGACGTGAGCGAAGACAAACCCCGCCCCATTTTCCTTGGACGTTTTTTCCTTGAAAGTGAAATGGGCCGAGAGATAATAATTGACGAAGAAACTCAACACATATCCCACGGTATAAGCTATATTGACATTGATCCAATGCTGAAGGATCCAGTAGATGGAGAAATGGAGAGCCACAGCCACTACACCCACGATACCGAAGCGCAGCACCTCGCCGAATGTTTCCTTCTTGAAGAGAGAAGTCAGTTTGTCATTCCAATCAGCCATATATGTTTTGTTATTTCCTATTTTTCCGCAGCAAAGGTAACAATTATTGTTGAAGGATGGGAAAAAAAGAGTAAAAACTAAGGGTATGTGATGTAAAAAAACACCAATCCTCGCTCATACTCAAAAAATTGTAGTAATTTTGCAAGCAAAAAATAAAAAAAAACATCTAATATGCTTACACTTAAACTGATTCATGAAGAAACCGAGCGAGTGATCGCCGGTTTGGAAAAAAAACATTTCAAGGGTGCCCGTGAGGCCATAGAACAAGTGTTGGAAGTAGACAAACGTCGCCGTGAAGCGCAGCAGTCCCTTGACAGCATCTTATCCGAAGCCAAGAAATTGGCCTCGCAGATAGGCATGCTGATGAAACAGGGCAAGAAGGCCGAGGCCGAGGAAGTGAAGCAACATGTGGCCCAGCTGAAGGAAACGAACAAGCAGTTGGAGTCAGAAAAGAGCGAGCGTGAGGAAGAGATGACCACATTGCTTTGCCAGATACCCAACATACCCTACGACGAAGTGCCCGAAGGTGTCGGTGCCGACGACAACCGTGTGGTGAAAAGCAACCTCCGCGAATGCCAGCCCGGCGATACCGTTGGCAATTGGAGCACTGTGCCAGCCAATGGCGAGGCCAAGTTGCCGCATTGGGAGCTGGCCAAGAAATACGACCTCATCGACTTCGACTTAGGTGTGAAGATCACCGGAGCTGGATTCCCCGTGTACATAGGCAAGGGAGCCCGTTTGCAGCGAGCCCTCATCAACTTCTTCCTCGACGAGGCCCGTGACTCCGGTTACACCGAGATAATGCCCCCGACGGTGGTGAACGCCGCCTCCGGCTACGGCACCGGCCAGTTGCCCGACAAGGAAGGCCAGATGTATCACTGCGAGGTAGACGATTTCTATCTCATTCCCACTGCCGAGGTGCCAGTGACCAATATCTACCGCGATGTGATACTCGACGAGCAAGACCTGCCCATCAAGAATTGCGCCTATACCGAATGTTTCCGTCGCGAGGCCGGTTCGTATGGCAAGGATGTGCGTGGTCTGAACCGCCTGCACGAGTTTTCCAAGATAGAGATAGTACGCATCGACAAGCCCGAGCATTCGAAAGAGAGCCACAAGGAGATGTTGGAGCATGTGGAAGGTCTATTGAAGAAGTTGGAACTGCCCTACCGCATCCTGTTGCTCTGTGGTGGCGACCAGAGTTTCACCTCCGCCATCTGTTACGATTTCGAAGTATATTCCGAGGCCCAGCAGCGTTGGCTGGAGGTATCGTCGGTGAGCAACTTCGACACCTACCAGGCCAATCGTCTGAAGTGCCGTTACCGCCATGCCTCCGACAAGAAGATTGAGCTTTGCCATACGCTGAACGGTTCCGCCCTTGCCTTGCCCCGCATCGTAGCCGCCATTCTTGAGAACAACCAGACGCCTGAGGGTATCAGGATACCGAAAGTATTGGTGCCCTACTGCGGCTTCGACATGATTTAGCCTACCCTATTCCCGCTACAGGATGGATGTGTGGAAGGCCCCATATAGCACTCTGTTTTAGAACTCAACAACAAGCATTTAACAAGACATTATGAACAAGATCGTAAAGAAACGTCAGTTTTCCGAGAAGGTCTACCTCTTCGAGGTGGAAGCCCCGCTGATAGCCAAGAGTCGCAAGGCCGGCCATTTCGTTATTGTCCGCGTGGGCCACAAAGGAGAGCGTATGCCCTTGACCATAGCCGATGCCGACACCGAGAAGGGCACCATCACGCTGGTGGTACAGAAAGTCGGTCTCTCATCCATCAAGTTATGCGATTTGAACGAAGGCGATTACATCACCGACGTTGTGGGTCCCCTGGGCAATGCCACACATATCGAGAAGTTCGGCACAGTGATTTGCGCCGGTGGTGGTGTGGGTGTCGCCCCCATGTTGCCTATCATCCGCGCGTTGAAAGCCGCCGGCAACCGTGTGTTGTCCGTTTTGGCAGGCAGGAGCAAAGACCTCATCATCCTGGAAGATGAAGTAAGGTCGTCGTCCGACGAGGTTCTCATCATGACCGACGACGGTTCGTACGGAGAGAAAGGTGTAGTGACCGTGGGTGTGGAGAAACTTATCCAGCAAGAACATATCGACAAGGTGTTTGCCATCGGTCCTCCCATCATGATGAAGTTCTGTTGTCTGCTGACCAAGAAATACGATATCCCCACCGATGTATCCCTGAATACCATCATGGTAGATGGCACGGGAATGTGTGGGGCCTGTCGTCTGACCATCGGTGGCAAGACCAAGTTCGTGTGCATAGACGGGCCGGAGTTCGACGGTTTCCAGGTTGATTGGGACGAGATGTTCAAGCGCATGGGTACCTTCAAGCGAGCCGAGCAAGATGAGTTGGCCCATTTTGAAGACCACCTCTACAACCGCGATGAAGAACAGGCTATTGACGGCAACGTATCCACGCCGGCTACCACTGGTGGCGTTTGCGAGAAGGAAGAAGTGTCGTTAGACGAGTTGACCGACCGCAATGCCCCTTGGCGTCAGGAACTGCGCAAGCAGATGAAGCCCAAGGAGCGCACCTCCATAGCCCGAGTGGTCATGCCCGAGTTGGATGCCGCCTACCGTTCGACCACCCGTTTGGAAGAAGTTCAGACCGGATTGAGTGCCGAGCAGGCCGTAACTGAGGCCCATCGCTGTCTGGACTGCGCCAAGCCCACCTGTGTGGAAGGATGCCCGGTGAACATCAACATCCCCTCATTTGTGAAGAACATCGAACGCGGCGATTTCCTGAGTGCCGCCCGCGTATTGAAGAGTACCTCCGCCCTACCCGCCGTTTGTGGCCGTGTATGTCCGCAGGAGAAACAATGCGAGAGTCGCTGTATCCACTTGAAGATGAATGAGCCCGCCGTGGCCATCGGTTATCTGGAACGCTTCGCCGCCGACTACGAGCGCGAAAGCGGTCAGATGTCCATACCCACGATAGCCCCCTCAAACGGCAAGAAGATAGCCGTGGTGGGCAGCGGTCCTGCTGGACTGAGTTTCGCCGGCGATATGGCTAAATTCGGTTACGACGTGTATGTGTTTGAAGCCCTTCACGAAATTGGTGGCGTATTGAAATACGGTATTCCCGAGTTCCGTCTGCCCAACCGTATCGTGGATGTCGAGATAGACAACCTGAAGAAGATGGGCGTACATTTCCAGACCGATTGCATCATAGGCAAGACATTGACGATAAAGGACTTGGAAGACAGCGGGTTTGTAGGAATCTTCGTAGGTAGCGGTGCCGGCCTTCCCAACTTCATGGGTATTCCCGGCGAGAACCTCATCAACATCATGTCGTCGAACGAATACCTGACCCGTGTGAACCTGATGGATGCCGCCAACCCCACCACCGACACCCCGCTGAACTTGGGCAAGAATGTGATGGTGGTAGGTGGTGGCAACACCGCCATGGACTCGTGTCGTACCGCCAAGCGCCTGGGTGCGAAGGTCACGTTGGTATACCGTCGCAGCGAGGCCGAGATGCCCGCTCGTTTAGAGGAGGTGAAACATGCCAAGGAAGAAGGCATAGAGTTCCTTACGCTCCACAACCCAATAGAATACATCGCCGACGAGAACGGAGCCGTGAAGCAAGCGGTCCTGCAAGTGATGGAATTGGGCGAGCCCGATGCCAGTGGCCGCCGCAGTCCCGTGCCAGTGGAAGGCAAGACCGTGACCCTTGATGTCGACCAGGTGGTAGTCGCCGTAGGCGTTTCCCCGAACCCCTTGGTACCCAAATCGGTGGAAGGCCTTGAGTTGGGACGCAAGAACACCATTGTGGTGAACGAGGAGATGCGTTCATCGCGCGGCAACCTGTATGCCGGCGGCGACATCGTCCGCGGAGGTGCCACCGTGATTCTTGCCATGGGCGATGGTCGTCGTGCCGCCTTGAACATGCATGAAAGATTAAAAGGTTAAAAGATTATCATCAAAGTGTTGATTTCTTGACACGATCATGAACGGATTATATACCATATTGTTGCTCGTACTGAGCAATGTCTTTATGACATTGGCTTGGTACGGGCATCTTCGTTTGCAGCAGTCGGGTGTGAGCAGCCATTGGCCTTTGCTTGGGGTGATAGCCTTCAGTTGGTGCATTGCCTTTTTTGAGTATTGCTGCCAAGTGCCTGCCAACCGCATGGGTTTTGAGGGCAATGGCGGTCCTTTCAACCTTGTGCAGCTGAAGGTGATACAGGAATGTATCAGTCTGGGCGTATTCGCCGTGATAGCCAATATCCTGTTCCAAGGTCAGAACCTGCATTGGAACCATGTGTTGGCCTTTTTGCTAATTATATGCGCTGTTTATCTGGTGTTTATGAAGTGAGAGGCGAGTAGTGAGAACAGGGAAGGATGGATGATAAGGAACTGACAAAGAGTGCATTGTATCGTCGTATCATCTATCGTTATAAGAAGGCGTTGGCACATCATGCGCTGATAGAAGATGGCGACCGCATCCTGATAGGCCTATCGGGGGGAAAGGACTCACTATGCCTGATGGAGCTGTTGGGCGGAACGATGCGTATCCATCGTCCGCAGATTGTGGTGGAAGCCCTTCATGTACGCATGGAAAACATTGCCTATGAGAGCGACGGTCATTATCTGCAGGCATTCGCCGATTCATGCGGTGTTCCACTGCACATCGTGACCACCTCGTTTGACCCGAGCACCGACAAGCGCAAAACGCCCTGTTTCCTTTGCAGTTGGAATCGCAGGAAACAGTTGTTCAATTATGCCCAGGAGCATGGTTTCAACAAGATAGCCTTGGGTCACCATCAGGATGACATTATCCATACGGCCCTGATGAACGAGTTTTTCCAAGGTCATTTTTCCTCTATGCCACCTAAATTGAAGATGGACAAGATGCCACTGACGCTGATACGTCCACTCTGTCATGAACATGAGAAGGATTTGGAAGAATATGCCCGCCTGCGGGGTTATGTCTCACAGAAGAAAGCCTGTCCTTACGAGGACGTCACTCATCGTGCGTCGATACGGAAGATTTTCGCCGAGGTGGAGGCATTGAATCCCGAAGCCCGGTATAGTATTTGGCATGCGTTGGAAAGCCTCCCTCTATCCCCCTCCCAAGGAGGTGGGAACCATCCTGGGGATTGACTTGAAAATGTTAAAATCGAGAGAAAGTTTTCTTTGTTCGAAGAAAATGCTTAAATTTGCTTTTTTAACTAAAATCCCAATATTATGGAAAAGAAATATTTCCCGGAATCAGAACTCATCATCAACCCCGATGGTAGTATTTTCCATTTGCACCTGAAACCCGAGCAATTGGCCGACAGAGTGATCCTGGTGGGCGATCCCGGCCGTGTGCCTACCGTGGCCGCCCATTTTGACACTACAGAATGTGATATCCAGAGCCGAGAGTTCCGCGGCATCACCGGCACCTATAAAGGCAAGCGAATCACTGTGCAGAGCACAGGTATCGGTTGCGACAATATCGACATCGTGCTGAATGAGTTGGATGCCTTGGCCAATATCGACTTCGCCACGCGCACAGAGAAAGACGAATTGCGCAGTCTGACCATCGTACGCATCGGCACCTGTGGTGGTCTGCAGCCCAACACCCCTGTAGGTACATTCATCGCCTCGGTGAAGAGCATCGGTTTCGATGGTCTGCTCAATTACTACGCAGGACGTGACAAGGTGTGCGATCTTGATTTTGAACGGGCTTTCGTACGACACATGGATTGGAGCCCGCAGAAGGGAGCACCCTACGTGGCCGACGCCAATGCCGAGCTGATCGACCGCATCGCGCAGGACGATATGGTGCGAGGTGTGACCATCGCCTGTGGCGGCTTTTTCGGTCCCCAAGGTCGCGAGTTGCGTTTAGGCCTTGCCGATCCCAAGCAGAACGAGAAAGTGGAATCGTTTGAATATAAAGGTTTGCGCATCACCAATTTCGAAATGGAGAGCAGCGCCATTGCCGGTCTATCGCTGTTGATGGGCCATAAGGCCATGACCTGTTGCATGGTGATAGCCAACCGTTTGGCCAAGGAAGCCAACGCCAGTTACAAGAACACCATCGACGGGCTGATAGAAAAGGTGTTGGATAGGATTTAGAACGTTGAACGTTGAACGTTGAACATTGAACGTTGAAGATTGAGGATGTCGAGTGATACGATATGTGCGTTGGCCACTGCTGTTGGCGGTGCCCTTGGAGTGATACGAGTGTCAGGGCCGGATGCCCTGACACTTGCCGATGGTTTGTTTCGCAGCCGTTCGGGGCGTACTTTAAGTGCCTCCCCTACTCATCGAGTATATTACGGTGAGCTGGTAGACTGTAGCGGTCAGGTGATTGACGACGTGCTGGCAAGTGTATTCCGTGGTCCCCACTCCTATACCGGCGAGGACAGTGTGGAGTTCTCTTGCCATGGCAGTCGTTATGTGCTGCGCGCCATTCTTGAGGCACTCATCCACCAAGGATGTCGCCAGGCCGAACCCGGCGAATACACCCAGCGTGCTTTTCTCAACGGCAAGATGGATTTGAGCCAAGCCGAGGCCGTGGCCGACCTGATTGCGTCGACCAACCAAGCCACCCATCGCATGGCCATGAGCCAATTACGCGGTCGTTTCTCTTCTGCTTTGGGAGAATTGCGTGAACAATTGTTGCATCTGACCTCATTGCTGGAGTTGGAACTGGATTTCAGCGACCATGAAGACCTGGAGTTTGCCGACCGCAGCGAATTGCGTAGTCTTTCCCATCATGTGAACGACCACATCTCCCACCTGATGCAGACGTTTCGGGCCGGCAAAGCCATGAAGGAAGGCATCCCCGTGGCCATCGTCGGTAAGACGAACGTTGGTAAGAGCACGTTGCTGAACCGTTTGCTCCACGACGACAAAGCCATCGTGAGCGATATTCACGGAACCACGCGCGATGTGATAGAAGACGTCACCGTTATCCGGGGCGTCTGTTTCCGATTCATCGACACTGCCGGTTTGCGTGAGACCACCGACACCATCGAGCAATTAGGCATCAACCGCAGTTATGAGAAGTTGGCTTCAGCCTCGATAGTCATCTGGTTGTTCGATGCCGTCCCCACCCCATCCGAACGCGAAGAGATGGGACGTCGTTGCGAGGGCAAGGCATTGTTGCCCGTATTCAACAAGGTGGACCGTGGCGAGGAGTCGTTATGGGATGGTGTGTTGCCTATTTCCGCCAAGTTCGGCCAGGGTATGGAGGAATTGGAGGAACGCCTGTATGCCTTAGCCGATCTTCCCGAGTTGACGGAGAATGATGTCATCGTGACCAATGCCCGCCATTATTCCGCGCTTGCCGCCGCCCAGTCCGACATCCAACGAGTATGCGAAGGTATGGATATGGGGTTATCCGGCGACCTATTGAGCGAAGACCTTCGCAGTTGCATCCATCATTTGGCCGAGATTGTAGGCGGCGAGATAACCCCCGACGAGACATTAGGGAAAATTTTTAAGGATTTTTGCGTGGGTAAATAGATTGTAACTTATTGATTATTAGATAGTTATAATAGTTCGTTAGAGCATTTTAACAAATATGATAACTGTCTAATTATCAGCTGTTTGCAAAAATCTGCAAATAAAAATTATCACATTCTGCGGTAGAAAGTACGAAAAATGGGGGTAAAAATCTGCAAATATCCGATACTCATTTTGAGGGTAGTTGTCACCTGATATTTGCAGATTTTTGTAGATGTTTGTATTGCGCCGATTTCATTATATTATCATGCCTGCACTAAAGCAGGTTTTGATAATATGATATACAACAACAAAAAACACTTCTACGATCCATACGATAGTTTGGACGCAGAATGGAAAGCAAGACTCTCTCATGAGATGCTTTCCGTAAGAGAAGCGGCTCGCCTTTCTGGATTCAGCCGCCAGTACATTAACAAACTCATTGCAAACGGCATCATTGACGCTAAAAAGAACAACGATGGGAACTATGTGATTGCTTGGAAAAAGTTCGTCAGATGGTTCTCGGCTCTTCCAATTACACCAACCTCCCCTATCGGTTATGCCAGTTACTCTTTGAAAGAGCTGATGCGCTACACGGGCATGAGCAGATGCTGGTTACTTAAGTTTGCGACACGTAATTCTATTCCTTCATACTATGTTGGTATGTATCGTCGTTTCTGCAAGTCTGCCTGTGAAGAAGCATGGAGACGTGAGTCTATTGCGTTGAAGCGTTGGCTGACCATAAATGAAGCCTGTTTCCTCTTCGATGTTGACGAAGAAGTCATCTATGCTCTTGCAGCCCTTCATAAGATAAGAGTGAAAAGACTGAATAAAAGCCAGGTTTATAATAAGGCAGATATACTGTCTGTCGTGAAGAAAGGAGGTAAATTATGTCACGAGTGATTCTAAAGTACAGAAATATTTCACAGGGTAAAATGAAATCCATCTACCTGGAGTTTAATCCTGCTATTCATGACATCAAGGGCAATAGCATAAGATACGAATGCTTGAATTTGGAAATATACACCAATCCGGAGAATAGCCATCAGTTCAAGCACAATAGATCCGTAGAGGAGATTGCAGAAACAATTAGATGTGAAAGGTATCTGCAGCTGGTTCGTCACGACTACAGTTTCTTGGCTAAGGCCAGGCTTGACGAGGACTTTTTAGAGTATTTCAGATTGAATGGTGATTGTCATGGTGCAAAATATCAAAGCAGCCGACTTCATTTTGAGAGATTTTGCAAGGGACAATGCAAGTTTAGGGACATCAATGCCAGTCTCTGCGAGCGGTTCCGTCTTTACCTGCTTCGTGCCAAGGGGTTGCAGCACACCAAGAAAAAGCTATCCAAGAACTCTGCAAGTGCATATTTTAATGCATTCCTTAGCATTGTCCATTTTGCCTATAGGGACAATATTCTTTCTGAAGACTACACCACATGCATAGAAAAGATAAAATGGAACCATGACATTCCAAAGGAATACTTATCGAGTGCGGAAATCAAGCAGTTGGCAAGTACACCATATGATGATTATCCAGATGTGTACAGGGCAGGCATGTTTTCCATCTATACAGGATTAAGAAGGAGTGACATCCTTGCTCTCAGATGGGAGAACATACATCATGACCGTGGACGAAAAGCATATATCAGGTTCCGTATCAAAAAAACGAGAACATTGATTCAATTGCCTTTGTCTCTTCCTGCCATAAGGGTATTAGGGGATCCGAAATCTGAAGGAAAGATATTCCCCATGATAACAGAAAGCATCCTTACAATACATATCCCCAGATGGGTCAGCAAGGCTAGAATCCGCAAGCACATCACCTTCCACTGTTTTCGTCATACTTTTGCTATGCAGTTGCTGGACAAGGGTGTTGACATTTACACCATTGCTGCACTCCTCGGACATCGTCAGGTTTCGAGCACACAGAACTATGCCAAGATATCTTCGAAGAAAATGATTGAGGCTATAATAAAGATGGAATAGTCAAGATTCGAAATGATATGAATTCGGCAATATTTTGTTTCTGTTGCCGAATTTATATTTCGATTGATTTGAATAAATATGGCACATTCGTTATGAATTACAAGGAGGAAAAACATCGTTATTTGTCAAAAATAAGACTAAAATAACTCAAAAATGCACTTTTTTGTGATAATACTTTGGTAGATTTTGATATTATATGTATTTTTGCACAAAATATCGCGCATAATATAATTTGCAAAATGAAATATAATATCACATCGGTAACAGATTATCTGGAAGAGTTGACAGGCTTCAAGACAAGGAGACTTACTCATGCCAAAGGCGAGGAGAAAAAGTTGCCATTGGCGATTGCTACCAGTTATAGCTTTTATGATCTTGAGTTCATGGAAACGCAAGTCACTATTGCTATACCTACAGGTGACGGCATAATGCCAATGCAGTTAGCCAAACATCAGGCTAAGATGATAGAGGCATTCAATCATACTGTCATCTTTGCTTTAGAATCAGTTGCATCCTATCAGATAGCTCGGCTCACCCAAGCAAAGGTTGATTTCATTGTACCTGGGAAAATAGTGTTCATCCCAAGTATGCTAATCGTATTGCGTGAGCTGAAGAACACAGTCAAAGAAATGCCAGAGAAGATGCCACCTGTAGCCCAGTTGCTAGTGCTCTATCATCTTGAAACAAGAATTATCGACGGCCTTACCGCATCGGAGATAGCGGAACTTACAGGCTTGGCATACCCGACTATTAACGTTGCTCTTCGATGGCTTGTGACCAATGGCATCATTGCCCTTACAGGAGGCAAACAGAAACATGTTCACATAACGATGAGCAAGGAAGAAATTTGGAAGAAATCTCTTCCGTTGATGACATCGCCTATAGAGCGCATTCTTTTCACAGACAAAAAACCAGAAGGTAGTTTGATGGCTGGAGAGACTGCGATGGGACATTACACCATGCTTGTGGAACCGGCTACTCCTGTCATTGCGATAGCCAAAGCTACAGCCAAGGAGAATGCCGCCATGATGAATAAGGAATATGGCGACATAAAGGTGGAAGTATGGAAATACTCTCCTGCCCTGCTGTCTGAGAATGAATGGGCAGACAGGCTATCGCTCTATCTGTGCATGAAGGACAGCGAAGACGAAAGAATACAAATGGAATGTGACACTTTAATTAAAGAAATGAAATGGTAACAGGAATTGAACGTTGGAAGGAATATTTCAATGATTATAAGGATAAGTATGTGCTGATAGGCGGTGCAGCTTGCAATCTGCTAGAAGAAGAACTGGACATGAATCCTCGTGCGACGAAGGATCTTGACCTTGTTCTTGTAGTAGAAGCTCTCACTCCAGATTTCGGAGCCCGTTTGTGGGATTTTATCAAATCCGCAAATTATGCTGGTCGAAGCAAGGGAGAAAACGAGTTCAAGCATGAATACTATCGCTTTACAAATCCTGAAGACAAGACATATCCAAAGCAAATTGAACTGTTCGCCCGCAGTACAGGAATCCTTAACCTGCCATCCGATGCGCACATAGAACCCATAAGTGTAGGAGAAGACCTGTCCAGTCTGTCAGCCATCTTGATGGATGATGACTACTACGATTTTACAATTGAGCATAGCAGGAACATCGACGACATTCATGTAGCAAGTCCAGAAGCTCTCATTTGCCTTAAAGCCAAGGCATACACGGAAATGCTGGACAGAAAAGCAGAAGGTGAGCAAGTTGACAGCCGTGACATCGAGAAGCACAAGAAAGACGTGTTCAGGCTAATAGCCATGCTGCCACAAGACTCTCGATTCTCGCTGCCCGATAAATTAAAGAATGACATGAGTGATTTCTATCAAAGGATAGGAGAATTGCCTAATCCAGACTTCTTCAAGAATGCAGGACTAAGAGGTTTGGATGCCCAGCGTCTTCTTGACCTCTTCAACACGGTGTTCCTATAATGAGAACTGAAACGCATCACAACATATACAATTTTCCGGACTGCCGCAACATTGTTATCTGTGGCGACATTCACGGTGACTTCAATCTACTGGTGAATAAAATTTGTGTGCAATATCAGATGAAAGATACTCTGGTCATTGTAGCAGGAGATTGCGGCTTTGGCTTTGAAAGAAAAGGGTACTATGAGAATATTGTCAAGCGCAATGCCAAGCGAGTAAATGAATCCCACAACTGGTTTCTTTTCATCCGTGGCAACCATGACAATCCAGCTTACTTTGACGGAAAGACATTCCGGCATAAAAGGTTTACTTGCATTCCCGACTACTCTGTAGTCAAAGCCAATGGTCACACCATACTCTGTGTTGGTGGAGCAATATCTGTTGACCGTCAGCCAAGAATAGATGCATGGGAACACAATCAAAGGAAGGCACATAGGTACAGCCATAACTCTTCTGACAATGAACTTCTTTCACCCAACTATTATTGGCAAGATGAAGCTCCAGTTTTCAACAACGACTTATTATCTGAAATAACCAACTTGCATAAAATAGATACAGTAGTGACGCATACTGCTCCATCTTTCTGTGAACTACAGAACAAAGACGGATTACTGCAATGGGCAATATATGACAACAGACTGTTAGATGATGTACAGAATGAACGTGAGACAATGGATGCAATCTATACCAAATTGAGAGCAGTGCCCGAGACACTTACACATTGGTATTACGGTCACTTTCATCAAAGCTGGCATTCATCTATTGATGGAGTCCTATTCAAGATGTTAGACATCTTGGAACTGGCAGAAATTACCCCTTGACTAAATCAAGTTTTATAACGCCATTCTGTACAAACATACTACTATTAGACAGAAGTGTAGTAGTTTTGTACGATTATATAAATTCGGCAATAAATACATTTTGTTGCCGAATTTATATTTCCTAGCAACCAAACATCTGTATTAAAGGAGTCTGGTTTCTGCCGTCAAAAAAGAAAGAGATGAGAAAGTCGGTATACTTGACCAATGAACGGTTTAGTTTATTCCCATATTAAATATCCATAACCTAAACTAAACCTTTTATCTTCCGACAATGAAACCTTGTCATCAAATGCGTTTCTAAAAAAGGTTAAAAATAACGATGAGCATCACTAAAAGATATACCATACTCATTCCTTGCTCACTTCACAGCGATTGCAAGAATGTGCAAAAATCTGCGTTAAAAAGTGTAAACGTGCAAAGAACTGGAAAATCGATTTTGCAGATGTTTGCATTTTCTTTTTTTGACGGCAGTCATATTTGCAGATTTTTGCCTATTTTTGAAGTGAACCCCAAAGTTTGGACAGATTAAACACTATTGCTCTTTTGGAATTGAGTCCGGTATTGTACTGGGCTCATTCCATTTAATCTGAGCTTTAT
>ONDS01000002.1 GCA_900316685.1 uncultured Prevotellaceae bacterium | reverse complement strand
GGGTGAGGGGTGGTTTGTCAAAAATGTTCGACTGCTTCCCACTCCCCTCCTTTTCCAAAGGAGGGGTGAGGGGTGGTTTGTCAAAAATGTTCGACTGCTATTCATCTCTTATTTCCTTTCTTCTGCAAACAACAAAATAGCATTGATTATAGCTTGGATGTCCTCTCTTACAATGTAATTCTCAAACCGAAGTACTGATATCCCGTTTTCCTGAAGAAAAGCAGTCCTCTCCTCATCATGGTTGAAGGCTTGCTCCGAGTCATGCACTTCGCCATCCAGCTCTACACATAATTTCAGCTCTGGGCAATAGAAATCCATCACATACTGTCCCAATCCATGTTGGCGACGGAATTTATACCCTCCCACCTGACCATTCTTCAAGTAACCCCAGAGTGTGATTTCGGCTGGGGTCAGGTTGTTCCGGAGATGTCTTCGGAAATCCTTTTGCGATTTGGGGTTAGACTTGGCTGATGTATACATGGGGAATAAGGTTGGGACATTGTTTTACAAACCACCCCTGCCCCTCCTTTGGAAAAGGAGGGGAGGAAGTTACTCCTACTACTGACAGCAGAGATAATCCTACTACGGACAGCATAGTTACTCCTACTACTGACAGCAGAGATAATCCTACTACGGACAGCATAGATACTCCTACTACTGACTGCATAGATAATCCTACTACGGACAGCATAGATAATCCTACTACGGACAGCATAGATAATCCTACTACTGACTGCATAGATAATCCTACGACGGACAGCATAGATAATCCGACGACTGACAGCATACCTTGTCGCAGAACACGTTATTTCGCCATCAGACTTACCGCGAAACCGCCACCTGGGGCTTCGGTGATTTTCAGGGTGTCGCCCTTTTTCACCGTGCGCTTGGTGATGGTGTAGGCCTGGGGATTGTGCTCGTAGTGAGCATCCTTGGCATCGGCATAGATGGTGCACTCGTATTTGCGTCCCTTGTCGAGGAAGTCGAGCTTGACGGTGGCGGTATGGCCGTTCTCATCGCACTTGCCACCGATGAACCAGTTGTCCGTGCCCTTGGCCTTGCGTGCCACGGTGATATAATCCGCCGGCTCGGCTTCAAGGTAGCGCGAGTCGGACCAGTCGCACGCCACATCGCGTATGAACTGGAAAGCATCGTCGAACTGTTCGTAGTTCTCCGGCAGGTCGGCAGCCATCTGCAGGGGCGAATACATGGTGAGGTAGAGTGCCAGTGAACCGGCGATGGTGATACGCGCCCACGACGTGTTGTTGCTCCAGGTGTTGAGTTTGGTGACGAAGATGCCCGGCGTATAATCCATCGGTCCACCCTGCAGACGAGTGAACGGCAGTATGCACGTATGGTCGGGACGGCTGCCACCGAAGGCCTCGTATTCCGTGCCGCGCGCGCTCTCATTGCCTACCAGGTTGGGATAGGTGCGGCAGATGCCCGTGGGACGCGTTGCCTCATGGGCGTTGACCATGATATGATGCTTCGCCGCCTCCTTCACCACATAGAGATAGTGGTTGTTCATTGACTGTGAGTAATGGTGGTCGCCTCGCGGGATGATGTCGCCCACGTAGCCCGTCTTCACGGCATCGTAGCCATAGCGGTTCATCAGTTCAAACGCCTCCTTGATATGCCGTTCGTAGTTCTGCGAAGAGCTTGATGTCTCGTGGTGCATGAGAAGTTTCACCCCCTTGGAGTGCGCATAATCGTTGAGCATCTTGATGTCGAAGTCGGGATAAGGCGTGACGAAGTCGAAGACGTCGCGTTTCCACATGTTCGCCCAGTCCTCCCAGCCTACGTTCCATCCCTCGACGAGCACCTCGTCGAGACCGTTCTTCGCCGCGAAATCGATATAGCGTTTCACGTTGTCGTTGTTGGCCTTGTGTGTGCCGTTGGGAGTCACCTTGCTCCAGTCAATCTGGTCGAGATGTATGCTGGGGAAGTCGTTGGTGTAATGCCACGAGCCACGCCCTACGATCATCTCCCACCACACACCGCAGTATTTGGTGGGGTGGATCCAGCTCACATCGTCGAGAGCGCACGGCTCATTGAGGTTGAGGATGAGGTTGGAGGAAAGCATGTCGCGTGCGTCGTCGCTCACCATCACCGTGCGCCACGGCGTGTTGCACGGTGTCTGCATGCAGCCCTTCAGTCCTGTGGCGTCGGGGGTGAGATGGCTCACGAGAGTGAAGGTGGGCGGCAGTGCATAGGGCGATGGTTTGGGATTGGGTGTATAGGCATTGCTGCCGCCACCCAGTTGGGTGGTCAGGCTCTTGGTCTGCGCGTCGACCAGTTCGAGGTGCATGGTGGCATAGTCGAGACATGCCGCCTCGTGGATATTGATGTAGAGCCCGTCGGCGCTCTTCATCTGCAGCGAGGTCTGCACGCCCGTCTCCGAGAACACCGCCACGGAGGAGTTGCCCCAGTTGACCGCTTCCTTCATGCGTCCGCGTATCTCGGAGAGCTTGGTCTGTTGGGTCTCCTGCTCCTGCGTGTCGTAGTCGCCGGGCAACCACCATGCCGTATGGTCGCCTGTCATGGCAAACTCCGTATGTTCCTCTTTGATGAGGAAATAGTTGAGGTTCTGCTGCTGCGGGAATTCGTAGCGCAGGCCTATGCCTTCGTCGTAGACACGGAAGCGAAGCACCATGGTGCGCTGCTCCGCCGGCTGGTGGAGCGTGGCTTCCAGTTCATTGTAGTGGTTGCGTATGTCGGCGGTCTCGCCCCATACGGGTTGCCATGTCTCGTCGAAGGTGGTCTGCCGCGAGTCTTTCAGCGAAAAGCCCTCCATGAGGTCTGTCTCGTCCATCCCTTTCGAGGCGTGTTTGTCCTTGGCCAGTTCGAGCCCCAGTCCCGAGGCATTGACCACCGCCTTGCCCTTATAGGCGAGGCTGTACATGGGTCGTCCTTTGTCAGAGAGCCAGAACTTCAGCTCCACCGTTCCGCCGGGCGACATCACGCTCAGCTGGTTCTGTGCCATCGCCATCATCGGCAACAGCATCAGCATACAAATCAATAGTTTTTTCATTTTCTTCCACTATGTATGATAAGTTCGGATATATTGTCGTTGAATTTCCTTGCCGCCATGAGATCCTCGATATTCAGGTGCATGCGATAGCGCCAGTAGTGTTTGGGATTGGCCGGTATGTTGATGCGTTCGGCGTTGGCATCGGGTAATCGCAGTTGCTCGTCGATGGCGAGCCAGTCCTGAATGGACAGTATACAGAGCATGGAGGGTGAGGTGAGGTGGCGCGAGATGATGTCGCGGGCGAGCCATCCGGGCAGTGGATGGGGAGCCTGGTCGCCCCGGTAAAGCATCGTGGCGTAATAATCCTGCGTGCGTTCCTCGTCCTCGTCCCACCACTGGCGTAGTGTGGGCATGTCGTGCGACGAGATGGTACACACCGAGCGGTAGGGGTTGCGTGAGAGATGGCCGAAGCGCACATTGGGGTCTTTGGGCATCGACTGCAGTTCGAGACTGAGGATGCGCAGTTCGTTCATCACCCAGGGCACGCAGTCGGGCACCATACCGAGGTCTTCGGCACATACGAGCATGCTCGTAGCGTTGACCAGCTTGGGCAGCTTCTTCATCGCCTCGCGGTACCAGAACTGGTTGTTGCGGCGGTAGAAATAATCGTTGTACAAGCGGTTGAACACCTGTTTCTGTCCATCGTCGAGCGACTCATAGATGAAGTCGAACTGCACGGATATGCGTGGGTGGAACTTATTCTCATCCTTGTGGTCGCGCAGGAAGAGCACATCGCTGATGAGAGCATATAGCCCGTCGCGCAGCCACTGGTCCTGCTCGTTGGCGCCGGCGAACGCCGCCTCCACCTGTCGTTGGGTGGCATACTCGTCCTTCATGCGGTAGCGCCCCTCGCCTATTGGCTCGACGAATCGCTCGCGCACCTCCTGAGCACGCTCCTTGAATACACGGTCGAGCACCCAGTCGGTGATGAAGGGTTCGGTGAAGAGCTGCTCACGGAAGTCGAGTCCGTAGGCGGCTATCTCTTCGCGTGTCAGCCCGAGAGAGGGAGCGAACTGTCCGAGCAGTCCGTGTACGGCATGTGTAGGTATCTCCCAGATGCGGAAGAAGCCCAGCACATGGTCGATACGGTAGGCGTCGAAGAACTTCGCCATGTTGGAGAATCGTCTCACCCACCATGCGCAGCCGTCGGCCACCATGGCATCCCAGTTGTAGGTGGGGAATCCCCAGTTCTGTCCGTTGGCGGAGAAGTCGTCGGGTGGCGCTCCCGCCTGTCCGTTGAGGTTGAAGTATCGCGGTTCCTGCCACACGTCGCATCCGTAGCGGTTCACGCCGATGGGTATGTCGCCTTTGAGGATGACACCCAGTTCGCGCGCATGCTCGTGCACCTGTTTCATCTGCACATAGAGCACGAACTGCACATAGTAATGATAGGCCACCGCTTTGTAGGCCTTGCTCCGTGTGTTGGTGAGGGCGGCGCGGTCGGCCTCGTCCCACGTCTGGTGGTCGGGCCACTGGCTGAAGTCGGCCGTGCCATAGGTGTCGCGCAACGTCGAGTACTGGGCATAGGGCACGAGCCATTTCTTGTTCTCCTCGAAGAACCGTTTGTATTCCTCCGTCTGCATCGTCTTCTTGCCCTCCTGTTGGAACAGCAGGCGGAGGTATTCGTTCTTGGCGTCGTTCACCCGCTCATAATCGATCTGGGGAAGGGCGTTGAGTTCCTTGCGCAGTTTCTCGAAGCGTTTCTTCTGCTTCGCATCCGCCAAGGGCGGCAGTGCCTTGAGATCGACATACTGCGGATGGATGGCGAAGATGCTGATGCAACTATAGGGATAAGAGTCGGTCCAGGTGTGGGTGATGGTGGTATCGTTGATGGGCAGTATCTGGAGCACGCGCTGCCGGGTGTGCGCCACCCAGTCGACCATCTTGCGCAGGTCGCCGAAGTCTCCCACGCCGAAGCTGTCTTTCGAGCGGAGCGAGAACACGGGCACGAGTGTGCCGGCGCATTTCAGGTCGTAGATATCGAAGCGTGCCTCCGACAGTTCGTAAACCACCACGTCGCCATCCGCCATATCGGGCAGGATGACCCTGCGGTTCTCGCCTTTCTCCCAGAGGGGCACCCCGTCGGGGTCGTCATCGATGGCCACGAACTTGAACTCGAATGTGCGTGGCAGTTTGGAGCCATCCACATCGATGATCCACTCGTTGCGGTTGTGTTCCGCCATGGGAAGCGCCTGTTGCAGCTGCCAGGCTCCAAGCACCTCCTCGCTGCCCACGATGCCCAAACGTTCCTCGCGCCTGAGTTGTGGTGCCCTCACCTTGAAGCGTATGGTGCGCAGGAACGACGAGGTCTCGATGGGCGCGTGGGCATGACGGTTCACGCATTCCGTCATCGCCGAGCTGTAGAGGTATGCGTTCTCGGGCACATCCACCCAGTGGTCGTACACGTGGTAGGTCTCCCCCGAGGCGCATGCCAATTCGAGTCGGTGCGTCTGCTGCACCCATTCGCGCCGGAGCAGTTCGTCGCCCCTCATCACACTATAATAATAGTCGATGGCGGCGCCGATGGTCAGCACACCTCTCATCTCACACGACCAATGGTATCCATCCGTCGTGCCCATCTTGTAGGCCGTCACCTCCTGAGTGGCCGCCGACACATGATTCAACACCAATTCCTCGCCGAAGGCGGTCTGGTATTCGATATGAAAATGAATGTTCATAGTAGTTGTTGGTTAGTAATTATGCGGTAAAATTACGAATAATTACCCTACGTTGTTATAAATAAGGTGAAGTTTTATGCAAAAAGGAATGCAAACGTTTGCATTCCTTTTTGGGGAAACTATAGGAACTATAGAGACTATAGAAACTATAGATGCTATAGATGCTATAGATGCTATAGATGCTATAGAGCGGGCGGGCACAAGGCACCGCCCCTACAGAAGCTATAGCCCTATGGCGAGGGATATGCCTCCTGGCGATACGCCCACGCGATAATTACCTTTCTCATTCCAGCCGGTGATCTTGTCGCACAGCCAGTAGGCCGCCTCGGTGCCCAGGATGCCGATGGCAGCGCCCGCCACGGCATCGTACCAGTGATGGCGGTTACGGGCTACGCGGTCGACCGCCGTGAAGGTGGCCACGGTATAGCCCGCCACGGATATCCAGGGACTCAGGTGACCATACTCCTTGTGCAAGGCGTGTGCACCCGCAAAGGCGATGGTACTATGGCCGGAGGGAAAGGCCCTGTCGTCGGTGCCGTCGGGCCGCTCTTCCTTGACGGTATGTTTGAGCACCCAGGCCACACCCGCCGACAACACATAGGAAGCGCCTACGTTGATGCCCATCCTTTTCCATGAGCTTTCGCTTTCCACACCCAGAGCCTTCAGGGCGAACACCGAGGCGAAAGGCACATATTGCAGCACATCGTCGGGACCGTCGCCATGGTATTTCTTGTCCTGTGCGGAAAGAGTAGTGGCTACGAGGAGCGAGAGTATAAGGAGAAGTTTTCTCATAATGGTCGGAGTAATCAGAATAATCGGAGTAATCGGAATAATCAAAGTTATCAGAGTTATCGGAATAATCAGAGCAATCCGATTACTCCGATTGATTAATTCGTTTTATCCCTGATGATAGTTACGGCGCAGGCTCCGCAGATGAGGAGAGCACCCGCCACGAACATCATGTTACTCTGCACACCGCCCACCAAATTGAGGATGACGCCTCCGAGGAGGGCTGCGATGATCTGGGGCAGACAGATGGTGCCGTTGAACAGGCCTAAGTAAGCGCCCATGTGGCCATATCCCTGCAAGGCGTTGGTCACGAAGGTGAAGGGCATGGCGAGCATCGCCGCCCATCCACAACCGATGAGCAGGAAGGGAACGATCTGCAAATACTGTCCGGGACAGAGGGGTATGAGGGCGAAGCCGATGCCTCCCAGCACCAGACTGGCGGCATACGCCAACTTGGTGTTCTTGAACTGCGGCAGGATGGCCGCCCAGGCCACACTGCCCAACGCCTGTATGGCATAGAGCACGCCCGTCCAGTTGCCCGCCGTCTGATAAGCCTCGGTGGCCGCATCCGCCGTACCCCACACGGTGAGCGATACGGCATCGACCACATAGGTCCACATATAGAGGAACGCCGACCAGCAGAAGAACTGCACGAGACCGACTTTCCAGAACGTAGACGGGGCGTTCTTCAACAACGTAAACCAGTTGGCCTTCGTCTCATTCTCCTCGTTCACCGGGTTGTACATGCGGTATTGCTGCGGGTTCCATTCCTTCACCTTCATCGTCGTGTAGATGACGCAGAGGATGAGAATGAGCGCGCCGACATAGAACGACCAAACCACCGACTCGGGCACGACACCCTCGGGAGCGGTGTTCTGCAGACCTATCCATGTGAAGATGAAGGGGAAGAGGAATCCCACCACGCTACCCGCATTGCAGAGGAACGACTGTATGGAATAGGCCTTCGCCTTCTGGCGCTCGTTGACCATGTCGCCTACCAGCATTTTGAAGGGTTGCATGGCCATGTTGATACTTGTATCGAGCAACATGAGCATGAGCAGTCCGAAAATCATGACCGCCGAGATGGACAAGCCAAGAGAGCCCGAGTTGGGCAGCAGGCACATGACCGCCACGGCCACGGCAGCCCCCACGAAGAGGTAAGGAATGCGTCGTCCGAAACGACACCATGTCTTGTCGGAGAGCGAACCCACGATGGGTTGCACCAGGATGCCCATGAGCGGGGGCAGAATCCAGAAGAAACTCAGGCTGTGGGGGTCGGCCCCCAAAGTGCGGAAGATACGTGAGATGTTGGCACTCTGCAACGCATAAGCTATCTGCACGCCGAAAAATCCGAAACTCAGGTTCCACAATTTCCAAAAGGAAAGATCGGGTTTCTGTACCATAATGATTATTATATTTTATAGTTGATATTATAGATGCGATAGAGACTATAGAAACTATAGATGCTATAGAAACTATAGATGCTATAGAAACTATAGATGCTATAGAAACTATAGAGCCTATAGATGCTATAGGAACCATGCTTTCTACCTCGTGCTTCCCCTGATGATGAGGCGTGTGCGCACCACACGTTTCTCGACCTTCTCCATGGGTATGTTGCCCTCCACCTTACCAATAAGGATGTTGGCCGCCTCCTCACCCACCACGTGGCCGCGCTGCTCGACGGTGGTGAGCATGGGGTCGCAGGCCACCGCCCGTTGTCCGTTGGTGAAGCCGCAGATGGAGATATCGCCCGGCACGCTCAGCCCCATGCGCTTGGCGGTATACATGATGCCGATGGCCGTATCGTCGTTGATGGCAAAGAAGGCATCGGGCCTGTCATCCATCTGCAGGATCTCGGGGGTGATGGTCTCCGCATCGTCGCGGTTGTCGCAATACCTGATAAAGCGTTCGTCGGGCTTCAGTCCGTGGCGTGTGAGTGCGTCGTGGTAACCATTGTAACGGTTCTTGGATATCTCCAGGTTCATCGATGCGCCATAATAGGCGATGCGCCGGCATCCAGTGTCGATGAGGTGTTTCACCGCATTGTAAGCCCCCTGGTAGTCGTCGACCACCACACGGCTGGCATCCACGCCCGTACAGATACGGTCGTAGAACACCAAAGGCACCCCATTGTCGATGAGTCGCTGGAAATGGTCGTACTTCATCGTGTCCTTGGCCTGCGAAACGATGATGCCGCACACCTTGTTCTCGTAGAACGACTGGCAAATGGCCACCTCGCGCTGGTACTGCTCGTTGCTCTGCGCCACCATGAGCCGGTATCCATGCGTGGAGGCCTCCTGCTCGATGCCGCTGAGTATGGACGAGAAATAGAAATGGGTGAACTGGGGTATGATGACACCGATAATGCGCAACGGCTTCACTCGGCTGAAGCGCAGCGACTCGGCTATCACGTTAGGTATAAAATTATGTTCGCGCGCGTAAGCCTGGATCAGTTCCCTTCGTTCGGGACTGATGCGCGGGCTGTCCTTGAGTGCACGCGATACCGTCGCCACCGACACGCCGAGTGCCTGTGCGATATCCTTCATCGTGATGGGGCTGAGTTTATCCATAGGTAACGATTGTGAATGCAAAAATAATAAAAACGCCGATACGCTGTCACTCATTACCAATCATTTAAGCATTTTCGTTAATGCAAACGATTGCACTGTAAGATTTGTAAATTTATTGCAAAAAAAGTACAACGAAACCATAAGAAACTTAACTTTGCACTTAATTACAGCGATAAGCCTAATATCGAAACAAGCGGAAATACTATTAACAACCATATTTTAACTTAATAACTATCTAATGATGAAGCAGGTAAATTCAAGAATCCCCTTTAGGATTCTGGCTCTATTTTTAGGGCTGTTCCTATCTGTAAGCGCCATGGCACAGAATATCGCTGTGAATGGCCATGTAGAGGATGCTGCCGGTGAACCGATCATTGGAGCCACCGTACGCGTGCAGGGTCAGACCGGCGGCGTGGTGACC
Organism: uncultured Prevotellaceae bacterium; assembly: GCA_900316685.1. Taxonomy (GTDB): domain Bacteria; phylum Bacteroidota; class Bacteroidia; order Bacteroidales; family Bacteroidaceae; genus Prevotella. Next base: position 158,174 of record ONDS01000002.1, on the reverse strand, counting down.
GACTTCGATGGCAACTTCACCACGCAGGCACCCGCAGGAGCTACGCTTGAGATATCCTACATCGGATATCAGACGGCGCAAGTGACAGCTTCCACCAATGTCGTCGTGACATTGCAGGAAGACTCCGAAGTGCTCAACGAAGTGGTGGTCATCGGTTACGGTGCTGTGAAGAAGACCGACCTGACCGGTGCCGTCACCGCCCTGAAGCCCGATTCGAAGAACAAGGGCTTGGTGGTGACACCGCAGGAGATGATGGCCGGTAAGATCGCCGGTGTGAACGTGACCAGCGACGGTGGTACGCCGGGTGGCAGCTCCACCATCCGTATCCGTGGCGGTTCATCCCTCTCCGCCTCCAACAACCCGTTGATTGTGATTGACGGTGTGCCTATGGACAACAACGGTGTGAAAGGTCTGGCCAACCCCTTGGCCATGGTCAATCCCCAAGACATTGAGTCGTTCAACGTGCTGAAGAGTGCCTCCGCCACCGCTATCTATGGTAGCCGTGGTTCTAACGGTGTCATCATCATCACCACGAAGAAAGGCCGCAAGGGTTCCGCTCCCAGCGTCTCTTACGCCGGCAACGTGAACATCGGTATGAAGAAGAAGACCATCGACGTGATGAGCGGCGATGAGTTCCGCACCTTCGTAGACCAGATCTTCCAGGGCGCATCGAACCACGACGAGGCTGTAGGCCTTCTGGGCACCGCCAACACCGACTGGCAGGATGAGATTTACCGCACCGCCATCAGCCACGACCACAACGTGACCATCGCCGGAGCCTTAGGCACCCTACCCTACCGCGTATCGTTGGGCTACACCGACCAACAGGGTATCCTGAAGACCTCCGACTTCCAGCGTTACACCGCCGCGCTGACCTTGAACCCCTCACTCTTCGACGACCACCTCACCATCACCTTGAACGCCAAGGGACTGTGGGCGAAGTCGCAGTATGCCGACGGTCAAGCCATCAACTCCGCCGTGGCCTTCGACCCGAGCCAGAGTGTCTACGACAGCAACGCCACCAACTTTGGAGGTTACTTCCAATGGCAGAACTCCGGTGCCTCGCTCAACGACAGTTCATGGGCAACCACCTACAACAACCTCGCGACGAAGAACCCCGTGGCCATCCTCGAGCTGAAGGACGACCGCGCCATCAGCCGTTCGTTCATCGGCAGTGCTGAGTTCGACTACAAAATCCACGGTTTCGAGGACCTGCGCCTGCACGCCACCCTCGGTGCCGACATTTCGAAAGGTAAGCAGTGGACCGACGTTGATCCCCGCAACGCATTGGCTATCTACTACGGCTCGCACGGCTGGGAGACCATCATGAAGCGTAACCTCACGCTGTCGACATACGCCCAGTACTATCATGATTTCGAGGATAAAGCCAAGAACCACTTCGACATCATGGTCGGTTATGAGTGGGCACACTACTGGCGCACTTTGCACAACAACTACTGGGGTCTTTATCCCGAGACGAACAACGACAAGTCGTTGGTAGGCACCAAGCGCAACGAGAGTTTCTATAATTACAAGACGGAGAACTACCTCGTATCGTTCTTTGGCCGTGCCAACTGGAGTTTGATGGACCGTTACTACCTGACCGTCACCGTGCGTGACGATGGTTCCTCACGTTTCAAGGACCACTGGGCAATCTTCCCCGCCGTGGCTTTCGCATGGAAGATCAAAGACGAGAACAAGTTCCGTGATATCAGTTGGCTGAGCGACCTGAAACTCCGTCTGGACTGGGGTATGACCGGTCAGCAGGAGGGCATCGGCGACTACAACTACTTCCCCCTCTACCAAGTGAACAACGGTGCCGCTGGTTCCTTCTACGACATCATCGGCGACGGTACATTCGTGCGTCCCGTGGCCTACGACCCCAACCTGAAGTGGGAGACCACCACGACCTATAACATCGGTCTGGACTGGGGTATCTTCAACCAACGCCTGACCGGTAGCGTCGACTGGTACTACCGCAAGACCACCGACCTGCTCAACGATGCCTACGTGGCCGCCGGTTCCAACTTCCGCAACAAGGTGACCACCAACATCGGCTCGATGTACAACACCGGTGTCGAGGTGGCCTTCAGTTGGAAAGCCATCCAAGCCAAGGACTGGTACTGGACCATCGACTACAACTTCACCTATAACAAGAACCGTATTCTGAAGCTCGGTGGCGGCGACGACCCCGACTACAAGGTGCTCACCGGTGGTATCTCCGCGGGTACGGGCGGTACCATCCAGGCTCATGCCGTGGGCTATCCCGCCTCTTCGTTCCTCGTCTACCAACAGGCTTACGACGAAGCCGGCATGCCTATCGAAGGACAGGTGGTGGACCGCGATGGCGACGGACAGATCACCGAGTCGGACCAATACCTCTACAAGAACCCGATGGCTCCCGTGACGATGGGTCTGGCCTCGCGCTTAGAGTATAAGAATTGGGACTTCGGCTTCTCGCTGCGCGCCAGCATCGGCAACTACGTGTACAACGACTTCATGGCAGGCAACAGCGCCCTGGCATCCAACATCATCTATTATAGCGGCTACCTGCAGAACCGCCCGAGTTATGTGGTTCCTTACGGCTGGCAGACCTATGATGTGGAAGCCACCCACTCCGACCGTTGGGTACAGAACGCCTCGTTCCTCAAGTGCGACAACATCACCTTAGGTTACAGCTTCGCCGACCTGTTCAAGGTGGGCAACTACCATGGCGTGAGCGGGCGTGTCTACGCCACCGCCTCCAATGTTTTCTGCATCACCAAATACAAAGGCATCGATCCTGAGGTGTTCGGTGGTATCGACAATGGCGTCTATCCGCGCCCCATCACGTTCCAACTTGGTCTGAACTTGAACTTCTAAACACGATAAAGATTAAAAGTCATGAAAAGATATATCAAAACATTTGTTCCCCTGTTGGCCTTTGCGCTGACCTTCGGAACGACAGCATGCACCGGTGACCTTGATGTGGAGCCTATCGACCCCAACTATGCGGAGCCCTCCGCCGAGTTGTTGTTCACCAAGTGCTACGCCACGATGGCAGCCGCCGGCAACGGTGGTGCCGACGGCGACAGTGATGTGGACGGTATCGACGGCGGAACCTCCGGTTACTACCGTCAGATGTGGAACGCCCAGGACCTGACCACCGACGAGGCCATCTGCGGCTGGGGCGATGAGGGTATCTCCAACTTCGTAGACAACTCCTACAACGCCTCGCACCCGATGCTTCGCGGCTACTACTACCGTCTGTACACCGCTATCACCTTCTGCAACCAGTACTTGGACCAGTATGCCGACCATGACGCCACGATGACCGCGGAAATCCGTTTCCTGCGCGCCTTCCACTACTTCCAGTTGATGGATGGCTGGGGCAACATCCCCTTTGCCACGTCTATCAGCAGCAGCGCACCAGAGCAGCGTTCGCGCGCCGAGGTGTACCAGTTCATCGAGGACGAGTTGCTCGACATCGAGCCGAACCTGAGCGATGCCAAGGCCAAGAAGTCGAGCGACGCCAACTATGGGCGCGTGGACAAGGCCGCCTGCTGGATGCTGTTGGCCCGTCTGTATCTGAACGCTGGCGTGTACACCGGCAATGCCCAGTGGGACAAGGCCGCCGAGTATGCCAAGAAAGTGATGGATTCCGACTATAAACTCAACACCACGGGGGTGGGTGTATGGAGCGCCTATCAGATGCTGTTCATGGGCGACAACGGCGAGACCAGCGCCGCCTACGAGATCATTTGGCCCCTCTTGCAGGATGGCAAACGCACCACGTCTTGGGGCACCTCGCTGTTCCTCATCGCTGGTCCATTCCAGGATGACATGCATGAGAACCCGCTCGATGCCGACAAACCCGAAGAAGAGAGGGCTGTCAACGGAGCCGACCCGGGATGGAAGGGCAACCGCGCCCGCAAGGAATTGGTGCTGAAATTCTTCCCCGACGGCAACGCACCCCTCGGCATTCCCGGCTATGAGATGAAAACGGAAGCCGGCGACGACCGTGCCATGTTCAGCAGCGTAGGGGAACGTACCTTGGAGAACACCGAACCGGGCGTATTCACCAGCGGCTTCTCCGTGGCCAAGTTCACCAACTTCAAGACCGACGGTTCCGCTGGTAACGACCCGAAACATCCCGACATGGACTGCCCATTGATGCGTAAGGCCGAGGCTTACCTCATCTACGCCGAGGCCACGGCACGCCAGAACGGTGGCAACGCCACCTCTGCCGGTGTCGATGCGCTGAACCAACTGCGCCTGCGCGCCCACGCCGGAGCCCGTTCGAGTTACTCCTTAGACGACATCCTCGACGAGTGGAGCCGCGAGACTTACTTCGAGGGCCTGCGCCGCACCTGCCTGATCCGTTACAACAGATACGGCGGCAACACCGACTACCAGTGGTCGTGGAAAGGCGGCACCTTGGAAGGCCGCGATTTCCCCGCCTACCGCAACCTCTTCGCCATTCCGACCACCGACCTGACTGCCAACAGCAATCTGGTGCAGAATCCCGGATACTAACCCATACGTCGACAACAAACGAAACAAGACAATACAATGAAAAAGATAATCAAGTCAGCAATGCTGCTATTGTGCGGTGTGGTGTTGTTCACGGCCTGTTCCGACGACAACGACTCTAACCCCACCCTCTTGCAGCCGACCACTTTCACGCTGAATATACCCGCCTACTCCAGCGCGCTCATCGACCTGGCCCACTCCTATGGCATCCCATTCACCTGGTCGCAGCCCGACTACGGGTTCCCCGTGGAGGCCGAATACCAGTTGCAAGCGTCGAAAAACGGCAACTTCACCGTCAACCTGAAAGACGTGGATGAGGATCATTTTACCGATGCCGACTACATCACCTTGTCGGCCTACTACAACACGCCGGAAGGGTCAATCGACCCCGCTGCGTTGAACAACGCCATCAACCAGATGAACGGCTATAGCGAAGAAAACCCCGTTCCCGAGAGCGTTCCCATCTACGTGCGTGCTACTGCCACCACCAAGGGTGCACCCGTGATCTACTCCAATGTGGTGTCGGTGAACGTGTCGCCCACATTACAGGAGGTGATTCTCTTTCCCGAATTCATCTACGAGATCGGCAACGAGAGTGAATGGAAAATTTCCTACCCGATGTACTGCCTGAACGCCGATGGAATCTACCAGTCGTACAACTACCTTGACGGCGGCTTCAAGTTCAAGCCCAATGCCGACGACTGGGCTGGCGACTGGGGCCAGGATCCCAATGGCGCCTATGGCACCTTGGTGGTCGACGGCGAGGAAGACTGCAACAAGAAAGACGGTTCGTTCCAAGACAAACTCTTAGCTGCCGGTTTCTACCAGATCGATGTCAACATCGTGGAAATGACGTGGAGTGTGACGCAGGTGAAGAACCTGAGCATCATCGGCGACTTCAACGGTTGGGACGATGATGTGGAAATGACCTACGACAAGCGTGGAGGCTGCTGGGTAGGTACGGCTACTCTCCCCAACGATGGCGGTGTGAAGTTCCGCATGAACCACGACTGGGCCGTGAGTTGGGGTGCGCGCACCAAGACCGACCAGAACCTGAATGACCTGACACAGCATAACGGCGAGAACATCGCGTTGACAGCAGGCACCTACGAGTTCAAACTCTACATCAGTTATGAAGGAAACAACCGTGTGGAGATCAACGCACAGTAAGGTATAACGAAAAAACAGTACAGCAATGAAAAAGTTATTATATCTTGTCGGACTGGTGTTCTGCTTTGCCAGTTGTACCGACGACTACACCGACTGGGCCGACCCGTTGACCCATGGTCCGGAAAATGCCAGCACGATCACCCTGGATGTGTCGGATGCTTCGGCCATCGACTTTGCCGACGTGACCGACCCCGAGAATACGACACTCCAACTCTTCGTACCGCACGTGACGGCCAACGACCCCACCACCGCCAGTTACGAGGTGACCCTCTGGAATGAAGACCGCTCGCAGAGCATGACGTTGCAGGCCGACGGCGACGGTTACGTGAACGCCGAAGAATTGCGTGCCGCCGTGGAAGCCCTCTATGGCAAACGTCCCCAGGCTCGTCAGATTCCCCTCGACATCGTGGGCTACATAGACGTGAACGGAATGACCGCCAAGGCCTTGGGTAACGCCATCGCCGTGATCACTCCCGCCGCCCCGATCATCTATGATGAATACTATGTGGTGGGCAACGTCGTGGCCAACGTTGGTGACGGAGCATGGAACATCGACTACACCGGCCTGCCCCTGACCAACGGCGGTGTGGATCCGTATGAGAACCCCGTGTTCACCGGTCGCATCCCCAACACCACCGACGGCTCCGATGTGGAGTTCAAGGTCAACCCGAAGGGTGCTCCCGCCGGTTCGTGGGACCTCTGCCTTGGCGCCGGTGAGGAAGAAGGTACCTTCGTCACCAACAACAAGGGCGGCAACCTGAAAATCCCCGCCGACCCGCAGGCCGTGGCCTTCGACCTGACCTTCAACATGCTGGACGAGACGTGGAGTTACAAGCCCGTGTATGGCATCGAGGATGTGTACTACATGATTGGCATCAATGATTGGGATCCCAGCAATACCGATTATCCCGTATACAGCGGCAGTGGCGCTCCCGGTGGCATCGACCCCGTGTTCCAGGTGCGTGTTCCTGCCACTGGCAGTAACATCGAGTTTAAACTCTGTCCGGGTTCAGCCTTAGGCACATGGGACAGCGACTTCACCGCCACGGCGACAAGCGAGCCGGGTAAGTTGGCCGCCAACAACGCCGGTGGCAACCTGATCATCGAGCATCAACCCGACGCCATCGCCTACGACGTGTGGTTCAACCTGCAAAGCCTCGAATGGGGCTACCGTACCATCATGGGCGGCGACATGTTCTTCGAGATCGGCAATGAGAGTGGTTGGTCGAAGAGCCATCCGCTGTCGCGCCAAGGCGATGATTTCGTAGGCTACTACTACCTCAACGGCGGGTTCAAATTCAAACCGAACGAGAACAACTGGGACAACGACCTCGAGTATGATGGTCCGGGTGAAGATGGAGTTACCGGCAAGGTGGCCGATAACGGCGGCTCAGACATGCCCGGCCCCGATCCTGGCTTCTATAAGATCATCCTCAACCCTTACGGCCAGTTCTACACGCTGATCCCGATCACCACCGTGGGTGTGATTGGCGACGCCACCGCCAACGGCTGGGACAGCGACCAGGATATGACATGGAACGCCGAGTACGGCTATTGGTACATTGAGAACCTGACGCTGACCGATGGCAAGATCAAGTTCCGCGGCAACGACAACTGGAACGGCGACCTCGACCTGGGCGGCTCACCCAACGAGCTGTGGATCGGCGGTGGCGACATCCCCGTGGAGGCAGGCACCTACGACATCAAGCTCTTCCCGAGCTACAGCGGCGGCAGCCACTGCATCATCACGAAGAAGTAAGGTCTATTAGGCCAATAAGCCTTATTAGCCTTATTAGCCTTATTAGCCCTATAAGCCCAATAGGCCCTATAAGCCCAATAAGGCCAATACCAAAAAGAAGAGGAGGCTCTATCCGAGCCTCCTCTTCTTTTACTCTCATGCAACCGATTGCATTGTGATTTGCGCAAAAGGTGAGGTTCGAGGGGTACACCCTATCGCGAAAAGTCGTATCTTCGCATCAAAATACATCAAACGCTAACGACATGAAAAAAATTTACGCTACACTGTTCGCCCTCGCCCTCACTACGACGATGATGGCTCAGGGCTGGCCCGCCAACTACCAAGGCGTGATGCTGCAAGGATTCTATTGGGACTCGTTCAACGACAGCCAATGGACCAATCTGGAATCGCAGGCCGACGAACTGGCCCAATACTTCACGCTCGTATGGATACCGCAGAGCGGCAAGTGCAACGACAATGGATGGCAGTCGATGGGCTACGACGACTACTACTGGTTCGACCAGAACAGCACGTTCGGCACGGAGAGCCAGCTGCGCTCGCTCATCACCACTTTCAAGGCCAAGGGAATCGGCACCATCGCCGATGTGGTGGTCAACCACCGCAACACCGACGGATGGGTGACCTTCCCAAAGGAAACCTACAATGGAGTAACCTACCAAATGCTCCCAACCGACATCTGCGCCAACGACGATGGCGGCAAGACGAAGACCTGGGCGGAGGCCAACGGCTACAGCCTGAGCACCAACAACGACAGCGGTGAGGGCTGGGACGGCATGCGCGACCTCGACCACCAAAGCGAAAACGTGCAGACCTGCGTGAAGGCCTACCTCGGCTTCCTGCTGGGCGACCTGGGCTATACCGGATTCCGCTACGACATGGTGAAGGGCTTCAGTGGCTCGTATGTGGGTCTGTACAACCACGACGCCGCACCCCAGTTCAGCGTAGGCGAATACTGGGACGGCAACAAGAACAACGTGGAGAACTGGATCAACGCCACCAAGGTGAACGGCACCATCCAGAGCGCCGCCTTCGACTTCCCCTTCCGCTATACCGTGCGCGACGCGGTGAACGCCGGCAGCAGCCAGCCCAACTGGGCGAAACTCGACAACACGTCGGTGATGGCCGACGCCGCCTACCGCCGCTATGCCGTGACCTTCGTGGAGAACCACGACACGGAGAAACGCGCCAACGCCGACCAAGACCCCATCAAGCGCGACACCCTGGCCGCCAACGCCTACCTGCTCGCCATGCCTGGCACCCCCTGCGTATTCTTCAAGCACTGGAAAGACTGCAAGAAAGACATCGCACAGATGATCGCCGTGCGCCAGTTTGCCGGCATACACAACCAAAGCGAATACTCCAAGTTCAGCGGCGACGCCACACACTATGCCGTGCGCACCAAGGGAGCCAACAGCGACCTACTGTGCGTGGTGGGCAATGTGACGAAGTACACACCCACCGCACGGTGGATCAAGGTAGCCGAGGGTTATCATTACCGCTACTACCTGCCCACCGACGCCCAGACGGCATGGATTGACCTCGCCTCGGGTGAATATAACGGTGAACAGAAGGCCACGCTGACCGCCGTAAGCAACGAGAGCGCCCAGATCGTGTACACCACCGACGGCAGCGACCCCACGGCATCGAGCACCAAGGTGGCCAGCGGCTCGACAGTGACCATCCCCATAGGCACGACGACGCTGAAGGCCGGCCTGCTCATCGGCGGCGCCGTGACGGGCATCGTGAGCCGCACCTATACCATCATCGACTTCCAGCCTACCGACATCACCATCTATGTGAATACCGACCAGGTAGGTTGGACGAGCGTGAACTTCTGGTCGTGGGGCGGCGACAGCAACCACTCGCCCAAGAACAACAACTGGCCCGGCGACAAGGTGAGCACCACGGTCGAGAAGAACGGCAAGCAATGGTACACCAAAACCTTCACCATGAACACCGCTACCGACTTCGTGAACTTAGTGTTCAGCACGGGCAAAGGCTCGCCGCAGACCGTGGACATCAACAACATCAGCGCAGACACGTTCTTCGAAATCTCCTCGGAGACCGAGGGTGGCAAGAACAAGGTGAATGTGGTGACCACGGGCATAGAAGAGGTCATGGCAGCTGAAGGCCAACGCATGACGGACGATGATGCCATCTACGACCTGCAAGGCCGTCGTGTAGCCCACCCCACCCGCGGCATCTATATCCGCGGCGGCAAGAAGTTCGTGGTTAGGTAACACGATAAAGCAAGCGGATATAATCAGGGGAAAGAGTGATGGCTCTTTCCCCTGATTTTTTAGGATTATTAGCCCTATAAGCCCTATTAGCCTTATAAGCCCTATTAGCCTTATAAGCCCCATAAGGCTTATGCTCGATATAGACAAATCGGGGAGGCAGATGGTATTTTGTAAAGAAAAATCTTGGAATTTCAAAACGGAATCACTATATTTGCAAATATTATTGCAAGTTGAAGCCTTCAGATGAAACACAGGAAATCATTTATTATCACACTATTCATTTTTTGCCTCTCCGCCCTTTCACAAGCGACACCGACCAACAACCATGAGACAAGGCCCGACCCCATCCACGTGATGGACTCGCTGCTCAGCCATTACCACAAGGCATCGAACCAGAAACGGACTGGACTGGCCCGGCAGATCATGGCACTGAACGACGACGACCTGCTCATAGATATAGACCGAGGCATCGATGGACAACAGCCCACCGACAGCATGGATTTCCTGGTATGGCTGTCGGCCGAGCGTTTCTATTACAACAAGAGTTATTTCAAGGAGAGCTTGGAATACATCGACCGGGCTCTGACACTGGCCGAAGGCAACGCGCCGGAGTATCACGCCACGCTACTCTGCGACCGCGGCTACTGCCTGTTCAAGACCAGCCGCAACACCGAGGCCATCCAGGCCGAGATGGAGGCGGAGACGTTCAGCAGGCAGCACCATCTGCTGCTGCCGCTGGCGCGCGCCTACAACTACCTCGCCATCATCAACCTCGCCTTGGGCAATATCGACGAGGCCAAGCACTTCGTAGGCAGGGCCTTGGACACCGACCGGCAAACCGGCTCCAACCGCAACACACATAATTACTTAGGCATTGCCTGTGAGGTGTACAGCGTGGCCAAAGAGCCCGACAAAGCCGTAGACTACGGCAGACAGGCCGTGGAGGCAGCCCGCGCCATCGGCTACGACGAGGGAGTGGTCAACCACCTCTCGCAGCTGAGCTACGCCTACAACCGCAAGGGCGACCTTCGGCAAGCCCTCGCCATGTCGGAAGAGGCAGTGGCCACGGTAGAGAGAATGCAAGTGGTGGACCGCAACCTGTTGGCCATCAGTCTGGAATACGTAGCGTTCAACCTCTTGGACATGAAACGCAACGGCGAGGCCGTGCCTGTGATACGCCGCGCCATCGCCCTACAGCAAGAGTTGGGCAACATGCGCTCGGTGTGCTACGACCATAAATCGTTGGCCGAGGCATTGGAGCCGGATGAACCCCGTGAGGCATTTGCCGCCCTGCGCCGCTATTCGCAGATGATGGACTCGCTCCACTACGCCGAGATGCACGAGACCCTGAGCCAAGCCAACGCTGCGCTGCACAACGAAGAGCTGCAGGAAGCCAATGAAGACAGCCAACGCCGTATGCGTCTGATTATCATCGCCTCGGTGGTGGGACTGTTGCTCCTCTTGGGCATCATCGCCGTGCTGGGCTACCTCAACAGGATGAAGACACGCACCCAACAAGCCGTCAGGCAGTTGCAGACGGCACGTGAGTCTTTCTTCACCAATGTGACCCACGAGTTGCGCACCCCCCTGACCATCATCCTCGGCACCACGCAGCAGTTGCTCAAGAGTGCCGATGCCGAAACGAGCGAGTCATTGTCTGCCATCGACCGCAACGGTCAGTCGCTGCTCACCTTGGTCAACCAGTTGCTCGACATCTCCAAGGTGACCACCTCCACGGGGCAGGTGCGTTGGCAGGAGGGCGACGTGGCGACATTCATCGGCATGGTGGTGGACCGCTTCCGACCGGCTGCCGATATGAAGGATATAAGGCTGGAGTACCAAAAGCCGCAGGAGCCACTACACACTTTCTTCGTGGCCGACTACATACAGAAGATCGTGAGCAACCTCCTCTCCAACGCTCTGAAGTTCTCGCCGGAGAACGGTCGCGTCGGGGTGAAGGTCAATGTGTTGGGCAACAGTTATGTGCTGAGCGTGACCGACCATGGTGCGGGCATCCTGGCCGAGGACATCGACCATGTGTTTGAGCCGTTCTACCAAGGTGCCAACAACACCCACGAAGGCACAGGCGTGGGACTGGCCTTGGTGAACCATCTCACCAAGGCACTGGCAGGCAACATTACGGTGACCAGCGAGCCAGGGGTAGAGACCACCTTCACCGCCACCCTCCCACTGAAACACGTACTACTCGACGGCGAGAGCCTTTTCGCCGCTGACGGGCTATCTGACGAATATGTTACCCCCCCCGAAATCGCCGCAGAGCCCAAGAGACCGCATGAGAAGGGCGTCGATGGCAATGCCGCAGACGACGGGCGGACAAGGATTCTCGTGGTCGAAGACAATGCCGACATGGCAACATATATCGGCAGCGTGATAGAGGGTGACTATGCCGTGAGCTACGCCGCCAACGGCGCTGAAGGATTGCAGATGGCCGAACAGATAATGCCCGACCTCATCGTCACCGATGTGATGATGCCCGATGTCGACGGACTGGAGCTGTGCCGGCGCATACGACAGTCGGAACTCACCAACCATATCCCCATCATCATCGTCACGGCACGTGTTGAAGACCGCGACCGCATACAGGGTATCAAGGCCGGTGCCGATGCCTATCTCTACAAACCCTTCATGCCGGAGGAACTGATGCTGCGTATCACGAAACTTTTAGAGGCCCAACGGCGGCTGAGGAGGAAATTCGCCGCTGTAGCGGAGAAATCCGAGGATTCGGAAGGTGCTGAACATTCCGAAGACTCGGAGAAAACGGAGAAATCCGAAAACACCGAGCTCTCCAAGACCTATGCCCGGTTCCTCGGGAAGTTAGACAATGTCATTCTCCGGCTGATGGCGGAGGGCCGGAGCGATGCCGCCTCGGTGGCACAGGAGATGGGCATGAGCCGACAACAACTCGGCAGGAAATTGCGCGCCGTGGCCGACGCCACACCCTCGGAATATATCCTCCGCCTGCGGCTCGACGAAGTACACCGCCTGCTCGACTTGCAACCTGAACTCACGCTGCTCGATGTGGCCATGCGTTGCGGCTTTGCCGACCATGCCCATCTCACCCATGTCTTCCAACGGCGCTTCGGCATCTCTCCCTCGCAGTACAAGGCCAAGGGTTCACAGAACGGCAAAGGGCACTGATTGCCCGACTACGGATTACACGGATTACGCGAATTGAATGGGGTTTATCAGACTACGGATTACTCTGATTTTATAAATTGTAGGATGATAAGCTACATAGTACAAAGTATTGGTTTGTGGTAGGGGCGGTGCCTTGTGCCCGCCCGCAAGATGAAGTCAATATAGATGTTTCTATATGGAAGACATATAAACTGATTCTTTAAATCTACGAAGTCGCCTCTTCCAAACTCCCTCCTATCGTCTAAACTCCCAAGGAATTTCGTTCTTTGTTCCAATCAGACAAGCAAACGGCGCAAATAGACAAACGACGCAACTGCAATCGTACTACCTTTGTAGCCACATACAGGAAAGACACCGACAAGACATGAGTATCAAAGGCATCAGCGACAGACAACTCTTCGAACGACTCATCGAGTACCTGTTCGAAAACATGCAACACGGCGACATGGATGTGAATACCATCGCCTCGGCACTCGCCCTCAGTCCCTCGCAACTCAACCGGCGCGTGAAGGCCTCCACCGGCATTCCCGCCTCCATCTTCATCATGCGCACGCGGCTCTCCGAGGCCAAGCGAATGTTGGCGGATTACCCTGCCGTGAGCATCAAGGAAGTGGCCCTGCACTGTGGCTTCGCCGACTCGGCACATTTCGGTCATGTGTTCCGCAAATACGAAGGTAAATCGCCTACCGAATACGCCAAGGCTCTCGGCAACCCAGCGGCAGACTTAGACACCTTCATCCGCCAGCAAGTAGCCAAATGCTCCGTGAGATACGCCCGCCGCAACATCGACCGTGAAGGAGAATAAAGGATGTCCTTATCCTTGTGCGCCAAACAGACAACCATGTGCGTTATTCGTGCAATATGCCCTGCTAAAAAATGCTTAAATTTGCAAAAAGCCATTTAAGTTTGATTCCGCGCCTGAAAGATGCATGATATGGCCATCCCTTTGAAAGACAATCATACCTTTTTATATATACTATAAGCAACATCACTTTAACCACAATTTAAACCTAAAACAAAAAAGCATGAAACACAAGACAGTAACACAAGCCCTGCTGTTCTGCTCCCTATTGCTGTTGGGATGTATCTGTTTCACGTCGTGCGCTGAAGATCAAGATGACTACTTCAACCAACTACGTGACGGTATAGCCCAACGCGACAAGGACGACGCCGACATACGGGCACAACTCAAGGAAGAGATCGAGAAACTACGAAGCGAGGTGATGCAAAAAATCTCTCAAGTGGAAGACGGTCTCAACACAATGATCACCAACGGCGAATCGGATGTGCTCGACGACATCCAGACGAGGACTTCGAATTTCCGTTCATTGGTGGGAGAGAAGTATGATGAGTTCGCCGCCTTGATAGATGAGAAATTCAAGTCGCCGAACAATGCCCTCGATGCCGTGTTCAATGATTTCGACATCAAGTACGAACAACTGCAATCCAAGATGGAACAGGCCATCTCAGACAATGACTCGGAGATGGCCGGGAAGATCTCGATACTCCTCGGAAAAATGGATGAAATGAAATCGAAGATTCAAAGTTCCAAGAACCAGATCCAACAATTAGAAACACTTTATGCCGACATCCTCTCACAAGTAGACATGCTGGAGGAATTTGAGCAGCGGATAGCAGCGCAGGAGACACGCTACGCCGAGATGCTGACCTCACTGCCCAGTCTGCTTGATGCCATCCACCAACAGGCGCTGCAACTGGCCCAGGTGAAGATACAGGAACTCACGGAGGCGGAGGAACAAGCCTTCGCCGACAAACTGGCTGAGATGAACGACCAACTGACTATCATGCAAGACTGGTTTGCGAAATACCAGGAGTTGCAGGACCAAACCGACGACCTCTTAGGAAGGTTCGAAAGCGTGAGCAACGATGCCAACGACCTTCAGACAGTGATCGATGAGGTGAACGATGCCTATACGCACTACAGCGACGCCGAACAAATCTTAGATCGGCTAGATGCCCTCGACGACATCGACGACTGGGAGTCCATCTATGACGACCTGAACGGCCAATTGGAAGATGCTTACAACGAGTTCTCATCTGCCACCAATGGTCTTGACTTCTTTTTAGAAAGTGCGGTGGAACCCATCCACGCTGAAGCAGAATCATACTATAACGACTTGGAGGCAGCCTTGGACGATTGCCAGAGTATCCTCGACGACATGCACTCACGCTTCGATGACATTCCTTTCAACAACTAATACGATGAACAATATGAAAAGAAAAACTAATATACGGCTATCGTGGATGTTACTTACCCTCTGTGCCTTTCTCTTGACAGCCTGCACCACCTACGACTACGATGAGGAACTCAACGCCAGTCAACAGGAGATGATTAGGCTCCACCAGGAAGACGAGAAGATCAAGGAGGAAATCATGACTACGAGCAAGAGCCTCGACTATCTGGTCGAGGAGATGAAAAACCGCGTGGAAGGCAAACTCGGCGAGAAAAAGCAGGAGTTGGAGTCTGCCATCGACGATATGGAAAGTGAACTCAGCGACTTCCTATCCGGGAAAATGGGTGATGCGGAATCGCTCGTGAATTACTACGAAAACCAACTGCAAGGAAAACTCACCCAGAAGGAAGGGGAATTCGGCCAAGCCCTGCAGACGCTCCAAGAACAGATGCAAGAGAAGATCGACCAAGGCTATCAAGAAAACCTGGACGACCTGCAAGAAGGAATCAACCAGTTGTCGGCCATCCAGGAGGACTACGACGAGACGGTCAGCACCTTCATCCAGAAAATCGGCCTCGTGGAGGACTTCAGTAACAAGTTGTCGGAACTGAACGGTCGCATCAACCAACTGAACAACCAGTACACCCAGATCATGGGACAGATAGCCAGTCTGCAACTCCTCGTAGAGCAGGAAATCCTCACTGCCATCCAGGAAGCGAAGACGAGCGAGGCTCATACCGCCAAACTTCAGGAATTCCAAGCAAAATACCAAGAACTGGCAAACGTGATGCAGCAACTAGTCGACTCCTATACCTATGACGACACATGGACAATGACCGCCGACGACTTCATCAGCAATGTGGAAGACATCATTGACAACGCCGAGGAGGCCATCGAACAGGCAGAGGCCCTGAACGACCTGATCGACCGGTTCGACCCGAGCAAGGCCGAGGATGTACTCTCCACGCTCGAAGATATATCCATAGGCATGGAGGAACTGGCCGGTTTCGACACTTCTGAAGTGGATGAAGCCGAAAATCTGATTGACACATTAAACGATTACTTGGACGACCTTTCTAATTGGGCACATTATATTGAATCCTTACAGGACGAACTGCTTTCAATGTACGATGAAGCGGAGAGTTTCAAGGATTGGAAATAACAACTAAACAAGTAAGAAGATGAAAAAACACATTATTATATACTTCGGTCTGGCGATGTGCGCCGTCCTGATGATGACGGCGTGCGCCACCGACTATACCGACGACATCAACGGCACGCAACAGGAGATGCAGCAGTTGGTGAAAGCCGACGAAGAACTGCGGACGTTACTCACCACATCGATCAACGAGGCGCGCAAGCGCATTGAAAAAGCGTTAGGCGTGGCAGAGGAAGACCTATCGTCGGAGATCAGCAGAACCATGAACGAACTGAAGGCGAAAGCCAAGGGAAAAGTGGACCAGCTGGAATTGAAAATGACTCAGGGATTCAGCGACTATGCCGACCTGGCCGATGACAAGATCGAGGCTTTCCTCGCCTCGTTAGAAGGAGAGGATGGACTGAAGGCGCGGCTACAGAAGAAACTGGACGACACGGAACAGGCCATCAACGATGCCATGGGCGAGAAGAACAAACTCTTGGAAGGCAAACTGACGGAGGGATACACCCTCTTGGAGCAAGCGAGCACCTCGCTGTCGCAGGTGGAGGAAAAGATGACGGAATGGAAGGCCATCCTCGAAGCCAACAAGTCGGTGGATTGGAGCACCCAACTCCAGGAAATAAAATCGCAACTAGAATTTCTCGAGGCTTTCGACTTAGATGCCGAACTCCAGAAACTGCTTAACAAAATCCCCGGCTTCACCGAAGAGGAATTCGCCAAGATGACGACGGAGGATTTGGAAAAACTCAACAATCTCTACAAGCAAATGGAAGAGATGTCGGGAAAGATGATCGGCGACTTCTCTCAGTGGGAGGCGGATCTCGAAGAGTATGAGAACAAATACTCCACACTCTATGACGATTTCTACTTGGTCAGTAGCGAACTGGAGGGGATGGACACCTCGTTCAGCGAACTCGACGACATACTGGACCAAGAATCCACTCTCGACGATATAGACCAACTCATCAGCAATCTGGAGGGCTGGCAATCGGAAATAGAACAGATTATCGACGATTTAGAGACAACCACCCAGGATGTCAACGATGCATATAATAACTCGGCTCCCCAAGATTGGGAAAATGCGGCCCAAACGATGATGTGCTGGCCAGCCGACGAATGGATAGATAATTTCCAATATTGTTCTGACCAGTTGGACGAATGGATAGACGATCTACAGACAAGATTTCCCTGGTGGTGGGATTGATATGAACATCTCCATTTATCATCATTACACAAATAGAAACCAACAAAACGACAATACAATGAAAACAAAGAAAATATTCATAGCCGCAGTGCTGATGACCATTCCTGCCGCATCCTTCGCACAGGACGACGATTACGTGAATCACCTGACCAATATGTCGCGCAAAGAGATATATGCCGACTACGACCGCTGGAGCATCGGCCTGCATGGGGGCATCTCTTCACTATGGGGCGATTTCTCCACCTTCTCCGACGAGAAGTTCTACCCCGCGCCCATCGGTAGCGTGAGCGTGTCGCTGCAAGCCACGCCCACCCTCGGCTTCACCCTTGAAGGCTATTTCAGTTACAACAAGATAGGCGCCCTGAGCAGCAACAAGAACGACTACCTGAACACCAATGGGTTCTATTCGCCCACGGCCAACAACCCCCTGACAGGCGAGACCTTCAAGCAATACCAAGACCTCTATTCGAAGGTGAGACTCTTCCAAGGCCGTTTAGGTCTGGACATCAACCTCAACAACCTGTTCGGGCACTCCACGGGCCAACGCCGCTGGACGGTGATCTTCTCGCCCTCCTACTACCTGCAGTACTACCGTCCGAAGGTGTACAGCAAGAGCGACGACAAACGCTACACCTCGCGCGACCTGTTCTACCAAAACAACAGCGGCGTGGGTGCCGAACTGGCGCTGCGCTACCGTGCCAGCCGCATCGTCGACCTGCAACTGAAGGGTGGCGGCGCCTATGGGTTCAACAAGAAGTTCGACGGTATAGCCAGCGACAAGAAAACCAATATCCTGGCTTATGTACAGGTGGGTGTGGTGTTCAAACTCAACGGCAAGACGAAGAAAGACAACCTGCTCTATGCGCCCACCGTGCCCATTGAAATCTCCACGGGTCCGACCCGGACACATGTCCAGGTGGTACACGACACAGTGTATGTGGATCGTCCTGTCACCCAGTACATCTACCGCACCAACGGCTGGATTCCCGCCGTGCATTTCATCCGTGGCAAGGCCGACCTCGATGACGCCAAGTATGCCACCGAACTGAAAGCCATCGTCGACTACCTGAACGCCAACCCCGAGGCGAAGTTCGACGTGCTGGGCTGGGCTGACCATACCGGCACCGAGGAGCTGAACGCCACACTGACGCAGGAGCGTGCCCAAGCCCTCGCCGACTATCTGGTGGCGCATGGCATCAGCCGCTCGCGCATCGTCAACATAGAAGGCCGTGGCAAGGACTACAACCTCAGTGGCGAGGACGCTCTCAGTTCGCAAGCCCGCCGTGCCGAGGTGGTGGTGAAGTAAAGGTAAAAGGGTAAAAAGAGAAGATAGTAAAAAAAGAAAAGGCAATCCTCTGAGACGGGGATTGCCTTTTTTGCGCTTTCATATTTGCGACAATGAATAAAAAAGCGTATTTTTGCACACAAACTTAAAAACGAAACTTAAAAAATCTAATTGATGAAACGACTCATTACCATCCTTTTCGTTTTGTGCATGGGCATGACCATGACCACCAACGCCCAGACCCGCTACGTGGGCGGCGACATATCCCTGCTCCCCTCTTACGAGACCAACGGGGCACAGTATAAGGACCAGAACGGCAACACCATCAGCGGCGGCATGCTGCCCTACTTCAAGGAACAAGGCATGAACGCCATGCGCGTACGCCTGTTCGTGGACCCCTCGAAGGCATCGGCCACCCACAAAGGCGAAGGTGTTCGCCAAGACCTCGAATATGTGAAGGCGCTGGGCAAGACAATCAAGGACAACGGATTGGCTTTCATGCTCGACTTCCATTACTCCGACACCTGGGCAGACCCCGTAAAACAATGGAAGCCCGATGCATGGAAAACACTCACCGACAACCAGCTCTACACCCGGATATACGAGTACACCAAAGAGGTGCTTCAGCAACTGAAGGCCGCAGGAGCCACACCCGACTTCATACAGACGGGCAACGAGATCAGCTACGGCATGCTGTGGGGTCTGGAGAGCGACGGTGCCTCGTCGCTAAAGAAATGCTATGTAGACAACGACAGCAACTGGCCCTACTTCACTACCCTACTCAAGAACGCCATCTTGGCCTGCCGTGAGGAGTGTCCCGCCGCCAAGGTGGTCATCCACACCGAACGGGTGGCACGCCCGAGCGTACTCTATGGCTTCTACGACAAGATGAAGAGCTACGCCATCGACTATGATATCATCGGACTGAGCTACTATCCTTACTACCACGGCAAGCTCACAACCCTCGACAATGTGCTCACCCAACTGGAGAGCCGCTTTGCCGACAAGGAAATCATGATTGTGGAGACAGGCTATTTCCACGACTGGCAACCCGACAACATCACTGGCGACAACGACCTCTCCTCGGTTTATCCTATTACTGGTGAGGGACAGAAAGCCTTCGCCCAGGCCCTTATCAGCCAACTGAAAAGCCATGAGAAGGTGACGGGCCTGTTCTGGTGGTGGATGGAGGCCAACGAATATGGTTTGAACTGGAATACCCAACGCGTGACCGACGCTTGGTACAACGCCGGTCTGTTCGACAACCAGACGGGCAAGGCCGAGCCCGCCCTCTACGTGTTGAAAGATTTCCTCGGCGACCAGACGGGCATCAGTGAGGTAGGCACGGAAAACATCCCCTCCACCGACAAGGGGGTATATACGCTCGACGGCCGTTTCATCGGCAATGAGCTGCCCCTCCAGCAAGGCATCTATATCGTAGGTGGCAAGAAAAGGGTGGTGAAATAAGAAATTTCACATTTCTCTCCTCTTCTCCACACGGAGCGTTTGGTCGCAATAGTCGACGACGGCGGGCCGGTGTGTGATGAAGATGATGGTTCGGTCGTGCGAGGCGAGGATGTTCTTGAGCAGTTGTCGCTCCGTATCGGGGTCGAGGGCCGAGGTGGCCTCATCGAAGAGCAGTATGGCACGGTTGCGCAACAAGGCACGGGCGATGGCGATACGCTGGGCCTGTCCCTCACTCAATCCTCCTCCAGCCTCGGTGCATACGGTGTCGAGCCCTTCAGGCAAGTCGAACACGAAGTCGGCGCAACTCTTATGCAGCGCCTCGCGCATCCGTTCCTCTGAGGCATTGAGTTTTCCGAGTCGTAGGTTGTCGCGAATGGTGCCACTCATGAGCGTGTTGCCTTGGGGCACATAGACGAAGTTGCAACGCATGCGTGGCGAGAGCGTCTTGCTCTCCTTGGCATTGTATATCTCCACCTTTCCTTCCTGCGGACGGAGCA
Source organism: uncultured Prevotellaceae bacterium (assembly GCA_900316685.1). Classification (GTDB taxonomy): domain Bacteria; phylum Bacteroidota; class Bacteroidia; order Bacteroidales; family Bacteroidaceae; genus Prevotella. Next base: position 137,527 of record ONDS01000002.1, on the reverse strand, counting down.
ACGCCAGGATCATGCGCACGAGCGTGGTCTTGCCCGAGCCCGTCTCGCCGAGGATGGCCGTGCAGCTGCCAGGTCGGAAGTCGAAGGAGAGATGGTCGATTACCTTGCCCTCCTTCTCGTCGTAGGCATAGCTTACGTCGGTGAAACGCACGCCGCATGGAGCCTTCACACGGATGGGCTCACCCTGTTCTTCGAGCGGGTTCTCCTCCAGTTCCATCAGTCGTTCCGCCGCGGTAAACACACTCACGAACGCCGGCACCAGCTTAGTGAGGTTGCGCGCCGGCCCCTGAATCTTGTTGACAAGTTGGAGGAAAGCCGTCATGCCACCGAAGGTCAGCGTCTTCTCCGACAAGCGTATGGCGCTCCAGAGGAAAGCGATGAGATAGCCCAAGGCGAAACCGAAGTTGAGGATGAGATTGGAGAAGACAGAGAACGCCGTGCGCTGCACCACCCTATGGCGCAGTTCGCTCTGCGTACTCTCCAACTTGTCGACCATGGCACTGTCGCCTTCGAGCGTCTTGATGAGCATGCGGTTCTGTATGGTCTCCTGGAGCACGCTCTGCACCTTGCTGTCGCTGTCGCGCACCTGTCGGGTGAGTTGCCGCATCTTGCGCACGTAGATCTTGCTCACCAGCACGAAGACGGGTATGATGGCGATGATGATGCACGCCAACAACTTATCCATGGTGAAGAGGTAGAAGAAAGCCCCCAGGAACATAGCCAAGACGGAGAGCGCATTGGGTATGGTCTCGGTGAGGAACCCCACCACATTGTTGACATCTATCTCCAATCGGTTGAGCACATCGCCGCTATGGTGGCTCTCCTTGCCATGCCATTCCGAGCGGAGTATACGGTCGAGCATTCGCTGTTGCATGCGGTTTTGTGCACGGATGCCCAGGATATTACGCACCCAGATGCCCGCGATGCTCAGTGCGAACTCCACGAGCACCAGTCCGCCCATGAGTGCCACCGCCCAGTAGATGGATCCCTCGACGACGCCCGATGCCACATCGATGGCATGTTGGACCGCCCAGACCGAGGCCAGACTCGCGCCCACGCCCATGAGTCCGAGTGCGGCATTGATGGAAGCCTGCAAACGGTTGCCCTTCCATGCCTGCCACAGCCACCAGAGTGTCTGTTTGGCTGTATACTTACTGTCGGGAGTAGAGAAATATTCGCGTAGGTTCATTACTCTTAGGGTTGAATCACTTTCTCACATCCACGCCCCACTGCATCTTTTCGCGCAGCGTCTGGAAATACTTCTGTCCGTGGCGTTTGATGATACGCACGGGATAAGCCGCCTTGCGGATGGTGAGCGTCGCCCCCTCGGTGCATTTCTCGCTCCTTCCATCGATGGCCACGAGGAATTGGTGGGTACGGCTCTCCACGCTCACCGTGACCACACAGTCGTCGGGCAGCACGAGCGGCCGCACATTGAGGCTATGGGGAGCCACGGGAGTGAGACAGATGACATTGGCCTGCGGAGCCACGATCGGTCCGCCATTGGACAAGGAATAGGCGGTGCTACCTGTGGGCGTGCTTACCACCAGTCCGTCCGCCTGATAGGTGGCGAGGTATTCACCGTTGACGCAGGTGCGTATGCTGATCATCGACGCATTGTCGCGTTTGAGCACCGCTATATCGTTGAGCGCGAAGGGATTGCCCGGTATGGGAGCCTCGGGGCAGTCGACGCACAGCACGGCATGTTCCTCCAAGAGATAATCGCCTTGGTAGATGGAGCGAAGTGCCGACTCTATCTCCGCCGGACTGATGTCGGCCAGGAATCCCAGCCTCCCCATGTTCACGCCTACGATGGGTATGCTCTTGCTGCCAACCCTTGCGGCCGCCTTGAGGAAGGTGCCGTCGCCGCCCATGGAGATGACGAAATCGGCATCAAAAGCATCACCCTCGAACACCTGTGCTCCTGAGACGTCGATATGCTGCTCGTCGGAGAGGAATCGGTAATACTCCTGGTCGATGAACACCTGGGCCTTATGCTCGGAAAGGAAGGACAGCACCTTCTGTATCGACATCGACTTCTTGGCCTGGTAGACATTGCCGAAAACGGCGAAGCGTAATTTGCGCGCTGACATGACTATTATTTGGCTTTTATGAATCTTTTTCTTTCTGTACTGATGAGAAAACGGAAAAAAATCGTAATTTTGCATCAGTGATGCAAAATTAAGGTTTTTCATTGACATACGGAAAAATATCATGGCAAAAGTATACGAATTTCTCGCCACGGGCTTTGAAGAGCTTGAAGCCCTGGCTCCCGTCGACATCCTCCGCCGCGGTGGCATGGACGTGACAACCGTGAGTGTGATAGGCAGTCTGTTCGTCGAATCGTCGCATGGCGTGACCATCAAGGCCGATCGGTTATTAGAAGATGTGGACCTCGACGATGCCGACCTGCTGCTGTTGCCCGGCGGCATGCCCGGGTCGAAGAACCTCAACGCCCACGAAGGTGTGCGCCAGGCCTTGCTGGACCATGCCGCGAAAGGGCGGCTCATCGGTGCCATTTGCGCCGCTCCCATGGTGCTCGGTTCATTAGGACTGCTCCAAGGCAAGCGCGCCACCTGTTCGCCCGGCTTCGAGATCTACCTCACCGGCGCGGAGTATACGGCGGAGTTGGTGACCGTCGACGGCAAGATCATCACGGGTGAGGGTCCCGCCGCGTCGATGCCCTACGCCTACACGCTGCTTGGCCAATTCGTCGACAAGGAGGCGGTGACCACCTTGCAGCGCAAGATGCAGTTCCTGCATTTGATGAACGTTGAGAGTTGAGAGTTAAGAGTTGAGAGTTAAGAATTAAGAGTTAAGAAAGATACTCCCCATCGATGATTCTTATTTTTAAATATCAACCAAAAGACCCCTAAACACTAAACCCTAAACACTAAACACTCAACACTAAACACTAAACACTAAACTATGTTAGACCTATTGGCGCAGGATGTGATGTATGTTCCCGGCGTGGGACCGAAGAAAAAGGAGGTGTTGAGCCGTGAACTCAACATCCAGACCTTCGGCCAGCTGCTGGAATACTATCCTTATAAATATGTCGATAGGAGTCGTATCTACCATAGCAGCGAGTTGTCGCAAGACATGCCTTTCGTCCAGCTGAAGGGCAAGATACTGAGTTTTGAGCAATTTGAGATGGGTCCGCGCAAGAAACGGGTGGTAGCCCATTTCCACGACGGTCATGGTCCGGTGGTCGACTTAGTGTGGTTCGCCGGCACCCATTATGTGATGAAGAACTACCAGGTGCAGACCGAATACATCGTCTTCGGCAAGCCCACGGTCTTCAACGGCCGTTTCCAGATAGCCCATCCCGAAATAGAGAAGACCACGGAGCTGCGCCTCGACGACATGGGCATGCAGCCTTATTATGTGACCACGGAGAAGATGAAGAACGCGGGGTTCACCTCGCGCACCATGGAGAAAATCGTGCGCAACCTGCTCGACCGGCTCACCCAGCCGCTGCCGGAAACGTTGCCGCCGTTCATCACCGAGCGGCTTCGGTTGGTATCGCGCGATGAGGCCTTCCGCTGCGTACACTATCCCCACAACGCCAGCGAGATGCAAGCCGCCCGTCTGCGCCTGAAGTTCGAGGAGCTGTTCTATGTGCAGCTCAACATCCTGCGTTATGCCAGCGACCACCGCCGCAAATACCGCGGTTTCGTGTTTTCTCAGATTGGCAACTTCTTCAACGGCTTTTACTACAACCACCTGCCCTTCCCCCTTACGGGCGCACAGAAACGGGTTGTGCGCGAGATACGTCAGGATGTAGGCAGCGGCAGACAGATGAACCGACTGCTGCAAGGCGACGTGGGCAGCGGCAAGACCCTGGTGGCCCTGCTCTCCATGCTCATCGCCTTGGACAACGGTTTCCAGGCCTGCATCATGGCACCCACGGAGATACTCGCCGAGCAACACCTCGCCACACTGCGTGAGTTCATCGGCGACATGCCCATCCGTATCGAGTTGCTCACGGGCATCGTCAAGGGCAAACGTCGCCAGGAGGTGCTCGATGGCCTGCTCGACGGCAGCGTCAACATCCTCGTGGGCACCCACGCCATCATCGAAGACGGCGTGCTGTTCCAACGGCTCGGCCTTGCCGTCATCGACGAGCAGCATCGTTTCGGCGTGGCACAGCGGGCTAAGTTATGGAACAAGAGCACCAACCCGCCCCATATCCTGGTGATGACCGCCACGCCCATCCCTCGCACCTTAGCCATGACCATCTACGGCGATTTAGACGTGAGCGTTATCGACGAGTTGCCGCCCGGTCGCAAACCCGTCTATACCGAGCATCGCTACGACAACCAGCTCACCAGCCTGTATGAGAGCGTGCGTCGGCAGATAAGGGCGGGCAGGCAGGCCTATATTGTCTTCCCCCTGATCAAGGAGAGCGAGAAGAGCGACCTGAAGAACCTGGAAGAAGGGTTCGAGGCACTGAAGGACGTGTTCGCCGAGTTCCGTCTGAGCAAGGTGCACGGCAAGCTGAAACCCAAGGACAAGGAAGAGGAGATGCAGCGGTTCCTGCGTGGCGAGACCCAGATACTGGTAGCCACCACGGTCATCGAGGTGGGAGTGAACGTACCCAACGCCTCGGTGATGGTGATTCTCGACGCCCAACGTTTCGGCCTGTCGCAGTTGCACCAGTTACGCGGCCGTGTGGGCCGCGGTGCCGACCAGTCGTTCTGCATCCTCGTGACCAACCATAAGTTGAGCAAGGAGACAGCCAAGCGCATCGACATCATGTGCAGCACCAACGACGGTTTCGAGATAGCCGAGGCCGACCTGAAGCTGCGCGGTCCCGGCGACTTGGAGGGCACGCAGCAGAGCGGCATCGCCTTCGACCTGAAGATAGCCGACATCGCCCGCGACGGGCAGATCGTGCAGTTAGCCCGCGACGAGGCACAGAAGATCATCGACGACGACCCCACCTGCGAGAAACCAACCTACGCCCTGCTCTGGAACCGCCTCGCCGCCCTTCGTAAGACCAACATCAACTGGGCTGCGATATCGTAGGAGGAGCCAGCCATGCCACCTTTTTTAACACTGTTTCACAACCCCTTTTGAGTGTTAAGACGACAATAAAATCTGTTAATTGACTTTTTTTTCGGTTTATTATGCCTACCTTTGCATCGGAAAAGTAAAATAGTCGGTTACAATTTGTTTTCCGCTTGACTATTTTAAACGCACATTTGCGACGAAACGATTCGCTTAAACCCAAACAAACGAAGAGTATGCATTTGAACAAAAACATAAAGAATTTATTTTTTGCCGTGGTCATGACAATGGCTGCCGCACCAGTAATGGGTCAAGATCTGTTAGCACGTCAGGCCCCAGTAGACAAAAAGATGAGAGCCGTGGACACCCTCGCCCTGCAGAGCATCACCGCTCGTGAGGAGTCGGAAAGCCCCGCCTCAGCCCTCTATAGCGATTGGGACAACCGCTATGCCCACAAGGCCACCGAGTTGCCCAATGAATACCGCATCGACCTGCGTAATTTCTGCATGCCTACCCCGAGCCGTGTGATCACCTCGAACTTCGGTGCCCGTTGGGGCCGTCAGCACAAAGGCTTGGACATCAAGGTGTATATCGGTGACACCATCCGCGCCGCCTTCTCCGGCAAGGTGCGTGTGGTAAGATACGAGGCCAAGGGTTACGGCAACTACGTGGTGATTCGCCACCACAACGGCCTGGAGACCATCTACGGTCACATGTCGAAGCATCTGGTAAGGGAAAACCAGGTGGTACGCGCCGGCGACCCCATCGGTCTGGGAGGCAACACTGGTCGTAGCACCGGTTCGCACCTCCACTTCGAGACCCGTCTCTGCGGCGTAGCCCTCAACCCCGCCCTCTTCTTCGACTTCAAGGCACAGGATGTGACCGGCGACTACTATATGTTCCGCAAGAGCACCGTCGACCGCGAGTCGGCCGAGGCCACCCGCGTGCGCGGCAAGAACGACGGCAACGGTTACCGTCCCGAGGATGTGACCGGTCGTGCCACCGCCAGCGCTAGGCAACAGCAGGAATACACCGGTTCGGTACGTTACCACAAGGTGGAAAACGGCGAGACGGTCTATTCCATCGCCCGCAAGCGCGGTGTGAGCGTCGACACCTTGGTGAAGCTCAACCACTTAGGCGAGAACATGCGTGTCCGCCCAGGACAGATTCTCCGCTATTCATAAGCGATTCATAACCCTCACCCTACATACAAGCAAGAAACAGGCGCCGGAACAATGATTCCGACGCCTTTTCTTTTTGGGGGAGAGAAGTGAGAGGTGAGGGGTTAGACAAATTTACGGATGACGAACCAAGCATGCATCACGACGGTAGAGAACCACCCATAGTGATGCGCCATCACGCGGAAGCGCTCCTTGAGCGACGCCTTGTGGTTGCGGGTGGTCTGCCCTTCCTCAAGGTAATGTGCCACGACCGCATTCACCGGCGTGAGGTCGAGTCGCCGACGCTCCACCTCCTTCATCACCCGTATGCACCAATCCACATCGGCGGAGAAGCGATAACGCATGTCGTATGTCACCCCCTTCGCCACATCTGTGCGTGCGTAGAACGCCTGGTGGCACACCAGCATACCCTGCCGGAACGAGCGCCAGGAGAGGTTCTTAGGCGGCGACAAGCGTCGATGGTAAAGGAAACGCCCGTTGGCATCCACGATATCCGTGTCGCCATAGACCACCCCCGGCATGTCGCCGTCGCCGGCCCCCATGGCCACCGCCGCCACCTTCTCCAAGGTATCAGCCTCGGGCAATCGGTCGCCGGCATTGAGGAAGCACACGTATTCGCCTGTGGCGCGCGCCAAGCCCTTGTTCATGGCATCGTAGATACCCTTGTCGGGTTCGGATATGATGGTCACGCTATGGCCGTTCTCTTCCTCGTCGGACCGTTTCTTGTATTCGTGGGCCTTATCGAGCGTAGCATCGGTGGAAGCCCCATCGATGATGATATGCTCCACGTTCTCATACGTCTGTCGCATCACGCTGTCAAGCGTAGGCTCGATGACATCCGCCGCCTGGAAGGTGATGGTGACGAGACTGATGCAAATCATATCTTATAATCCTTGTAAGCGAGAGCCTCGTTGTACACCTCGATGTATTTGAGCGCCACATTGTGCTGGGAATAGTTTTGCGCGACCTTGCGCAGTGCCGACTCGGAGAGTTCCTCATAATCGGCCTCTTCAAGACACCAGTAGATGCCTTTGGCCAGGTCGGCTGAATTGCGGTATTCCGCCACATAGCCGTTTTTCTTGTGGTCTATCTCCTCGGGAATGCCACCCGTCTTGAATCCCACGGCAGGCACTCCGCAAGCCAGGGCCTCCATGATGGTGTTGGGCAGGTTGTCTTCGAGCGACGGCAACACAAACAAGTCGGCGGCATTATATACATCCACAATCTTCTTCTCGTCGTTGATATAGCCCAGCGGATAGACGGGCAATCGGAGGTGATTGCCGAAGTCCTCGGAATGGCCGCCCATGATGGCGATGACGGTATTGTCCTTCATCTCGGGATGGTCGTGGACGAGTCGGTCTACCGCCTCGATCATGAAGTCCATGCCCTTACGCCGTTCGGTCACCCTCTGCGACACGAAGAGGATGATACGTTTGTCGAGCGGCAGCCCCACTTGCGAACGAGCCTCTTTCTTGTCCTTCTTACAGAACACATGCGTATCGATGGGGTTGGGTATGTTGTAGATATGCTGTCCGGTGAGCAAGGCGCTCTTCTTGGCCTGTCCTTCGAGCCATCGGCTGCAAGCCACGAAGGTGATATGCTGTCCTTCGAGCATCGCCTTCTTGCGCAGCCACACACGGTTGGCGAGGTCTTTGCGCGAGCCCTCTCCCGGGAGGAAGCGGCAGTTGCGACATACGTTGGCAAAGGCCATGCATCCGTGGGGGTAATGGCAAATGGCCGTTGCGGGCCATGCATCGTGCATGGTCCATACCACGGGTTTTCCCGAGAGCAGGATCTTGCGTATGTTGGCTAAGGAGAGCATACCCTGGTTGATCCAGCTGAGGTGTATGATGTCGGCCTCCTTAAACTCTCTCAGCGTGGTGATATCATGTCCTGTATTGGCGATATCCACCTCGAAAAGATGCTTGCGTGAGAAATGCAGGTTGCTGTATATCGACCAACGTTCCCAGAAGAATTTCCATTGCGAACGCAAAGTCTGTTTATACCCCACCACGGTGATGTTGTCTGTCTCCTTGTCGCGCACCAACATCTTGGCTTTCACGCCATTGTTGTTGAGCGCTTCCATCAACCGGTTGGCCGCCACTGCCGCTCCACCGGTTTTTTCGCTGGTATTAACGATTAGAACTCTCATTGTTGTCTTTTTTTCGGTACGACAAAGATACATCAATTTCGATGTAAAACAAAGAAAAGTGATAAAAAAAGTAACTGTTAACGCACACAACAATTGATTTAAATCAAGAAAAGGCAGAAAAATAAGGAATTTACGCTGATAAGTATTGACAAGAGCGATTTTTCGTTGTATCTTTGCATCGTCAAAAGGTTAATAGATTGTTTAGGTTAGTAGTAATAGATTTAGGTTTTTAGTTATTAGGTTTAAGGTAATTTAAGTAAGATTGTTAAATCGGACAACAAAGGAGGCCGTGAGGTTCCCTTTGGTTTTTTTGAAAAAGGATTTTTAGTTAAACATAGGCTCGTACGCTGCTGCTCGTTGAGGGTTGCAGCGTACTTTTTTTATCTGCTTTTAGACACAAGGACAAATTATGATTTATTAGACATAAGGACAAAGGAACAAAGCAGCTTGATGACATGAAATGACACCCACACCGACCCTCCCAAAGGGAGGGAGAAGGAAAAGAGGTTGAGACGTTTTTTTACAAACCACACTTGACACCCACACCGACCCTCCCAAAGGGAGGGAGAAGGAAAAGAGGTTGGGACGTTATTTTACAAACCACCCCTGCCCCTCCTTTGGAAAAGGAGGGGAGAGAGTTACTTCGCCCTAGAGTGAAGTTCGGAGAATTTGTGCAATTCGAGGAATTCGTAGTTATTTATAATTCGTGAAGTTCGGAGAATTCGAGAAATTCGTAGTTGATTATAATTGAAGTTCGGAGAATTCGTGCGATTTGTGAGATTCGTGGTTGTTTATTATTCGTGAAGATCAGAGAATTCGTGTTCGTTTTTTCACTTAAATTACAGCGGTTGATTCTTTTATGCGAATTGCCTTACATTGACCGCGAAATATTACGAATTCACTTTTCAATGAGTGCCACGGCATAGGCGCTGATGCCCTCTTCACGGCCGGTGAAGCCGAGACGTTCGGTAGTGGTGGCCTTGATGGAAATGCAGTCCTCGTCGATGCCCATCACCTGTGCCATACAAGCGCGCATGGCGGGCACGTGAGGGTTGATCTTTGGTCGCTCGGCACAGACCGTAGCGTCAATGTTACCTACGCGATAGCCTTTCGAAGCCAGAAGTTCTATGGTTTTTTTCAGGATGATCTTGCTGTCCATGTCCAGCGTGTCGTCGGACGTGTCGGGGAAGTGATAACCTATGTCGCGCATGTTCGCCGCCCCGAGGAGCGCATCACAAATGGCATGTATGAGCACATCGGCATCGCTGTGGCCGAGGAGTCCGAGTGTATGGGGAATCTTTATTCCCCCCAGCCACAATGCCCTTCCTTCCACTAATCGGTGGACATCATATCCCATTCCTACGCGTATCATATAAGTTAAGAATTAAGAATTAAGAGTTAAGAAAGATAGAGGTGAGGGGTGAGAGGTGAGAGGTGAGGGGTAAGAGGTGAGGGGTGAGGGATGAGGGGTGAGGGGTGAGGGGTGAGGGATATGCTTAGAACACTAAACCCTAAACACTAAACACTCAACACTAAACCCTAAACACTCAACACTCAACACTCAACACTCATCACTCAACACTCATCACTCAACATTTATCTCTTGCGGAAGAGATCCTTGATGCCATCCATATCGAAAGAGAGGGTGAAGCGCAAGGTCTGGTCGAGCGGGTTGCTCTTGGCCGTAGCGATGACATAGCCTGCATCGAGCGAGAAGACACTCATCCGGAAACCGGCACCCACGGTGAAGTACTTACGGTTACCCTTGTTTTCGCTCTCGTGATGATAGCCCGCACGGATGGAGAACTGGTCATGGTAAATATACTCGGCACCCACGCTCCATTGTATCTCCTCCATCTCTTCCTTGAAGCCATTGGGCGCGTCGCCGAAGCTCTTGAAGATACCGCTGATGCTCGACACATCGTAATAATCCTTCTGCACACGCTCTTGGTAATCCTCCGTTGTCTCACCCTCGTTCTGCTTGGGATAGGTGGGCACCAGCAATTTGTTGGCATCGGCGGCGATGGTGAACCGGTTATACTCGTCGATAGGCACCATAAGGGCAGCACCCACACGCAGGTTGGTAGGTATGAACTCGCTGTTGTCGTCGCCACCGAAGGTTATCTTACTACCGATGTTGCTGACGTTCATACCCAGTCCTATCTGGCACTCTCGGGAGCCGATGTTGAGATAGTCCTGATAGTAAAGTGCCACGTCGGCAGCGAAGGCATTGCCAGGACTCGTATCCTCCGTATAGTCGTACGTCAGGTCGGAATGAATCCAGCGCACAGCGGCGCCGAGAGAGAATTTCTCGCTCAGCATCAGCGAATAAGCCACGTCGAACGACATCTCGTAGGGACGTATGGTCATATCGTTGGATGCGTCGAGACTACTGCTCGTATACACCTCACCAAGTGAGAAATAGCGCAAGGAACCACTCACGGCACTGTAGTCGCCGATGCGGTAATACCCCGAGAGATAACCCATATACATATCGTTGACCAGTTGTCTGAGCCACGGCGTGTAGCTCAGCGCCACGCCCGCCCTTGAGATGGTGAACGGATATTTCGCCGGGTTCCAGAATTGCGACAGCGCATCGGGGTCGGTAGCGGCACCCACGTCGCCCATACCCGCCGCCCTGGCATCCGGGGCGATCATCTGCGAGGTGACGGAGGTGTTGACAGGGTTGAACATATCCTCTTTCTGCGCGTAGATACTTGTCACCATGAGCGACAAGAGAGCGGCAAGGACTATTCTTTTATGATTCTTCATTTTCCAGCTTATGGTTTAGTGCTAAAGAATAACGTTTTGAGCGTTTAATTATTGCCTATGATGATGAGTTTCTTGGCCTTCGATGCCTTTTGGCTGCCATCGCTGCCGATGAGCGCGCGATAGAGGTAGACGCCCGTCTGCAGGCGTTGTCCGCCGTCGACCGTCAGGTCCCACTGTATGGTGTAGGTATTGCCGGTGCTCACGCCGTTCTCCCCGTGTCGCCACAGCAGTCGGCCACTGAGGTCGAACACCTCCAGCTCCACATCCACCTGGCTCCCGCTCCTGTCGTGGTTGAGGATGAAGGTGGTGGTGGTGGTTGCCGGGTTGTCAGTGCAACTCACGCTGAAGAGATGCGGTTCGAGCCCGTTGACAACCTCGAACGACAGTTCCGCCGTCGACGAGTTGTTGAGGATGTCCCAAGCCCTGAATTTCAGTCGGTGCATGCCCGCCGACAATTCCGGTATGTTGTAATAGGTCTGTCCGCTGGTATAGGTGCCGAAGTCGTAGGTAAAATGGTCGTTGAGTATATAGGTACGCGCCATCTCCCCATCGATAATGAGTTCCAGGTCGTGGCCTATGCCCGTTCCCGAGGCGTTCACACCATCCTTGTCGGTCACCTGTGCCACGAAATACGGTGTGCTGTTCACCTTTCCGCCATTGATGAACGAGGGCGAATTGAGGTAGCAATAGATAGACGGTCCGATGGAGTCGTTGGGTGTCGAAGTGCTGCCATTGACGTAGAACCGTTCGAAGTTGCCATTGGCCGAGCGGCTCTTGTCGCTGTTGAGTGCGAAGAAGGTCATCGCACCCGTGCCCTCCTCATAGTTGATGTCCATGGGTACGGCGAAGGTGAAGGCGAAGCGTCCTGCCCTCACGCTGTCGGCACCGTTGAACAGCACATTCTGCCTATCCTCGAAGGAGAACGGCGTGGTGGCTTCGGAAGAAGGGTTCAGGTTGCAAGTGATGGTCTCCTTGGTGTCGCGCACCACCACCGTCACCATCCCGTTGAAGTCACTGTCAAGGACTCCCTGTGTTTCCACATGTCCCGTCACACGAGCCACCGAGCCCCCCGCCAGATTAGTGATGGCAGCGGCATCGGCCTTCATGCCATTGATACTGTCGACCACTATCTTCGCCATGGGTCGGTTGAGCGCCAGGGCCGGGTCGCCGAGCAGCGAATATTGCAGTTTGTTGGCGGTGAGGTCTTCGCCCGAGGTGATGAGGTGATTCTTCGTCAGCCGTTGCGCCTCGCCGAGCGTGATGGGTTTGCCATCGACGGTGCTGAGCACATAGCGCAGGAAGGCGCGGTTGATGACTTTGTTGTAGTTGGTCCATACCGTGCGTGTGGTGCCGAAGAACGCCATGGAGCCTCCACGGCTGTTGAGCAGACATTCCTCGCCGATGTTCGCCGTAGGACCGTCAAAGGGCATCACATCACACGAAGCTGTAATCCACAGCGGCATGTGCGTATTACTGAAAGCCTGGAAATCAGCCAGTTTGAGCACCCTCTCGTGAGAGATGCTGATTTCCGAGCCATGGCCGCCATAGTCCATGATGAGTGCTCCCTGCTGTTGCTGCTGCTTGATGATGTCGGTCACTTCCGGGTAGGAGTTTCCTGTGGCCGACGCCACCATCTTATAAGCATCCCACATCACTTTCTTGCAATAGAAGCCCGGATAGAGGCCCTCGATATAGTTGGCCACCTGGTTTACATCCGTCATGTGGAGGTTGTTGTTGCCGTCATCAGCCATGAACATGATGGTGTTCTGCCAGTCGCCAGCATCCTTGTTGTCCATGTAGTTGATACTCTTGTCGACCACCACACGCGCCTGGTCCTCCGTGCGGACGGGGAACCGTCCCACCGCCACATCCAGTTTGTCGCTGGTGAGTATGCTCGACCCCTCTCCATCGTCGAGGAGGCAGAAGAAGCCGTCGTCGACAAAGCAGTCGGTGGTGCTGAAAGAGTTCTCGCTCTCGAAGCACAGCAGGAAGTCGTCGGGGGAGAGCCCCTTGGTCGACGAGGTGACCATTCGGTTGTCCCAATAGCAATCGCCGAAGAGCAACAGGTAGGAAGGCATGTCGGACTGGGTTTCAGCCCTGTCGTAGAGCATTTTAAGGTAACGCCGGTAAGCGTTGGCATCGGGAGTGCCCGAGGAGAACTCATTGAACAGTTCATCAGCCGGCACAATATTGACCCTCATGCCGTCATGCCGGGCATGGTAATCCGCCAACCGTTGGGCCTGAGCCAGCCACGTCTGCGTGGTGGGTATGATGATCACCATATCGGCGAAGCCGTCGGCATGGTGGTCCTGGTTGGTGATGTTGTACATATATTCCGCAGCCGGGAAGGAGCCACTCAACCGAGGCTCGGCCCGAGGGGTCTCCGTCTCTATGTCGATGAAATCGAGCCTTACCGGTCCGCCACTGAGAGTGGTGATGGTGATGGTGTTGGATGGTTGCAGCTCGACGTTGTAGGTGCCCAGTGCCATGTCGCCATAACTATGGTCGCCGAGGGTCATCCTCAGCGTGCCCAACACCTCGCCATTGACCGACACCTGCGCCACGCTGGTGGACCCTGCGCTCACCCTAACCCTGACCTTGCCAGAGGAGGCTGCGCCATTAGGTGCGGCCACAGTATAGTCCTTCGATGCGCCTAAGTTGATGGGAGTGTTCTCGAAGAGGTTGCGCCCGCCGTAGAACCATGAGAAGTTGTCCACCTCGTGCAAGGTGTGGTAATCGCTGTTGGCGGGATAGAAGGCTGACACGAAAGCCGCGCTGTCGACCATCAGCGGTTCGCCCTCCAGTTCGGTGATAAAGTAGCATCCGCTGTTGGAATAGGGATTGCGCGTGCGTATATCGGACCGCTCTTTCCAATGCACGGGTCCCTTGGCATGGAAGAGGCGTCGGCCGTTGACCATGCACGAGGGCACCTCCTTCAGGTCGTCGAGTGCCTGTAGTTCGCTGCCTACGAGCTGTTCGTTCTGCAGGTTGCCCCCATATCCATAGATACGCACCCGGCTCATGTCGGAGAATCCCGCCTTGGATATCACCTCGGCGGTGAGTTGGTAGACCCCAGTGGCGGGTACCTGTATCTTCGCCCACCGGCCCGACTGCAACACCGAATGCTCGGCATAGCGAGCGGCCTGTGATGCAGCCAACGCCGGGGCACGCCTAGGCGTGTTTCTCGGCTCCGCCTCGACACGTATCATGAAACTCACCAAGATGAGGTCTTTGCCATCGCGGTGCACCAGCGGCACGAACGACACCTCCAGCGCCCCTTTCTTCCTGTCGACCACCACATGCTGTTCCACCTGCGGCATCTCAGGCAACGCGTTCTGCGTGATGCGCCGATATTCCCGCTTGTCGCGCTCGCTCATGGGTATGAACTCAGGATAGTCGATGCTCACCCGGTAGATGGAGTCGGCGAAATGGGCACCCAAGGGTATGGAGCAGGCGAAACGAGGCAAGACACTATCGATGCTCACCTCCTCGGCCGTGAGGTTGAAGAAGCGTTGGGCACTTGCCTGCAAGCCGCACAACAAGAGCCACGCCGTAAAGATATATCGCAATGACTTACGCATAGAAACTATTTCACATTGAACAGCAAGACCCTGTTGCCCTGCAGATAGCCCTCCACCTGGTCGTCGACGGCCACGGCGGGAGCCGATGAGGGAGTTCCCGTAAAGAGGATATCGCCGGTGCGGAGCGTCACGTAACGGCTGATGTAAGCTATCAGAGCGTCGACATGACACCGCATCTGCGCCACATGGCCCTCTTGCATGACCCGTCCATTGATATGGAGCGCGAAGGAGAGGTCGCCGACAGCCGGCAGCAGGTCTTTCTCCACCCAGTCGCCCAAAACCGCCGCGCCGTCGAAGCCCACTGCGCTGTCCCACGGCAGGCCCTGCCGTCGAAGGCGCTGCAACAGGTCGACCGCCACGAAGTTGACGCCCACGGTGAACGCATCGTAATAGCGATGGGCGAAGCGCTCGGGAATCCCCTTTCCCAACCTGTTGATTCGCACCACTAGTTCGGCCTGTGCCTCCACCCTACCCAGTTCGTCGGGCAGGAAGAAGGGCTTACGGTTTTTGAGCAGTGCGGAGTCGGGTTTGGTGTAAAGCACAGGTTCTCCGTTATTCAATAACGTAACATCTTGCTCTTTATTGTGTGCGGGATAGTTCATCCCTATGGCAAAGATTTTCATTCCTTTTCAACTCCTAAAAAGAAAAAAGCATGCACCGTGGTGCGATGCATGCTTTTTATAGTGTTTATCCGTAAGGAATTACTCGGCGCGCAGGGTGAAACGCTTGAAGTCGAGCACCTTGAGTTCCTTGTCGGCACTCTTGAGGTAGTCGGCCACGCTCATCTTGGTATCCCAGATATACTCCTGTTTCACGAGGCAGGAATCCTTGAAGAATTTCTGCAGACGACCCTGAGCGATGTTCTGCACCATCTGTTCGGGCAGGTTGGCGGCTTTCTCCTCAGCCACGCGCACCTTCAGGTCGCGAATCTCCTGAGCCTGCTCCTCGGTGATCTCCTTCTTGGCGATACCCTCGGCGAGGTGCTCCTCGTTCTCAGCGATATAGAGGTTGAAGCCTGCTTTCTTCAGGGCAGCCTCCACGGCCTTCTGCACCTGCTCCTGCTTGGTCTTCTCGATAGCCACCTTGAGCTCGCTCTCCTTGACCGACTCGGGGATGCTGTCGACGTCGAGACCCAGCGGGTTGGTGTTGGCCACCTGGAGCGTCAGGTTGTGTCCCTGCTCCTCGGCCGCTTTGTTCAGCTGCACCATGGCGCAGAGGAGGTTCTTGTTCTGGTGGTTGTAGGCGTAGATGTTGTCGCCCTCGATGAAGAGATAGCCATCGAGTTCCATCTTCTCACCCGTGATACCTGAACGCTGGACCACAGCGTCGGCCACCTTCTGTCCGTCGGCGAGGGCGAGTTCCTTCACCTCCTCGATGCTCTTGCAGCGGTTCTCCACGGCGGCGTCGAGAATGGATTGTGTGAGTGCGATGAAGTCTTTGCCATTGGCCACGAAATCGGTCTCGCACTTCAGGGCTATCATGGCGCCGAAGCCCTCCTCCACCTTGACGAGCACGCAACCGTTGGAGGTTTCGCGGTCGGAACGTTTGGCGGCGATGGCCAAGCCACGCTGGCGCACCAGCTCGATGGCCTTTTCGATATCGCCTTCGGCCTCGGTGAGCGCCTTCTTGCAGTCGGCGAGACCGGCACCGGTCATCTTACGAAGTTTCTGTATGTCAGCTATTGTAACAGCCATTGTTGTATTTTGTTATGTGGGTTAAAAATTTTGCTTTTTGTCGGACTGGTCAGACAGGTCGGACTCATCCAACGATAGGATTTATTCAGCGGCGGGAGCCTCAGCCTCAGCCTCGGGAGCGGCTTCTGCTTCGGCAGCAGCCTCAGCCTCCTGTGCGGGAGCCTCATCCTTGCGGGCGCGGCGTACGCGGCGTTGCGGGCGCTCTGCCGGTTCCTCGGCCTGCTCGGCAGCGGCTTTCTCGTCGGCCTTTTCAGCCTTGCGCTCCTCCAGACCTTCGGCGATGGCCTCGCAGCAAGCGGTCAGGATGACGTTGATGCTGTCCTTGGCGTCGTCGTTGGCGGGGATCACGTAATCCACCTCATTGGGGTTGGAGTTGGTGTCGACGATGGCGAACACGGGGATACCGAGGCGCTGTGCCTCTTTCACTGCGATGTTCTCCTTCATCACATCGACCACGAAGAGCGCGGAGGGCAGACGTGTGAGGTCGGCGATGGAACCGAGGTTCTTCTCCAGCTTGGCACGCTGGCGTGTCACCTGCAGCAGCTCGCGCTTCGAGAGGTTGGCGTAGGTGCCATCGCTCATCAGCTTGTCGATATTCGACATCTTCTTCACGGCCTTGCGGATGGTGGGGAAGTTGGTGAGCATGCCGCCCGGCCAGCGCTCGATAACGTAAGGCATGTTGATGCTCTCGGCTTTCTCGGCGATGATGTTCTTGGCCTGTTTTTTAGTAGCGACGAAGAGGATTTTCTTTCCCTGCTTGGCGATCTGCTTGAGAGCCTCGGCGGCCTCGTCAATCTTGGCCACGGTCTTGTGCAGGTCGATGATATGAATGCCATTACGCTCCATGAAGATGTAGGGAGCCATGGCGGGATTCCACTTGCGGCGGAGGTGTCCGAAATGGCAACCAGCCTCCAGCAGCATATCAAAATTTGTTCTTGACATTTGTTGAATGATTTTAAATTGTTTACTTTCCTTTTAGTTTCTTTCTGAACCAACCATGGGGTAACCGCAGCGCGGGTCCTCACGGTTTGGATGCTAAACCTAATCAGGTGTGAAGCTTAAAGTTGGAAGTCGCCGATAATCAGCAGACTATCGTCTGAACTCCGACTATTGTCTAAACTCCTAAACTTCTGAACTCCTAACCTCCTGAAATTAACGCTTGCTGAACTGGAAGCGACGACGAGCCTTGGGCTGACCCGGTTTCTTGCGCTCCACGGCACGAGAGTCGCGGGTGAGGAAACCATTGTCCTTGAGGTTCTTCTTGTCCTCGGCATTGATTTTCACCAAAGCGCGGGCGATAGCCAGGCGGAGAGCTTGGCTCTGTCCGGTAAAGCCGCCTCCATCGAGGTTAGCCTTGATGTCGTACTTCTCAGCCACTTCGAGCAGGTTGAGCGGTTGTTTGACCACGTACTGCAGGATTGCTGAGGGGAAATATTCGGTCAGGTCTTTCTTGTTAATGGTAATCTTGCCTGTACCTTCGCTCACATAGACGCGTGCTACGGCGCTTTTGCGGCGACCTATTGCATTAATCAATTCCATCCTATTTTATTATTTATACTGGTTAATATCAATTGCCTTGGGTTTCTGGGCCTCGTGCTTGTGCTCTGTACCATTATAGATATAGAGGTTTTTGAGAAGGCTGCGACCGAGGGGTCCTTTGGGGAGCATGCCCTTCACAGCATGACGGAGGATGCGCTCCACGCCGTCTTCGCGCTTGCGAAGTTCAGCAGGAGTATTGAAACGCTGTCCGCCCGGATAACCAGTATAGCGGGTGTACACCTTGTCGGTCTCTTTCTTACCGGTGAACACCACCTTGGCTGCGTTGATGATGATGACGTTGTCGCCACAGTCTACATGCGGCGTGAAGGTGGGTTTGTATTTCCCACGGAGCAGTTTGGCTACTTTCGAGCTCAGACGACCCACTACTTGGTCGGTAGCGTCGATAACCACCCACTCTTTCTTGGCTGTTTCCTTATTGACGGAAATAGTCTTGTAACTTAAAGTGTTCATTTTTAAATGTTAGATTTACTACTAAAAAACGTTTTTTATCACATTGGATGACGATTCACTAACCACCCTGCCCGGCCAAAGGCACGGCTATTAACACGCACATCCGCGGGGTTCTAAGACTCCCCCGTAATAATCGGACTGCAAAGGTACTATCTTTTTATGTGATAACCACCGGGAGCGGGCCTGTAGAAGCAAAGAATTAAGATTTATTATTTATTTTAACTTTATTTAGAATTTACCAAACCTGGGATTTGGCCTCACCGCAGGGCACACGCGGATTTTGCGTGCGGCGCGGTGGGGTTGCGTCAAAGATGCACTCAATTACCGAGCACTGGGCGAACCGACTGACCATAATAGCGGTAGTCGCTCTGCCAGCCCGTGCTCCTAGAACGGAAGAGCAACTCAAAGGCACTGCAAGTGGTCCACTGGAAAAGCGACGACGACCAGTACTTGCCGTTCGAGCTAAGTTCGTTCAACTCGCCTTCACATCGGTAGCCCGCAGCGGGGAGGAAAATACTGTTGCCATTGGGGCCGGCGGCTCCGCCCCTACACGGGCCTATATACGAAAAAAATGAAAAAGTAGTATTTTCATTTTGTATTGTGCTCGATTTGCACTAACTTTGCATAAACAAATCATACCCCCCCTATGAACATGACCATAGCCAACCCGATCTACGACGCCGTATTCAAATACCTGATGGAGGATGAGCGCATCGCCCGCACCATCCTGTCGGCCCTGCTGAAGAAAAATATCGTGAAAGTGGAGGTGCGCCCCCACGAATACGCCAACGACAAGCGCGACACGCTCTCCGTGTTCCGCATCGACTTCGGTGCCACCGTTCGCGAAGATGATGGCACGGAACGCCTGATTCTCGTGGAACTACAGAAGACGTGGCTGGAGACGGAGGCCCTACGTTTCCGACAGTACCTCGGCGTGCAATACCAAGACAAACGCAATATCAAGGAGGACAGCAAGGACGGCAACGCCCTGCCCATGGTGGCGGTGTATCTGTTGGGCCACAAGGTGGGCGAGATAGAAGAGCCTGTGCTTTATGTGAACCACCGTTCTTATGACTATGATGGCAAAGAGGTGAAGAAAGGGCTCCCCAACCCCTTTGTCGACAGTCTCACCCACGACAGCATCATCGTGCAGATACCCCGTCTGCATGGACAGATCAACAACCGGTTGGACAAGGTGCTAAGTATCTTCGACCAAACGCGTATGGTCAACGGCAACCAACAGATGCTCGCCATCGACGACAGGACCTACGCCGGTGACGACGAGATGCAGCATATCCTGCGCCGGTTGCTCGCGGCAGCATCGGATGCCGACATGCGTATGGACATGAATGTGGAAGACGAGTATTTCTCCGTCATAGAGAAGCGGGATACGGAGATACTGCTAAAAGCCAAGCAGATAGCCCAACAAAAGGTTTTCATCAAGGAACAGGAAAACCTTATCCGACAGAATAAGGCGGAGTTGGAGCAGAACAAGGCGGAGTTGGAGCAGAACAAGGCGGAGTTGGAGCAGAACAAGGCCGAACTGGAGCAGAACAAGGCCGAACTGGAGCAGAACAAGGCCGAACTGGAGCAGAACAAGGCCGAACTGGAGCAGAACAAGGCGGAGTTGGAGCAGAAAGACCTTTCCTTGAAAAAAGCGGTCCAGGCTTTCCGTTCCGCCGGTATGAGCATAGAAGCCATAGCCGCCACACTCAACATGCAACCCGAGAAGATAGAAAAAATGGCAACAGAGTGAAAACTAAGAAAGAAAGCAAGCACCCGTCCATTTACACAAAAAGATAAAATATTCTCGCAAATTACAGCAATTTGTCATGGAAAATTTGTACTTTTGCAGCGATTTGTTAGAATATTCACCAATAATGTATCTAAAATGAAGAAAATAAGAGCAGCCGTAGTTGGTTATGGCAATATCGGACGCTATACCATCCAGGCTTTGGAAGCCGCCGAGGATTTCGAAATAGCCGGCGTGGTACGCCGCAAGGGGAGTGAGAACAAACCGCTGGAACTGGCACCCTATGAGGTGGTGAGCGACATCAAGGAATTGAAGGATGTGGATGTGGCCATTCTCGCCACCCCCACCCGCTCGTGCGAAGAGTATGCCAAGCAGATATTGCCCTTAGGCATCAACACCGTAGACAGTTTCGACATCCACACCAACATCGTTGACTACCGCGCTCGTCTGATGCCCCTCTGCAAGGAGCATGGTCGGGTAAGCGTCATTGCCGCAGGGTGGGACCCCGGATCGGACAGCATCGTGCGCACCCTGATGGAGAGCCTGGCACCCAAAGGTCTGAGCTACACCAATTTCGGCCCTGGCATGTCGATGGGACATTCCGTGTGCGTACGCTCCAAGAAGGGGGTGAAGAACGCCCTTTCCGTGACCATCCCTCTGGGTGAGGGCATCCACCGCCGTATGGTATATGTGGAGTTAGAGGAAGGAGCCTCATTAGAAGAGGTGACCAAGGCCATCAAGGCCGACCCCTATTTCGCCCACGATGAGACACATGTGTTCGCCGTGGAGTCGGTGGATGCCGTGCGCGACATGGGTCATGGGGTGAACCTGGTACGCAAAGGAGTGAGCGGCCAGACACAGAACCAACGCTTCGAATTCAACATGAGCATCAACAACCCCGCCCTGACCGCACAGGTGCTGGTGAATGTGGCGCGTGCGTCGCTACGCCAACAACCCGGCTGCTATACGATGATTGAAATTCCCGTCATCGACATGCTCCCCGGTGATCGCGAGAAACTCATCGGACGATTGGTATGATTTTTTATAGGGAGTTAAAAGGGAAACTAAAAGGGAAGTTAAAAAGGACATTACTCCGCTGTGGACTATTGTCCAGCACGAAGTGCTTAACTTCCAATTTTACTTCCAACTATAATTCCAATTATACTTCCTAATTAAATAAAAAAATAACAGACATGAGAAAGAAACTATTCTTAACATCGACAGTATGTGCAGCGGCACTCATCTTGATGAGTGCCATGCCCGGCGACAAGGGAGTGATAAGCAAAGTAGGAGCGTCGACGGTGGTGAACACCACGACGCTGGCCAAGGACGTAGAAGGCTACGTAGGAACCACCCCGCTGAAGATTTACATAAAGAAAGGAAAGGTGGAAAAGATCGAGGCCCTGCCGAACCAAGAGACGCCCAAATATTTCGCTAAGGTGAAAAAGGCCCTGCTCACCAAGTGGAACGGCATGACGGTGAAAGCCGCCCGCAGTGCCAAGGTGGACGCCGTGACTGGAGCCACTTACTCGTCGAAAGCGGTGATTGAGAACGTGCACCGCGGACTGGATTATTACCAGAAACACAAGTAGAATGTTGAGTGTTGTGTGTTGAGTAGTGGCTAACGCGATTTTTAAATGTTGAATTGTGAATGTTGAATTGAGAGTCCTGAATTCATCATTCTTCATTCTTCATTGCGAAGCAATCATTCAACATTCAACACTCAAAATTCTACATTCTTCAAGGAATTTTCGGATACTGTTCGAAATCGGGCTTGCGTTTCTCAAGGAACGCCTTGCCGCCCTCTTGCGCCTCGTCGAGGAAATAGTAGAGCATGGTGGCATCGCCCGCCAACTGTTGAATACCAGCCTGTCCATCGAGCTCGGCATTCAGCCCTGCCTTGATCATACGCAGGGCTATGGGCGAGCGTTCCATCATCACCTTGGCCCATTCCACACATTCATCCTCAAGCCGCTCCAAGGGCACCACCTTGTTGACCATACCCATGCGCTCCGCCTCTTGGGCTGAGTACTGCCGGCAGAGGAACCATATCTCTCGCGCTTTCTTCTGACCTACGATTCGTGCCAGATACGACGAGCCGAAGCCCGCGTCGAACGAGCCGACCTTGGGACCCGTCTGTCCGAAAACGGCATTCTCGGAGGCGATAGTGAGGTCGCAGACCAAGTGGAGCACGTGGCCTCCGCCGATGGCAAAGCCATTGACCATGGCGATGACGGGTTTGGGCAGACGACGTATCTGCATCTGCACATCGAGCACACTCAGGCGCGGCACGCCCTCGTCGTCGATATATCCGCCACGACCTTTCACATGCATGTCTCCACCCGAACAGAACGCCTTGTCGCCGGCACCGGTGAGTAACACCACCCTCAAGCGCGCCGCCTCACGACAATAGGCGAAGGCCTGCGACAACTCGAGTGTCGTTTTCGGAGTAAAGGCGTTGCGGTAGCGAGGCCTGTTGATGGTGATTTTCGCTATCCCTTCGAACTCTTCGAAGAGTATTTCATCGAAATCACGTATTTTCTTCCATTCTCTCATGATCGTAATATTTTTTGTTTGCAGTTGAATTCAGGTTATCTCCCTTTATCTTCATAAAATCCCGTGAGCATTCGATAGTCGATGTCGGCATTGGTGAACACCTCCAAGAGCATCGGTCGGTGTGTCTCCTCGGTGAGCAGCCGCACCACGCCCATCTGCATCTCCTCCATATTGGTGGCCCTGAGATAGCCTATGTCGCACTGCGTACATATCCCCTGTGCCGATGTCTCATGGCATGCCGCCACCATGCGGTCGCGGGCGTCGCTGTTCTCCAGACCCGGCAGGGTGCGGAAGATGCCCCCTCCCCCATTGTTGAGCAGGATGATGCGTAGGTTGCCACCGAGGTTAGCATTCCACAGCGCATTCTGGTCGTAGAAGAAACTCAGGTCGCCGAGCACGCAGAACACCTTGTCGTCGCAATCCTCCCCCAAAAGGTAGGCAGCGAAGCCGACGGCTGTGGACAACGACCCTTCGATGCCGTTCACCCCTCGATTGCACCACACATGATGGGCGGCATAGATATTTGCCAGACGGATGGCGCTGCTGTTGCCGTAATGCACATGGAAATCATACTCCATATCGTAGAGTTGCTCTTCGAAATAGCGCACCGTGGCCATCTGCGAATAGGCCGGCTCATAGGATTCGGTCATTTTCTCGGCTTTGTCCAACACCTTTTGCCAACGGTCATGGAAAGCCGCATGGGCTGGGTTCACCTTGAACAAAGGCTCATCGGCCCGTTCATCGTCGATAGCAGGAAAGATCAGTCCCAATCTATTGTGGCGGTAATAATAATGGAGCGTTCCAACCAAAACGTCATGCGAGGAAGCCACCACTATCTCGTCCATGTGCATGGTCACATCATGCAAGGCGGGATCGTCGTTCACCATATACACCGTGGCCTCGGTTGCCCGGCGGAGCAAACGCTTCAGTCGCTTGCTGACCACATGTCCACCAATATAAATGATGACATCGGGCAAAAAGTCGGGGTCGTCGCCTATGAGTGTGATGGCTTTTTCGGTAGCCACATGATGCGAGAGGTGGTTGTTGAGACTTTCCGAGAGCACCACTCCGTAATCGGCGAGGAAATCCAAGCACTGGGCATACTCACCATCATCGTCATCTGCGGCCCACCAAGAGAATTCCTGACCGAGGACGATCATGGGACGTTCTGCTTCGAAGAAATCCCGCGCCATGAGGATGTTCTTATCGGGTGATACATCATTGCGGCGGATGACGCGTTCATAAGGCAGTACTTTGACGGAGAACTCAAACAGCGGTTCGGATATGGGAACATTGATATGCACAGGGGCACATGAGAGAAAGCAGAGATCCAACAGAGCCTCGTTGACCAGGCGGTTACACAGCCAGCGACTCTCCTCGTCGTGAGGCTCGGGCAACGACACCGACCGCCGCACCCATGGAGCCAACGCCCCGGGTTGAGGGATAGTCTGTCCATCCAACTGGTCGATCCATGCCTGTGGACGGTCGGCGGAGATGACCACCAAGGGCAACTGTTGGTATTTGGCCTCCGCCACGGCCGGCGCCAGGTTCAGCAGGGCTGAACCCGAGGTGACACACACCGCCACGGGCATCTGCGTGGCCTGAATTAGGCCGATGGCAAAAAATCCCGCGCTGCGCTCGTCGGTCACAGGATAACAGGTGATGTCGGGACATTCATTGAGGTTGTGCACGATAGGTGCATTTCTCGACCCTGGACACACCACCGCCGAATAGACATGATGGCTGACGAGCAGCGAGGTAAGGATATTGACGTTTTCTTTGCTGGTGTACATATTATTAAGAGGTGAGGGGTGAGAGGTGAGGGGTGAGAGGTGAGGGGTGAGAGGTGAGGGATGAGAGAATAGTCCACAAATCACGTTCAACGTTCAATGTTCAACGTTCAATGTTCAACGTTCAACAGTCGCCTCATGGTGTCGAGCTTCGTTTCCGTCTCATTCCATTCCAATTGCAGTTGGCTTTCCGGCAATATTCCACCACCGGCATACAACCGCTGCCTGTCTTTCTCCAACTGCATGCAGCGTAGCGAGACAAAGAGGTGGGTGTTGGCACCCTCCACCTCGACGCCATCGCAGAGCGGCCCACAGAAGCCACTGTAATAATGCCGGGGCGACGACTCGTTTTTGGTGATGAAATCGAAAGCCTCGCGCTTGGGCAGTCCGCACACCGCCGGTGTGGGATGCAAGGCCGCCAAGAGTGAGCCCAGCCGTGTGGGGTCGGCAATGGAAAAGGTGAAATCGCTCCTGAGGTGGAGCAGATGACCCGCCCTGACGGTATGCGGCCCTTCCTCGTGTATCTTACTGGCAAATCGTTCCAGGCATTCCACGATATAGGTGCTTACGAGACGTTGCTCACGGATGTTCTTGTCCGACCATCCCACCTCGCCCAACGTAGGTTCGTGGTTGGCATCTTCTGCCGTGGCCATATCCGACCAAGGGGCACACTTCGCAGCCCGCATATCCATAGTGCCAGCCAGCGAAATGGTGCGCCATTCGTTGTTGCCGCCCCCTTCAAGCAATATCTCCGGAGTGGCCATGAGCCACGTCTGCTCGTCGCTGATATGCACCAAGGCGATGAACATCCTGGGATAAATGGCACAGGCCTTGAAGAACAGCTGTTCTGCATCAAGTCCCTCCGTCACGGGACGTTCTATACATCGGGAAAGAACCAGTTTGCGGAACGTGCCTACCTGCACCTGGGCGAAGAAATTGGCGAAATCGAGTTGGTAATAGCCATCTGGGCTCGTTGGCTGCTCCGACATCGGAGCCAGCGTCGTCGGTCCATCGGCATGGGGGCAAGGGAGTAGCTGCGTCGGACCCTCCATCAGATAGATAGGTTCGTCGATGCTGGGTGAGAATGGTGCGAACACGAAGCCCTTCTTTCCGTTGAGTTGATTCACTGACAATAGGCGCGAGGGTGACCCCTGCACCTGTTCCACCTTGGCATATTGGTTGGCATAAGGCAACCGATATAATGCGTATGCGTTCATTTTGTGTCTTTCTTAGGAGTAATGATATAATTGGTTACGCTGACCACGGAAATCATGTCGCCATGGCTGTCGGTGATTTCCACATTCCACACGTGCAGTTTCCTGCCTTTCTGGATAAGACGGGCCAAGGCCGTCACGGTATCGCCCTCGGCCACTGCCTTGACATGCGAGCCGCTGACGTTGATGCCCACACAGATGCTGCCAGGGCACAACGACGAGGAGCCCACACCAGCCAGGTTCTCGGCCAACGCCAGCGAGGCACCGCCACTGAGGAAGCCGAAGGGCTGCCGGTTGCGCTCATCCACCTTCATGGTGGCCATACACATATCATCGTCGGGGGTGGAGATAAACTCCATACCCAAGGCGGTGGACAGGTTGGGTTGACTATTGATAATCTCACGGATTCGTTCTACATCCATAGTATTCCGGTTAATGACAATGCAAAAATAACATATTATTTCCGAGAAACGACAAAGGAACAGATTTTTTTTCGACAAAGGAACAAAAGAATAGATTTTTCGACACAAGAACACAAGAACAGATTTTTCGACACAAGAACACAAAAATAGATTATGTTTCCAACAAGGGGAAATATCATTTTAAGCAAAAGAGAGCCGTGTGTGACTATTCCCTGCTTGCCATTGCCAAGCAGGTGTGTCTTATATAGCAACATCTTTTCATTTCCTCTCAAGTGGTTGTGTTGGCTTTCTTTTAGAGGACACCTTTATCTGAAAATTAAAGAAAATCGATGATTCAAATTATAACCGATAAAAGAATGCGAATAAAGGTTTTGGCAATATTTACCTGGCACTAGTGTTTATGTTTATTCTTCCAATCATGAATCTGGGTGAGTAGGTGCCACACATCAAACCATGACGGTCTAAGAACATTCAATCATCACAAAAAGTTCGTCATTACGAAGGGTTTGGAATGCAAAGATAAATAAAACTATCCGAATTGCGCCAACTTTATAACTTATTTTTGGTGCTATGCCGTTTTTTTTGTATTTTTGCAGCATTAAAAAATAAGCACACGCAAACATCATGAATATTTTAGAACTTAGTGAGCAAGAGATAGGACGCAGACAAAGCCTGCAAGAGTTACGCAACCTGGGCATCGACCCCTATCCCGCCGCCGAATATCCCACCAACGCCTTCTCCACCGACATACGCGATGAATTCACCGACGACGCGCCACAGCGCGAGGTCAGCATCGCCGGCCGACTGATGAGCCGACGCGTGATGGGCAAAGCCTCCTTCGCCGAAATACAAGACTCAAAGGGACGCATACAAGTGTATATCACCCGCGACGATATCTGTCCGGGCGAGAACAAGGACCTATACAATACCGTATTCAAGCGATTGATGGACATCGGCGACTTCGTGGGCGTGAAAGGCTTCGTTTTCCGTACACAGACGGGCGAGATCAGCGTGCATGCCAAGGAGCTGACCCTCCTAGCCAAGAGCCTCAAACCCCTGCCCATCGTGAAATACAAGGATGGTGTGGCCTACGACAAGTTCGACGACCCTGAGCTGCGCTATCGCCAGCGCTATGTCGACCTCGTGGTGAACGAGGGGGTGAAAGACACGTTCCTCCAGCGCGCCACGGTGATACGCACCATGCGCCGCGTGCTCGACGAGGCAGGTTATACCGAGGTGGAGACCCCCACCCTGCAGATGATTGCCGGCGGTGCGAGCGCCCGCCCCTTCATCACCCACTTCAACGCCCTCGACCAAGACATGTATATGCGTATCGCCACCGAGCTGTATCTCAAACGACTCATCGTAGGCGGTTTCGAGGGTGTGTACGAGATAGGCAAGAACTTCCGCAACGAGGGCATGGACCGCAACCACAACCCTGAGTTCACCTGCATGGAGCTGTATGTGCAGTATAAGGACTACAACTGGATGATGTCGTTCACCGAGAAACTGTTGGAAACCATCTGCATCGCCGTGAATGGCAAGCCCGAGCGTGAAGTCGATGGCAACATCATCTCGTTCAAGGCTCCCTACCGCCGACTGCCCATCCTCGACGCCATCAAGGAGAAGACAGGCTTCGACGTGAACGGCAAGAGCGAAGAGGAGATACGCGCCTTCTGCATAGAGAAAGGCATGGAGGTGGATGAGACCATGGGCAAGGGCAAGCTCATCGACGAACTGTTCGGTGAATTCTGCGAAGGCACCTTCATCCAACCTACCTTCATCACCGACTATCCCGTGGAGATGTCGCCGCTGACGAAGATGCACCGTTCGAAGCCCGGACTGACCGAGCGCTTCGAGCTGATGGTCAACGGCAAGGAGCTGGCCAACGCCTATAGCGAGCTCAACGACCCCATCGACCAGGAGGAGCGTTTCAAGGAGCAGATGCGTCTGGCTGACAAGGGCGACGACGAGGCGATGATCATCGACCAGGATTTCCTACGTGCCTTACAGTATGGCATGCCTCCCACCAGCGGCATCGGCATCGGCATCGACCGTCTGGTAATGCTCATGACCGGCAAGACGTTCATCCAGGAGGTGCTCTTCTTCCCGCAGATGAAACCGGAAAAGAAGATTCCACAGAGCACGCCAGCCGAATGGGCCGCGATAGGAGTTGGCGAGGAATGGGTGCCTGTGCTTCGCAAGGCAGGCTTCAACCTTGTGAGCAACATCAAGGAGGAGAAGGCACAGGGTCTGCAACAGAAAATCGGCGATATCTTAAAGAAATACAAGCTCGATATGCAAAAGCCTGCCGTGACAGAGATACAGAGCTGGATAGACAAATGTTGAAGGTAGAGGGTTTAGGGTTTAGTGTACAAACTGAACCCTAAACACTAAACCCTCAACTCTAAACCCTCAACTCTAAACCCTCAACTCTAAACCCTCAACTCTAAGCCCTCAACTCTAAACCCTCAACACTAAACCCTCAATATGTACGACTGCGGGAAGATAGCCATCATTGGCGGAGGTAGCTGGGCTACCGCCATTGCCAAGATAGTGGTGGGACACACCCACCACATAGGATGGTATATGCGTCGCGACGACCGCATCGAGGACTTCCGGCGGATGAGCCACAACCCCGCCTACCTGACCAGCGTACATTTCGATGTGGAAGAGATCTTTTTCTCCAGCGACATCAACAAGATAGTGCAACAATACGACACGCTGGTGTTCGTCACCCCATCACCATACCTGAAAAACCACCTCAAGAAATTGCGCACACGCATCAAGGAGAAATTCATCGTGACAGCCATCAAGGGCATCGTGCCTGATGAGAACCTCGTGTGCTCGGAATATTTCCATCAGGTGTACGACGTGCCCTATTCGCAGTTGGCCTGCATCGGCGGTCCCTCCCATGCCGAGGAGGTGGCCTTGGAACGACTGTCGTACCTCACCGTGGGCTGTGCCGACGAAGAGAAGGCACAGGCCTTCACCAAGGTGCTCGCCAGCAGTTTCATCAAGACGAAGACCTCCACCGACGTGCTGGGCATAGAATATTCCTCGGTGCTGAAGAACGTCTACGCCATCGCCGCAGGTATCTGCAGCGGTCTGAAGTACGGCGACAATTTCCAGGCCGTACTGATGTCGAACGCTGTGCAGGAGATGCAGCGTTTCCTTTCCGCCGTCCAACCCTTAGAACGGCATATTTACGATTCGGTGTACTTAGGCGACCTGCTGGTCACTGGTTATAGCAATTTCTCCCGCAACCGTGTGTTTGGCACGATGATAGGCAAAGGCTACAGCGTGAAGAGCGCACAGATAGAGATGGAGATGATAGCCGAGGGTTTTTTCGGCACCAAGTGCATGAAAGAGATCAACCGCCGCATGCATGTGAACATGCCCATCCTCGATGCCGTCTACAACATCCTCTACGAGCGTATCTCCCCACAGGTGGAAATCAAGTTGCTCACCGACTCTTTCCGCTAATCATCCTTTATACACCCCAACAACACCCCGTCATATCCATGCCTAAAGACGATTTCCCACCTCAACGCATCACACCACCACACATCCACCACCTCAAATCCAATGAAATCTTCGTTTTCGGCAGCAACACCAGCGGCCGGCATCTCGGTGGCGCCTCATGGATGGCCTACCAACGGTTTGGTGCCGTGATGGGACAGGCTGAGGGACCGCAGGGACAGTCGTATGCCATCCCCACGGACTTCGACCAACTGCCGTGGGAGATGAATGGCTACCCCACCCTGTTAGGGAAAAAGATGTGGGAGAAGAGAGGACTGTCCGATGCAGTGAACCGTTTCCTCGATTATGCCTCCCACCATCCCGAACAGCAATTCCTGGTTACCCGTGTGGGCTGCGGCAAGGCGGGATTCCGCGATGCCGATATCGCCCCGCTCTTCCGTCGTGCATTGCCTATGGACAACGTCAGTCTGCCCCACGAATTCGTGAAAGTGTTGGCAAGGGAGAAAAATATGGAATCCATCTTCGACGACGAAGCCAAGAACCGTCAAGGGCTTGACTTCCTGTTCAAGGGAAAATACTATGCCCAGAGCGATGCCCAGGAAGCCAGGACCTTGCTGGTGCACCCCGTCTATGGTGCCCGCCTTCGCGCGGTGGCCATCCGCATCCTTGAAGGCGAGAACATGGAAGACCTGTTTCCTTACCGTCAACTCACCAATGCCGATGTCTACTTGCGGTCGTGCATGACCCTGCTCGACTATGTATCTCCCCACGATGTGTTCGGACAAGTGATCGAAGAGCGTTTCAATGGCGAACGATGCAGAAAGACCCTGCGCCGACTAAGGATGGAGGAAGAGGAGGACGACGAGCGCGAAAGCCAGAAAACACCGAGCCGCCTGGCCATCACCGGCGACTGCCGCATCCTGCTGACCGACTACCAACCGGCAAAGGAGATACAGATGGAGCCGATAGTCAAGGCCGTCTATCTCTTGTTTCTCCATCATCCCGAAGGAATCCATCTCAAGCATCTTTGCGACTATCACGATGAGCTGGCGCGGTTATATCGGCGGGTCAAGGGCAAGGACCTGAACGAACGCGCCAAGAAGAGTATCACCAAGCTGGTGGACCCTCTCGACAACAGTATCCACGAAAAATGTTCACGCATCAAGTCGGCCTTTGAGAAGAAAATCGGCGAGAAAGATGCACTACCCTACGTCATCTGCGGCGAGGCGGGCTGTGCCAAAACCATCGCCCTCGACCGAACACTGGTGGAGAGTGAGTAATGATGCACCTCGGAATAAAAAATATGCAAGCATATTTTGTTCTTCCCTCGGTTTTCACTATCTTTGAATAAGACAGGATGCACCTCGGAATAAAAAATATGCAAGCATATTTTGTTCTTCCCTCGGTTTTCACTATCTTTGAATAAGACAGGATGCGCTTCGGAAATATCCAAATAAATTTGGTATTTCACTCAACTTGCACTATCTTTGCACCAAACATCATTGCCATGGACATCAGAGATACAGACAAACTATTACGAGACCGAATGCTCAAGCATGCCAGCGAACTGAAAGCCGCCATGGAAGCATTGAAAGAACTTTATGAAAAACGAGAAACAGAAACATACACAACAATGAAGAACATCGCATTAGACATTTCAAAAGCCGCCCAATTCCTCAACGAGGGCGCCGTAAAGAGTTTTGAACCACAAGTGAAAGCTGCCCAGGAAGCTCTCGAGGCAGGAACCTGCCCAGGCAACGACTTCCTCGGTTGGCTCCATCTGCCCACCAGCATCACACCCGCCTTCCTCGACGAGGTGCAGGCTTGCGCCGACGTGCTCCGCGCTAACTGCGAGGCCGTGGTGGTTGCCGGCATCGGTGGCAGCTACCTCGGTGCCCGCGCCGTGATCGAGGCCTTGGGCAACTCGTTCGCCTGGCTGCAACGCGACGGCAAGAACCCCACCATCCTCTTTGCCGGCAACAACATCGGCGAGGACTACCTGAGCGAGCTGACCGAATACCTGAGCGACAAGAAGTTCGGTGTGATCAATATCTCCAAGTCGGGCACCACCACCGAAACGGCGCTCACCTTCCGTCTGCTGAAGAAGCAATGCGAAGCACAGCGTGGCAAGGAAGAGGCGAAGAAAGTAATCGTGGCCATCACCGATGCCAAGCGCGGTGCCGCACGCACCTGTGCCGACAAGGAGGGTTACACCAGCTTCATCATCCCCGACAATGTGGGAGGTCGCTTCTCGGTGCTCACCCCCGTAGGACTGCTGCCTATCGCCTGCGCCGGATTCGACATCAAACAGTTGGTGGCCGGTGCACAGGAGATGGAGGCCGTGTGTGGCAAGGATACCCCCTTCGAGGAGAATCCCGCCGCCCAGTATGCCGCCGTGCGCAACGCCCTCTATGGTGCAGGCAAGAAAATCGAGATCATGGTGAACTACCAGCCTAAGCTCCATTTCATCAGCGAGTGGTGGAAACAGCTCT
The DNA here is from genome assembly GCA_900316685.1 of uncultured Prevotellaceae bacterium. GTDB lineage: Bacteria > Bacteroidota > Bacteroidia > Bacteroidales > Bacteroidaceae > Prevotella. The sequence continues at coordinate 105,414 of ONDS01000002.1, read as the reverse complement.
ACGGAGAGAGCGAGGGTAAGGAGAACAAGGGCATCTTCCCCGCCTCCTGCGACTTCACCACCGACCTGCACTCCATGGGTCAATGGATACAGGAAGGTGAGCGTACCATCTTCGAAACCGTCATCAGCGTCGAGGAACCCAACCGCCAGTTGCTCTTCCCCAAGGATGAGGAGAATCTCGACGGTCTGAACTTCCTCGCCGGCAAGCGCGTGGATGAGGTGAACAAGATGGCCGAGCTGGGCACTCGTCTGGCACATGTCGACGGCGGCGTGCCCAACATCCGCATCGCCGTGCCCAAGCTCAACGAGTATTACATCGGACAGCTCATCTATTTCTTCGAGATAGCCTGCGGCATCAGCGGCAATGTGCTCGGTGTGAACCCCTTCAACCAACCCGGTGTGGAGGCATACAAGAAGAACATGTTCGCCCTTCTCGACAAACCCGGCTATGAAGCCGACAGCAAGGCCATCAAGGAACGTCTGGCCAACGAAGCATAATGCACGACGCCATACGAGCATATATGGAACGACACGGCTTGGAGCGTTTTACGCCCCAAGCCGTGCTCTTCGACATGGACGGGGTGCTGTTCAACTCAATGCCCAACCACGCGAGTTCATGGCAACGGAGCATGGCCGACAGCGGGCTCCGCATGACCGAGGAAGACGCCTACCGCTATGAGGGGATGCGGGGTGTGGAAACCATCCGTCTGATGGCACGCCAACAATGGCACCGCGAGCTGACCGACGAGGAGGCGCAACGACTGTACCAGGTGAAATGCGACTACTTCGCCGCCTGCCCCCCCGCCAAGAAGATGGCGGGAGTGGAAGAACTGATGACCTGGCTCCACAGTCAGGGTTTCACCATCGGCGTGGTGACGGGCAGCGGACAGCACTCATTGCTCGACAATCTGGTCGAGACCTTCCACGGACTGGTCGACAAGCGTTATATAGTGACCGCCTTCGACGTGAGAAACGGCAAGCCCTCGCCGGAGCCCTACTTAGCGGGGCTGCACAAGGTGGGTATTGATGCCTCGGAAGCCATCGTGGTGGAAAATGCACCTCTCGGTGTACAATCGGCCGTAGCAGCCGGGATCTTCACCCTCGCCGTGAACACCGGTCCTCTGCCCGACGCGGCTTTGAGTGAGGCCGGAGCCGACATCGTGGTGAAAGACATGGCGGAGGCGCTGGAAAAATTAAAAGAATTCATTAAGTATGGGAAGTAAAAATGGAAGTAGAAATTGGAGTTCAAGTGGGAGTTAAAAAGGACATTACTCCGCTGTGGGCTATTGTCCAGCACGAAGCGCTTAACTTCCTATTTAACTTCCTATTTACTCCTTATAAATAAAACAATATGAAAATAATTCTTTATCTATCAGCATTTATCTCTTGTGTGTGTTTTGCCTGCCTGTGTCTCACGGCATGTGGCGACGACGACAAGGATATCGACCGCGACTACACCAACGTACATTACACCTTGCGCCCCGGCATCGGTCTGCTGAAATTCTACACCATCAAGGCCTACTACACCGACTTCAACGGAGTGAGCCATGAGGAGGAAATCAAGGATGTGACGGAATGGGATTACCGTGAGAAGAAAGAAGGCACACACCCTATAAAATGCCGTGTGACAGCCACAGCGAAAACACCCGAGGAATATGGCGAGATAGACGCTGCATCGTATGACTTCAGCTGGGAGTATTCCATCCATTGGTACAAGATGGAGGGTGGCGCCCATTCCGAGCAGCCCTACCCATCTCCCAATTACATCTCCAAGGACAATGTAGTCAAGTTCTTGGCAGAAAATCCCACGATTACCCTCATCAACTTCAGCAAGTAAGGGGAGAAGAAAAGAGAAACATAAAAGGACAATACTCACCAAGATTGTATTGTCCTTTTATTTCTATGTAAAGCTGAAACTACAGGGTTTATGCAACGGCGGTTATCAAATGACGACCGCCGTTCCACTACATGCCACCATGAGCATTGAGCCGCCCTGCCCGATGGTCTCATAGTCAATGTCGATACCTACGATAGCATTGGCCCCCATCTGCTGGGCTCTCTGAACCATCTCGTTCATCGCCGTGTCCTTGGCCTGGATGAGTACTTTTTCGTATGTTCCACTGCGACCGCCAAAAAAATCCGTAAATGCGGCCAGCAAGTTCTCCCGTAAGAGTAAAGGCAGGTACTATCACGGTCATATTGAGAGTACCTAATCTAAGCGACGACCCAAACTCGTTTGTCAAGGTATCCCGTTTCAGCGTAAGTAAGACAAGGAAATTGTCACTCGCTCGTCAAAACGAGTTAACTGGAAAAATAACATACGGTGGGAAGGAAGATCAGGAACTACCATTCCAATATAAGAAATATGGGTCATCTTCATTGCAATTAACCTTTTCCATTACGTCTCCAGGAGAATATTGCATAAGCATCAGCAATCCTAATAAAGTTGACAGCAAACAATCTGTTTCCTGTTTTGGAGTAGACTAACGCTTGAGCAAAACAATTGTCCTCGGACAAAGAAGAACTGAAAACGTGAAAGATTGGAGATAAAAATTGCCGCCCGTGGGAAAACGCTGATAGAAAAGGGCATAGATAAACTAAGCCCCTACAACTTCTGCGCGTTTCTGCGGCTTCTGAAAGACCTTCCTCTGTGCTGGCAAGCACGGCGGCACTGCCCCTACGCTAACAGCAGCTATCTGCGAGACATTGCTATCGAAAGGAGGGCATAGATAAACTAAGCCCCTACAAGAGGATGACTTTCGGGTGTAGTTCAACGGCTCCTACCCATCTAATCTTAAAGGGGGGAAGACCAACACTCAACACTCAACACTCAACACTAAACACTAAACACTAAACACTAAACACTCAACACTAAACACTAAACACTAAACACTCCCCTCTCATGCGACAGGAAGAGCGGACGGCACCCGCGGTTTGTCGCAAATGACTGCCCCTGTCGTATGCTTTTGCAAAACATTCAGCGTTTTTTCTTGCCACGATTCGTATGGCTCACTATCTTTGCAGTGCCGAAAGGGAAAAAATCCTAACCGACAAAACGAGAACAACAAGACAATTCAATCAACAATCAAGAAAACATTACCAAAATGAAACGGATTCACTCTTACTTCGCAGTATTCCACTTGCTTCTTGGCATTCGTGGTAATTTACGACAACTCTAACGGACAAAAACCAGACAAAAGACCAAACAATAAATGATATCATTCTAAAAAATGCAGCGGACTGTCTATCCGCAGAACCTCCGGGGCAAGCCAGAAAAGGCTTGCCCCGATCAATTGATGGAGGCGATACGCATTACATCATGGAAACGGGGTGTTTCACCTCTCATTTCACCCTGTTGGTACTTTACGGAGTCGATTATTTGGAAAAGGCCGTGAATAGCCGTATATTTGTATCACATCAAGACAAACAATCAACTAAAAAAATACAATTATGAAAAAGATTCTATTTTCCCTTTTCTGCATGCTGCTGCTCAGCACAGTGGCATCCGCCCAAGTGAAGACCTTCCTGCCGGTGGAAGACAACGAGACAATGGTGGTGAATGCCAGCAACTGCATAGACCGTATGGGCAAGAACTACCTGCTGTGGGTGCGTTACGACTACAAGGATAAGAAGGCCTGCAAGAAGGAGGCTAAGCGCGACGGTGTGAGCGGCAAGCCGGTAAGGGTGGAAGTGCTCTATGAGTTTGACGAGCCCGTACTCACCTACCGTATCATCGCCAAGAAATACTACGACAAGGAAGACAGGGTGCTGAAAGAGATCATCTATTATCATGCCCCTTGGAACCAAATCGGCGACATCGACTATTCGCTCAAACTGGGAATTTACATGAGTGATACTTTCGATATCACCGTAGGATAGCCCACCATTCCCTTACCTCACTACGATTTCAGCACTACCGAAACAACGGTGGTGCTGTTCGTCGTATACCACACAGAACTGTCCGGGAGCCACACCATGGATGGGATGTTCGGCATGGACGATGAAGGCAGCTGCGCTATCAGAAGTCTTGGGCACCATCTCGATGGTGGCGGGCAGATAGTCGGCCGTATGACGGATCTTGAAGGTCACCTTTTCGGGCAATGACAGACCCGCCTCGGGTGTGAGGAAATGAAAATCGCCAATGGCGAAATCCTGCCGGTAGGCTGTCTGGGGGTTGTAACCCTTGGACACATAGAGGATATTATGGGCGATGTCTTTCTTCACGGCGAACCACGGACCACCACCGAAGCCCAGTCCGTGGCGCTGGCCAATGGTGTGGAACCACAAACCACGGTGTGCGCCCAGACGACGGCCCGTTTCCAGTTCGAGCACATCGCCAGGGTTTTCGCCTAAGTAACGGCGGATATAATCGTTGTAGTTGATTTTCCCGAGGAAACAAATGCCCTGCGAATCCTTGCGACGGGCGTTGACCAGATGTTCGCGCTCGGCGATGGCTCTCACCTCCCCCTTCTGGTAATGGCCGATGGGGAAGAGCGCCTTCTTCAACTGCCAGTCATAAATCTGCGCAAGGAAGTCGGTCTGGTCCTTCACGGGGTCGGGGCTGGTGGTGAGCCATTTATGTCCGTCGATGATTTCGGTCTGCGCATAATGGCCCGTGGCAATGAGATCGTAGTCGTGGCCCCGTTTCTCGTCGAAGGCACCGAACTTCACCAACCGGTTGCACATCACATCGGGGTTGGGCGTGAAACCCGCACGCACCTTGTCCATGGTGTAACGAGTCACCTGATCCCAATATTCGCGATGGCAATCGACCACCTCAAGACGGCAACCGTACTTATGCGCCACGGCTGTGGCCATCTCCAAGTCCTCCTCCGACGAGCAGTCCCATTCCTCCTCTTCCTCGGGGCCTATCTTGATATAAAAACAGTCGGGATGCAGTCCCAAGCGAGCGAACTCGTAGACCACCACCGAGCTGTCGACACCTCCGGAGAGTAGCACCGCGATGCGTTTATCTTGAATCTCCTTTTTTTCCATGTTGCAAAATTACATTTTTTTCTCAACAAACCATTCATATACGAATAAAAATGAGTATTTTTGCAACATCATCCAATCTTTAAACCTATGGCAAAAGAACAACTTAAAAACGAATTCCTCACCATCGAGGTGAATACCATGGGAGCAGAGCTCCAGAGTATCAAAGACAACGACGGCCACGAATACCTATGGCAAGCCGACCCCGACTACTGGCCACGCCACTCGCCTATCCTCTTCCCCATCGTCTGCGGACTGTGGGAGGGCAAATACCGTATCGACGGCTATGAGTATAAGATGGAGCGCCACGGCTTCGCCCGCGACATGGAGTTCACGGTCATCTCGAAGAGCGACACCAAGGTGACCATGGCCTTGCATGACACACCAGAGACCCACCGCCAGTATCCCTTCCACTTCAACCTGGGCGTGACCTATCGGCTCGACGGCAAGAAGATACACGTGATATGGCATGTGGAGAACACCGACAACAACGAGATTCATTTCCAGATCGGTGGCCATCCCGCTTTCTACGTGCCCGGCACAGAGAGCGGCAAATCCCTGAAGGGTAAGATGCGTTTCGACGACGAGGGCATGGTAGAGCGCGTGTTCGGCGATGTGGAAGGTTGCATCCGCCCAGGGCGTTACGCCATGGAAGGTCTCCACGAGGGTATATGGTCGTTTACCGAGGAGAGTTTCAAGAACGACGCCGTCATCATCGACCGCTGCCAGCTATCGGAGGTGACGCTGCTCAACGAAGACGAGGAGCCTCACGTCACCGTACGTTTCAAAGCACCCGCCGTGGGCATTTGGAGTCCCTATGGCAAGCATGCCCCCTTTGTGTGCATCGAACCATGGTATGGCATCCACGACAAGGCCTATTACCAAGGCGACTTCAAGGAAAAGCAATACATGAACCACCTGCAACCGGGCTCGTCGTTCATGAGCGAATATACCATTGAGATAAAGTAAGAGGTGAGAGAATAGTTTGAAGGGGCAAGGGGCAAGGAGCAAGGGGCAAGGAGCAAGGAGCAAGGGACAAGAGAATTGTTTGCCAATATTAGGAGGACCCTCAACACTCAACACTCAACACTCAACGCTCAACACTCAACGCTCAACCCTCAACACTCAACGCTCAACACTCAACACTCAACCCTCAACATTCATCCATGAGGCCTTTATTAGACGTTCACACCCACACGGTGGCATCGGGCCATGCCTACAGTAGCCTGCAGGAGATGGTGCGTGCCGCCGCCGACAAGGGGCTGCAGGTGCTGGGCATCACCGAACACGGTCCGAGCATCCCCGGCACATGCCCCCTACTCTATTTCCGCAACATGCATGTCATCCCGCGTGAGATGTACGGCGTGCGCCTGTTGATGGGCTGCGAGATCAACATCCTTGACTCCGAAGGCCATATAGACATGGACGACCGCCACCTCGACATGCTCGACTTCCGCATTGCCGGCATCCACGAGGTATGCTGGCAGGGAGGCACCCGTGACGAGAATACCGAAGGTGTGCTGCGCGTGATACGCCATCCTAAGATACACGCTATCTGCCATCCCGGCGACGGTACGGCACAGTTGCATTTCGAGCCGCTGGTGCTGGCCGCCAAGGAGAGCCACACGCTGATAGAGGTGAACAACCACTCGATGTCGCCCCACCGCACGAAGACCGAGGCCCGTGCCAACCAACTGGAGATCCTGCGCTTGTGCAAACGCTACGATGTTCCCGTGCTCCTGGGTAGCGATGCCCATATCTCCTTCCAGGTGGCCGACTACGACCGCCTCCTCCCGCTCTTGGCAGAGACAGAGTTTCCCGACGATCTTGTCATCAACTATTGGCCCGAGCGGTTTTTCGAATATTTACAGATAGAGGAAGGTAAAGGAAGGTAGAAGAAGATAGAGGAAGATAAAGGACAATAGCTTGGAAGGCAAAGACCGTCACGAGGTATTGTCCTTTTTAACTTCCATTTTTACTCCCCATTTTAACTCCCTTTTATCATTAAAAAAGGCCGACAGACGACATAGTCAGTTGGTGGTATTGCGAAGTGCAAGATGCAGGCCATAGACCCGAAAAACAGGCCTCGGCCGTTTGCCACATGCTATCATGCTGGGCATGCTCCATGCGAAAGAACTATCCTGCCCCGAAGAGACTAATGGTTGCTTATCCAAGCAGGTTCCAACTCGCCCTACGCCTGTCTGCCGGCTTTATCATATCGCCCCTTATGAGGCCAGTTCAGTAGTGAAGTTGAGGGTCTGGATTCTCAGGTCGAGTTTGCGCAACGTTTCCGACAACTTGTCTATCTGTTTACGCAAGGGTTTCACCTCGATGGTCGCCACGGTCTTGATCTCCGTACGCGAATAGCGGTTGTTGAGTTGAGAGGCACTATTCGTAAGGTGCCTCAGAAACTCCACGCGCATCTTCAGCACATCGCGCTCCGCATTCAGTTGGGTGATGGTTTTCCCATCATGGGTGGTGAGCATATTGGTGGCGTTGATACGGAATATCAACGTCTCCAACTGTTCGAGACATCCGTTCATCTCGCCCATCAGATCTTTCGGGTCCTCGGTGGGCTCTTCGCCCTCCTGCACCTTGATATTGTTGAGCAACCTCTGTTTGAGTTGCTCTATGCGTGCCTGCAAATCCTTGCGCAGACTCAAAGCCTCAGCTAATGTCATGATTCGATGGTTTAGGTTATTTATTATCTGTATCGTGGACACCACGAACAATCCGTCACTTTCGCAAAATTAGTTTTTTTTCAAATCACAAACAAGAAAAACCGACGAAATTTCATTTCTCCCCAGCAAAAATGCGGTTTTGGCCAACTATCCAACCGATAATCGGCCAAAAGTGCAAAAAAAATGCAGTTTTGGCCAACTATCGGAATCCACATAAGTCAATCGAGAAGGACGAACGCCGCCCAAAACTGGGGATGGTCATATATGCCCCCGTTGCATGTCCTTAAATATTGCTGCGCTTCACGGAAGGCACTTCGTTTGGAAAGTCCTGCCAATAAGTTGTTATAAAAGGAAGTCATAAGGATTTGCGTGGCATCATCCGCCACTTCCCACAGACTCATCACGAGTGTCTGCGCACCTGCTTTTTTGAAACCACGTTGCAGTCCGAAGACCCCTTCACCCTGGTTGATGTCGCCATTGCCCGTCTTACAGGCCGAGAGCACCACGAGGTCGAGACCGCGTAGGTCGAGGCGCGATATCTCCTGTGCCGTGAGGATACCGTCGTCAGCCTCCATGGGTAGGTCTTGGTCTTTCAACACGTTTACGCCCGCCATGAGAAGGCCACTGCGCGTGAGGGCTTTGTCCTCGGAAGAAACCACTCCCTGTCCCCCTCCCAAAGAAGGGGAATTGTCTGCCATGCCGAAGAAAGGTATCCTTTCTCTCGATCTCATTGTTTGGTTTTCGGTAAAGTAGAAGCCATGTGTGGCGATATGGAGGATGTTGGGCTTGGTGCCACTGAGCACCTTCACAGCTGTCTCCGTGGCTTCAGCTCCCATGTGGAGGATGGAAGGTCGATGTTTGTTGTCGAACGAGCGTTTGATTTCTTCGACCTCCGTCCTTGTTCCCGGCAGTTCCTGGATTTTCACCTTCGCCCCGCGAATGTCGAGGCTGTCTATGAAAGAACGGTGGAGGGCGACGGAAACCTCCCCCTGCCCCCCTCCCAAGGAGGGGGAATCTCCACCCAACGAAGCGTTGTAATCGATGCCACCGAATAATGCCGCCGCCAAGGTAACTTTACTCCCCTCCTTCGGGAAGGAGGGGTTAGGGGTGGTAGCACTCACCCTCTCTTCGGGAGGGCCGAGGTGGGTTCTAGATTGTGTTATGATTTCCCTCGTTGTCGATAGCCTATACATCTCATAGTTCTCCATCCCTGGGGCATATTCAATGCCGATATTGTGGAGCACACCAGCAGGCGAAAAATATATTCTCTTCACACCTTGTAATTCTTGTTGCAATGGTTGCCACACCAAGGCGGTGAGTTCCGGGCAGTGGTAATAAAATGGGTCGCTCACTGCTTGCAACTGCTGTTGCTCAAACAATGGTATGAATTTCGGTTCCTTGTCGTCCTTGCGCAGTGTGAGTGCCGCCACTATCGTGCTGTCCGTACCGTAGACATTGAAAGAAAGAAATTCTATCGCTATTTCGTTAGGTTGAAGTGCCTGCTGGACATCCTGCCAAGTGGTACGTAATTTCCGAGTGAAATCGCCATAAACTGCTGAGCGTTTCACCAATGCTTTCTCCTGACGGTCAACAAGAAGAGCCAAGGAATCTGTGCTGACATGACGTTCTGCAATAGGCGTTTCATACAATTTCTGAAGTTGAAGACGGTTCAGCTGTAATTCATCAAACATCCGCATGGCCTCTTTGTCGCCACTCTCCTGAATAAGCCGGTTCATCTCTATTTCCGTGGAAAGAAGGAGTCCCTTTGCGAAAAGCGCTGACTTGTCGTAGAGATCAGGGGCGGTGGTGGCATGGGACCTATAAGTGAGAGAAGGATAAATATCCGTGAATTCATAGGACTTCTTCACCCAAAAAATATTACGCTGTGAAGCCGTCAGATTCGAGAATTGCTGGAGCGTATTGTCTCGAAGGATAGAGATATTATCTCCATAGTATTTGAGTGCTTTGGCATTATCTCCGATACTACCATAAAAACAAGCGAGGTTATGTAAAGACGAGGCATAATCGGGATGCTGAACACCGAGCATTTCCTTCCAGATTTCCATTGCCTTTGAACCAAGTGCTACTGCTTGGTCAGGCTTGTTGAGCGCATAGTATATTAGAGCCACATTACAGGAGGAACGAGCATAAGCGATTGATTTTTCTCCTGACACTTCCTTATCAATTATCATTGCTTTTTTCCCAATTTCAAGTGCTTTATCATAGTCACCAACCAGACAGTACATACCAGAAAGATTGGATAAGAACATTGAGAACTGCGAATTATTCTCACCATGTGTGCTTCGCTGCAGGTCAACGGCTTTACCACATAATTCTATGGCCTTATTGAAATCACCAAGATTGGAGTAGTTAAGGGCAAGGTCACTAACTGCTCCAATATACAAAGAATGTTTTTCCCCAACACTATTTCTATAAGCCATAACAGCTTGGGTACATAAATCTATCGCCTTTGGATAGTCACCAAGATAGAAATAACAATAAGCAAGTCTTGACAATGTCCTGGCAATAATTGGTTCGTTTTCTTCATACCACTCTCTTAGGATTTCCAAGGCTTCACTACAAAGTTCGATGGCTTTTGCAGGATTACCTACATAATTAAAATAATCAGATACATCTGTTAGTGCATTAGCATAATTTGGATGAACTCCATACTCTTTTTTATATATCTCCAATGCTTTTACGCCCAAATCTATCGCCATGGAAAAATTATAGATATTGGAAAAATAAGTAGCGAGATCAAGAAGGGTAGCCGCATATTCCTTACTATTCGTACCTGTTTGTCTTGCTTCCCTTTCCAATTCTTCATACATTATTTCAATCGCTTTGCGACTATTTCCATTGGAAGCATACACACCAGCAAGAGAACATTGTAACATACTATAGGCTATCTCTTCTTGACGAGATTGCTTTCTATAGCCGTCTTTTGCCAATTCATAAAAGCGAATAGCTTCTTGGTAATCCCCTTGCTCGTCTGCAATATCTCCTTTTTCTATCCACTCTTCGATTTGTTCCTCTGTTTGAGCATAAGAAGAGGTGGGTATAAAGACTGCAACAACAATAAAGAAAAGTATTTTCATGTTAACTATGTAAAAGAATCAAACATCCACAAACAGATCATCCATCTTCACCTGATATGAGATATCTTTGGCGTATGCGTTAGGGTACAATCCATATGGAGTAATCCACGTAGGCAGGACACCAAATCTTGTTTTCGATTCACGAACGAAAGCGGCAATCCTGTTCTTCACCTTACGTTCCTCTTCCGCAGTAATAGTAAATTCTGTTTGGGCGTATTTTATCTCACACAGGTTTATCAAGCGGTCGGAACGCTCTATGATCATATCCACTTGAGCCCGAGGTGCAGACTCACTTCTCCATGAATAATATTCTACCGCTATTCTATCCAGCCCAAGCGCATGGCGTATTTGTTTGACATGGACCATACATACATGTTCAAAGGCCAATCCTTGCCATATATTAATGACAGGTGTGTTCATTCTCTGCTCCCAATAATCATCAGTAGTGAGTTTTTTAGAGAAGGTAAGATGGAAAAAAGAGAACAAGTCGACCAACTGATAATAAGCTTCCTTGGTTTTCACCTTTCCCTTTGCTTTTGTGACATACCGACGGATGATGTCGCAACTAACAAGATTATCAAGTTGTTTGCTCAGTGTTCCATTTGAAGATACCTTGAGTGTTTCTGACAGTTCTTTACGAGTCAATCCATATCGGTGAGTTGCCAATGCTTCAACTATCCGGAGATAAGGCTCTGGCGACTTGAATAAAGAAGAGTAAAGCCTTTTGTACTCTTGGCTAAGAGTTGAATTCTTCTCGAAATACAGCCTGTCTATATTTTGAGCAAGACTATACTTCTTGTCAAGGAGGCTTAAATAATAAGGTATACCTCCCAACATCATATATGTTTCAACCACCATTTGTCTTTTCCACAGAATCTGGCGGGATTTAAGATACGCTTCCGTCTCCTTCAAGTTAAACTGCCGCAAATAAATAGTGCGTGTTATACGGTCATGCAAACCTCCATGGTTATCAATAATGTTTTCTATCATCCATGAGGTGGCCGACCCACAAACAATCAAGACCACATCCTTACGAACAGAAGCCCATGTGTTCCAAAAATAGCCCAAGGCTCGGGCGAAACCGGATTTGGGTGTATCAAAACAAGGCAATTCATCTATATAGATAATATTCCGGCCTTTCTTGGGTTGTTCCAACGCTGCCTTCAAAGCATCAAAAGCCTCTAACCAACTTTTGGGTTGGTTTCCTTTGTATCCGGCAGCTATCAAAGACATGGTGAAGGAGTATAACTGCTCTTCTTTGTTCCCATCAATAACCCCTGTTGTGGAAAAGGCAAATTTATTATTGAAGAACTGCTGTATCAGATAGGTTTTGCCAACACGCCGTCTGCCATACACAGCAACAAACTCTGATTTGTCGGAGTTGACGATATCTTGAAGAAGTCGTATTTCTTCGTTTCGTCCGATGAAATGAGCATCCATAAGCACTGATTTTCTTTTGCAAAGATACAACAATTATCTAAAATAATCGGCCAAAAGTGCAAAAAAAAATCAGTTTTGGCCAACTATCCAACCGATAATCGGCCAAAAGTGCAAAAAAAATGCAGTTTTGGCCAACTATCCAACCGATAATCGACCAAAAGTGCAAAAAAAATGCAGTTTTGGCCAACTATCGGAAGATTGAAGACAAGCAAGCCTCTACACTGAAAGCTAAACGCTTGTTAGTCTAATCCATCAAGTAATACAAATGCCGCCTGGAAAAACTGGCAGTAAAAATATTGCGAAAAATTTCGCAACGAAATTTTTCGCAATACATAAGTATCATTAAAACAGTTGTTTGCCTCAGAAAAAGAAAGGAATGAAGTCGTAATTCCTAACTTGGAATCCTTATCATTCCCTGTATGCGACACGGAAGATATTCACGGCGTTGCCACCTTGGTTGCGACGGCCCTGCGAGGTGACGATCACCCACTGTCCGTCGCGGGAGATATCAAGCCCCACGGGGTAAGAGTCGCAGATGATACGTGCTACAGCCTGCATCCGTCGCGTATCGACCACACAAACCTCCGAGGCGGCATTGCAGGCAGCGAACACATAACGGCCGTCGGGAGACATCTCAATAGTCCGGGCACCGGCACCCACCTGGCACTCCTCCCAGCCATCGACACGTCCGAGATGGTTTTTCATCGCCCTCGCCGCCTCCAGGAATTTCTCCAAGGGGATACGCTGCACATATCCGGCGGCGTTGATGCTGAGGTAGAGATAGCCGTTGTTGATAACCAAATGGCGCACATTGGAGCGCATACCTTGGAGTCGCCCGAGGAACTTCATGCCGTCGTGCATATCAAACACGGCGATACCGCCCGACTGTCCCATGCAGCCCACGAGCAGGTAATGGTCGTCGGGTGTGAACACAGTGCCGCGCAGGCAGTAACCACTGTTGTTGTCGCGGTCTATCTGGTGCGTCATGCTGAAGTTCAGCTGCAACACATAATCGACCACCAACAGGCGCTCATGACGCCAATCCTTGGGGTTGTCGCTATCGACACGCACCAGTCCCACGGTATTGTTGCCCCAATGGGTGATGGCCACATAACGGCCGTCGTGGGAGCAGCACACCATCTTGGGCAGCGGTCCCGTTTCCATGAGGCGCACTATCTCGTCGGTCTCCGTATCGATGATGGCGAGTGCCGAGGGGTCCTGCGCATTGATGTCGTAGGTACGGCGATAATAAGGCACCCAGAAATAGCGTCCGCCATGCGAGAAGCACCCTTCCACAGGCTTGCCGGCGAAGGTGTTGAGATTGGTCTTGTAGTGAGTGAACGGATAGAGATCGGAAGGTGGGCTCCACAGCGAGTCTTTCGACGGGTCGCAGTGGTGGTTGATGGTCTTGAGCTTACGGTTGGTGCCCATCTCGAAGACCACGGTGGCACAGCCCTCCAAAGAATTGATGTAATACTTCTTTCCGTTGGGATGGATGTTCGCCGACTTAGGCGAGTTGATGGCCGTTTCACGGGTAGCGGCATCGCCCCCGCTATAGTTCTGCCGTTTGTCGGCCGAGGTGATGGTGAGCTGTCCATCGTCGGAACTCACCGAGATGCCGATGACGGAATGTTTGAGAGGCGGTTGGGCAGTGGCATGAAGAGTGAAGAGCAGCAAGCCCAATACCAAGAAACATTTTTTCATATCTAAAAGTTAAAAGTTAAAAGTTAAAAGTTAAGAAAAATACTCCACTGGGCAACACTAAACATTCAACACTAAACATTCAGCACTAAACACTCAACACTAAACACTAAACACTCAACACTAAACATCCAACACTAAACATTCAACACTCAACATTCTCAATACGCTTCCCTATATTTGCTCTCATCCTTGTCTTCGAGCATGGAGAGATAGGAGTTGTATCGGCTTTCCGCGATGAGGTGGTTTTTCACCGCCTCGATGACCGCGCAATTGGGTTCGTGCGTATGCGTGCAGTTGTTGAACCGGCATCCTGCGGAGATCCTGAATATCTCGCGGAAATAAGAGCATATCTCCTCCGGCTCCATGTCGTAGGCCCCGAACCCTTTCACCCCCGGCGTGTCGATGGCCCATCCCCCGCAGGGCAGCCGAAGCATCTCGCTGAAGGTGGTGGTGTGCATGCCCGTGTTGTGCGCGTCGGAAATCTCCGCCGTGCGCAGTTGCACCCCCGGTATGAGCAGGTTGAGCAGCGTCGACTTTCCCACGCCGCTGTTGCCGCTGAAGAGCGTTATCTTGTCGCGGAGCAGTGGTTCCAGCTCCTTTACGCCCTCGCCCGTCGCCGCCGATATCTCGCGGCAGGTATATCCGATGCCCTCATAGAGTTCGATCATCATCCGTTGCAATCGCCGTTCATCGGCATTGAGCCTGTCGGTCTTGTTGAACACCATCACCGTGGGCACGCTGTAGGCCTCGGCCGTAGCTAAGAAACGGTCGATGAAGGTGGTCGAGGTCTCGGGATAATTGACGGTGACGATGAGGAACGCCTGGTCGACGTTGGCGGCGATGATATGGCTCTGTTTCGACAGGTTGGATGAGCGCCGTATGATATAGTTACGGCGATCATCGATATGAGTGATGAACGCCGTACCCTCTTGGTTGGTCAGGATGGTGACACGGTCGCCCACAGCCACCGGATTGGTGCTACGGATACCCTTGAGGCGGAAGTTGCCTTTTATCTTGCTGTCGACGAGGGTCCCCTCGTCGGTGAGCACGGTGTACCAACTGCCAGTATTCTTGATGACGAGTCCTTTCATGCGGTATCAGACCGTCATAATCTCCTTGTTCTTGGCGGCCAGCAGATCGTCGATCTTCTTGATGAACTTGTCGTGTACCTTCTGCAGTTCAAGCTCGGCATCCTTCTCATTGTCTTCCGACAGACCATCCTTTATGGCTTTCTTCAGACGGTCCTTGATGTCGGCACGCACGTTGCGCACTTCCACTTTGGCTTTCTCGCCGATCTTGTTGCACTGCTTAGCCAGTTCGCGACGGCGTTCCTCGGTGGGCTGGGGAATGCCCAGACGGATGATTTCGCCATTGTTTTCGGGTGTGATGCCTACATCGGAGTCCATAATGGCCTTCTCGATGGCCTTGATCATCTTCTTGTCCCAGGGTCGTATGGCGATGGTGCGTGGGTCGGGAGTGGACACGTTGGCCACTTGGTTGAGCGGCACCATCTGTCCGTACGATTCCACCTTCACACCGCTGACGATGGCCACATTGGCCCTGCCGGCGCGGATGCGTGCCAACTGTTCTTCGAGGAACATGGCAGCCATCTCCATTCTCTCTTCACTCTCGTTGAGTGTTGCTTTTACGTCGATCATGATATCTTATTTTATGATTGTTATAGGATTTTCTTGCCACAAAAATAGAAAGATTTCGTGGAATACGCAAATATTATAGATTTTTTTTGACTTGAGGGCAATTCGCGATGTTCAATGTTCAACGTTCAGTGTTCAACGTAACTTCCACGATGTGTGCCGCCTGCTCGAGGAAAGCCACATCGTCGGCATCGAAGTCGGCGAGTTCGGTGCTATCGACATCGAGCACCGCCTGCACTTGGCCTTCGCAGTCGAAGAGCGGCACCACCACCTCCGACCTGCTGAGCGAGCTGCATGCGATATGCCCGGGAAACAGATGCACATCATCCACCACAATGGAGCGCCGCTCCTTCCATGCCGTGCCGCATACGCCCTTGCCGAAGGGGATATGCATGCAAGCCACGGATCCCTGGAAAGGTCCGAGCAAAAGTTCCTCCTGCCTGACCACATAGAAACCCACCCAGAAATAACCCGTCGCCTCGTGGATGGCGGCTGCGGCATTGGCCAGCACGCTCATCTCATAGTGTTCACCTTGCAACAGTGCTTCCAACTGTTGCAAAGCCATCAGATATTGTTCTTTCATCGCCGAATTGTTATACGTTTTTGCAAAAATACGAAAAAAGACCTATTGTTCATTTGTTTTGTCGTTTTTTTAGGTTATCTTTGCATATCGATTCACCAATCATACACCATCGATTATGAAAACCTTCAGAATCCTCATCATAGCCGTAACCTCCCTGTTGGCCGCCCCGGTATCCGCCGACGGCATAGAATACCTCGTAGTGGAGAACACCGATGCCAGCACCACGGAAATAGCGCTGACATCTTTCAACCAGATCAAGTTCAGCGACACACAGATGCTGATGATCGGCAATGGCACCACGGCGGCTTCCTTTCCCCTGAAGAACTTGCGAAAGATGTATTTCGGACCGACGGGAAGCACCGGCATCGACACTGCAGAATGGGATACGACAGGCGAGGTGGAGATATACAGCACCAGTGGCATCCTGCTCCAGCGGGGCGCCATGGACTTCACGTCATTGCCAAGCGGCATCTACATCGTTCGCCAGGGCAATCGTGTGATGAAGGTGAATAAGAAGTGAATGTTGAGGATAACTCTTAATTCTTAACTTTTAACTCTTCCGCCACTCGGTTCGTCAGTTCGACGAACTCTGCCACGGAGAGTTGTTCCGGCCGGCGTGTCATCATCTCGTGGGTGAAGAACTGCTGCGAGGCGGGGTAGTCGGTGAAGAGCGGTTTGAGACTCACCCTGAGCATTTTGCGACGTTGGTTGAACGCCGTCTTCACCACCCTACGGAACAGTTTCTCGTCACAGCCCAAGTCGGTCACCTTGTTGCGCGTCATTCTGATGACGGCACTCTTCACTTTGGGAGGCGGGTTGAACACGTGTTCATCCACGGTGAAGAGATATTCCACATCGTACCATGCCTGTATCATCACACTCAATATGCCGTAGGCCTTGGTGCCCGGTTCGGAGGCGATGCGCAGTGCCACCTCGCGCTGAATCATGCCCGTACAGCAAGGAATGTACTCACGGTAGTCGAGCATGTGGAAGAAAATCTGAGTGGAGATGTCGTAGGGATAGTTTCCCGTAAGCACAAAGGGTTTGCCCTGGAAAAGGGAGGACAGGTCCATGCGCAGGAAATCGCCCGCGATGATTTGCTGGCGCAACTGCGGGAAATGGGCGTTGAGATAAGCCACCGACTCACCATCGATTTCCACCACCCTCAGGTCGCGTTCCTTGGGCAGGAGATATTGCGTGAGCACTCCCATGCCCGGTCCCACCTCGAGCACGGGTATATCCGGACAGGCATCCACCGTATCGGCTATACGGCGGGCTATGTCGAGGTCGATGAGGAAATGTTGTCCGAGATTCTTCTTGGGTCTTACTTTTTGCATATACGGTCTTTTGGCTGCAAAGATAATCTAAATTGAGTGGAGGACAAAATGAACCCGTTCTTTTTTTATATCGAAAGGCATCTTACTTTAGAAAAGGTAATGATAATAGGTCATTGGTGCCATCGAAACAGGCTGGAGTCCTCACTCAGTGGATTCAGGGCATAACCGCGGGACAAGCCACACCTTGCAGCAGCCCACAAAAATCCGGCTGAAGTCTTGATTGACCTCAGCCGGACGCTATTCATAACTCTCAAATTTTTTGTTTCTTTACCTGATGTCAAGTCCGCCGTCCTTTGAAAGATGGTAAACCTGAGCCAGTTCGGCTGCCACTACGGCAATAGCCAAAATAATCATAAATGTCATAGTCTTTTTCCTTTCTTAATTTTAAATGTTATCCTTACTAATCTTTTTACTCTCGGGAAGTCCGCCGACTTCCTTGTTTTGACGGTGCAAAGGTAAAGGTTTTTCCGACATGTCAGCAAATAAAACCATTGGTTTCGCAAGATTGTGAGTGAATATTTGACGCAAATCAAAAAGGACGGCAAATGACATGCGCCGAAAGACTCACTACCTGGCATCATTCACCCGCAAGCCTTTCTTTCCGAAAGGAAAAAGTCAATAATACTTGCAATTCGTCATAAAATATTTAATTTTTCTTAAATATCGCAAGCAAAGAGAACAATTTCTGCAATCATGTATTATCTTTGTGAGTGACATAACAAAGCGGGGCGTCTCCACCCCCTATTATCAACTAAAAATCCGTTAGGAGACACCGGAACTACGCAGGAGGAAAGACTATGAATTTTAAGAAGGTTTCTTTTGAGGAAGAACATGAGCATGACACGATGTACGACTGCGAGGTGGACGAACTCTACCCATACGAAGCAGAACCATCGATTTGGTACAATTGATCGCATAATCATTTTTATATTTGCGCGTCCCTTGGCTGTGAAAGCACGTGGGCGCGCTTTTTCTTTTTCGTATGTGGAAAAAAATACTTACCTTTGCAAACAGAAAAGAACATCAACGATACAATGACACAGAAAGACAACAAGATGATAGCCGTGGCCTACCGCATGGAGAGCATCGACGGCGACGAGAGAGAGATGTTGGAGGAAGCCACCGAGGCGCAACCCTTCCAGTTCATCACCGGCATGGGCATCACCATCCCCGATTTCGAGAGCGCAGTGAAAGACTTAGAAACAGGTGCGGCTTTCGACTTCACCATCCCCTGCGCCAACGCCTACGGCGAGTACGACGAGCTAGGAGTGCTCGACTTAGACAAGAGCCTGTTCGAGGTGGACGGCCGTTTCGACAGCGACAATATCCGTCCCGACGCCATCATTCCCCTGCAGAACGAGCAAGGACAGCGTTTCCAAGCCATGGTGCTTGAAGTGGGCGACGACAAGGTGAAAGTCGACCTGAACCATCCCTTGGCAGGCTGCGACCTCCATTTCATGGGCACGGTGGTGATGAACCGCGAGGCCACCCTTGAGGAAATGGAGCGCATGGCCAAGATGATGAGCGGCGAAGGATGCGGCGGATGCGGCGGTTGTGGCGGAGATGGCTGTGGCGGCGACGGCTGCGACAGCGGTTGTGGTGGTTGCGGAAATTGCGGATAGTCATGAGCAACACCTTTGGAACCCTCTACCGCCTCACCACCTTCGGCGAGAGCCATGGCCCAGCCATCGGCGGTGTAGTCGACGGCATGCCCGCCGGCATCGACATCGACATGCGTTTCATCCAGCATGAGCTGGACCGCCGCAGGCCCGGACAGAGCCGCCTGACCACTTCGCGCAATGAGACAGACGAGGTGGAGTTGCTCAGTGGCGTGTTCGAAGGCAAGAGCACTGGTTGCCCCATCGGATTCATGGTGCGCAACACCAACCAACATTCGTCAGACTACGACGAGATGCGCCAGGCTTTCCGCCCTTCACATGCCGACTTCACCTACCAAAGCAAATACGGCATCCGCGACCATCGTGGCGGTGGACGCAGTTCGGCGCGCATCACCATCAGCAGGTGCGTGGCAGGTGCCTTGGCCAAACTGGTGTTGGCACGCCATGGCATACGGATTCAGGCTTACACCTCGCAGGTGGGCAGCATCGCCCTTGAGCGCGACTACCGCTCCTACGACCTGTCGAAGGCCGAGGAGAATGCCGTACGCTGTCCCGACGCCACGAAAGCCGCCGAGATGGAACGTCTGATTATGGAGGTGAAAGAAGCCGGCGACACCATTGGCGGCATCATCACCTGTGTGGTCAGTGGCTGTCCCACCGGACTGGGCGAGCCAGAGTTCGACAAGCTGCATGCCGCGCTGGGCGGTGCCATGCTCAGCATCAATGCCGCCAAGGGCTTCGAGATAGGCGAGGGCTTCGGCGGCGTACACCTAAGAGGCAGCGAGCAGAACGACCTGTTCACCAAGGGCGAGAAGGGCATCACCACGCTCACCAATCACAGCGGAGGTGTGCAGGGAGGCATCAGCAACAGCCAGGACATCTATTTCCGCGTGGCCTTCAAGCCCGTGGCCACCCTGTTGCGCGAACAGTCCACCGTGAACACCTCGGGCGAACCCACCACACTGAAAGCCCGTGGCAGGCACGACGCTTGTGTGCTGCCCCGTGCCGTGCCCGTGGTGGAAGCGATGGCAGCCATGGTCATCCTCGACCATCTGCTACTGTCAAAGGCCCATGACTGAATGATGGCTTTGCGATGGCTGATAGGCGATAAAAATGGGCCAATCAGTCCATTATCCCCTTGTTTTTGGTAAATAAACGAACCAAAAATTCTTTTTTACTGAAAAAAGTTTTGAAATATATTTTTTTTTATTATATTTGCAAACGATTAATGTGGGGTTTGTGAAAATCCCTATTTAGTTTAGTTAAGTCTAGTTTAGTTTTTGTGTTGGTTGAGAGTGGTCGATTGACCACTCTCATTTGTTTTTTACTGCCCTATCAGTCGTTGATGGCACCGATTATCTCATCCACCGACTTGCATCCATGGGAGTCAAGCCAGGCACCTATTCCCCGAGCCACCTTGACACTGATGGCAGGATCGATGAAATTGGCGGTTCCTATCTCTATGGCTGTCGCACCGGCCATGAGGAAGGCGATGGCATCCTCGGTGCTGCTGATACCACCCAGTCCGACCACGGGTATGCTGACAGCCTTGGCCACCTGCCACACCATGCGCAGCGCCACAGGCTTGACCGCCGGTCCGCTCAGTCCACCCGTTGCTATGGACAGCACCGGTCGGCGTCGCTCTATGTCGATGGCCATGCCCATGAGTGTATTGATGAGCGACACACTGTCGGCTCCCTCCGCCTCGCAGGCCCGGGCGATATCAGCGATATTGGTCACGTTGGGCGAGAGCTTCACGATGAGCGTCTTATGATAACGGCTCCTGACCGCTTTCACCACGCTCGCCGCCCCCTCGGGAGTGACCCCGAAGGCCATGCCACCCTGTTTGACATTCGGACAAGAGATATTGAGCTCGATGGCAGGGATTTTTTCAAGGGCATCGACACGTGCCGCACATTCGGCATAATCATCAGGCGACGACCCACTGACATTGACGATGAAATGGGTGTCGATATCCTTGAGCTGCGGATAGATATGTTGGCAGAAATAATCCACCCCCTTGTTTTGCAGTCCCACACAGTTGAGCATACCCTGCGCCGTCTCGGCCATGCGCGGATAATCATTGCCCTCGCGTGGATGCAGGGTGGTGCCCTTGACGATGACCCCGCCCAATTCGTGCAAGGGCACGATGTCGGCGAACTCCAAGCCATAACCAAAGGTGCCCGATGCCGTGAGCACGGGATTCTTAAAAATTATATCATTTATTTTTACATTTACAGCGGCCATAACAACTTCTTAATATTTAACACAGGACCCTCCTTGCACACACACACATTACCCTCGACGGTCTTCTCCACGCAACAAAGACAGGCGCCGAGCCCACAAGCCATATTGTTTTCGAGCGATACCTCGCACGTCACATCGGCCTTTTTGGCGAAACGGGCCACCGCCATCATCATCGGCTTGGGACCGCACGAATAGATGAAGGAGAACGACTCCTTGGCGAGGATGCTATGGTTGGTGACGAAACCCCGCTCTCCCTCCGATCCATCCTCGGTGGTGAGGAACACCCTTCCGAACTGGCGGAACAACGACAGCAGCGGAAGGTCGGAGGCGGTGCGTGCACCCAACAAGAAGGTCGGCTCCACACCTTGCTCCTTGAGCTGCTGCCCGAGGAAAAGCAGGGGAGCCACCCCCACGCCACCACCTACGAGCAGCGGTCGTTCACTCGCCGATGTGGGCATGGTAAAACCATTGCCCAACGGCAACAAGACATTGAGAGTATCGCCAGGGTGGAGTTCGGATAGCTTGCGAGTGCCATCGCCCACCACAGCCACCAGCAACCATAGTTCATTCTTCTCCCTGTCGACGAGGTTGATGGAGATGGGACGACGGAGGAAAGTGTTGGGCGACCCATCCACCCGCAGTTCGACGAACTGTCCGGGCACCATCTCGGGTAGGGGTTGGGTGTCGGTAAGGCGGATGAGCACATATCTGCCACCCACCTTTTCCACACTGTTGACCTTTAAGTCAATCAAATATTTCTTCATATATATAAAGGTGAATTCTTGAATCCATGGCGAAAGCCATTCGGATGTTTTTGCAAAAGTAGGCAAAAAAATCGAATGACGACAAAGGTAATGAAAGTTTTTCGATTCTCAGCCCTTCATCGGTACAAAGGTCTCGTAGGTCTGGTCATCGAAGTAAACCCTTATCTCGGTGATGCTCCGATTGTGTTTGTCAAGTATTTTTACCTCTTCTTTGGCCTGATTTTTAAGTGTATTTTTTACACTTGTTTGAATCGTTACTGATTTTGGTGCCTTTTGGGGCTCGATTTTAGGTTCATCGAAGTCGAGCATGGGCTGATTTGCGGGATTATGACTTTCCGCTAAGGGTTTGTCGTCCAGAAACATGCTTCCCACACCATTGATCAACCAGGCAAGGTTGATATTTGGGAATTTCGATTGAATACACTCCACCGTCTTCAGGGTAGGATTGGTACGACCACCATATATACTACTCAGTGCTGCTGGTGAGAGACCGATATGATGGGCGAAATCGCTTTGCGTCATTCCGGTCGAATCCTGTATCTGCTTGATCCTATCTTTCATAAGCCAAAATAGATGTTTGTTAGCGTTGAGGGGCATTTCCCCATTTCGTTTACAAAGGTAAATACAAATTTTGAATTGTGCAATATTTTCGGATAATAAATTTCAGTTTTAAATATTTAAAGTCACATTTACAAAACAAAAACAAAGAAGCTAAAGCAATGAAAAACTTTTCATTTTCCACATTTGTTAATGTCTATCACCTATATTTACAATCAAAACATTGAACCAAAAATTGTAAATATCAGGGTTTCAAGCAAATAAATATCATTTACATAACTAAAAACCGCCATTTATGCAATTTTGAGAGAAAGAAGTAGCAGGATATTTTCTACATCCCTTTCATGATTTTATGTAAACGACTGGGTTTTAGACATATATACCCACTTGACCGTCTACGCATATTTATTCATTCTATTTTTAAAATCAAAACGTTCACATTCTTAAATCGCATTTAAATATTACAAATTTCCTCCGCACTTTTGGTTTGTAAATTTCACAACCCAAAACAAACTACCATTAACATTCAAATGTTTTACAGAATTGAATGTGAATGATTGTTAACTGATTTTTCGTGGAGAGCTGGAAAATGCGTTTTTTCGGCGTTTTTCCTTTTTTCTGAAATACCGTCCGATTAAGATTGAAATACGCGAGTTTTGAGCGGTTCAAAAAGAGGTGAACTTCTTCTTTTTTAACGGTTTAAGCCGAAAAAAAGCATCCCTGCGGGATGCTCATTCTAGCTCGAAAAAGGCAGAAAAATGAAGATTTTCAGTGCAAAATGAAGTAAATAAGCTCCTTGAAAAGCTCCTCGGAACCCGTATTTGGGTTGTCCAAGCCCTTACTTTTGGCATCTATCTCCCTCATCTTGGAAATTATCTGCAATGTTTTCGTTCCCGAGTAGTTTCTCATGGCTGTCACAAAATCTCTCGCCGCCCACTCAGAACTCAATCCAAGGAAATTTGCCACCCCTCTTTCCGTCCTTTTATCGGGCGCATAATACGCGATCATCAAATTCTGGAAAAAACCGAAGAGATTTGGGAGAATGGAGTAAAGCGAGCCAGCCTTCGGATTGTTGTTAAAATATTTTACTATCTGGTTGGCCTTGAAAACATCCTTCTGTACCAAGGCATTTCTCAGTTCGAAGACATTGAAGTCCTTGCTCACCCCTACCCTCTTCTCCACCAGCTCGGGAGTGATACGTCGGTCGCCCTCCGGCAATGCGACGAGCAGCTTGTCTATTTCGGACCTGACGCGCGAGAGGTCGGCTCCCACATGCTCCTTGACCATCTGCACCGCCTTGTCGTCGGCCGTAGCCCCTTTCTCCTTGATGTACTTATTGATGAACGCCAACAATTCGCGATCGTTTTTCTTGGTACTTTCGAAGACCACGCCCATTTTGGAAGCCTGGGCCAAGAATTTCTTCCTACGGTCTATCTTCCCCTTGTAGCAAAGCACGAGGATGGTGGTGGGCATAGGTTTGTCGAAATATTTCTCCAACAGTTCGAAGTTGCGCATGTTCTGCGCTTCCTTCACCATGACCACCCTGCGCTCGGCCATCATGGGATAGTCGCGCGCCATATTGATGAGCCTCGCCGTACCTTCCGCGTTTTCCAGGTCGATGCCATAAAGAACGGTCTGGTTGAAGTCGCGTTCTTCAGGAGCGAGCACATGTTCGAGGATATAATTGGCTATGGCGTCTATATAAAAAGGTTCTTCACCCATAAGGATATAGACGGGAGCGTATTGACCCTTTTTCAGGTCGGCCATGATGCCGTCGAAGGTATTATTCTTTTTCTCTGCCATACGATGTGGAAAATTAAAAAGATAGGCTGTCTTATGGAAAAAAGAACGCGTTCGTTTTGTTCTCCGATTCCTTTGCCGTATCTTTGCATGCAAATTTAGGCAAAAAATCCGATTTTCAGTACAATAGGCGACGAATATCTTTTTCTTGAGAGGGAAAAGTCATGCAAGCACTCAATCTACCCACCTACGACAGCAAGCTTCGACGTATCGACGGCCGCGTGTCCATCTTCGACGACCTGCGCCGCAAGTTTGTGGCACTGACCCCCGAGGAATGGGTGCGCCAGCATTTCGTCCATTACCTGACCGAGAGTCTGGGCTACCCCACCACCCTACTGGCCAACGAGGTGGAGTTGCAGTTAGGCAACAAGAAGATGCGGTGCGACAGTGTGCTCTACACCATGGAGCTCACGCCCAGGATGATTATCGAATATAAGGCTCCTCATGTGGCCCTCACGCAGAAGGTGTTCGACCAGATAAGCGTCTACAACCTGCTGCTCAAGGTGGATTATCTTATTGTGAGCAACGGCATGGAACACATCTGTTGCAAGATGGATTATGAGCATGAAAATTATTTATTTTTGGAGGAGATTCCAAATTACGAAAATCTTTAACAAATCAATCTATAGGATATGGGACTTTTAAGTTGGATAGGCGGCATCTTAGGGTTTATGACCTTCGGCCCTTTGGGAGCGGTGGCAGGTTTCGTGTTTGGCTACTTGATGGAGGGCGGAAGCAACTCGAGTGGGCCGCAATACACCGAGGGAAGGAGCTACGATTTCGACGACTCAAGCGATGGCATTAACTATGGTCAGCGCAACAGTTTTCTATTCTCGCTGATGGTGCTGGCGGCCCATATCATCCAGGCCGACGGCAAGATCATGCACTCCGAGATGGAGTTTGTGCGCATTTTTCTCCGCACCAATTTCGGTGATTCCGCCGCACAGCAAGGCAACGACATCCTGCTGAAGCTCTTTGAGCTACGTAAGCAGCAGGACCGCGAGAGCCCTTATAAATGGCGCGACACCATCAGCCAATGCTGCGCCCAGATAGCCGCCAACACCACCCGGAGCGAGCGGCTGCAGATGCTCAACCTGCTGGTTTTGATAGCGCAGGCCGATGGCAACACCCCCACCACGGAAATCAACGCCCTCTACGAGGTGGCTCAGATGATGGGTCTTTCCGCCACCGACGTCGATTCGATGCTCAACTTAGGGCGTGTAGACGAGCCCGACAGTCCTTCCGCCTTAGAAGCCGCCTACAAGGTGCTGGGTGTCTCTCCCGATGCCTCGGACGCCGAGGTGAAGGCAGCCTATCGCAAGATGGCGCTGGAGCACCATCCCGACCGTGTGAGCAAACTGGGAGACGACGTACGAAAGACCGCCGAGAAGAAATTCCAGGAGATCAACGCCGCCAAGGAGATTATCTACAAGGCGAGAGGGCTGTGAAGACAGGAATCACCATGCCACACATCATCGCTTATACGGAAGAAATCGAAATGCACAGGTATTAGTCCACAGGATAAAAGTGCGGATTTCGGATCCTTTTCATGTATTTTGGTAAAAAATGATTACTTTTGCACCCGAAATGTTTGAGAACCAATTATTTCGGCACAATTAACTCAACAAAATGAATACCAAACTAAGAATGTTACTCCCCCTCATACTGCTGTTGTGTATGTATGAGGCCAATGAGGAAGGGAATCTATATCCTCAATGGAAAGAAATACATCGTCAAATAACGGTATAAACAAAAAGAGAACTCCCCATCGGCATACTGCCGATGGGGAGTTCTCTTTTTATGAGTTAGGACGACGTGGAAACGTGCCACGGCACGAACACCCGAATCGTCTCACCCTCTATTCTTGCGTAGGCTCAGCTGTTTCGTTAGTCTCGGCCTTGACCGTGCGGCGAGTGGTACGGCGGCGCTTCGGTTTCTCCTCTACCTCGACGGTCTTCACACCAGCCAGTTCGGGATCGATAAGGATACGTCCGCAGTATTCGCATACGATGATCTTTTTGTGCATCTTGATGTCGAGCTGACGCTGTGGCGGAATCTTGTTGAAGCAACCACCGCAAGCATCACGCTGCACATAGACGATGCCCAGTCCGTTACGTGCGTTCTTGCGGATACGCTCGAAGCTTGTCAACAGACGCGGTTCAATCTTCACCTTCAGGTCATGTGCCTTGTCGCGCAGTTTCTCCTCCTCTTCACGCGTCTCCTGCATGATCTCGTCGAGCTCGCTCTTCTTCACCTCCAGGTCCTTCCTGCGCTCCTCCACCAGTTCGGTGTTGTTCTCCAGGTCGTGGGTGCGCTCCTCCACATGAATCAGTCCTTCGCGAATTTTCTTGTTGCACAACTCGATTTCCAGTTCCTGGAATTCCACCTCCTTGCTCAGGGTGTCGTACTCACGGTTGTTGCGCACATCGTTGAGTTGCTCCTTGTAGCGTGCCACGCTGGCCTGCGCCTGTGCGATCTTCGCCTTGTTGTCGGAGATAGCCTTGTTGAAAGAGTCTATCTCGTCCTGGATTTTCTGGATACGGAGAGACAGACCTTCTATCTCATCCTCCATCTCCTGCACCTCGTAGGGCAATTCGCCTCTGAGGGCCTTCTTCTCGTCGATGCTCGACAGCACCGTCTGCAGTTGGTAGAGAGTGCTCAGGCGCTCCTCCACCGTCAAATCTGTGGGATCTTTCTTTGCCATTTTACAAATAGATTATGGGATTGGTGTTTACTTGGCTCAGTACGGTCCTGACCCCTTGGCACCTCTCCTCGATGATTGACTTGAATATTTCTTTCGTATACTGTTCACTCTCGTAATGACCGATGACGCATATTTGTATCTCCTGCTCATGGTCGAAATAGTCGTGGTAGTGCATCTCGCCGGTGATGAAAGCGTCGGCTCCCTGCCTGATGGCATCGCCGAGCAGGAACGCTCCGGCACCGCCACAGATGGCCACCCGCCGTACAGGACGTTGCAGCAGTTGGTTGGCATGCACGCATTTCACACCGAAACAGGCCTTCACCTCACGGATGAAGTCCTCGGCAGTCATTCCTTTGGCCCATTCGCCTATCACGCCGCTGCCTCCTTCCACGCCGTCCACCTCTTTGGGAGCGAAGAACCTGATGTTCTGCAAACCCAGTTTCTCGGCTATCTTGAAGTTCACCCCACCCCGTGCATTGTCCATGTTGGTGTGCATGGCGGCAATGGTTATCTGATGTTGGATGGCCTTTATGACCACCCTCTGCACGAAGTTGGCATCGGAGATTCGCTTCAGTGGGCGGAAGATTAGGGGATGGTGCGCCACGATGAGGTTGCACCCTTGTTCGAGCGCCTCGTCGACCACTGCCTCGGTCACGTCAAGACACAATAAAGCCCCTGAGACTTCCGCTTCTGTCAATCCAACTTGCAGGCCGGCATTATCGAAGTCTTCCTGCAAGGGCAGAGGCGCGAATCGTTCAAGGGCACAAAGCACTTCTTTTATTTTCACGCTGTATGTTTTTGGCGGTGCCTTTTCAAGGGCAATCCGCATTTTCGGTGCAAAGGTACGAAAAATCCCCGAATTACGCAAGCATTTTCAGTTAAGAATCATGAATGACGAGTGACAAGTGACGAGTGATGAGTGACGAGTGATGAGTGATGAGTGATGAGTGATGAGTGATGAGTGACGAGTGATGAGTGATGAGTGACGAGTGATGAGTGAAGAAAAATACCTATGTAGGGGCGGTGCCTTGTGCCCACCCGCATAATTCAACATTCAACATTCAAAAATTCTTCATCGCGAAGCGACATTTTTCGACATACGTCTCAACACTCTACGCTAAACACTAAACACTAAACACTAAACACTAAACACTCAACACTAAACACTCAACATCCTCAATACCTCCATCCGCTGCGACTG
Source organism: uncultured Prevotellaceae bacterium (assembly GCA_900316685.1). GTDB lineage: Bacteria > Bacteroidota > Bacteroidia > Bacteroidales > Bacteroidaceae > Prevotella. The sequence continues at coordinate 77,032 of ONDS01000002.1, read as the reverse complement.
CCGCCACTGCTTCGGCGCTCATAATAATATCTCACCGGCACGTTCCAATCCTTCACCATATCGTCGTGGTCGGAGGCCTCCACACGCTGTTCCGTATCATCCTTGAGCGATGGGAAGAAATCGATGCCCGTGAGGCGTTCCACAGAGTCGATGGGCACCACATACTGATGCAGGTTGTTGCGTCCGCCCTTATTGCCTTTGTTGGGCACGAGGAATGCGATGGCCTTGGCGTAGTTTTTTGTGCAGAGCACCACCTTGAAGAAAGCGTCGGGCACTGCCACCTTATGCCTACCGATAGTCTTCTTCACCCCGTCGTAAAACACCGGTCCCGCCACGATGTACAGTTCACCGAACTGTCGTGCCCAGTCTCGGCACTGCATCTCCAGGTCGTTCCACTCCCCTTTGTTCATGCCATGGTTCTGCGGACACACATTAGTGAAGAGAAACGATTGTATCTGCGCCCTGCGATCCCACTTGTTGTCGCCCGAAGGGCACATGTGTCCGCGGTCGTAGCGCGAGTCGTAATAATCCTCGTCGGTGGCGCGGGGCATGGGCACCTCCGTATCCTCACGGAACTCCATCTCCGTGCGGTCATTGTCGCCGTAGGTATGCGCCTTGGTCAGGTGCCAAGCCACCCAGTTGGGTATGCGCCAATCCTTGTTGTACGACACGTAGTAAGCGTCCCTCACCAGCAGCATGTCGGGTCGTCCCTTGAGCTCCGCCGGTATTTCCATCTTCTTAGGGCGGTCGCTCTTCTTCGTCTGTGTCTGCTTCTCCCGAGCAGCCTCGGCGGCATGGGTGTCGAAGAAACCCGTCACCTCGGTCGAGTCGCTCTCGTCTACGCCACTCCCCTGCCCTTTTGTCGATTCCCTACAGGCCACGGTCAAGCACGCAGCCAGCATCATCAGGCCAATGTATTGTATGGTCCTCATTTTCATTTTCTTAAAAACAAGTGCAAAAATAGGGAAAGAAAACGATATCGCCAAATTTTTATCGGCATTATAAAGACGATGGCTACGAAGTATAAGCCACAGGAAAAAGAAAAGGCATTGAAATTGGTCGTAATTTCAATCTTTTAGGAAGATAAATGAAGATAGCCGTTTTTTGGCGGTGGAAGATAGAGGACTCCGCCCTCATCAACCAACAATAGATCGGGGCAAGCCTTGTGGCTTGCCCCAGAGTTCCAGCGGTTAGACCGTCCGCTGAATGTTTTGGCCTTTTTTATGATGGTATATATGGATGCCTTAGTCGTCGTAGCCGCAAAAAAGCTTATAACTTGGCGCAATCTGGCAAAAAAGTCGAGATAGCGCCATATTATAACGCCGTTCAATAGGAGATTTTGGGGTCAACAATGTAAATTATACAAAGCAAAAATCAAAAATTATAAGATTTTGTCTTTTATAAAAGATAAAACTATTATCTTTGTAGCAAATTTCATCTATAAAAGACATGAAAGCAATTGTTAGGCAAAGTTATCTTGATAAGATAACGAAGCATCTTGGTAAGGACACCATCATTATTATAGTTGGTCAACGTCGTGTTGGAAAGAGTTACACCCTGCGTCTCTTTAGGGATAAAGTGGCAGAAGATGCTCATGCAAACATTATCTTCATTGACAAGGAGAAACATGAGTATGCCGACATTCAGACCGACCGGGACTTGAATGCCTATATTGATGAACGGCGAGACAAGACAAAGACCAACTACATCCTGATAGATGAAGTTCAAGATATAGCAGGTTTTGAGAACAGTATTCGCAGTTATTATGAGGAGCCTGATATTGAAATCATTGTAACAGGCTCAAACTCCAACTTGCTCAGTGGTGATTTGGCCAACAAAATAGGTGGTCGTTACAAAGAAATCTATGTTCAGGCTCTAAGCTACGAGGAATTCATGGGGTTTCACAACTTGCACGATAGTGACGATACGTTGGCAAAGTATATTCAGTTTGGTGGATTGCCAGGTTTGAAAAAGATAGGACTTGACGAACAGGATGCAAGGGAGTACCAGATGGATGTCTATAGCACCGTACTGCTGAAGGATGTTATCATGCGCAATAGTATCCGCAATGTGCCTTTTCTGGAAAACCTTGTACATTTCCTTGCTGACAATGTAGGGAAAATCATTTCTGCCAACAGCATAGCAAAGTATATGCGGTCGCAAGGTGAGAACATCACCTCCACTGCCATTATCAATTATGCGAAGTATCTTTGCGAATCATACATGATCCACAAGGTGAGCAGGTATGACATTCACGGACGGAAGATCTTTGAGAGCAACGATAAATTCTACTTTGAAGACAACGGTATTCGTAATGCTCTGGTAGGTGGTTCACGCGAGCGAGACATTGAGAAGGTGATAGAGAATATCATCTACAATCATCTTGTACGCCTGGGCTATGTAGTGATGGTCGGACAACTCCAGGCTGGTGAGATTGATTTTGTCTGTACAAAGCCAAAAGGCGAAAGGATATATGTACAGGCATCTTATATTATAGCTGACGATAATACTTACGAGCGCGAGTTTGGCAACCTCCGGGCAATCAAGGACAACTATCCCAAATATGTCATCTCTATGACACCATTGGTTACAAAGTCTGATGACAATGGCATAACCCATCTTCATCTTAGGAGGTTCTTAACAGAAGGACTGGAGAGATAGTTTAGTGGAATAAGCGTTTTTTCGGTGCAACGGGGATTGCCCGAGGATAGCCCCGTTGGGCCGAAATTTCAGTTATGTTATTATCCACCACTAATGCCTCCAATACATCTTTTTTCACGCGAATGACCATGAATTGACCACGTGCGGATTCAGCCGCAGCTCTTCACCTCGAATAAACGTTGAGCCACTCGGAGAAACCCGTCGAAAATGGTTCCCCACTGATTATAGACTGTTATCTGAATGCCATCAGAAAGCGTTATAATCTCATCAGGTCCGAGCATGAAACGTTTTTTCAAATCAGGTTGTTTCAAAATCTTTTTTTCTATCAGCTCCAAAGGTTGGAACACCCCATGCAAGGGGCTGTGGCTTAGCGATGGAGGGAAGCTATGCACCAGTTCATCATACGTCACATCTGGATGCTGCTCCACATATTTTTTTACAACCGCCCACACAAATCGACGTTTATTCAAAGGTTCTCCCCCATCGATGGAATATTTAGTCCTATCTTGGTGGCTCTTCTTGTTTTCATTGTTTTCTTCACCATCCTCTTTCACTTCTGGGAAAACTATTTTCAAGCCATCTTCCTTGTTATAAACTATGGAAAATGTCACATCGTTGTGCAAGTGGCATAACAACGGCTCCAATTCCTGTTTGAACAAAGGTATTACGTCCTCCCGCAAATACGTTTGTTCCAAACGGGCGATTTTCCCCATTAAATCATTGTTTTCAGGAAGATTTAACTCCTTCAGCATCCACTGGGCTTCATAAGCCTTTTCCAACTCATTATAATCCATAAATACTTACTCCTATAGTTTAACTTTTTCAACATTCAGACCTAATCCAAGGGCAGAGTTGATACCTTTTATCTGATTATATTTAGTATCAGTACTTGAAATAGTGCAAACATATATTCCTGGCTCAATTTCTTTCTGTGCCACACGATAGCGCGGATCATCCAGCAATCGGTCGGAAACCAACGTACCACCCATAATGGGGATGTTCAACAATCTTACTTTATCAACTCCGGCGTAAAGAATCACGTCAACCAAGGTTTTCCACACATGCTTATGGCAAGACACTTGCCCATTAGGAAATGTCACCTTGAGGGTGTATTTCTTTTTTCTACCCGTTTTCTCAGACTGGACGTCGAAGATTGTCCGTTCCACATATTCCTTCCTCAATAGTTTAAGGTTGAGTCCCTGCTCTTTCTTGTATACCACCTCGATTTGGAATTTGTTCTGCATTTTTTCCACCAACGAGGCCATATCATTAATAATATTAGGAACCACTTCTTCTTGGATATATTGTTTTTCCATCTGAGAAATAGCCTGAACCTGTTCTCTACTCAATCGCAATCCTATAGAAGCGAACAATTCAGCAGCTTGGTATGCTTTGTCCAACTTTTCCATTTCTTCCTAAATTAGATGTGTTACTTTCACTTTTTGCCAATGTTTCCCTATACCCAGAGCCATGTTATCAGCATCTTTGGTGATAAGTTCACCTTTTTGCAGACCGGCTATGGCCTGTTTGATTTCCTGCAAGGCTGAGCCCGATACTCCGAAAAGGTCTTTGAGCACACTGTCATTTTGTTGTTGTTGACGCATGATAAGCGGATACTGGGCATTGGCATAAAAGTCGAAATATCGACTCTTAAAGCTTTCCATGTTCTGTGTCGCCAAGATGATACTCATTCCCTTGTTACGCCCTACCGCTATAAGGTTCTGCAATGGTTTGTTTTCAAAGCCCAACATATAATGTGCCTCGTCGATGACGGTGAAATGACGCAATTCCACCCGTTCATCATTCATGGCCTGCTTAGGTAATTTTTCATAGATGTTGTTGAGTTTTGAGATAACGAAATAGACGATGGCCTTGGCCATGATGCCGTCTTTCTCAAAACCTCCCAAATTGATGATATAGCAGTTGCGCAGCAAATCCACCTTGTCTTCATCGGCAAATATGTTGTTTCTCACCAATTGGCTGAGCACGGAAATCACGCTGTCGGTATCATCCTGCTTATTGGCAGGCAGCAAATGGATATAGTTTTCCAGTACATCCTTGAAAGTTATGGGTTTGAGTTCTTTCATCTTATAAGCACTGATTATGGCCTCGCTCAATCGGTTGTCCATATTGGCACTGATCTTGGCAGGAGAGATGGCCACTAGGGCGGCAGCCAGGGAAGTGGCATACAGGTTCACCTCGTTGATAGGTCTCCCCGTGAAATCCTTGAAAGGAGTGAAAGGCAAAGCCTTTTCCATGGGATTGAGGATAGCTGTCCGATCAGTATCAAATTTTTGAAGCCACTCGGCATTATCTGGGTCTGAGAATTCCCCTTTGTAGTCGAAAAGAAGGAAATTCACCGGGTAGTGCGTGTCGGAAGAAGCCCCTCTGATTTGGCTGATGAGCACCGAGATGAGGTTCGACTTACCCGAACCAGTTGTTCCAGCCACAAGGATCTGCGTATTGGCAATACTCCGGCTATTGATATCGAGAAAAGCATCCATGCCATTTTCGTATTGACCGATATGGAGGTTGAGTTCAGGTATGGCATCTACAGAGCGTCCTCCCCTTAATGGCATATACGTCAGCCATTCATCGATGGCATGTTCCTGCAACAGCATATTCCTGCCTTTTAGAATCTCATACCCTATGACACGGCTCACGATTGAAGGTAAGGTCCAATCCACATCCACATCATAATATCGCAATTTCAGCAAGGTTTCAAACATAGAGCCAACGTCAGATTTGGTAAAGAATGTTGTAGCGTACGGCGTTCTCGACACCGTCAGGTTGGCCTTATTCACATCATCCAGATTGCGAGGAGACTTATCACTCAATCCTGCCAGCAAACAGATACGCAGCACCACGCTGAAATTGAGTGTGACGGGACGAATATTTTCACTATATTCATCCAGGTTTAGCCGCTGTTCCAAAAGGTTCTTTACGTCTTGTATACGATCATGCATCCCAGCAATCGCTGTAACACCTTTTATTGTCAATAATTGTATATTATTCATATTCAATAATCTTTAGCATGAAGTCCGAAATAATCTTCCGAAATGGTTGTACATTGATTATCCTTATCGCGGTGAAGAGTATAAGTTTTTGCCACAAAAGCCTGTATTTTCGCGAAATCGTGTTCTGCAGTTATTTCTGTATCTGTACTTAACAAGATGGTTTGATGTGCCAAATCAGGGAAATAGCTCTCCAGTATTACCTCTCTACTCTCTTTATCAAGCACACCCATCACCGTATCAATCATAACAGGAGGTTCATAATCTCCTAAGTTATAAAGGACTTTCAGCAACACCTGCATGACGGTTTGTTTGGCGCCTGCATTCAATTGGCTTAAATATATCTCGTTCCCATCCTTGTGATAGATTTTGAAAGAAATATCATCACTGTTGCTCGCCGATAACTCAACCTTACCTATCACCCCCGCATAAACCACAAGATTGACGTTCAACTGATCACGCATCATCCGTTCGATACTTGTCTTTTTCGACCGTAGCAGTTTCACTGATAACTGTTTAAAGAAATCTGGCAGTTTGCTGAGCTGGTCATATTGAGGGTCAGGCACCTGTGGAAGATCATAATCATAGGTTTCTATCTCCTTTTCAAGTTTATTGATTTCATCCTTCTTCTTTTTCTTCGTTTCTTTCAAATCATTTATCCTAAGGGCATTCCTCTCATACGCCTCAATGAGGGAGTAGTCATTACCATTCAGAGCACGCTGGTATTCTCTGATCAATTCACGCTGTTTTGGTAATTCAACAATGTCGATGTTCAATCGATCACGCTGGTCATCTAATAATATAAACGGATTGGCAGTTGCAGTATATATCAAGTTTTTCAATCGTTCTATATCAAGTGCATCCAGAAACGCATATTTATCCTCATAAGCATTCTCATTCTCCTGTTGCAGCTTCATCTCTTCTATAAGCAATGGAATGTTTATCCTTCTCCCTTCGAGATAACGTTCCTCTACCACTTTCGCCAATTGACTGGTAAAGATTTCTATTTGCCTATCTGTAAGCATGTTCACTCGTGAAGTAGCCAGTTCCTCTTTACCTTGGATAATCATTTCTATCTCAGTACTCAGCAAACTAGCCAATTTTGGATAAATAACCTTTGTTTCGATATCCTTCGACATCGTTTCCACATTTTGGCGATATTCTTCCTCCGCTTTTAACGTGTTTCGTACCGCCTGTTCCAACTTATTCATTTTCTCACGAGTCACTTCATCAGCATTTTTTCCTTCTTTCAACTGATTATACTGCTGCTGATGCTCATTGGCATACTCCAAGGCTTCGGCATAATCTTCGTCTATTTGTTGGATTTCATTTTCCAGATTCTCTTTTTCTTTGGTAAGCCGCGCATATTCTTTCCGTTGGTTCTCATTTTCCATACGTTCTTTCTTTTTCTCCTGGAGGAGTGTTTCTGCGGTTTTCCTGAATCGGCTATACTTGTTGAATCCCATCACTGAATTGATGTTTTTCTCAATCAGTTTATTGATTTGCTCTTCTTTCAGCAAATCACTGGTCTTCATGGCATCGAAAAGGAAATAGTAGCTCAATTCCTTTGGTAGGTTGGCAGCTATAATCTTATTCACAATTTCCTCATTGATTGTCCGTTGAGATGACGAAGAACCCGAGCCATAAGTAAAGGTGTTTCCTCCCATAGAAAGGGTAACTGATTCCAACACCCGGTTGTCCGCTAGCATGTATGCTCTTTTCAACCTATATTGTTGTTCCGTATTGATGACGAATCCCGAAAAATCCACTTGCAACACAATATATTTGTTCTTCATTCCAGAAGAGAGACGTTCACCAGCATTGAATAGTTCTTCAAATTGATGTGTAGTCTTGATGTCAAGTCCATAAAGTGCATGGTAAATGGCATCGAACAACGTTGTTTTTCCGCAGCCATTACCACCACCTATCAATATGATAGGTCGATCGGAGGTAACTTCAAGATCCAAGTCCAAGTGCCTATAAGTCTTGTAATTCTCGGCATATATTCTTTTAATCTTCATCTTCTAAATATTTTTGAGTGCCTTTTTCAATATCTTTGTCAATTTCTTATCATCCACCGTCAAAACGCCTTGGTTATTCCTTTCCTCATTATAAGGTTTCAGGATATACTCCTTGAGCCATTCCGCATCGATGTCATTATCACGGCATAATTGTTCTATCAATTCCATGTCTTCCTTTCTTACGCCATAATGGAGAAAGACCCGATCCAATCCTTTAGCCATATTTCTTTATTTTTGGTTATTCAACTTATTCGATTCATAATCCACTCTCACGGCATCCACGCCTCCCATCCTCTCACCTCGTCGGTGCTGTCGATATGGAAGGGTGAATAGTACCACACGTCGTTATTTTCGATAAGCACTCCCCCGAGAAGATGCTCGGCGGCATGTTCCGGTGCCGCCATGTAGTCGATCAGGGCGTTGTGCTTATGGGGTGCCTCGGGGTCGCTCCCCGCCGACTTGGTGTCGAAGAGATACACCTGTCCGCTCTTCATGCGGATGATGAAGTCGACATAGAACAGGGCTTTCTCGCCCGCGCTGGTGGTATATGGTATGGAGTAATGCTGCTTGCCCTCGTCGCCGTTCTTGTACCACCAGTCGATGGCATCGCCATGCGCCTCCAGAAACAGGCGGAAACGCTGTTCCGGGTTCGATGCATGTATCAGTTCGATGAAAGGCAGTAGCGCATGGTCCTCCACATTCTTGACTATTTGGTGTGTCGATTCCTTGTAGATTCTCTCCGCCGGCACCTCCCACTGGTACATCTCGAAGGCGCGGTTCTGTGCTTTGCGCTGCCGTTCCTGGAGTCTTCGTTCGTAGATGGCGAGCGCCTTCTGTATGATGTCGGTGAACTTAGGCTTGTTGGCGTGATAAAGAATCACTTTCTTGGCATCCGTCTCGAAGAGTTCGAACAGTTCCTCCATGGCGGCGAGCAGATAGCCCGCCAAGACATCCGTGCTATGCGCCTTCTCGAATTTACCCAATAGCGAGCGGCAGTAGTCGATATAGATACGATGTACCTCGCCCGCACTGCGTGCGAAGGAGCCGCGCTCCCCCACCCCGATGATGCCCACTTCGTTTTGGAACACCACGTTCTTGGGTATCTCCACATTGATATTGCGCACATCGAAGCGCAGTCTCCCTTCCATCAACCGTCGGTTGCGGGCAGCCACACTCTCGCCGTCCCCGGCAGAGGCTGTGCCATCCGTCGGTCCGTCGTCCCACTCTTCGAGCGAGAAGAGTGAAGGTTGATACGTCAAGAGCCAGTTGCGCGTGAAACAATCGATGAGCACCCTTTTGAAGTCAGGTCCCAGACGGTTGCGGTCGCTGCTCTTGCGCTCACTGTAGTACGACTGCAACTGCACGTTGTGCAGACCTTCCCGTCGTATGGCCTGCAGCGCCTCCTTGTTGAGATAGTCCATATCCTCCGCCACTATCTGAATATGGTCTTTGCTGATGTCGGTATACACATATCCCACATTCAGCATATTGTCGGTATAGAACCGTTGCTCGGGCATACGGAGTATTCGCCCCACCGTCTGTATGGTGAACGTGTCGCTTTGCAACTTGCGGAAGATGAGCAGCACGGCAGCCCTCGGGCAGTCCCACCCCAGAGCGATGGCCTGCTTGAAGAGCAGCACCTCCGCCCTGTTGTCAGGAGCCTCTAATCCGTCGAGGTTGGCTTTCTCTTTTGACAGCCAAACGGCCAACCGTCCGTTGTCCTGGTCGATGCCCTCCACCTGCGCCAGATAAGTCTTCACCTGTTCGGCTATGACCTGGTCCTCCGCCGTCATGCTCTCGTTCGTGTCATTGGGCAGTTGTATGAGCAGCAGCGGGTTGACACCAGCCCCCATCCGCCGGTAAGCCGCTGCCAGTTGGTTGCGTTTGCGCAGCGCACAGTCTATGAGGTGCTGGTTCAGTTCCCGTTCATCGTTGTAGCCCTCGGTGATGTCGGGGTTGAGAATCACCTGCCTCTTGATCATCTCCTCCGCCACCACCGCCTCGCGCGGGATGTTCACGATATTGTCGGAGTGCGACTTGGGTGTTGCCGATATGCGAATCTCCACTTTCGGCTGTATTTGTTCGAGCACCTTCTTCGACTTATCCGCTGTCTTCGACCAGAAGAGATGTTCCTCGTCGATGACGACGATGATGGGCAGACCATGCTCCTGCTGTGTGCGCCGTGTTATCTCAAAGAGGCTGCTGTTCTGCTCCGTGTCGCGCACCATGATGTTCTTCTCCTTGTTGATGCTCTCCCAGTTTACGAACAGTATCTCTCCGGGATGGATATAACCCTCGGCATGGTCCAGTTCGTCGTACATCACCGCCCTGAGCAGTCGCGTCTCGGTGAAGTAGTTCTTCATCTTGAAGTAGCTCTGCTGGTGCAGTTTGTTGGGGGCTATCCAAATATAAGCCACCTGTTGCACTGGGCAGTCGCCACGGCTTTGCAACTCCTCAGTCAGGTCGGCCAACAGTTGCGAGGCCATCACCGTCTTGCCCGCCCCCGTGGGAGCCTTGAAGATGATGGTGCGCCGCATGCCCGGCCACCGCAGTTGCTCGATGGTCATATCCACCAACTGTCGCACTGCCTTCTGTTGGAACTTCAGGTCTTTCATTAATTTTTTAGTTTTTTCTTTGATATTTCGGGAATAAACATTATTTTTGCAATCACAATATAATTATTATGGCAACGACACAACTTCATGCGGAATTGTTCCGCCAACTAAGCCTCATCGCCGATGATGAGACATTGATGAAGAAAGCCGTGAAGGCATTGAAACGTATCACGACAAAGAAACAGTCTATGGATGAGACTGAATATCTAATGTCATCACCTGAAATGGCGGAAATCATTCGCCAAGGACAGGAAGACATCAAGAATGGGAAGGGGCGAGTAGTAACAATAGAAAACCTATGGAAATAGTCATCCTTCCCAAAGCCGAAGACGACTTGCTTTATTGGAAGCGGACGGGCAACAGACGTATCATGAAGCGAATAGAAGTGTTGCTCAGCGACATATTGGAGCATCCCTTTGAAGGCATAGGCAAGCCTGAGCCATTGAAGGGAGAACAACATGGTTTGTGGAGTAGACGCATCACCGATGAGCATCGTTTGGTATACTCCATTAGTAGTGGCAAGGTGTACGTTTATGTCTTGTCGCTTCGTTTTCATTATTCCAAATGATTTTCCTCCCCTCCTACCCCTTCGGTAGGATTTTTTGATTCCTCTTCTTTTGCCAAGGGCAGGATTTTCTCCCTGCGTCGCGGCAGCACCTTCTGGTAAGCATCGTAGATGGCGGCGGGCAGTGCTATGAGTTGCACCTTGTCCTGCACCTCGAAGAAATTGTCGTCGAAGGCGTAACGTCCCGGCGAGAAGATGTAGATTTTGAGTCTCCCCCCTACCCCTTCCGAAGAAGAAGGAGCCGCCATGCCGAAGTCCATGGAGGCTATTTCCTTTGCCAGTTCGTCGACGATCTCCTCGCGGTAGACCACCAGCATGTGTTTCCTGCCATCCGAGAAATAGCGCATCAGTTGGGGGTTCACCTTGTAACGTCCGAACCTCTCCTGCTCGGTATAGAGATCCTCCTTGATGCAGAGCATATCGGTGGCGGCGCTTACCAGTTCGCGCATGTTGCGTTGTGTGCGGTCGCGCGAGATAAAGTCGGTGCGGTAATAGCGCAGGCTGTTGTCTTTCAGTCCGGGCACCTTCACCCCTTTCGGTGTGGTGTAGCCGTTGATCACCCTTTTGTTGCGTTCGTAGGTCACGTTTTCGCAGATACCGTTCTCGTTGTTGGTCACGAGGATGCACTGGCGGTGCCCGCCATCCTCGGCATTCAACTGCATCGTGGCATGAAGGGTGGTGCCAGAACCTGCGAAGAAGTCGAGGATTGTATTATCTTTCGAAATATTGGCAATCCGAAGAATTCCTTTTAATAATTCAATTGGTTTTGGATTGCTAAACATATTCTTGGTCCCCAAAATTCCAGTTATTAAGTCATTTGCTCCTTGATTATGTCCAAATTGTTCATGGGGCCACCAATTAGTTGCACATTGACCTTCTTCCTCTCTCTCACTTTGGTAGTATTTTTTTCTTGGCAATCCATGCCCATTATTAGGAAAGTAGATTCGTTTATCTGCAAGCAATTCTTCATATGTATTGTTATCTCCCATCCATTCTTCATCAAAAGAATCACCTTTTGGAGAAACTATCACATATCTACTTCCACCTTGATCAGAACCTGTCTTCCATGGTTTACTCGCCCATGGTCCTCTTGGGTCATTATCTGGATTTGTAAAGTTTGCTGTTAATGGTATTTTACCCACTCCAAATTCTTTAAGAGCAATTGCGTTTTTGGAATAAACAAGAATATGCTCGGCAACCAAGCCTATCATCTTTGTCTTGTCGTTAGGCTGATTATGTCTTCTACGCCAATGTATATGCCCTTGAAAATTACTACGATTAAACACCTCATCACACAGCAATTTCAGCTGTGCCTGTTCATTATCATCAATTGAGATGAAGATGACCCCTTTGTCCGACAGCAGTCGTTTGGCGATTTTCAGGCGTTTGTTCATAAACGAGAGCCATTTGGAGTGGCGGTAGGAGTCTTCGCTGTCCACGAAGGAGTCGTTGTAGACGAAATCCTTGTTGCCCGTGTTGTAAGGCGGATCGATATAGATGACATCGACCTTTCCCTCATGGGTATAGGAGAGGGCAGTGAGTGCCTCCAGGTTGTCGCCCTCAATCAAGATATGGTTGGGAGCATCCCCCTGTCCCCCTCCATGGGAGGGGGCGAGGATGGCCCGTTCCTTCACCTCGCGGAGCACGGGCAGCTCATCGCGAAGACGCTCTTCCACATCCTCGGGTTTGTCCTCCCACACCAGGCCGTATTTTTTGTGGGTGCGGAGGAGACGGATCAGTTCGCCGCGCTCACCGTCGGTCAGTCCCTGCAACGACTGGAGCTTGGCTATCAGTTCTGCTTTATCTACACGTCCGTTCATGGCCGCACACTTTTCAGGGTACGACATGACAGGACAGACATTTGTTTCAGATTATTCATAGGTTGGTCGACTTTTTTAATCCAAAATAAAATCTGTTTCTTGCATGTGCGGGCGAGACAAGCATGCCCCTACATGGCGTAAACTGAAAAAAGGCATACCCTATGTCATCATGCTCTGAACTCGGGAAGTCGACCAAGAAAACCCTTGAAACGGCAATACAGACAAAGGGATACGCCTTAACGGCGCATCTCCTGTCTGAGGAACGTTTCACTTAGTTTGGTCGACTATTTGAGTTCAGAAACCTCAGTCATAAGATACGTATCTTATATTCAGCGAAAATTCGGAAGATATGTAACACTTCCTGCACCGTGCTCCGCTTTCGAGAGCCATCACCATGGCTCCCCATGCCTTACAAGACACGCGCATCGCACGTATGCACTGCAAAAATAGGAAAAAAACTCAATAACAAGAAATAAATACCAGAAAAATGTGTAAGTTTGCAGTCGAATTCTGCAAACCTAATATAAACATAACATTACCCCCTACCCTATGAAACGACTCTTCACACTCTTGCTGACCGTGGCGACCATCGCCACATGGGCACAGACTCCTTTCTCCAACGGCACCATCACCACGCGGATAATAGCACCCAACGCCGTACGCATCACCTACTCCGAAGGGACAACACCAACCGACCCACTGCCCGACTGGATATACGTGAAAAACGATGAGGTGAACGACGCACATATCAGCGTGACGGTGGACAAGAGGAAAGGGACGGTGAGCGTCAACGACAAGAACGGCAAGACGGTGTTCACCGCCACCGCCCACCAGCTGACCCCTCACATCGTGGCGGGCGAACAGACCAAGATGGCACGTCTGGCCTTCACGACAGCACAAGACGAGCGTCTGTTCGGACTGGGACAGTTCCAGGACGGGTTCAGCGACGTGCGCGGCCTGTCGCGGCGACTCACCCAGGTGAACACACAGATAGCCATACCGATGTTGCTCTCTAACAAGGGCTACGGCATACTGTGGAACAACTACGGAATGACCGAGTTCAACCCCTGCGGGCAAAGCGTGCGATTAGAGAAGCGACAAGAGGCGGGACAGCGTGAAGAAGTGGACGTGACGACGACAGAAGGAGGCCGACGCGAAGTGCGCGAGCGGCATATCTTCGAGAGCACACTCACCGTGGACCGCGAGGGTGACTACGCGTTGCTGCTCGATGTGGGACAGAAGATGGCACGCCGCCACCACCTCACCATCGACGAAGAGACGGTCATCGACATGCAGAACCTATGGTTGCCGCCCACCGCCTCGGCCATCGTACACCTGAAGGCGGGCAGCCACCGACTGAGTGCTGAACTAACGAAAGACGACCAACCCACCCTTTTCTACAAGATGGTGGACAACGAGACGGTGTTCCAATCGCCCGTGGCCGAGAAGGTGGACTATACGGTGTTCGTGGGCACGCCCGACGAGATCATCGCCGCCTATCGCCAACTGACGGGACAAGCCCCCAAGATGCCGCGGTGGGCCCTCGGCTATATCCATTGCCGTGAACGCTTCCACTCATCGGAAGAGATACTGCAAACCGCCAACCGCTTCGTGAGCGAGCGTATGCCCGTGAGCATGCTCGTGCAGGACTGGCAGTACTGGGGCAAATACGGATGGAACTCGATGACCTTCGACGAGGAGCACTATCCCGACCCCAAAGCTCTCACCGACAGCCTGCACCGCATGGACATGCGACTGATGCTGAGCGTATGGTCGAAGATCGACAAGCAGTCGGAGGTGGGCCGGCAGATGATGGAAAAGGGTTACTACATCGACGGCACCGACTGGATAGATTTCTTCCTGCCCGAGGCCGCCGATGCCTATTGGCGACACTTCGCCCAACGACTTGTGCCACTGGGTATCGACGCATGGTGGCAGGATGCCACCGAGCCTGAGAACGACGATCTGGTAGGTCGGCGTGTGTGCGGCGGTCGATGGGTTGGCGAAAAGGTGCGCAACGTCTATCCGCTGATGGTGTGCAAGACGGTCTACGAGGGTTTGCGCCGCGATGCCCCGAATCGGGAGCCGATGATTCTCACCCGCAGCGGATTCCCAGGCATACAACGCTATGGAGCGGCTCTTTGGAGCGGCGATGTGGGCAACGACTGGGAGACCTTCCGCCGACAGATAACGGGCGGTCTGGGCTTACAGGCGGCAGGCATACCTTGGTGGACGTATGATGCCGGCGGGTTTTTCCGTCCCCGCGACCAATACACCAACCCGGAGTATATCGAACGGATGCTGCGGTGGATAGAGACGAGTGTCTACCTGCCCCTCATGCGCGTGCATGGATACATGAGCGATACGGAGCCATGGAACTATGGCGAGGAAGCGCAGTCAATCATCAGGCAATGCTTGGAGGAGCGTTATCGGCTGTTGCCCTATATCGACAGCTGCGCGGTGGATGTAGCCGAAAACGGGGGTACACTTATGCGACCCCTCGTATTCGATTTCGCCGACGACCCCGAAGCGCTCAAGCAGAAATATGAATATATGTTCGGACCGTCGCTACTCATCTCGCCCGTCACCGAACCGGGCGTCACGCAATGGCGCACTTACCTGCCGAAGAACGAAAAAGGATGGAAGGACCAACGCACAGGGCGCCACTACGAGGGTGGTCAATACGTGACCACCGAGGTGACCAAGGCTTTCATTCCCGTGTTTGTAAGATTAAGGTAAGAGGTTGGGGCATTACTTGACAAACCACCAATGACACCCACCCCAGCCCTCCCAAGGGAGGGAGATGGGAAAATGGATGGGACATTATTTGACAAACCACCAATGACACCCACCCCAGCCCTCCCAAAGGGAGGGAGATGGGAAAATGGATGGGACATTATTTGACAAACCACCCCTACTCTAAGAGCGAGGGTATGCCTTTAACATAGGCACACCCTCGATTCGTAGTTAGGAAAGAAATGGGAACATTTCGTGAAATTCGTTGTCAGGAAAGAAGTGGGAATAATTAAAATAATTACTCAAGAAAAGGAACTATTCTCGTTGCAGGCAACGAGAATCACCAGTCGTCGAGATCGGCGTGCGCCTCGATGGTACGCTCCACCTCGTCGGGCAGGGCGGCGAAGAAATCGTAGCCTGTGGTTTGCTCCACCTCGTCGACACTGACCACATACTCACGCATCTTGCGATGATGGTCCTGGCGGTTGTCGTAGATGAATCCGATGGCACGCGGTCCGTCCTCCATACGGAGCACCACCTTGAAGAAACCATCGGGCACCACCACCTCGTTCCTGCCGATGGTTCTCGGCTGCCGGCTGCGCACGATGGGGCCGGCCACGATATACACCTCGCCATAGTGCTCCGCCCACCGGCGACAACGCATCTCCAACTCATTCCAGTCACCCCCGTTGAGGGTACGGTCCTGCGGACACATGTTGGTGAGCAGGAATGATTGTTCCTGTGCCCGCCTGTCCCACTTGTTGTCGCCCGAGGGACACATGTGGCCACGGCTATAGTCCGAGGCCTTGTAGTCGTCGTTGGTGGCACGCGGACTTACATCATCATCTTCTTGATACGGCACACCCTTGCGCTTGAAATCGCCCGAAGTATGGTCGTGAGTGAGTCGCCAAGCCACCCAGTTGGGTATGAGCCACTCAGCATTATAAGAAGTGGTATAGCCCACACGGTGCAGGATACGCCCTTGTCGGCCAGATGCCACAGCCAAGAGGTCGGTGCCCGTTGAAGGCGAGTAAGCCTCATCATCCCCCACATGGCGTATTTCCACGGAATGGCGCCCCTCGTGACTTTCGCCAGACTCATCGTAGGATCCAGTCCATCCCTCCCGCGTCGAAGAACCGGACGCATCATCATCTGCAGTCAACCGTCCCTCGGATTGCTCCACCGACTGCACTGTTGTATCCTCCTGTATATTCGTCTCACTTTTCCTGAAGCAAGCACTCAAGCATACCACACCCACAAGGGTGAAAACTAACAAAATCTTTCTCATGGGGGCAAAGATAATGCTTTTTTTCATCATTGTCTACCTCCATACCTCGATAATTGGGAAAGAATATGTAATTATTGGAAAAAAAATTGTAAATTTGTAGCCAAATGGTACACGATAACCAAAAACCAGTCTACCGTCTGCCTGCCGAATGGGAGCCACAATGGGGAGTGATGCTCACCTGGCCCCATGAAGACACCGACTGGGCCTATTGCTTAAAAGAGATTACAGACACCTATCTCCAGTTGGCCGACGCCATCACCCGCCATGGGCACCTGCTCGTGGTGGAACCTGCTGACGGCTATGCCCAACGGCTTTTAGCGAAACAGCTCTCCCCCACCCAGCAGCAGATGGTGACCTATCACACCTGCCCGAGCGACGACACTTGGGCACGCGACCATGGTCCCATCACACTGGAGGGGACCGACGGCAGTCTGCGCGTGCTCGACTTCCGTTTCAACGGCTGGGGCGAAAAATTCCCTGCCGAAAAAGACAACGCCATCAACCGCTCGCTGTATGATGCCGAACTGCTGCCCGGACAATATGAAGGGTACCTTGACTTTGTGTTGGAAGGTGGTTCGATAGAGAGTGACGGAAGGGGTACGGTGTTCACCACCTCCACCTGCCTGTTGGCTCCCCATCGCAACCAACCGCTCTCGCAGGAGGCGATAGAACGGGAGCTCAAGAAGCGGCTATGCGCCAAGCGTGTGGTGTGGCTCGACCACGGCCTGTTGGAGGGCGACGACACCGACGGCCATATCGACACCATCGTACGTACCGCTCCCGACAGCACCCTGCTCTATGTAAGCGCCGGCGAGGACGGCGACAGCCAACATGAGGATTTCCTGCGGCTGGAACGGCAACTGCAAGAGTTGCGCACCATGGCAGGTGAGCCCTACCGGCTCATCGCCCTGCCCATGCCCGATGCCATCTACGAGGAGGGGGAGCGGCTGCCCGCCACCTATGCCAATTTCCTCATCATCAACGGAGCCGTCATCTATCCCACCTACGCGCAACCTGAAAACGACGAGAGAGCACGTGAGGCCATCGCCAAGGCGTTTCCCAACCATGAGCTCATAGGCATCGACGCACGAACCATCATACGGCAGCATGGCAGCATCCATTGCCTGACGATGGGAGTAAAGAAAGGGGTGAGGGGTGAGAGGTGAGGGGTGAGAGAATAGTCTGCGAACACAGTTCCTACGGCATGGGACCCTAAACCCTAAACCCTAAACCATCAACCCTAAACACTCAACCCTAAACACTCAACTCTAAACACTCAACCCTAAACACTCAACACTCAACCCTAAACACTCAACACTCAACCCTAAACACTCAACCCTAAACACTCAACACTCAACACTCAACCATGATAATAGGAATCATACAACAACATAACGGAGCTGACAAAGACGACAACGTCTTTCGGCTGACCCAAAGGATAAGCGAACTGGCCCAACAGGGAGCCCAGCTGATTGTCTTGCAGGAGTTGCACAATGGCTTGTACTTCTGCCAGACCGAGGAAGTAGACCTGTTCGATCAGGCGGAGCCTATCCCCGGTCCCTCCACACGCCTCTTCGGCGAGTTGGCGCGTCAGCTTGGCGTGGTCATCGTTACCTCGCTCTTCGAGCGACGTGCCGCTGGCCTATACCACAATACGGCGGTGGTGATGGAAAAGGACGGCAGCATCGCGGGCATCTACCGCAAGATGCACATACCCGACGACCCCGCCTATTACGAGAAATTCTATTTCACCCCCGGCGACCTCGGTTTCCATCCCATCGAGACCAGCGTGGGACGGTTGGGCGTGCTCGTGTGTTGGGACCAGTGGTATCCCGAGGCAGCGCGTCTGATGGCCCTGCAAGGTGCCGAGATGCTCATCTACCCTACCGCCATCGGCTATGAGAGCAGCGACACACCCGAGGAACAGGAGCGACAGCGCGAAGCATGGACCACCGTGCAGCGCGGCCATGCCGTAGCCAACGGGCTGCCCGTGGTGGCTGTGAACCGCGTGGGACACGAGCCCGACCCAAGCGGGCAGACCCGCGGCATACAGTTCTGGGGCAGCAGCTTCGTGGTGGGACCACAAGGAGAATTCCTCCATCGCGCCCCCGCAGACGAGGAGCATTGCGCCATCGTAGAGGTGGATATGACCCGTGCCGAACAGGTGCGCCGTTGGTGGCCCTTCCTGCGCGACCGCCGCATAGAGGAATACGGTGGGCTGACCCGGAGGTTCATAGAGAGCTGAAGCCCGAAGCCTTCCCCTAGCCCCCTCCCAAGGAAGGGGGAACCAAGAGAAAGAGGGAGCAAAGTATATGGATATATTCTATAAATACTATATTCCCTATAAATGCTATATTCCCTATAAATGCTATATATCCTATCAATTCAAAATTTGCGAAAGTACAAAACATTTTATTTAAAGACCAATAAACTTAAAACATGAAAAAAGTACTATTTTGCCTTATCGGCGGAGCCATGATGCTAAGCGCCCAAGCTCAGCACACTTTCAAGGTGCAGGCCAAGAAACCCACGGCTGACATTGCCCCCACCATGTATGGAATCTTCTTCGAGGATATCAACTTCGGTGCCGACGGCGGTCTGTATGCCGAGCTTGTAGAGAACCGTTCGTTCGAATTTCCCAATGCCACGATGGGATGGGAAATGTCGGGAGAAACGAGCATCAAGGCCGACAATCCTGCCTTCGACCGCAATCCCCATTACGTGAACATGAAACAGCCTGGTCATGCCCATCGCAGGACCTGTATTGAGAACCATGGATTCTTCGGCATCGGACTGCGCCAAGGGATGACCTACGACTTCGCCGTCTACGCACGCACCCAAGGTCGCCCAGCCACCATCCGCGTGCAGTTGATGAATTCCACCCACGACCCCGTGGCCACCGACACGCTGGCCATCACCGCCGGACAATGGAACAAGTACACTCTCTCGCTGAAGTCGGACATCACCGACGCCCATGGTTTCCTGCGCATCGTGTTGACACGCGGCGAGGTGGATCTCGACCATATCTCGCTGATGCCCCACGACAACTGGAACGGACTGCGTGCCGACCTGGTACAGCGTCTGGCCGACCTGCATCCCGGTGTGTTCCGCTTCCCTGGCGGCTGCATCGTGGAAGGCACCACCCTCGACACCCGCTATGAGTGGAAGAAGAGCGTGGGTCCCGCTGAGAACCGTCCTTTGAACGAGAACCGCTGGAACTTCACCATGGAAGACCGCCAATATCCCAACTACTTCCAATCATTAGGTCTGGGCTTCTATGAGTATTTCCTCCTGTCCGAGCGTATCGGAGCCTCTCCCCTGCCCATCCTCAGCTGCGGCATAGCCTGCCAGTTCCAGAACGCACCCGGCGACAAGTCGGCACGCGTAGAGCTGGCCGACCTGCAACCATACATCGACGATGCCCTCGACCTGATTGAGTTCGCCAATGGTGATGCCAGCACACAATGGGGCCGTCTGCGTGCCGAGATGGGACACCCCGCCCCCTTCGGACTGAAATACATCGGTATCGGCAACGAACAGTGGGATGAGATGTATCCCGAGCGCCTCGAACCGTTCCTCAAAGCCATACGTGCCAAATATCCCAACATCCAGGTGGTGGGATCCGCCGGTCCTTCGGCCAGTGGCAAGAGTTTCGACTATGGATGGGAGCAGATGCGCCGTCTGAAGGCCGACCTCGTGGATGAGCATTACTACATGTCGCCTGAGTGGTTCCTGCAGAACGCCGGACGCTACGACAAATACCCTCGTAAGGGACCGAAAGTGTTCGCCGGCGAGTATGCCGCCCATGGCACCGGTCAGCGCAACAACTTCGAGGCCGCCCTGGCAGAGGCCGCCTTCATGACCGGTATCGAGCGCAACGCCGATGTGGTGAGGATGGCCACCTACGCCCCCCTCTTCTCACATGTGGAAGGTCACCAATGGCAACCCGACCTGATCTGGTTCGACAACCTGAACAGTTTCTGCACACCCAACTACTATGTGCAACAACTTTACAGCCACTACAAGGGCACCCAGGTGCTGAAGTTGACCGAGAACGGTCAGGCTGTGGAAGGCAGCGATGGACTGTATGCCTCTGCCGTCTTCGATTCAACCACCGGACGTTACTATGTGAAGGTGGCTAATGCCGGCATCACAGACCAACCCATCAACATCGAGTTCACGGGCAACCGTCCTGTGACCAGCGGACAGGTAATCACACTCCATGCCGCCGACACTGCAGAGAACAGCCTCGCACAGCCCAAGGCCATTGAACCCAGGACCAGTTCCATCACAACCAAGACCAACGGTGTGGAGACGACCATCGGTGCACGCACCTTCGCCGTATATGTGCTGGAAACAAATTAAGGGGCGAGGTGCAAGGAGCAAGGGGCAAGAGAATAGCCCTGCGGAGAGAGGCTAAAAGCGAGAGGACCGTTATCCATGGGGATGACGGTCCTCTTGACATAGGTAATTCTTATAATTACCGATTCATAATCCTAAACTCAGAACTCGTAACTATTCCTCCTCTTCTTTCGGCATTCTTTTCATGAGGTTGACCTCAACGAGGAAAGAGATGAGCAGACCCAGACCGCAACCAAAAGCGATAATCAGATAGAAATAAACACTTTCTGTGGACATGTCGAGCAGGAAAGCCGCCAAGGCACCCAGTCCTGCCCCCATGAGCAAGCAGCCCCATCGTAGAGCTGGATAATGATTGTCATTACGCACCTCCTTAATCAACAATTTGGCCCGCTCAGCATCCATATCATGCTCGATTATCAGTTGACGGATCTCCTTGTCGCGGTTCTTCGCGTTAATCACCATCTTGGCCACAAAATAGATGACGACCATGGGGATGGACAGTGAGAAGATGACACCTAAAATAGGCACTAAAACTCCAAGTTCTTCCATTGTTATAATTGTTTTTGATTAAACTTCACTTATAAGAGTACCCTTGTTGCCAAATATTACAGCGTAGAAGGATTAAATTTTTCGAGAAAGGCACAGAAGCCGAGAAAGGTGCATATCACCTGAATAGCCAAACATGCCACCTCGCACACCGTGCCATGACCGGCATACCATCCCTGCACGACAGAGAAGACGAAGAAGGCGACAAGCAAGGGAACGGCAAAGGCGATGACCACCAGCCTACCCCACTTATGCCACAGTTCGCGGCGAGCCTTGCGTTGAAGATCCTTCATCACCGCTACGTTGAGTTGCTCGACTATTTCCTGGCGCTCCAACGATTCCATGATGAGCGCATCCAATTCTTGGTCATTCATTTTCTCCATGGTCCATGATTTTTCTGAGACGTTCGCGAACACGATGCAGGCGCACCAACACATTGGTTTGGCTCATGCCCAACAGTTTCGCTATCTCGTCGGTTTTCTTTTTCTGATAATAATGCAATGTGAGGAGTTGTCTGTCGCCGGAGGGTAAGGAGGCGATGGCCCGTTCCATGTTCGACAACAGCCGTTCCCGCTCTTCAGAGTAAGTCTCGTCAGCCACATTCTCCAGTTGGGTGCCATCAGAAGAGAAATGAGAATGTCTCCTTTCCTTCTCCATCAGGTGCAAAGCCGTATGAAGCGTGATGGTGACCAGCCACGGCCCGAGACTGTCACCGCGCCACGCATCCAGACTGGCATACGCCTTGGCAAAGGCCATCTGTACCGCCTCGGCAGCACGGTCGCGGTTATGCGTGATGGTCAACGCCTTTGAGAGCATCATGCCCGAATAGCGCTGTACCACGGGAGCGAACAAGCGGGTGCTTCCCCCGTTCAATATCTCTTGGACAATCCGTTTGTCTTCCATTTTACATTGGGTTCTATACAAAAGAGAGACCTAACGCAAAATTATTACATTTATTCTAAAAAAAATGACAGAAATGAGTTCAATGTCCAACGTCTTTCTTCCCTGTCGTCTCATCCACCTTGACGAAGAACACGGCTATCCACGTGAAGAGCGAGCAGGCCAGCACTGCCCAGAAGAAGCGGTAGTAGCCCAACCACTCCTGCAGATAGCCCGAAAGAGCCGTGGCTATGAGGATGAGGAAATAGGTGACGGAGGAACAGACGGCGAAGCAATCGGGATGCAACTCACCACTCCTGTCGCGCGAGAAAGCGATGGCACATACCGCATAGGCCGTGGAACCGAAGCCCAAGCCCAGGAACTTGACAGCCAGACAGGCGGAATGCACCCAGATGTTGGAAGGCATGTAGGCCGAGAGGAAGAGATAGACGACATTGGAGAGCGTGAAAGCCAGCGCCATAGGCCAGAGCCAGCGCCCCACCCCATGCTTGTGTACCGCCATGCCCCCCAGTATGCCCCCTATGGAGAGAGCGAAGACACCTATCGTTCCCTGCACCAGGCCGAACTCCTGTGGCGAGAGCGCCAAGCCCCCCGTATGCGCCGCATCGACCAGGAAGAGCATACCCACCTTCTCCAGCAACGCCTCGGGCAACATGAAGAAGACGAGGAACAGCAGGATGGAGAGGATGCCCTTCTGCGAGAAGAAAGCCTTGACGGGTGCCGACCATCCCCGCCTATAAGACCGCTGGGCCTTCGCCTGCCCATCTATGGCCACCGGTTTGGGCAGCAGGAGCAGGTTGAGCACAGCCAGGAGCATGAAGAACACCGCCATGGCATGGAAGAGGAAGCGCCATGCCCCCGACACATCGCGTGTGAACGTCTCCATGTTGCCCACGATGATGAGCAGCACCCCCTGTCCGAAGAGCAGCGCCAATCTGAAGAACACCGAGGTGATGCCCCCGAAAGAGCGTCGGATGGGCAGCGGGGCATTCATCCGGAAATAAATGTCGACCGCCAGGTCGTGGACCACCCCTACCAAGGAAAAAAACAAGAGCCATAGCGTTACGCCCACATGCTTGCCGTTGACCGACACGCACAGAGCCACGCCGATGAGCGAGAGAGCCAGCAACAGCTCACACAATACAATCCACCGGCGGAGCGACATGACGCGCAGGACCAGGGGACTGGCCAGCGGGCGGAAGAGCCACGGCAGGTAGAGCAGCGCCACATGTAGACATACCCCCGCATTGTCCATTCCCAGCCGATGGAAAGCCAGGACGGAGATGATGGTCAACGACACCAGGCAGACCCCCTTGGCCAGGAAAGCAGTGGGAATCCAAGCCCAGGGATGGCCCTTGAGCCACCCTTCGAAGCGCTGTGTCTGTTGGGAATAGTTCATTTTCTTTGTTTATAGGGAGTTAAAGGGGATGTTAAAGGAGACATTACTCCTACTCGGCTATTTCTTTTTGTATTTTGGTTTTTTACTCATTATTTACTACTCATCCAACTTCTTTTTGGAAGACAAGTTGAAATGCAGGCTATTCTCTTGCCCCTTGCCCCTCACCCCTCACTTCTTTTTTCCAAATTCGGGGTCGATTTTGATGAAGGCGGTAACGACGAAGGTGATGATGCAGAGGAACATCACGATGACGAAAAACTCCTGATAGCCCACCATGTCCTTGAGCCAACCCGACATCATGCCAGGCAACATCAGGCCAAGATAGGTAAGACCCGTACAGATGGCATAATGCGAGGTCTTGAACTCACCCTGGCTATAGTAGAGCATATAAAGCGTGAGTGCTGTGAACCCCAGTCCGTAGCCAAACTGCTCAATAAACAGACAAGTGCTGATGAGCCAGAGGTTGGAAGGTAGCGCATAACTCATATACACATAGACGATATCGGGCAAGGTGATGGCGCAGACGAAAGGCCAGAGCCAACGCTTCAGTCCATCGCGGCTGGCCAACATACCCCCGACTATGCCACCGAGAAGCAGACCTACCAAACCTACGGTGCCGTAGGCCAGGCCGTAAGCCTCGGGCGAAAGTCCCAGCCCCCCCTCCTCATGCGGTCGGAGCAGGAAGGTGCTCGCCATCTTGGTCAGCATGGCCTCCGGGAAGCGATACAGCAGCAAGAATAGCAGCACGAAGATGATTTGTTTGACAGGCACCTTGGTGAAGAACGAGAGCAGCATCTCCTTGAGTCCGTGCATCACCTGACCGGCGGTCAGCCCCTCATTGTCGCGGTCTACAGGTCGAGGCATGATGAAACGGTGGTAAAGCCAGATGGCGATGAAGATGCCCGCCAGGCCAAAGAAGATGAGGCTCCAAGTATAGGCATTGCGCCCAGGGAAAGCCTTCTGCAACAAACCGGCGGCAGGCACGAGCAAGCCCTGTCCGAAGATGACCGCTATGCGGTAGAACGTATTCCTGATGCCCACGAACCAAGACTGTCC
Organism: uncultured Prevotellaceae bacterium; assembly: GCA_900316685.1. Lineage (GTDB taxonomy): Bacteria > Bacteroidota > Bacteroidia > Bacteroidales > Bacteroidaceae > Prevotella. The sequence continues at coordinate 52,049 of ONDS01000002.1, read as the reverse complement.
GTGGCTATCCAGCTCAAGCATATAAAACCCATCGGCTGCTATGTCGTGAGTGGCACTTGAGAAAGCCATGAGGAAGAAGAAGAACATGGTGCCCTGGAACCAGAAGTCGGTATTCAGCGTGAAGGCCACACCCGCAAAGGCTGAGCCCAGGAGCAGCTGCATGGCCAGCACCCACCATCTCTTGGTCTTGAACAAATCAACGAAAGGACTCCACAGGGGTTTGATAACCCAAGGCAGACCCAGCCAACCCGTATAAAGGGCTATCTCGGTGTCGCTCATGCCCATTTGCATGTACATCACCACGGCCACGGTCATCACCACCACATTGGGCAGTCCTTCAGCGAAATAGAGTGTGGGAATCCAGGCCCACGGATTACGTTGTTTCATTATGAGGGATTAGGGTTGAGGGGTTAGGGTTGAGGGTTCTGTTTTTTCATTTATACACTTTTTTCACTTCCGCATGTTGATAATAATGGAGGAGTATCTGGTCGTAGGCTATACCCTCTTCGGCCATCATGGCGGCACCTATCTGGCAGAGCCCTACCCCATGGCCCCATCCCGCCCCAAGAAGGCGGAAGCGGCCAGGCACACCCTCACGCACATCGAGACGGTCGACCACAAAGGCAGAGCTATAGAGATGGGTAGGACTGAGTGTGCGGCGTATCTCCAGTTCCTTGCCGATGGTGAACGAGCGTTGGGAGCCCACAATCTTCAGTCGACAGATACGGCCACTGCGTCCACGCTCCACGGCTTGCAAATCGACGATTCGCCCGAGGTCCATCTTCAGTTTTGTCTTGACCAGGGCAGCCAGCTCATCCTGTGTATACTCCACCGTCCAACGATAGAAATCCTTGGTTTCCTGGTCGTAGTCCTTGAGCACCTGTTGCAGAATCAGCTTATCGGTGGTATGGCACGATGCCGGCGGTGTAGACCTAATCCATCGTTCGGCCTCAGCCTCGTCGGTGAGATCGAGTTTCTCTGTCGTATTAGGCAAATCCCTGACCGAAACGAGATAGGGTTTCGCGGTGTTCTCCCAACAGTATTGGAACTCCTCGGTCACTCCCCCGCAGCATTTGCTGAAACGGGCATCGCAGATATCGCCGTCGTGCCAGAGCACCTGGCCACGAGTAGCCTTGACTGCCGCAGCAGCCCTTGGCAACGCCTGCTGGGTGATGCCCTGGTAGCGCTGGCAGTGGTCGTCGGCACACACATCGAAGATGGTATGGTCTTCACGGTCGTACCACCTGACTATCTCATCATCTTTCTTCACGAAAGAGAAGAAGCTGTCGGAGCCGCCTTTGAGCCGTTGGCGTTTCTCCATCTGTGCCAGGAGCCAACTACGGGAAATGACGGCATGGGCCTTGAGCAATTCCTCAGAGGCTTGGGCACTCATCTCGCTGGAGATGACACTGACCAGGTATTGTTCGACAGGCAACTCATTGATGGCACAGATGGCATCGGCGTCGACCACGAGACGCAAGAGTCCCGGGAAGGTTTGCTGTTGCTCCTGCTGCCAATGGAAATCGATGCCTATGCGCACATGGTCGATGGTGAACGAGGCATCCGGTTGCTTGGGCGAGAACACCAACTCGCGATAGGTGTTGCCCTGCCATACTATGCCGCCTTCCACCAGTTCCACCGACTGTTCGCCCTCTATCGTCTCACCTTTGGCCATATACGGTGAGTTGAGGGTGAAATGGATTTTCAGTGCCTTGACCACTCCCACACTGACCATGGGCTCACGCTTATATGGCGTCACCGCTGCCGTATTGTCGTTAGGGGCACCCTTCAACCATTCCACGATTTGAGCCATCTCTTGGTTGGAGACCGATACCTCTTTATATATATCAAGCACTTGTTGGGTATCTAGACGAATGAAATCCTCCTCACGGGGTGTGATGACCAAGCCCGCCATATCGAGAGCTCCGGGACTGATCAGTCGTTGTTCATCTCCTTGAGCATAATAACAATCGGGGCGGTGTTTCCTGCGTGGGAAGACCACGAAGAGGAAGTTGTCGGCATCGCGCCAAGCCACGATGTTCATCATGGGCTCGGGATGGTTTCTGGCACACTCCTCGCTCTTTTGCAAGGCATGATACAACCGACGGAACAGTTGTTCGGCACTCTCCCGCTTCTTCGCCTTGACAAGCACGGCAGGTGCAGGATAATCCTCCACGAGGAACAGCCCCTCGTCGTTGACAGTGAAAAGGGGTTGCAGGGTTCGTGCCAGACGCTGCCACGAACTCTGCAGAGGCAGCAAGCCACTCGTGCCTCCCTGAAAATGGAAGTGGTCGGGAGCCGAGGCGCCCGATTCGGGACCATTGTAGAACAACATCAGTTCCGGATAGAGCAGCAGCAATTTATACATCTCTCCGAAGGAGTCGGCTATGCGTTGCGGTTGGTGTTCGCGTGAGGGTATGGTGAAATGGGCTGGCAGGATGGGGAACGGATTGACCAGGATATCGAACTTATCGTCGACCGCCTTCTCCATCTGCACCTCGGGCCTGTTGGCTGCGCAGAGGAAACATGGACGGCTCTTGATACTCTTTTGGTCGACTTTAGCCCCGGTGGATACCATGCGGGCAGGATTCCATTGCACTATGAGGTCGATGGTATGAGGCAGTTCGCGTGTCTTCACATCCTGCAACTCGCGGAAATGGCGCCGTGCCTCCTCCCACCGCTCCAGCTGGCGATTGAGGAAGCGGTGCAGCGACGAGTCGTCGGTGGGGGTCGTATCGCCCTCGGCATTCAGCCGTTGGCGTGCCTTGAGTTCCATGGTGCGCAACCGATCCTTATAGAGATTGTTGGCATTCACCTTCTCCACGCTCAAGGCAGCATCGCTATTGCCGCCCCAACGCCGGCAGAGATACAGCTCCTGGTAGATACGCCCGATACGGTATTGCCGGCTGAAAGCCAATCCCAAAGCATAGTCTTCGCCATAGCTGGTATTGGGAAACTGTATCTGGCGCACCAAGGGAGTGAAGAATGCTCGTGGCGCTCCCAGTCCGTTGATGCGCAGTGCATTGTTGCACCCATTGTCATCGGTCCATTCACGATGGTCGATCAATCCCGGTGGCAGGGTATTGAGGTCGAAGTCGCACATTCGGTAAGACCCGATGACCATGGCGGCATTTTGTTTGCGGAAAGCGTCGACCACCTGCTGCAAGGTGTTGGCAGAGCTATAAAGGTCGTCGCTGTCGAGCTGCACAGCGAAGCGCCCACAGCGATCGTCATTGACCGCCACGTTCCAACAGCCACCAATGCCCAGGTCGTTACGTGTGGGAATGATATGCACCAACCGCTCATTATCGTAACCTTTCAGCAGTTCAGTGGTGCCGTCGGTGGAATGATTGTCGACGACGATGACATTGAACCTGAAATTGGCTTTCTGCGACAAGGCGGAGTCTACGGCATCGCAAATGGTCTTGGCCCTGTTGAACACAGGTATGACCACCGAAGCCTCGAAAGCGAACTGTTCTTCGGAGAAATTGATGGTGCGGTAGCGCGATGTGTCGACCAAGGCACCTACTTCGGCGAGATGGGCCGTTACGGCCTTCTCCATCTCCACCTGCACCTCACGGTTTCGGGGGTTGACATAGTCGAACTGTTTCTCGCCGCTGGCTCGCAAGTCGTATTCCTGCTCGGTATAAAGGAATTCGTTGAGATGGAACAGCAGCCCTTGCCTGCTGAGGAAGAGGCGCAAGGCATACCACCCCGCATATTGATAGTCGGGCAGCGACGGTTGCTGAGCGAACAGACGCAAATGGTGTGTGGAGAGCAAGACCAAGGAACCGAAATCGAAATCGTCGCGCAGACTGCCCTCTTGATAATCGATGACGGGATGACGCACTGTCTGTCCCTCCTGAATGGAGAGATGGTCGGCATAAACCATGACGGCTCCGGTATCCAGGGCTGCCCGCAACATGCGCGGCAAGGCATACAATCCCAAATGCCAAGGCACGGGTTTCAGACAAAGAAGGACAAAAGGCGACACCGCCACCTCGGCTATCTTACGCATGGCACCTGTAGACAACGGTTGGTCGATGGGTAGGAAGGAGCATCCTTCGATAGGAGTTCTCTCGCCGTGTTCCTTCTCAGGAACGGTCATGTAAATATGTTGTACTGATTTGTCGGCTCCCAGCTCACCCACGATGCGCGACGACACATCCGCATCGACGAACGGCAGGAAACAGTCCACTTTTTCTCTCATATATCAATTGTTTTTGCAAATGTAGGCATTTTTTCTGAAAAACGCCATTCTTTCCCTTATCTTTTGTTTTTCTGCCTTTTTTTCGTACTTTTGTGGCGAAATAGAAACAGGACGCCCATGACATGGGAACCATCCGTAAAAAACAAAGAGATGAACAAAGACATCAAGATTGCCGTGGCCGGCACCGGTTATGTAGGTATGTCGATAGCCACATTACTCTCACAACACCATCATGTGACAGCAGTGGATATCGTGGCGGAAAAGGTGGACAAGATCAACCATAGGCTGTCGCCCATCGTGGATAAGGAGATAGAGGAGTATCTCGCCAACAAGCCCCTTCAGCTGGAGGCCACCATGGATGCCGCAAAGGCCTACAGCGATGCCCATTTCGTGGTTATCGCCGCGCCCACCAACTACGATTCGAAGAGGAACTTCTTCGACACTACGGCCGTGGAGGCCGTCATCGACTTGGTGATGCGCCACAACCCCGATGCCATCATGGTCATCAAGTCGACCATCCCCGTGGGCTACACCGAGAGCATCCGCAAGAAAACGGGTTCGAGGAATATCCTCTTCTCACCCGAGTTCCTTCGCGAGAGCCGCGCCTTATACGACAACCTCTACCCCAGCCGCATCATCGTAGGCTCCGACCTGGGCGACAAACGGCTGACCGACGAGGCTCGACTTTTCGCCTCGCTCCTGCAAGAAGGAGCCATCAAACAGGATGTGGAAACACTCATCATGGGATTTACCGAGGCAGAGGCAGTGAAACTGTTCGCCAACACCTACCTCGCGCTCAGAGTTAGCTTCTTCAACGAGCTGGATACCTATGCGGAGATGAAAGGACTGAGCACAGAAGACATCATCCACGGCGTGTGTCTCGACCCCCGCATCGGCAGTCACTACAACAACCCCTCGTTCGGCTATGGGGGATACTGCCTGCCCAAGGACACCAAGCAACTGCTGGCCAACTATGCCGACGTGCCAGAGAACCTGATTGAGGCCATTGTGGAGAGCAACCGCACCCGTAAGGATTTCATCGCCGACCGTGTGCTGTCGCTCGCCGGTTATTACAACTATTACAACAAGGGCGATTTCAGTCCCACCGAGGAACGTCACTGCGTGATTGGCGTGTACCGCCTGACGATGAAGACCAACAGCGACAATTTCCGCCAGAGCAGCATACAGGGTGTGATGAAACGTATCAAGGCCAAGGGTGCCGAGGTCATCGTCTACGAACCGACGCTGCAAGACGGCAGCACCTTCTTCGGGAGCCGTGTGGTGAACGACCTTGAGAAGTTCAAGAACCAATGCCAAGCCATCATCGCCAACCGTTACGACGCAGTGCTCGACGATGTGAAAGACAAGGTTTACACCCGCGACTTGTTCAACCGCGACTAATGATAGGGTCATGAGCGAGACTGACAAATACCTCCTATTCCTGAACCATTGCCTCAATGGGCTGCACGTAGAGGAACAAACGGTGAAAGACATCGTTTGGCACGATTTGTTGCTGTTTGCCAAGAAACAGGCCATCGTAGGTGTTTACTGGCAAGGGATACAGCAACTGGGCCATCTGAAAGAAAACAAGCCCACCGACGACGACATCATGGAGTGGATGGCAGCCACCATGCGCATCAGTCGGCAGAGTAAGAAGGTGGACGAACGGGCTGTTTGGACCTACAACAATTTCCTGCACGAGGGCTTCCGCAGTTGTCTGCTCAAGGGCCAGGGTGTAGCCCTGCTCTACCCCGCCCCACTGCTCCGCCAAGCCGGCGATATAGACATCTGGGTGGAAGGAGGCGCAGAGAAGGTGATACCCTACATCCGAACGCTTAAGCCCAAGGCCAAGGCCTGCTACCACCATATCGACTTCATCAAGACCGAAAAGATACCCATTGAGGTGCATTACCGCCCGTCGTGGATGAGCTGTCCGTGGTACAACCGGCGGCTGCAACGATACTTCGCCGAGCATAGCGACGAACAGTTCAAGCATGTGGAGGCGTTGAGCAGCCAGGCTGGCTCATTGGCTGTTCCCACCTGGGAGTTCAACACCGTGTTCTTGCTCTCTCATATCTACAACCATCTGCTGCATGAAGGCATCGGCCTGCGCCAGATCATCGATTACTATTACCTTCTGCGCCAAGGAGCACAGAAGAGCGATGCCGAACGGCAAGCCGTGACGACGATTCTCCGCCATGTGGGTATGCGCAAGATAGGAGGAGCATTGATGTGGGTATTGGGCGAACAATTGGGGCTGGATGCCTCGCTCTTCGTGTTGCCCCCCGATGAGAAGCGCGGCAAGGTATTACTGCACGAGATCATCAGCGGCGGCAACTTCGGCAAGCATGATGAACGGACACTCAGTGGCACCTACGACAGCGCACTGACCAGCAACACCCAACGGCTGTGGCGCGACCTGCGTATGATGCGCCACTTCCCCGCCGAGAGCCTCTGGGAACCTTTCTTCCGCTTATATCATTTCTTCTGGAGGAAGAGACATTAGGGGGGAGCCTCCCCCCGGTCCCCTCCCAAGGAGGGGGAGACTGGATGGTAGGCTATACCTATGGCTAATATATGCTGGAGGTTTCGATTGTTGAAAGACGGAAAAAGGCATCCCGAAGGATGCCTTGTGTGATTTTTGTGAATTACCAATTCAATTAAGGAAGGCTGATTGCCTCGGAAGGACAAACATCAGCACAGGTGCCGCACTCAGTGCAAGCATCGGGATCGATGGAATACTTGTCGCCCTCGGAGATAGCACCCACGGGGCATTCATCAATACATGTACCGCAAGCGATACAATCGTCACCAATTACGTAAGCCATAATAATAGAATTATAAATTAAATAATGTTTTTGTATAATCAGATATAGGTATAATACCTACTTTTGTACGCTGCAAAGATACATTAATTATTTGAAATACCTACAAATGATGAGTAATTTTTTCTTAATTTATACTTTTTCAAAATAAAACACCGAAATAATCGTTATAAAAACACATGCGAAAGAGTATTATCACCATTATCCTGGCATCGATGGGGTTGACAACGGCCATGGCACAGGAAAGGACGGTGCAAAACCGCCCTTACACCGATTTGCGCAAATTCCATTTCGGTGTGTTCGTAGGAACGCACCTTCAAGACTTGGAGTTCAAGAATGTGGGGCCGCAAATGATAGAGATGGAAGACGGTACGGTACAGGAAAAACTGGTGGTGTGCGACCAGGACCGTTGGGACCCCGGATTCAATGTAGGTGTGCTGGGCGAATTGCGCCTGCATGAAAATTTCCAGTTCCGTATAGCACCAGCCATGTATTTCGGTACGCGCCACCTCATCTACCGCAATTACTCGAATGTTGACGCCGAGGGCAATCCCAAGCAGATAGAAGAGCACCAAGACTTGAAGACGGCCTACGTGTCGTGTGCTTTCGACCTGATTTTCGCCGCCCCACGTTTCAACAACTATCGTCCTTACATGATTGCAGGTATCAACCCGATGTTGAACCTTTCGGGAAGAGACAACGACTTCATCAAACTGAAGAAGAGTGATGTGTTTTTCGAGGTAGGCCTCGGCTGCGATTTCTACCTGCCCTTCTTCAAATTACGTCCAGAGTTGAAGTTCATGCTCGGCATCACCAACAACCTCGACACCAAACATGCCGACAACCTACGCGACAAGAACATGATAATGTATTCCAAATCGGTTAGCGAATCCTACAGCAAGATGTTTGTGCTCACATTCTATTTTGAATAGATAGAAGCTATAGAAACTATAGAGACTATAGAAACTATAGAAGCTATAAAAGCTATAGAGACTATAGAGACTATAGAAAATACAAAAAGGTGCAGTCTTTGAGACTGCACCTTTCTGTATGGATATCAATAGATAATCATTAGATGGCTATTACATCGCGAGAATCTGCTTGGCCACGTCGTTGTCGGGCTCGATCTCGATGAGTTTCTGCGCCCAGCTCTTAGCAGAGGCGATGTCCTCCTTGGTGTAGTAGTAGATGGCCATGTAGCGATATGCCCTCTTCAGGTATACGGTATCGTTCTCACCCTGTGTACCATCCTGCACCATGGTGATAAGACGCTCATAATAAGGCTTGGCCAGACCCTCTTTGTTCTCGGGGTCGAGCTGTGCATTGATCTGAGCACGCTTGTAGACGTAGAACTTCGCAGTGGGGTTCATTTCACACACCTTGGCATAAGCTTCATCGGCCTTGCGCAGCGCCTCTTTAGTCTCGGCTTCGCCGGTATTCTCATCAGCTGCGATGCTCTGATAGATGTCAGCCAAGCCCGTATAATCCTCAGCCTTCGGGCTGCTCAGCGTGGAGAGATAGCGGTTATAATGCTCTACGGCCTGGAGATGTGAACCCTTGCCGGAGTAAGCCTGTGCCAATGCCTTGAACACCTCGGCGTTCTCACGCATCTGCAACGACTGTTGGAAAGCCTCGATGGCTGCGTCGTAAGACTTGCCACCCAGGTGGGAGTAACCCAGGTTGAGGTAGTCGCGCGGCGACACCTCTGCACTGTCGGACTGGTTCATCAGTTTGTCGGCATAAGCCACGGCACCATCGTAATCCTCAGCCACCAAGCTGTTGTAGAAAGCCATACGGTTCAACACAGCCGAACGGGGGAACTTATCAAGTCCATACTTGGCGACCTCCAGCGACTTGTCATGCTGTCCGGTATAGTAAGCAGCCAGAGAGTACTCCTTGAGCTGGTCCTCATTCAGACTGCCACGGTTGGCCTTGGCGAAATACTCCACCGCCTGGTCGTAGTTCTCAGCCTGATAGAAGAAGTGGGCAGCCACGGCATCCACAGGATAGTCGGGACGAGCGGCGCGCAGACGCTCCAGCATCTCAGCCGACTCTGTGGGAGAAATCTTCCTATACACACGGGCATACTTGATATAACCCATGGGCTCCTGGGGATCGATCTGGGTGGCTTGCTGGTACCACACGGCGGCAGCACCTCCATCGTCTTTCACCGCTTCGATATCACCTTGAAGAAGATATGCCTCCACGCACTTCATCTTACCACGTTGGCAAGCCATATCAGCATAGACCTTGGCCTGAGCCGTGTCGCGCACATCGAGGAAAGCCCTACCCAGACCGGCGAGTGCCACTGCATCCTTCTTGTAGGCTTTGAGGAACTGCTTCACTGGCTCTTTCACCACGGCGGCAGCACCCTTGGCGTCGTTAATCACTTTGGTAATGGCGGCGATATCGGCCTTGCGGTCCTGCGCCACTGCGGAAGCGGAGAATCCTAACATCAGCGCTCCCAGGAATAGATATTTGATAGCTTTCATAATTCTCTTTCTGTTTTAGTTATACGTAAAGTTGTTGTTTGGTTAAATATGTTAGTTGATTTTATGACGCAGAGTAAGCAAAAAGGTTTAATCTCATTGCGACACCCTGACATCGCGGATTGTGATATCACCGCGCATGGGCAGCAAGCCCGACTTGAGGATGATCAGCTGACCTTTGGGCATCTCTAAGAAGTGTGCGAACGCCCAAGGCAATCCGTGATAGGGATCGTTGAGCAACGCATAAAGCGTTCTCACGAAAGGATATCGCCCGTCAAGCAAATACACCTGATAGGGCTTCCATGAATTCATCTCGGTGGCTTTGTCCTTCTTGCTCACCGACATTACTGTGATATTCTTGTTCCACGTGGTGTTGGTCGTGTCACGTTTGTCGTTTAACCAGTTTGAACCAATAACACCTATAGCGTTGGGGGTCTTCTCCACATAGTCGATCACATCGGCGGATGTCTTGGCAGCCACCGTGTTCTCGCCGAACGACTTGCCTTGGAGGACACTGTCGACACAATAGCGCACCATAGACGAGCGTTTATTGTCGAACACCACCTCGATATCGCCAAGTCGTGACCCCGGGTTGATCTCGTTCCATGTCTTCACTTCGCCGCTGAGTACCCTTCTCACATCGTTGACGGTGATGCAGGAGTCGGTGTTTCCACGGTTGATGATGAGGGCCATACCATCGTAGGCGAAAGGTATGGACACCGGACGGAACTGACGTTCGTTAAAGTCTTGTAATTCTGCAGGATGGAATTTTCGGGCGGTGATAAGCAACTGGATGCTGTCCTTCATCAACAGTTCCATTCCCTCGCCCTCACTCATATAAAGAGGTGTGAGATGCGCCTGCGGACGCTCATGTTCGAACACCTCGCGGTTTTCCTCGATGATGGGAGAAAAACTTTCGTCAGAGGCGAAAGAAATCGCCCCTGACGTAGCTGTATCTGTTCTGCTGCTCTTGCGCTTACCCTCACCGCAGGCAGAGATGCCAGCGATGAGAGCAGCCACAACGAGTAGGTAGGAAAAACTTCGGTTCATGTATTACTGAAGTTTGAAGGTTACAGGAACATTGTACTTCACACGCACAGCCTGACCGTTCTGCTTACCAGGAGTCCACTTAGGCATGGCTTTTACCACACGGGCGGCTTCCTTGTCGAGCGACGGGTCGACGCCGCGTACCACTTGCACGTTGGAGATGCTACCGTCCTTCTCAACGACGAACGACACCACCACACGTCCTTGGATACCGTTCTCCTCGGCCACTGCGGGATAATGAATGTTCTGAGAGAGCCACTGGAGCAATGCACCTTGTCCACCCGGGAAGGCAGGCTGCTGTTCAACGACGTCGAACACCTTGTTGTCCTCTTCCTTCTTGGGTTCGGGTTTTGGCTGCTCAATTTCGGCCTTCTCGACCTTGAGCACCTCACCACCTTCGTCATTACCCTTCACATCGAGAGCACCAATCTTGGTGGTAGTCTCGTTGAGGTCTTCCTGCTGCTTGAGCTGGTTGTCTTCCTTCACCTGGTTATCTTTCTTGATCACCGGTTCAGTGAATTTCACCGAGCTGGCCACCTTTTCAGGCATTTTCTGCTGCTCAGGAATCTTGATCTCGGGCTTTTTCTCCACCTTGGGTTTTTCCTTTTTCTCAACGATATCGCTGAGCACCACCTCCTGTGTATTCTCCACCTTTTGGTTGGCCTGGATGGTCTTCACGATGGTGAAGGCGGAAAATCCGAGAATGGCGGCAAGGAACATGATGATAATGGACCACAGGTTACGTTTGCCAGTGTTACGGCGCAAAGGATATGCTCCGTATTCCTTGTTCTTGTTTTGAAATACCAGATCGGTCCATGCGTTGGATGTTAAATCTACTTTTGCCATAGTCTTAAAAGTTTTTAATGGTCACGTCCAATTACTTAATACCTTTCTTTTCGAGCAGGGCCAAGTCTTGGGGAGTGACCTTACCAATAACGTATGTACCAATACTGCAAATCTGCATTTCATCGAGAGCGTCGACCAGGTTTTTGTATGAAGCGCTGTCGAGAGCCTTGATAATGACGGTGAGCACCGGCACCTTTTCGCCGTCGATGTCACCAGCCTTGATTTTGTTCAGGGCGTCAGTATACAATTTCTCTCCAGCTTCGCCTTCGTACTTCTTTGGATTGTCGATCCTGTCTTTATCCAATTTCGCCTTGGCCGCGAGAACTTTCTTCACAGGAACGGAACCATCTTCAGTCTCATGCTCCATGAGCACTTTGCGGAATCCATCTTTGCCCCAGGTGGTTTCCTTCAGACATTCAGGGTCGTTGTAGTTGGGGATACCTGCGATGTACGCAATTTTATCCTCACCAGCCACGAAGACGGTGATGGTCTGCGACTCCTTGGTTTCGTTCTTGGCTGCATCCGTTAAATTCTTATCGTTGCTCGGCATGGTCAGGTTCATGGTCTGTGGTTTGCTGAGCGATGTACAGAGCATAAAGAATGTGATGAGAAGCATCATCATATCCACCATCGGCGTAAAGTCGACGCGGACATCCATTTTCTTCTGTCTGCTTTCTTTTTGTTTAGCCATTCCTTATTCCTCCGCTTTTTTGTAAGAAGTGATCAAGTAGTAACGGTTCTCATTCATATCCTGCAATTCCGACATCATCTTCTTGATGACCTTGTAGGGAGTTTTCTCGTCGGCTTTGATGGCCAGTTTGAGATCGCCGCCCTTTTGGTCGAGAGCTGTGCGGACCCAGGTTTGGAATTCACTCATGCCTCCGTCGATACTATCGGTGGGTATACCCTTGTCTTTCTGGAAATCGTTGAGCTTCGTGTCCTCGAGCTTCAGGAATTCCGAGATGTCTTGCATGGGAACACCGATATTCGCGGCGGTACGCACGGACGCCATTTGGTCGGCAGTAAAGCTGATGCCGTACTGCGAGCCCATGTCTTGAACGACAGCTTCCATGTCGGAGGGTTTGTCCATGCCGAGGAATATCTTGCCATCGTTGTTGACAAGAATCGTCAGCACGTCGTTCTCCGGCACTTTGATCTCCGATACGGACCCAGGGGTGACCACCTTCACCGCTTCATTCTTGACGAATGTAGACGTCAACATGAAGAAGGTGAGCAGCAGCACCATCACGTCCGACATAGGAGTCATGTCGATCCAGACGCTCTGTTTCTTAATTTTTACTTTACCCATAGTTGAAAATCATTAAAAGGGTTAGTAAAATTAAGCTTCCTCCTGGTGTGTGGTTTCGTATGTCTGAGCGATGGAATAGCCCACTTCGTCGAGGGCGTATGTCAACTTATCAATCTTATTGGAGAAGGTATTGTAAGAAATCACGGCGCACCATGAGGTCAAGATACCGAATGCCGTGTTGATAAGGGCCTCAGAAATACCGGTTGAAAGAGCGAGGGAGTCACCACCACCACCGGCAGCCAGAGCTTGGAAGGACTTGATCATACCCGTCACAGTACCGAGAAGACCGGTAAGAGTACCGAGGGTAACGAGAGTAGCGAGGATGGGGAGGTTCATCTGCAGGGTAGGCATCTCGAGCTGAGTGGCCTCTTCGTGAGCCTGCTGAATCTTAGCCACCTTCTGTGCTTTCTTCACACCAGTGGTTCTTTCCATATCCTGATAAGCACGGATGGAAGCGCTCACCACGTTGGCCACGGAACCGCGCTGCTTGTCGCAGAGCTGCTGAGCCTTGGCGAAATCTTGCTTGGCGACGGCCTCTTTCACGGCAGCGGTAAACTTGGCGAGAGAGCCTTTACCGAAAGCGGTGCGGAGGGCGAGCCAACGCTCGATGGAGAGGGCAATCACGGTAAGCAAAAGGGTGTGGATGATAGGCACCACATAACCACCTTTGTAGATAGTACCGAGCAGGTTGATGGGATGACCTTCGGGATCGCCGCCTTCGAAGTTACCAGGAGCGCCAAGCACGAACTTGAAGATGCAGATAGCGATGATGAAACATACCACGATTACCCAGAATGCGGCTCTGATACCAGTGAAGCCGGAACTCTTCTTCGGTGCAGCCTTAGGAGCGGCAGCCGGTTTTGTTGTTGTTGTTGCCATAATTTGTTAAAAATTAAATTTTAGTTATTAATAAATTTAAGTTATACAAAAATCAAATTTAAGTATTCGTTTGTTGTCCCCCATGAAATATGAGAGTATCGGAAATAACTTCGCAAAGATAACAATTTCAAAGGAACTATTACCCCAATTAAGAACTTTTAACAAATATTTTTGTCAGAAGTCCTTTTATCACATTCCCACAGCATGGTTTCCGACGTTCATTCATGGAGTGTAGCAAGGGCTTCCTTGATACGTCGCATCGCCTCGCGGATATTGTCGTCGGAGGTGGCGTAACTCATGCGGAAACAGTCGGGATCGCCAAAGGCATCCCCCCCGACGGTGGCCACATGAGCCACTTCGAGCAGGAACATGGCGAAGTCGTTGGAGTCGTTGATGACCCTCTTGCCATCCGTCTTGCCGTAGAACGACTTGCACTTGGGGAAGAGGTAGAACGCCCCTTGCGGGCAGTTGACCTCCAGTCCGGGAATATCCTTGGCCAGGGCGACGATGAGGTCGCGCCTCCGCTGGAAGGCCTGCCGCATCTCTTCCACACAATCCTGCGCCGTGGTGTAGGCGGCCAGCGCCGCCCGCTGCGATACGGAGCAGGGACCGGAGGTGTATTGTCCTTGCAGCTTATTGCATCCCTTCACAATCCATTCGGGAGCCGCCATGAAGCCAATGCGCCATCCTGTCATGGCATACGCTTTCGACACGCCATTGATGATGATGGTGCGTTCGCGCATACCGTCGAACTGAGCTATCGACTCGTGCTTTCCCACATAATTTATATGTTCGTATATCTCATCGGCGAGCACATACAGGTGGTCGTGGCGTAGCACCACGTCGGCCAACGCCTTGAGTTCATCCTTGGAATAGACGCTGCCCGTAGGGTTGCTGGGTGAGCAGAGAATAATCAGTTTGGTGCGCGGGGTGATGGCGTTTTCCAACTGTTCGGCAGTGAGTTTGAAATCCTGTTCGAACCCAGCCGGCACGAACACGGGCGTAGCGCCAGCCAGCAATGCCATCTGCGGGTAGCTCACCCAGTAGGGAGCGGGCACAATCACCTCGTCGCCCTCGTCGGCGAGCGCCATGACCACGTTGCACACGCATTGCTTGGCGCCATTCGACACGAGGATTTCCGCCGGCGAATAATCGAGGCCGTTTTCGTTCTTGAGTTTATCGGCGATGGCCTGGCGCAGGTCGGCATATCCCGGTACGGGAGAGTAACGAGAGTAGTTCTCATCAACAGCTTTTTTCGCCGCCTCCTTGATATGGTCGGGCGTGTTGAAGTCGGGTTCCCCCACACTCATGTTGATGACATCGATGCCTTGTGCTTTCATTTCGCCGCTCTTCTGCGACATGGCCAGTGTGGCTGATGGTGCGAGCCTCATGAGCCTCTTGGAAAGGTTATCCATAATATTTTTGTTTTACAAAGTATTGTCATACCGCCATCAGGCGGAATATCTTTCAGCATGCAAAGATAACATAAATAGTGCGCAGGACAAAAAGAATCCTTTCTTTTTTTGTTCCGATGTGGAAAACCGCTCCCTACAGGTGGAGGTTGTGCCCCATGCGGTCTTTCTTCGTCTGGAGATAGCGCAGGTTGTATTCATTGGGGGTGACCTCGATGGGCACGTTCTCGACGATCTCCAGGCCGTAGGCCTCCAGGCCCACCCTCTTCACGGGATTGTTGGTGAGCAGGCGCATCTTATGTATACCCAGGTGGCGGAGCATCTGTGCTCCGCAGCCATAGTCGCGCTCGTCGGGTTTGAAGCCCAGGTGTACGTTGGCCTCGACGGTGTCGAGCCCTTCCTCTTGCAGTTTATATGCCGCTATCTTGTTCATCAGGCCGATGCCGCGGCCCTCCTGCTGCATGTAGACGAGCACCCCCTTGCCTTCGCGCTCAATCATCTGCAAGGCCTTGTGGAGCTGTTCGCCGCAGTCGCACCGGCGACTGCCCAGGATATCACCCGTGGCACACGAGGAGTGCACGCGCACCATCACCGGCTCATCCTCCTGCCATTCCCCTTTGATGAGCGCCATGTGTTCCAGTCCGTTGGCTTTCTGGCGGAAGGGTATCAGGCGGAAATGTCCGTAGGCGGTAGGCATGTCCACTTCGTTGCCCACCTCGATGAGCGACTCCTGCCGCAGGCGGTAAGCTATCAGGTCCTTGATGGTGATGAGTTTGAGGTTCCACTCCCTTGCCATGACCTGCAACTGGGGCATGCGCGCCATGGTGCCATCGTCGTTCATGATCTCCATGAGCGCCCCGGCGGGGTATAACCCTGCCAACCGACAGAGGTCGACCGCCGCCTCGGTGTGTCCGCTGCGGCGCAACACGCCATGGTCTTGCGCATAGAGCGGGTTGATATGTCCGGGCCGGCCGAAGGTCTTGGATGTGGAAGCCGGATCGGCAAGCGCCCGTATGGTGGCCGCCCGATCGTGGGCCGACACCCCGGTGGAGCATCCCTCAAGTTTGTCGATGGTGACGGTGAAAGGCGTGCCCAACACCGATGTGTTGTCCTCCACCTGACGCGGCAGGTCCAGCTCTTCGCACCTGGAGAGGGTGATGGGAGCGCAAAGCACGCCACGCGCGTTCTTCAACATGAAATTCACCTTCTCCGGTGTTATCTTTTCCGCCGCGATGATCAGGTCGCCCTCATTCTCGCGGTCCTCGTCATCCACCACGATGACGAATTTGCCTTCCTTGAAATCTTTCAACGCATCTTCGATGCTGTCGACTTTGAATTGTTCCATATAAGATATATATAATGATAGGTGTAAAGGCATCGCCTTTTTACCTTTTCTACACTTTTACCTTTTTACCCTTTTACCTTTTCCATAATATGCTTGATGCGCCTTACGATCTTGCCATTCGTCTTGACGATGTTTTCCAGGTCGTTGTTCAGTCGGCGGCGGAACCGGCACATGCGGAAGTAGAAAAAGATACCCACGGGCAGGATGATGAAAGCCGCCACGTTCATCCACTTGCGCTCGAAGGGGCGCGTATGTGCCTTGACAGCCAGGAAGGGGTAATGCGACAGTTCGGTGAGTATCACCTTGTCGCGCGTGTTCGACAAGTCTTCGATGACCGCTTCCATCTCGTCGTTGATACGCTCCACCTCGTTGTCGGGCTGGTATTTGAAGAACACATTGATGATGCTGGGCAGCGAATTGAGCCGGTGGGCCTTGGCATACGCCTGCACCTGCTCGGTGATGGTCTGCAACTTGGCGGCATCGGCGGGATAGTCGGGATCGTTGATGATCACCTCCTTGCCCATGACGTGTCGTTTGACACGCAGTCCGAGCATACGCATGAAGAGTTCTCGGTAGGCATCGAGGTTGAACACCGCCGAATCGTTGTTGCCCTTATAGGTGAAGAACGCCGCCAACGGTGTCAGCACCGCCGTGGCCAGTCCCTTGCCGAACCATACCGACCACATGTTGCCTCTTGCCATGCGGTAGCCCGTATTGTCGAGGATGTAGAACACGATGAACACCAGCACGGAGACGATGATGGGCACACCCAGGCCACCTTTGCGGATGATGGCACCCAAAGGGGCTCCGATGAAGAAGAAGATGATGCAGGAGAAGGCCAGTGTGAACTTGTTGATGGCCTCTATGAGGTGCATTCGGAGCATCCAGTCGCCATCCGAGGTGAGCATGCTCTTGAAGTTGAGGTCTGTCACCTCGCGCTGTACCGCGTTCAGAGCCTGGTCGACGGCTGCCCTTCGCTTATCGGCCGCCAGCCTCGAATAGATGGAGTCGAAAGGCACGGGTTTGTTCTTAGCGGCATGCACAGCCCTCGCCGAATCGTTGGGTGTGAGCGAATGTATCTTGTAATACATCTGCCGGCCCTCGGCGTAGTAGACTCGGCCGATGGAATCGTAGTATTGGTTGAGCGAGTCCATGTCGTGGCTGATCTGTTCCAGGCTCTTTCCTTGTGCCCTGCCGGAGAAGCTGCTGTCGTCTACACTGAAGTCGCTGTCGAAGTCGAGCACGATGGTCTTTCTCCAGAATGTCTCACGACGATAGGGTACCGAAGCGCTCCCTGCCAGTTCCTGCGACCTCATGTTTTCGAACCATTCGCCCGAATAGAGGTTGAGCAGCAGGTGTTTCTTTTCCGCCGTCGACTGCAACATGCCGGAGTCGGCCAGGATGATGGCGGCGTCTTCGAAGCTATTGGTCATCCTGTATATCATGATGCCATAGAGCATGCCCGTTTCCAGGTCCTTATGCTGTACATAGAGGTTGGTTTCGGGAATGCCGTCGTAGAACACCCCTTCGGGTATCTCCAATTCCGGGCTTTTCTGTTTCATGGCCGTGAGCAGTTTGGCCATCTTGTCGTTGGATGCCGGTCCTATGTTGTTTTGGAAATAGAAAGACCCTACGGCTATGAGGAAGATGACCACCGCTAAGGGTTTGAGCAC
Source organism: uncultured Prevotellaceae bacterium (assembly GCA_900316685.1). Lineage (GTDB taxonomy): Bacteria > Bacteroidota > Bacteroidia > Bacteroidales > Bacteroidaceae > Prevotella. The sequence continues at coordinate 34,014 of ONDS01000002.1, read as the reverse complement.
CTGCAAGAGGGATATGCCGGCGGCCTTGATGGCTGTGAGTTCCGATGTCTCGCCCAGGTTGCCGAAGGTGATGAGCGATGAGAGCAGGATGGCCAAGGGCAGCGCTTGCGGCACCATCATCAGTGCCATGTACCAGAAGAACTGCGCCAGCACTTCGAGCGACAATCCCTTGCCTATCAAGGTATCCACATAACGCCACACGAACTGCATCATCAGCACGAACAAGGCGATGAAGAACGTGCCGATGAAAAGCAGGGCGAACTGCTTGAGGACCATGATATGTAGTCTCTTGATACCCAGCATGTAGGATAGCGCCACACGTCAATACACACGTGCAAGCGTGCAAAATTAGCACAAAAAAATCAGATAATCGCCAATTTTACGTATTTTTCCATTCGGAGTGCCGATATAGCTTGATTTGATAGTATCACAGCCCGCAGGTGCGGTGCAACTGCTCGAAGTTCTGGTCCCAGATATCCTCCAGACTGTCCACATCGTCGGGCTCCGCCCAATCGGTAACATGCAGCACGAAATCGCCGGTGATGTCATTGCGGGTCATACGCAGCTCGATGACGGCCTCGGGATCGGTCTCGTCCTCCCACATGATCTTGATGTACTCCCCTTTGACGACTTCCATGATCTTGGCTTCCCTCACCTCGTGGCTGCCATAGGGGTCACCCCACATGAAACGGAATTTTCCATCCTCTTCGACCACCTCGTCGGCTATCCATTTTGACAATCCCCCTTCAGTGCTGATGATTTTCCAGATGATATTGCCAGATTTGGAATGAAGATTGCGTTCGATATATACACGTTGTTTATTCATAAATGTTGAAGTCTGTTTGATAGTTTGGGGCAAAAATAGTAAAAAAAATAATCTTTTACAAAAAAATCCGCGAATATTTTTTGTGGGTTCGGAAGAAAGCATTACCTTTGCACCCGCTTACAAAGCGATGGCGGGATAGCTCAGCTGGTTAGAGCGCATGATTCATAATCATGAGGTCCCCGGTTCAATCCCGGGTCCCGCTACACAGAAAAAAAACGAGTTACAGCGATGTAACTCGTTTTTTTACTACTCAGCGCGCCCAGAATACGGGTTAGGTAAGGCGAGAGCAGTGGCAGGCTAGCTTGCACAATGCCGAGTCGCGCCGGCCTTGCAGCAGAGCAGAAAGGCCACGCTAAGGTTTCGGAAGTCGTGGAGCCTGCTTCAAAGAAGCGTTTTTCCAAGGAAACACAAGGGCTAAATAGCCCCGATGCTTCCTTTCAAATTTGTCTGTTATCTCAATTTTACAGAAGGACAATAGTTTTTAAGAATAGGGCCATATTTCTTCATCTCAGCATTGCTCATACTTCGAGCGTCAGCAACTCGAGTAAAAGTACCATCCTTGTTTTGTTTCCACAATTGAACATGGACTGTGCCTCTTTCAAACTTTCTGCCATCACCTTTGTTTATATGAGTGTGACTCCAGTCAAAATCCAAATAAGATTTTTGACCAATAAACACGCGAGCTTGGCATACACCATTCTTATTTTGCCGAAAATACACGTCAGACGTATTTGAATAAAAAGGAAGGTTGGTATGGGTGTTGGAATCTCCTTTTTTCTTTATCAAATGGCCTTTTACACCATTGACAGTTCTAGCTGGTTCCAAAGACTCATATTCAGAACGTCTTCCTTTTTCATCTCTCGAAAAGAAATCAGCTCCGTTTCCCATTTTCTATGATGTCATAATTACGTTCATAATTAACTACGCTATAGTCGCACTCGCGCAACCATTCCCATAGAGTTAGGTTTCTGTCAATGAAACCGAGTTCCTTCAAATTCAATGCCAATGCTTCTGAAAGATTCATTACATGCTCTTCATATGCGCCATCTGTTCCTATACCGTGACCGACAACATATTCTTCATAAATCTCTCGAACAATGTAGATTTCGTCATCATTCTCATACTCAGAAACGAGTAGGTCGTTCAATAAAGTACATTCGTATTCCTGTTTATATCGAATGTTCTTGAAGAAATTTTCTTCATTGATAGACATGTATTTTCCTTCCATGGATGCAAAGAGTTTCTCATCTACATCCCACAACTTGTTTTTTTTAGTATTCATAACTTTCTTAATTATTCTTGGATGAAGCAGGGGACAAACTTTATCGGAGTGTGGAGCCCCTGCACTTCCACCTCTTCTCCATAGACAATAATCAGGATAGGTGCTTTGGCCTGTTCCAGTCGGCGTAGACCATAACACCAAAAATTGAAAGCATTTTCACTCTTTCTGTTCCCCATACCGCTAACAGCGATGACACTGTGCATTGGCAATCCTTCAAAACAGTATGAGAAGGATGACAGATTACCCCAACTTGCTGTTGGTATTACATTGTAGCCACATTTCTGCCAGTACGCTCCTATGAAACGTGTGCGATAGATATTCTCTCTATTGTAGAAGTCTGTTGGCAAGTCTCGCCACAAAGAGAGGTCTGGAGTATAGACGTATTCGAACTTACTAATCGAAATGGTCGTCTTTTCAAGACTGCACCATACCTTATCGCGAAAGCGATAGTCGTCAAGGAAGAAATGAAGGGCTTCATTCTTTCCGTCATGCTTATTACGCTCTTCGAACGACACAGAAACAAAGTCTGTCGTACCTGTGTATGGTGCCAACTCTGGATAGTGAAGGTTGGGGGTGAAGGTCATTCCTTCTATGAGATGCATGTTCTCATAAATTATCTTGCGCCTTCTTTGCTTAGGTATGTGGTCAAATCGTCTGGATCGACCGTTTTGGTTATGTTCCATAATGTACATGTCCTTTGTTGAAAACAATCCTTTTTCTGTTTCCATATTAACAAATTGTTGTTATAAACGTTAAATATGGGCAGATTTCTGGCTTCAAAATTGCTAGTACGGAAGATTTTGCATACCTTTGCACTTGCAAATATTGTCACCATCCGATATATTTGCATGAAGTCTCACTGCCCAAACTTCGAGACCTCGCTTCAGCCCCGCCCATCGCCAAATGCCGGGGCTTTTTATTTTGAGTAACTAGTTCATCATAGGCTTCCTCCTTCCTCTTTGATTTCTTTTTCCCATAGCTTGATACGTTGTTCTATCTCGTCTTTGGGCAGTCGTGGGTTCGACGTCCCCAATTGTTTTAGCTTTGAGATTGCTATACGCTTAGCCAATATACCCTCCTCGACAAGCTGATCAATTACATAGATGATACCATGAACCTCAACGCCATCAATTAAAGATGCATTACGAAGCTTGCGGTCTCCTGTCAGTAGCGTATAACTGTTTTTCTTGGCATAATACCACACCGTGCAGTCTGTTAACGAAAGGTTGGTCTTGTCCTTCTGCTGTTGGTATAATTTAACGACCTCATACATAACCGACTCATCAAAGACAGGGATATGAAGCAATCCATTTTCCTTATACTGGGATACTGAATCATGCTGTCCCTCTCTGGTTAGTTCCAACATCACAAACTCTGTTGTATGCACTTCCCAAGGTAAGGAGAAAAATCCCTCCAGCAGCCCGACATTGAACAAATCAATGAAGACATTGGTATCGTTTACTACAATCTTCTTCATCAGATAACGTTCAAGTGTTTACGGACAGTACCGACAGATGAGTGCAAAAGGCTGGCAGCCTTGGAAGTGCTTATCAGGTCCTTAGCTGCAGCTGCATAGACCATCGTCTCAAATTTGGTGGAGAAGGCTTCATTATAGCAGGAATCTTCCACAAAACGCTTCAATGCCTCATTCTGATTCTTGCGGATACAATAGGTCTTATATTTACTGTCATTTATGATGCCTAACTCATGTAACTTGTGCATGATGGCATCAAAGGATATTCCGTAAACCACCTGCAATTGGCGAACCTCCGAAGTGGAAATCTTTTCACCAGGACTGAAGATACTCTGAAGTACGCTTGAAGGCAACAGCATCTCACTGGCGAAAGCGTCACAAAGATTCTCTTTTTCACGTAAAGTCAAGGTGGGAGAAAAATGCTTGTCAAATAGCAGGTGACCCAACTCATGCATGGCAGTAAAACGACGGCGTTCTACGTGCTCCTGACGTTTGTTAAGGACGACAATATAGTCTTTCTCATTGACTATGCCACTAACACCATCGAAGCCCAATGGTGCATCAGTGCAAATCACTTTGAGGCCATGCGATTCAAGTACATCCTGCACGTTGCCAATGGCATCAATCCCCAATTGCCATTCCTCGCGCAACTTCTTTGCCAAAGCACGCATTTGGGAAGGAGTCGAAAGTTGGTCACATTCTATTTGTGGAGCTGCTTGCTTATCTTTTCCAAGAATCTCTTCTACTTCAAGATACCTCTCCACTTCATCCTGTATCTGCACCTTCAAGGAATTAACATCCTTCACACTGGTGTCGGATTTCTTTCGGAAAGAAACCTTTAGCTCATCCACGTCAAAGGTAAATGGACGAAAGAAATAGTCTGCGTCAACTTCTAATGCAGTAGCAAGCGCAACTAAGACAGTACTGTTAGGCATCATCTTTGCAGACTCATATTTTGATATGGCCTGCTTCGTAATGATACCACCAATGTTGGCGACAAGCTGATCCATGGACATTTTTTTCAATATCCTCGCTTGTTTTAGTCGCTGAGCGAATACTTTTAATAGTTCAGACATAGTTGTAACCTTTAATTTGTTGACAAAGTTACGCATTTCTTTTTAATGTCAACCATATTCCTGAAGAAAATTTCTGTCTGGAGTTGATTTTTAACATTTATAAATATATTTTGTAAACCAAAGCACAATTTTCATGAAATCGATGGAGATTATGGCTCTCTTCACTGAAAGAGGATGTGCAGCCCATCAAGACAATCCTCCTCGATGTCAAGCGTGCATCGGCAATGATTACGAAAGCGATGGCGGGATAGCTCAGCTGGTTAGAGCGCATGATTCATAATCATGAGGTCCCCGGTTCAATCCCGGGTCCCGCTACACAGAAAAGAAACGAGTTACAGCGATGTAGCTCGTTTTTTCATGCCTTTTCCTTCCAATCACGTAGGCCGACGCCTTACAAGTTCAGAAAAAGGAACAAATAACCCGCCATTTCGTCCTTTATTCCCCTGTTTTTACGGATTATCAGCCGTTCATTCTTGTTTTTTCGCCCTGGATTGATTATCTTTGCAAAAAGAATCAACCATTTAACCATTTTTACCTTATGAAAAGATTAACCACCCTCTTGCTGTTATTGCTCGCACTAAGCATCAGCACCGACGCCCTGGCACAGAGCAAACGCCGAGGCACACGCAGGACCACCACCGCCTCCACTCCTGAGAGCAAGATTCTAGGCAAGCACCCCATCTCGCTGCAATGGATATCATGGGATTATTTCGGCACCGTGGAAGTGACGAAAGAACAACGCGACGGCAGCCTCCACTGCGTGGGTTCACAACGCAGTCGTGAGAACGACGACTACGTGACCATCGACGGCTACATTGAGATGGTGAGCGACCTGGAGTTCAATTTCTACGGCACCATCATCACCAAGGTTTACCACATCAACAACGGCCAACCTTGCGTGCGCGAGGGCACCTTCAAGTTCCTCTCCACCCAGGGCCGCAAGTACTGGCGCCTGCAACAGATGGACAACCCCTGCGACGAGGCCTGCGACTATGTGGACATCTACTTCCGGAAGATGAAGTGATTCTATTGTCAGGAGTTAAGAGTTAAGAATTAAGAGTTAAGAGTTAAGAAAAATAGTCTGCGGGGTAATCTCTCACCCCTCACCTCTCACCTCTTACCCCTCATCTCTCACCTCTCACCTCTCATTTCCTTTTCAGGTCTACCACCATGCGACCTATCCAGATGCCGTGCTTGCCCTGATGGTCGATGGGCACCTGGCGACCGTCGGCATCGGTGACATAAAAAACTTCACTGGCATAAGTGTGCGAATGGCCACCCAGCACCAGGTCCACACCTCGTGTCTGCGAGAAGGTCTCCGGGTCGTTGGGTCCGTTATGGCTGTCCCACCCGATATGTGAGAGACAAACCACCATATCGCATTTCAGTTTGTCGCGCAGCAGCGACACCATCTCCTTGGTCTTGGCCACGGGGTCGAGGTAAACGATGCCCCCGTAGTTGGCTTTCTCCACCAGTCCGTCGAGCATGGGAGCCAAGGCAAACACCCCAATCTTCACTCCCTTGCGCTTGATGACGACGTAGGGCTTGACCAATCCCTCGAGCACAGTGCCCGTGACGTCGTAGTTGGAACAAACGATGGGGAAGTTGGCCATGCGGAAAAGACGCGCCATATTGTCGAGACCGAAGTCGAACTCATGGTTGCCGATGGTGGCGGCATCATAACCCATGCGGTTCATGAGTCCCACCTCCACATCACCCCGGAAGAGCGTATAATAAGGAGAGCCCTGTGAGAAGTCGCCACAGTCGAAGAGCAGCAGGTCGGGATCCTGTTGCCGCTGTTGCTTGAGCATCTCTATCCTTCGGATAAATCCACCCCGTCCCGCCACCGTGGTGTCCTTGAGGTTGGGGTTGAGGGGATAGATGCAACTATGTGTGTCGCTGGTATGCAGGATGACCAGCTGTTTGTCTTGAGCAATTGTACCCACGCAGCAGAGCGTGAGCAACGAGCAGATAATTAGTATTTTCTTCATGGTTCAGTCCTCCGTTACTATAGTGAATCGTCCGTCGACAGCAGCTTCCACGGTTTTCCCTTGGGCTGCCATCTCGCGGAAATAACGCATGATGACCTCGCGGTTAAGGTCCTCGTCCCTGCCCGGCATATTGACATCGGTGCCCGCCTTGAAGGCCGTCATGTTGTCGTTGCCATGCGCCACATAGTCGATGGTGGCGATACGGTAGGAGCGTTGCGGGTCGATAGGTTCCCCCTTGATGGTCGCCGACTGAAGTGTCAGGTGCTTGCCCTCCTTGTCGCCCTTGACCACGATGCGCACTTCACGGCTGATGCCCTCACCGCCACGGCTCACCATCTGATGTATCAACTCCATCACCTTGTCGCCCGTGAGCGTCAGGAAACAGACCTTGTTTTCAAAGGGCGCCACATCCACCACGTCGCCCACCGTGATGTCGCCGGCTGGCAAGGCCGCACGTATGCCTCCGGTGTTGTATACCCCGAAATCGGGTTTTTCGCCATAGAACTGTCCCGCCCATACCAAGATGTCGGGCAAGAGGTTCGACATAGGACTCTCCGGGCGATAGACATCCATGTATTCGGCCGTCCGTCCCACCACCGGGCTCATGTCGGCATCGACCTTTGCTTTGAACGGGGTCATGAACGCCACCACCTCGCTGTTCGCCGCCACCGCCGCATCGTAGCGGCTATCGATCATCGTGCGCGTGCGAGTGATGGACGTCACCTGGTAATGCTTGGTGCACGAAACCATGCTGAGGGCCATCACAGCCCATAGATAAAAGATTCGATTTCTCATTGTCATTCAATTCTTTTGGCAAAGATAACTGAAAAAAAGGAAAAAGTAAAGAAAAACATACTTTTATTTTGTCAATCCCGAAAAAAGAAGTACCTTTGCACCCGCTTTCGGCGTAATCGCTGACAGGAAGAAGAGTAGCCTGGTTATGTTGCGCTGGACGATAATAACAAATTTAATTATCAAACACAATGGATCTAATTAAAGTTGCTGAAGAAGCATTTGCAACCGGCAAGAAGTTCCCGGAGTTCAAGTCCGGCGATACGATTACTGTCGCTTACAAAATTATCGAAGGTTCTAAAGAGCGTATCCAGCTCTACCGTGGTGTTGTGATCCGCATCAGCGGTCATGGCGAGAAGAAGCGTTTCACGGTGCGCAAGATGTCGGGCACCGTAGGTGTGGAGCGTATTTTCCCCATCGAGTCGCCGAACATCTACTCCATCGAGGTAAACAAGGTTGGTAAGGTTCGCCGCGCCAAGTTGTACTACCTGCGCAAGCTCACCGGCAAGAAAGCCCGCATCAAGGAGAAGAGAACCGCTGTCAAGACAGACAAATAAAGAGATTCCAAAAGAGAGACTCATGCCCATGGGTCTCTTTTTTATTCACTGACACCCACCCCGACCCTCCCAAAGGAACACCCACCCCGACCCTCCCAAAGGGAGGGCGTAAGAAGACAAGTGAACACTCAACTCTAAACACTCAACTCTAAACGCTCAACTCTAAACACTCAACTCTAAACACTCAACCCACATGAAAGAACTGACCCTGAAATACGGATGCAATCCCAACCAGAAGCCTTCGCGCGTATATATGGAAGAAGGTGAACTGCCCATCGAAGTGATCAACGGACGCCCGGGCTACATCAACCTGCTCGATGCCCTCAACAGCTGGCAATTGGTGAGCGAGTTGAAACGCGCCACCGGCCTGCCCGCCGCTGCCTCCTTCAAACACGTGTCGCCTGCCGGTGCCGCCGTGGGACTGCCCCTCGACGACACACTCAAGCATATCTATTTCACCGGCGACATCGACGTGAACGCCTCGCCTCTGGCCTGTGCCTATGCACGTGCCCGCGGTGCCGACCGCATGAGTTCGTATGGCGACTTCGTGGCACTGAGCGATGAGTGCGACGCCACCACCGCCATGCTGCTCAAGCCCGAGGTGAGCGATGGTGTGATAGCTCCGTCGTTCAGCGAAGAGGCCCTGGCCATCCTGCGCGAGAAGCGCAAGGGCACCTACAATGTAATTCGCATCGATCCCGACTACCGTCCCGCTCCTATCGAGCACAAACAGGTGTTCGGCATCACCTTCGAGCAGGGACGCAATGAGATAGCCCTCGACGACCCGTCGCTCTTTGAAAACATACCCACAGAGAACAAGACCTTCAGCGAGGCCGCCAAACGCGACCTCATGATCGCCCTCATCACGTTGAAATACACCCAAAGCAACTCGGTGTGCTACGTGAAGGACGGCCAGGCCATCGGCATCGGAGCCGGCCAGCAAAGCCGTATCCACTGCACCCGCCTGGCTGGCAACAAGGCCGACATCTGGTGGCTGCGCCAGCATCCCAAGGTGATGAACCTGCCCTTCAAGGAGAAGATTCGCCGCGCCGACCGCGACAACACCATCGACATCTACATCGGCGAAGAGTGCGACGACGTATTGGCTGAAGGAGCCTGGCAGCAGTTCTTCACCGAGCGCCCTGAACCGCTCACCCGTGAGGAGAAACGTGCGTGGATAGCCCAGAACACCGAGGTGGCCTTGGGCAGCGATGCCTTCTTCCCCTTCGGCGACAATATCGAGCGTGCCCATAAGAGCGGTGTGCGCTATATCGCCCAGGCTGGCGGCAGCGTGCGCGACGACCATGTCATCGCCACTTGCGACAAATACGGCATCGCCATGGCCTTCACTGGAGTCCGTCTGTTCCACCACTAATCCCCCACCCCATGGATATCGACGAGATTATCAGCGGTGGCGGCATGGTGTTTCGCGGCCCATCGAAATCCGATGGCGACAACGACCGTGTGAAAACCAAGGCCAAGAAAAAGAAATACATCACCGGAGCCCACGGCAGTGGCAGCGCCCGACAGAAAGCCAAGTACCGCACCCAACGGGCCAACAGGCACAAGAAGGGGTGAGGTCTACCATCCTTTCCCCCCTTTGCATTTTGGGCGAAATCTATCTGGTTTTGGGTAGATTTCGCCCAAATTTGATGAGTATGGATGACCTGTTTTACGAGTGATGCTCAGAGAGCAGCTCATCAGTGATGTTACGGTTTTCGTTGCTCATACTCTTTTTATCCATGGATTCTCAAGCGTATCAGTTTAAAATCCAATGCAAAAATTACATTATTTCTCTCATTTCACAAAGAAGGAAGCCAACTTATTCCGTATATTTAACTATATTTTTACCCACTTATTCCGTTATTAGACATGCTAAATCACCCATTTATTCCGTTTTTACGTTCTATAAAGTATAGCGCAGAGATAACACATATCCCAAAATTATACAGATTTGCGTTATGCAAATCTGTATATTTTTCGAGGTGCCGATGATTTTTTATCCATGAACATTTGTTTTTTCACGAAATCTCCTTACTTTTGCAGATGAAGTGTAGCTGAAAGAAAGCCATGCCATTCTGAATGGATAAAGAAAAGGAGAAACGTTCACCGATAGCCAATGTGCTGAAGATAGCGCTGCCCCTGTGTTTGGGCGGTGCCATCCTCTATTGGATGTATCGCGACTTCGACTTCCGGAGTATTGGCAATGTGCTGCTCCACGAGATGGACTGGACATGGATGTTGCTCTCCCTGCCCTTCGGCATCTTAGCCCAAGTGTTCCGCGGTTTGCGATGGAAACAGACGCTCAAGCCCTTAGGTGAGCAGACGCGCACCTCGGTAAGCATCAATGCCATCTTCTTGAGCTATGCCTCCAGTCTGGTCATCCCACGCGTGGGCGAGTTCCTGCGTTGCGGCGTATTGAAGCGTTACGACGGAGTGTCGTTCCCCAAAGCCTTAGGAACGGTGGTGACCGAACGCGCCGTCGACACCCTGGTGATGCTGATGGCCACGGCCATCGCCCTGCTGTCGCAGATGCCCGTCTTCATCACCTTCTTCAACCGCACCGGCACCCGTCTGGACCAGTTCTTCAACCAGTTCACCACCGCCGGTTACATGGTGACCCTCATCTGCGGCATCGCCGCCCTGCTGCTGATATGGATGCTGCTGCGTAAGTTCACCATATATAATAAGGTGAAAGACACGTTGCGCCACCTCTGGCAAGGAGTGATGTCATTGCGCCATGTAGACAAGGCATGGTTGTATGTATGCTACACCTTAGGCATCTGGGTGAGCTATTTCATCCATTTCTACCTCACCTTTTTCTGCTTCGAACAAACCGCACACCTCGGCATCGACTGCGCCCTCGTCTCCTTCGTGGTGGGCAGCATCGCAGTGATCGTGCCTACGCCCAATGGGGCAGGCCCGTGGCATTTTGCCGTCAAGACCATGCTCATCCTCTACGGAGTGGAGAGCAATGCCGCCCTCTTCTTCGTGCTCATCGTACATACCGTACAGACCTTCCTCGTCATCCTCTTAGGCATCTGGGCCAGTGCGGCGTTGGCGTTGACTGATAAAGGAGAGGTGAGAGGTGAGGGGTGAGGGGTGAGAGAATAGCTTAGAAACCCTCAACACTAAACCCTCAACACTAAACCCTCAACACTAAACCCTCAACACTAAACCTTCAACAAATATAAATTCAACAACTATGAACGACATTAAAAACCTTAAACCCGAATGCATCTGGCGCAATTTCCACGCGCTGACGCAGATTCCCCGTCCCTCCGGCCATCTGGAAAAAGTACAGCAATTCCTTCTCGATTTTGCGAAGAAGAACGGTGTGGAAGCCTTCAAGGACGCCGCCGGCAACATCGTGATGCGCAAACCCGCCACCCCCGGCATGGAAAACCGTAAGCCCGTGATCCTGCAGGCCCACATGGACATGGTGCCGCAGAAGACCAAGGAGAGCCAACACAACTTCGAGACCGACCCCATCGAGACATGGATCGACGGTGAATGGGTGAAAGCCAAGGGCACCACCTTAGGAGCCGACGACGGACTGGGCATCGCCGCCATCATGGCCGTCATCGAAGCCAAGGACCTGAAACACGGTCCCATCGAAGCCCTGTGCACCGCCGACGAGGAAACAGGCATGTATGGTGCCAACGACCTGCCCGAGGGCGAACTGAAAGGTGAAATCCTGCTCAACCTCGACACTGAGGATGAGGGCGAAATGATTATCGGCAGTGCCGGCGGCATCGACATCACCGCCGAACTGGAATACAAGGAAGTGGAGACCGACCCCGAGGATGCCGCCATCAAGGTGACGCTCAAGGGTCTGAAAGGTGGCCACTCTGGCTTGGAGATTGGTGTAGGACGTGCCAACGCCAATAAATTGATGGCTCGTTTCCTGCGCAGTGCCATCAGCGAATGCAGCGCCCGCCTAGCCTGCTGGAGCGGAGGCAACATGCGCAACGCCATCCCCTTTGAATGCGAAACCGTCATCACCCTGCCCAAGGACAATGTGGAAGGGCTGAAGGAACTGGTGGCCGACTGGAAGGAACAGTTCGAAGAGGACTATAAGGGTATCGAGAGCGGCATCGAATTCTTCGCCGAAGAGGTGGAAGCCCCGGCAATGGAAGTGCCCGTAGAGATACAGGACAACCTGCTCGACGCCATCTATGCCTGCCACGATGGTGTGATCCGCTACATCCCCAGCATCCCCAATATCGTGGAGACCTCGTCGAACCTCGCCATTGTCAACATCGGCGGAGGCAAGGCAGCGGTGAAGATTCTCGCCCGCAGTGCTTCGGAGAGCATGAAAGACTATATCGCCGAGACCATCGAGAGTTGCTTCAACATGGCCGGCATGAAGGTGACGTTGAGCGGCGGCTACGGCGGTTGGAACCCCAACACCGAGAGCGAGATAGTGAAGGTGATGGCGAAAATCTACAAAGACCTGTTCGGTCAGGAAGCCAAGGTGCAGGTGGTGCATGCCGGCCTGGAATGCAGCATCATCCTCGGCAAATACCCTGGTCTGGACATCTGCTCCTTCGGTCCCACACTTCGTTCGCCCCATACCGCCAACGAACGTGCCCACATCCCCTCTGTGCCTAAGTTCTGGGATTTCCTGAAGAAGACTCTCGAAGAGATTCCTGCGAAATAGGAGCTGGCGGGCGGGCACGAGGCACCGCCCCTACCACGAACCTATACTTTAGCAAAAAAAACGTCACCGAAAAGAAAAAAGTCACTTTTCGGCGGCGTTTTTTTCTATTTTTTTGTTAATTTTGCAGCCGAAAAGCGGAAGCCCTTGTTCAACAGGCGAAAGCGAGCGAGGCTATATAGCATCCGCATAACCATCATCAACAAATTTATGGACGATTATCACCCGGAAAACCAGAAGCAGTAGATCCGCGGGCAACGCATTTGCTTGTCCTCGGTTCGCCACGACTTTTTTAGGAGGTCAAGCAAATGAAAACTTATTGGAACATTAACAATGGGCTCACCAAACTCAATGAGTGGGAACCCAATTGCTGGATACAGGTAACCTGTCCCACCGAGGAAGACCAGCACATGTTGGAGGAGCGTTTCTCCATACCCGATTATTTCATGTCGGACATCAGCGATACCGACGAGCGTGCACGTTACGAATACGACGACGGTTGGATGCTCATCATCCTTCGTATCCCCTATGTCAAGGAGATACGCTCGCGCACACCTTACACCACCGTGCCCCTGGGTATCATCCACAAGCGCGACGTGACCATCACGGTGTGTTATTACGAAACCAACATGATGATCGATTTCGTGAGTTTCCAACAGAAGCGCGGCGAGGGATTCACCGACTATGTCGACATGATTTTCCGACTCTTCCTCTCTTCGGCTGTCTGGTACCTGAAACGACTCAAGCAGATCAACGCCCTCATCGACCGCGCCAAGCGCAACATGGACCATGACATCAACAACGAGTCGCTCATCGGCCTGTCGCGACTGCAAGACTCCTTGACCTATTTCGCCACCTCCATCCGAGGCAACGAGAATCTGCTGGCCAAACTGAAGTTCAAACTACAGGTTGACGAGTTGGACGCCGACCTCATCGAAGACGTCAACATCGAGATGAGCCAGGCCCGGGAAACAGCCAACATCTACAGCGACATCCTTGAGTCGACGATGGATACCTATTCGAGCATCATCAACAACAACATGAATACGGTGATGCGTACACTCACCTCCGTATCGATCATCATGATGTTCCCTACCCTCATCGCCTCACTGTTCGGCATGAACCTGGTCAACGGCATGGAAAACAGTCCCTTTGGATTCATCATCGCCTTGGTCATCTCCTTCATCGTCTCCGGCGTGTTCTGGTGGATCTTCCGACATAAGAGACTTATTTGAATGTTGAGTGTTGAATGTTGAGTGTTGAATGTTGAATGTTGAGTGTTGAGTGTTGAGTGTTGAGACGTATGCCGAAAAATTGTCGCTAAGCGATGAAGAATTGTTCAATGGCGAATTGATAATTCTTCATCGCTTTGCCGATTATTAAAGTATCAAATTTCCAAAGACTCCCATCGCTATTGCCAGCCATCACGAATCGACATTCAAAATAATTTATGGTTTTTTGAAAAAAAATCATATTTTTTAGGTCGTTTCGATTTTTTTTCATAAGTTTGCAATTTGAAAGAATACGCACTGGAAAACTGCATGGTCTTCCCGCGTATGAACCATGAATCGAATCTATAACCAAAACGTCAAATGATGGACTCTCAAGAGAACGCCCTGAACCAGGGTAACCCGGAAGAAGTGAAGAAGGTGGAAGAAACCGCCCAGGTAGAACAAGTTATCCCCGAGGAAGCAGCCCCCAAGGATGAACCCGTGGCAGAACCCGTATCGGCCGAGGAGCCCCAAGTAGAGAAGTCTGCCCCCGCCGAGGAACCCGTGGCGGCAGACGAGCCTGCCGAAGAGCCTAAGGTGGAAGAACCCGTGGCCGAGGAACCTGCTCCCGCCGAGGAACCCGTGGCCGAGGAAGAGCGTAAGGTGTATACCACCAAGGCCGAGGTGCTGGAACGTCTGAAGGAGATTGCCCATGGCGACGAGACGCCTATCAAGGACGAGGTAGACCTCTTGAAGACCGTGTTCTACAAACTCCACAAGGCTGAACGCGACGAGCAACTCAAGGAATACCTTGACAAGGGCGGCGACCCCGACCAGTATGTCATCCATCCCGATCCCGACGAGGAGACCTTCAAGGCCGAGATGGTGCTCATCCGCGAAAAGCGCAACAAGGCATTCCAGGAGCAGGAGAAAGAGAAGGAAGAGAACCTGCAGCGCAAACTGTCCATCATCGAGAAGATCAAGAATATGGCCACCTCGCCCGAAGAGGCCAACCGTTCCTTCCAGGAATTCAAGAAACTCCAACAGGAATGGAAGGAGATCAAGGCCGTGCCCATCGAGCGTGCCAATGAGTTGTGGCGTAACTACCAACATAATGTAGAACAATTCTACGACCTGCTGAAGCTCAACAGCGAGGCCCGTGAGTATGACTTCAAGAAGAACCTTGAGCTCAAGACCCGCCTGTGCGAGGCCGCCGAACGTCTGGCCGACGAGCCCGATGTGATCAGCGCCTTCCATCAGTTGCAGGAGCTGCACCAGCAGTATCGTGAGACGGGTCCTGTGAGCAAGGAACTGCGCGAAGAGGTATGGAGCCGTTTCAAGGCCGCCTCGACCGTGGTGAACAAACGCCACCAGCAACATTTCGAGGAGTTGCGTTCGAAAGAAGAAGACAACCTGGCCAAGAAGACCGAGTTGTGCGAGAAGGTGGAAGCCATCGCCCAGGAAGAGAACAAGGGAGCTGCCGATTGGGAGCGCCACACCCGTGAAATCATCGCCCTGCAAGCGGAATGGAAGACCATCGGTTTCGCCCCGCAGAAGATGAACGTGAAGATTTTCGAGCGCTTCCGTGCCGCTTGCGACGATTTCTTCGGTCGCAAGACACAGTTCTTCCGCGATATGAAGTCGCAGTTCTCCGCCAATGCCGAAAAGAAACGCGCCTTGGTGGAAAAGGCCAAGGAGTTGCAAGACAGCACCGATTGGAAATCGACCAGCGACAAGCTTATCGCCCTGCAGAAGGAGTGGAAATCCATCGGCATGGTGCCCAAGAAGTTGGGCGACCAGCTATGGAATGATTTCATCGGAGCCTGCAACAAGTTCTTCGAGGCCCGCAACGCCGCAAACGCCGGCACGCGCAACGAGGAGCGTGAGAACCTGGCTAAGAAACGCGATGTCATCGCCCGTCTGAAAGCATTGGCCGACGAAGGAGGCGAGGATATGCAGGAGGCTGTTCACGAGCTGGTGAGCGAGTACAACGCCATCGGCCATGTGCCCTTCCGCGATAAGGACAAGGTGTACAAGGAGTTCCACGATGTGCTCGACAAGCTTTACAAGGAGCATAATGTGTCGGTGAACCGCCGCAGGCTGGAAAACTTCCGCAGCAGCCTTAAGAGTGTTGTGGAGAAAGGTGCCAGCGCCCTCGATAGCGAACGCTCCCGTCTCATGCACCGCTATGAGACACTCAAGCAAGAGATCCAGACTTATGAGAACAACATCGGTTTCCTGAGTGTGGCCAGCAAGAAAGGCAACAGCCTCATCGACGAGATGAACCGCAAGGTGGACAAGTTGAAGGACGACCTGAAGCTGGTTTACGACAAGATCAAGGCCATCGACGAGGAAAACAAGGAGAAAGAGGCCGACACAACAGAAGAGGCCTGACCCCACCCCATAGAAGGAAATCCCCTACCCGCAGAGCGGGTAGGGGATTTCCTTTTGATGATCATTAATGACCGTTTTCCTGCCGTCCAGGATATAGACACCCTTCTGTGTGGGGCGACCGCTCAGCTCTCCACACAGCAGGTCCCCTTGTAAGAGGAAAAAAGCGCTTCTTAACAACACAAAAAAGCGCTTCCTAAGAAGCGCCTTTTGTCGTTGGGATACTCGGACTCGAACCAAGAATGACAGGACCAGAATCTGTAGTGTTACCATTACACCATATCCCAATGAATTTGCAATTCCCTAATTGCAACTGCAAAGGTATGGTGTTTTTCCGAAACTTCCAAATTTTTTCCCGATTTTTTCTAAAAAAAATGAAAATCGCACCTATTTTGCCTCTCTTTTCATGGTTTTAGCATAACTTTGCGTAACTTTGCAAATCAAATTACGACATCACTGAATGGATTCGACAAAAAAATTAGTACGTTACATCATCAAGGGTATACAAGAGAAAAAAGGTAGCGGCATCGTAGTGGCCGACCTCAGTAAGATAGACGGCACCATTTGCCGTTATTTCGTTATCTGCCAAGGCAATTCACCCATGCAGGTGGAAGCCATCACCGAATCAGTGAGCGATGTGGTGCGCGAGAAACTCTCCGAGAAGCCCATCCGCGTAGTAGGGCTGGAGAACGCCGTATGGGTGGCCATGGATTACGTGGACGTGATGGTGCATGTTTTTGTGCCCGACATGCGCGACTACTACAACTTGGAGAACCTGTGGCAAGATGCCAAGCTCACCAAGGTGGCCGACCTGGATTGAACGAACAAATCAAAGAACCGACAAACCCAAGCACATGGACAACAACAATAACAACAAGCCCAAGATGCCGAAATTCAACGTCACATGGATATACATCCTGTTCGGCCTTGGATTGCTCGCTTTCTATTTCTCATCGGGCGAAAGCAGCCCCGACGGCGTGGGCCGCGATGCCACGTATGCCGACTTCAAGGCATGGGTGGACAAAGGTTGGGCCACGGAGATCGTGGCCAACACAGATGAGCGCACGCTCAAGATGTATGTGGCTCCCGAGCACATCCGCGACGTGTTCCACGCCGACACCAAGCAGGTAGGCACCAAACCCTACCTGAATGTGGAGTTCGGCTCGGTGGACAAGCTGGAAGAGTTCGTCGACAGCGCCCGCAACGATGGCAAGTTCACCGGCAAGTTCAGCTATGAGAACAAGAAAGGCAACGAATTTGTCAACATCCTCCTCAACCTTGCCCCGTTGCTCCTCTTCATCTTCATCTGGATATTCATCATGCGCCGCATGGGCGGTGGTGCCGGTGGCAGCGGTGGTGTGTTCAGTGTAGGCAAGAGCAAGGCCAAGATGTATGAAAAGGGCGACGACCTGGGCATCACGTTCAAGGATGTGGCTGGTCAGGAAGGTGCCAAGCAAGAAGTTCAGGAAATCGTGGAGTTTCTCAAGAACCCCAAGAAATACACCGACTTAGGCGGCAAGATACCCAAGGGAGCATTGCTCGTTGGCCCTCCGGGCACGGGTAAGACCCTGTTGGCCAAGGCTGTGGCTGGCGAGGCCGGCGTGCCCTTTTTCTCGATGAGCGGTAGCGATTTCGTTGAGATGTTCGTGGGCGTTGGAGCCAGTCGTGTGCGCGACGTGTTCCGCCAGGCCAAGGAGAAATCACCCTGCATTATCTTCATCGACGAGATCGACGCCGTGGGCCGCGCCCGCAGCAAGAACCCCTCGATGGGCGGCAACGACGAGCGTGAGAACACCCTCAACGCCCTGCTCACCGAGATGGATGGTTTCGGCACCAACAGCGGTGTCATCGTGCTGGCCGCCACCAACCGCGCCGACATGCTCGACAAGGCATTGCTGCGTGCCGGTCGTTTCGACCGACAGATCAACGTCGACCTGCCCGACCTGAACGAGCGTAAGGAGATTTTCCAGGTGCACCTGAAACCTGTGAAGATCGACGACAGTGTGGACATCGACCTGCTGGCCCGTCAGACTCCGGGCTTCTCAGGCGCCGATATCGCCAACGTGTGCAATGAGGCCGCCCTGATAGCCGCCCGCCGCGATGCCACGGCTGTGAACAAGCAGGATTTCCTCGATGCCGTCGACCGTATCATCGGTGGCTTGGAGAAGAAGACCAAGGTGATGACGGCCCAGGAGAAACGCGCCATCGCCCTGCATGAGGCGGGCCACGCCACCATCTCCTGGTTCTGCGAACATGCCGCCCCCCTGGTCAAGGTGACTATTGTACCGCGCGGCCGCGCCCTCGGTGCCGCATGGTACCTGCCCGAGGAGCGTCAGATCACCACCAAGGAGGAGATGCTCGACGAGATGTGCTCGCTGTTGGGAGGCCGCGCCGCCGAGGAGCTGTTCACCGGACATATCTCCACCGGTGCCATCAACGACCTGGAGCGTGCCACAAAGAGCGCTTACAGCATGATAGCCTACGCCGGCATGAGCGAAAAGCTGCCCAACATCAGCTATTACAACAACCAGGAATACCAGTTCCAGCGACCCTATTCCGAGACGACCGCCAAGGTGATCGACGAAGAAGTATTAGAGATGATCAACCAGCAATACGAGCGCGCCAAGAAACTGCTCTTGGAGCATCACGAAGGACACAACGCCCTGGCCGAGATGCTCATCCGCCGTGAGGTGATCTTCGCCGACGACCTTGAGAAAATCTTCGGCAAACGCCCCTGGGTGAGCCGTTCGCAGGAAATCATGGCACAGGAGGAAGGTCAGGAAGCTACCCCGCCCCCCTACCAGCCCGAGCAGCCCGAGCAGTCCGACCAGTCCGACCAGTCCGACTCAACCACAAAGAAGGAGGAGGAATCATGAGCGACAAGATGAAAAACCTCATTGTGCGAACCATCACGGGTGTGTTCTTCGTGGCAGCCATCGTGACCTGTTTCCTCAAGCCCACCGCCATGATTTTCCTTTTCGCGTTGGTCACCGGCTTGAGTATCTGGGAGTTCACGGGATTGGTCAACGAGGCAGAGGATGTGAACACCAACCGTTTTCTCTGCACCGCCGCAGGAGTGTATTTCTTCCTGGCTGTGGCAGGTTACTGCACAGGCATGACCCCCGCCACGGTGTTCATCCCCTACATGCTCACCGTCATCTACCTCATCATCTCCGAACTGTTCCTGCAAGCGCCCAATCCCATCCACGACTGGGCCTACAGCATGCTCAGCCAGATGTATATCGCCCTGCCCTTCGCCACGCTCAACATGCTGGCCTTCCAGACTGCCGCCGACGGACAGGTGACCTACAACTACCTGCTGCCGCTGAGCGTGTTCATCTTCCTCTGGGTGAACGATACGGGTGCCTACTGCACCGGTTCACTGTTGGGCCGACATAAGTTGTTCCCCCGCGTCTCGCCCGGCAAGAGTTGGGAGGGAAGTATCGGAGGCGCCGTCTTCGTGCTGGCTGCCGCCGCCCTCATCGGCGGGGTGTTCGCACCCGAAGGAGGAGGTCTGTCCATCGCCGTATGGATGGGGTTAGGACTGGTGGTCGTGGTGTTCGGCACACTCGGCGACCTGGTGGAGTCGCTCTTCAAGCGCACCTTGGGCATCAAGGACAGCGGCAATATCCTGCCCGGCCATGGAGGCATGCTCGACCGTTTCGACTCGTCGCTCATGGCCATACCCGCCGCCGTGGTCTACCTGTATACACTTACGCTGTTTTAAAGGTGAGATTGTTTTTCATATTTTTCTTCCTGCTATTGGTGGCAGGAGTCAGTTATGTCGGCTGGCATATCTGGCATGTCTTGCCATGGTCGAAAGGGCTCCGCTGGAGCATCATCGCCGTATTGCTCCTTTGTTTCCTGAGCATGTTCCTCAACTTCGGCGGACTGACCGACCGTATGCCTCTCTGGCTTGGCAGCACCATCTACGACATCGGGTTCTCTTCCATCTTCGTGCTACTCTACCTGGTCATCACCTTCCTCGTATTAGACCTTGGCAGGCTGGTGCGGCTGGTACCCAAGGAGTGGTTGCACGACAATGCCATCACCTCCACCGCCCTTTTCGTGCTTATCGTGGGCGTTTTTGTTTATGGCAACCTCCACTACCGCCACAAGGTGCGCGAGACGGTGAGCCTGACCACCACCAAAGCCATCACCCCGAAGAAAATCGTGATGGTGAGCGACCTCCACTTAGGCTATCACAACCGCCGGTCCGAACTGGAACGGTGGGTCGACATCATCAATGAAGAGAAAGCCGACATGGTGTTGGTGGCCGGCGACATCATCGACATGAGCATACGTCCCCTCCAAGAAGAACACATGGCCGAGGTGTTCCACCATCTTAACGCCCCCGTCTACGCCTGCTTGGGCAATCATGAATACTTCAGCGGTTCACCCGCCGCACAACAGTTCTACGAAGAGGCAGGCATCCACCTGCTGCGCGACACCGCCGTGGTGGTGGGCGACCTCTGTATCGTGGGGCGCGACGACCGCACCAACCCCCATCGACGCTCCCTGGCGCAGATCATGTCGGGGGTAGACAAGAGCCGTTTCACCATCCTGCTCGACCACCAGCCCTACCATCTGGAGGAAGCCGAAGAGCAAGGCATCGACTTCCAGTTCAGCGGTCATACCCACCGCGGTCAGGTGTGGCCCATCTCATGGATCACCGATGCCGTGTATGAATGTTCGTTCGGGCCGTGGCAACGTGGCGACACCCATTATTACATCAGCAGCGGATTGGGTCTGTGGGGCGGCAAATACCGCATCGGCACACAGTCGGAATACGTTGTCGTAACCATAGGCAAGTGATGTTGGCTAACCTGCAGATCATGGTTGTCCTTTTCCTCATCGTAGTCGTCGGCTACGTGGCTGGGAAACGTGGATATATCGATGAGCCTTTCTCCAAACGGCTCTCCGCCATCATCGTCGACATCACCTGTCCTGCCCTCATCCTCTCGTCGGTCATGGGCGACAGATTGCCCGACAGCACCCTCATCCTCCCCCTGCTCGGTGTGGGCACGCTCACCTACCTCATCCTCATCCCCCTTTCCTTGCTCCTTCCGAGGTTCATCACCCACGACCCCGAGGCGCGTGGCATTTTCGGATTCTGCATCACCTACGGCAATGTGGGCTTCATCGGCTACCCCGTGGCAGCCTCGCTCTTCGGCCCCGAGGCTGTGTTCTATGCCGCGCTGCTCAATGTGCCCAACACCTTTTTCGTCTTCGTTCATGGCACCTACCTCATCAACAGCGGTCACGACGCCAAGGCCTTCAACCCTAAGATACTCTATTCCACCCCCATGCTGGCAGCCTATCTCTCCATCATCATCGTGGCGGCGGGATGGGCGGACATACCTCATGTGGTGAGCCAGCCGCTGTCCATCCTCGGCGATGTGACCATCCCCGGAGCCTTGCTCATCATAGGAGCGTCGATGTCGAGGCTCTCCATCCGCCAGATCATCGGCGGACCTGCCGTGTATATCGTCTCCGCACTGCGCCTGGCGGCTGTTCCCCTTGCCATGTACGGACTATTTACCTTGATAGGTTTCGACCCCCTGGTGGTCAACATCAACACCGTCATCATCGCCATGCCCGTGGCCACCTATGGCACCATCCTCTGCCTGCGCTACAACCGCGATGTGACCCTCATGACCGAAACCACCTTCATCACCACCCTACTCTCCATCTTCAGCATCCCCCTGATTACCTTGTTGTTCGGTTGAATCGATAAGGTGAAATTTATTTACTTTTCCTTTGTTGTCTCATTTGTTTGTTGTATTTTTGCAGAAAACAATAATACTATCAAACCTATGAAAAGATTTTTCTTGACAAGCATTTTCGCCATGGTGCTATGTATCGGTGCCCAGGCGTTCGACCCCGTGAAGCAATGGGGACAGTTGCAAGTGGTGGGCACCCAGCTGTGCGCCCAGAACGGCGAGCCCGTGGTGCTGCGCGGCGTGAGCTTCGGCTGGCACAACATCTGGCCGCGGTTCTACAACAAGAAGGCCGTGAAATGGCTCAAACAGGACTGGCATCCCACGGTGATACGCGCCGCCATGGGTGTGACCACCGTAGAAGACAACTATCTGGACAATCCCGAGTTCGCCCTGCAGTGTATCGAACCGGTGATCAAGGCAGCCATCAAGAACAACCTCTACGTCATCGTCGACTGGCATTCGCATGAGCTGCACACCGCCGAGGCCGTGAAGTTCTTCCGCTATATCTCGCAGAAATACGGCAAATATCCCAATATCATCTACGAGTTGTACAACGAGCCCGTGGAGGACTCCTGGGACGACCTCAAGGCCTATGCCACCACCCTCATCAACGAGATACGCCAGCACGATCCCGACAACATCATCCTCATGGGTTGCCCCCACTGGGACCAGGACATCCATCTCGTGGCCGACAGTCCGCTGACGGGGTTCACCAACATCATGTACACCGTGCATTTCTACGCCGCCACCCATCATCAGTACCTGCGCGACCGCATGGTCGATGCCATACGGCGCGGTGTGCCCGTGTTCGTGAGTGAGAGCGCCGGCATGGAGGCCTCGGGCAACGGCCCATTGGATCCCGTGGAGTGGCAGGCATGGATCGACTGCATGGAGCAGCACAAGGTGAGTTGGGTCACATGGTCGCTCTCCGACAAGGACGAGACCTGTTCGATGCTCCTGCCTCGCGCCACCGCCACCGGTCCGTGGAAAGACGACGTGATCAAGAAGTCGGGCAAGATGCTCCGCGACTACCTGCGCCGGTATAATCCGTAAGGTCAAACGTCGTAAAAATGCAAAAATCTTCAGTCCCGCTGAACGAATTTACGTAAATTCGTTCAGCGGGACTGAAGATTTTAACAAGTTACCTTGACTTGCTGCAAAAGTCATTTGTATTGTTCCGCATTGGCGGTTTCTCACGTAATCTGCGTAAAGAAGTCAGCAAGTCCTCAAAATGGTATTTCTACGATACAGGTATACGCAACGCCGTCATTCGCGACTACAGCCCTTTCCGTCAACGTCCCGATACCGAACGTGGCGCTTTGTGGGAGAACTACTTCATAAGCGACAGGTTGAAACGCGCCCACAACCATCGATTAGGCATCAACTTCTATTTCTGGCGCACTTATGACCAACAGGAGATAGACCTCATAGAGGAGGAGAATGGGCATTTGTCTGCCATAGAGATGAAAAGCGGCAGCAAACAACCATCGCCCCCTAAAGCGTTCTCAAAGGCTTATCCCGACGCTGCATTCTCCGTGCTCAATGCCGACAATTACATGGATTACATCTAAAACGGCCTGAATCCCCAACAAAAAAACGACTCACTATTTGCATTTTCAAGACTGATGATGTATCTTTGCAGAATATAAACCATCATATCTACTCACCAAAATAATTTGCCTATGTAACATATAAGAACCCCAGAAAAGGATAAGAAGCGTTAACTTATATTCTTGTTTTCTCTCGAAATCGCCAAAAAGAAGAAAACGTTCAAGAGTAAAAGCAAAACGTTCACGCCAAAGGCGTGGGCTTTTACTCGTTATTAGAACGTTTGACGTGTTTGGCGATACGTGAGAGAAACTAATACGTAGTTGGGGCTCACGTTCTTTATTGTTTTGAAAAGACATGATTCATTAACTTATACACTAATATCATATGAACAATCACATGAAAAAGTATCTTCCCCACGGGCGACCATATCGCCCACCTTTACTGATTCTCATCTTCCTGCTCTCATCGATAGCATCCTGGGCGCAGTCGCCTGACGGACAGGACAGGCTGGCAGCCGAAAGCCGGAGGACGCCAGGGTTCATAGAATATGCCTGGCACCTCGTGGTATGGCAGAAAGACGGTTCCAAGGTGACGTTTCTCTTGG
The DNA here is from genome assembly GCA_900316685.1 of uncultured Prevotellaceae bacterium. Lineage (GTDB taxonomy): Bacteria > Bacteroidota > Bacteroidia > Bacteroidales > Bacteroidaceae > Prevotella. The sequence continues at coordinate 9,876 of ONDS01000002.1, read as the reverse complement.
ACGAGAAGCCCCGAGTGATTCATGACGGCGACAAGGTGCTCGTCAAATCATCCTCGACCGTGGAATACGACTACCAAGCCATCAAGAAGATGACCTACGAGGAAGAGGAGGTGACCGGCATCCGTGAAGCCGTCGCCAGTGAAGGGTTGCCGTTCTCCACCAGCGGGGGAACCATCACCTTTGCGGCAGCCGCGAAGGATTCCCACGTTCAGGTGTTCCTGACCAATGGCATGACCGTCAAGGACATGATGGTGCGTAAAGGAGAATCCGCCACCCTCACCCTGCCCTCCTCACCCGAGAAGGTTTATCTGGTCAAAGTCAATGGTGTAACCTATAAAATCAGCATACCATGAAAAGGCTATTATTCATCCCCCTGATGTTGCTCACCCTGCTGTCGCTGTCCTCACCCCTCTTGGCGCAGGACGGCAAGGCGGTGAGAATGTTTCTCAACACGGGCGAGGTGATCGACTTCCCCGCTTCGGAGATAGACAGCATCACCACTACCCCCACCATACAGAAGGTGTGGCACGACGGCACGTACACCAGCTATAATATCATAGAGATAGACAGCCTCTGGTATATGTATCCCTCGCTGCGCATCACCACCAAGGACATGGACTTCGGTCGTGTGGCTGTGGGCAACAGGCGCACCGTCAACATCACCATCGTCAATACCGGCGACTATCCCGAGACCTATACCCTGTTGGCCGACGGCGTGTTCGCCGCCGAGGGGTCAGGTCAAGAGTTCACCATCGATGCCGGCGAGGCTCACGACATCCCCCTCACCTTCACCCCCTACGCCACACGGTATTACAATGGTATGTTCGCCCTCTGTTCCAGCGCCATCGGAGAAGGCATGCTCCACCTGCCGCTGACAGGTCGCGGTGTGGAGAGCGAGAGCGACGAGCAAAGTGACATTCCCGCCCCCGTGGCACAAGACTTTGAGGTGGTGCTCAACGAAGGCGAGACGGCGAGCGACTTCGCCGGATTCACAGTTGTGAACAGTTATGGCGAGTTTCCCGTTCCCGCCAATGCCCAAAGCGCCCCTCGCCGTGCTCCTGGCATCCCCGGCAGCTCCTTCCATATACCCGGCCAGGTGTCGCCAGCCTGGATGCAGGCCAACGCCCTCGTCAACGGACAGGGCAATCCCTTCTTCTTCTCCATCTCATTTCCCGGCGAGCAGACCATCTTCTCGATAGAGAAGACTGCCATCGACCTGTTGATGACGGAGCCGCTGCTCATCACCAGCAACGAGGCCGAATACCGCAATACCGTAGAGACCATCAAGAAGTTGCCCTCCTTCGACAAATACAAGAATGATATCATGCAGGTCTACCTCAATGCCGAGAAGGTGGGCCTCTGCCCCGACTACTCGCAGGTGAACGCCAGTCCGGTGATCCTGGAGCTGATGGGCACGTTCAAGGACAACAGCGACCTGTCGCTCGATATGGTGTCGCTCCTCAATGTCCAGCGTTCGTCCGCCTCCATCAAGTACCGCGTGCAGAACGAGTTGAAGCGTGTCGTACACATCTACCCCAGCCGGGTGATCATGGACGAGAACAATTTCTCCGTGAAAGAGAAGGAGGAAGACACCTTCACGCTGGGCGAATTTTGCGAGTGGGTGAAATCATCCTCCGACCTTGTAGCCACGGAGTTGGACAAGGAAAAGAACTCCGAGGAACTGGAGTTCATCGATACGCTGAAAAACTTCACCTCCGAATTGGAGGAACTTCTGGCCGAGCGCGGACTCATCGATGCCAACTCCTACATCCAGTTGCCCATCATCCTTGACTCGGAAAGCGCCAACTACTGGAAGATCGTGAAAGGCAGCCTCAACGGCGAGACCCAGTCCATCTTCCATGTCGAGAGCGAGGAGATAGAGACAGCCATGGTGTCGGGCGAGGATGAGGAGCACCAAAAGGAGTTCGACAAGATGATGGTCGACATCTACGGTTTCGGCTATCCCTACGAAGGCAAGCATTGGTCGGACTTCTCCGCCACGGATAAGTTCCGCATCATCTTCGCTCTGCTCCACAGCGCCTATAAGGATGTGATCAAACCAGAGATACAGCTGCTGACAGGCGTCGCGGATGTAGTCAATGCTTGGGGAGCCGAGGATAACGTACGTTATGACCTGCGATACGGCAAGCGCAAGCACCCCGAGTTTTTCCTTGTGGCGCGACTGATACAGGATTTCACCGACGACCCGGATAATGTCAAGGAGTTGCGCAAGAACCTCGAAAACAGGGACTGGTGGGAGATTGCCAAACAGATCACCTGCTTCGCCTGCGACCGTGTGCTCTCCTTCTCGGACGAAAACCCTGATAACAAGCGCACCTATTTCAACCTGATTTACAATATCATCAAGAAATGGACGGGTGAGAGTGTGAAGTCGAAAGAATACCGCAAGGCTTTCAAGAAACTGGCCAACAAACTGACGGGACTGAAGAAGGCTTTCTTCGTCAACAAAGTGACCAAGGTGTTGGAGGCTGGTCTTGACCTGGCAGGATTCATCGAGGCCGCCGAGCGTTCGCACCTGAAAACCACCTTCGTGGTCGATAAGTCGCAAGAGCCCTATATCAAGATTGTCTGGCCCAAGGTAGAGTACCATAAGAAGGATGTCAACGTCCTCATCCAGTGGGAGACCTACAAGGCCAGCCACTTCGGCCATTTCCTTTACGACCTCGAACTGTTGGTGGTGACACCCGAGGGCGAGAAGAAAGTGACCGCCATCGCCAATATCGACGGCACCTCGTGTGAGTTCAACCCGAAAAATTTTGCCGTCTGCAACGATGCCAAGAAGATACAGTTCCGCATCGTGGCGCACCATCCCGAGTACCCCGAGGTGATACATGTGACGAGCGACCTGACACCGCTTATCTCGCTGATGCCCGCCGACATGCCCGAGTTCGTTGACCTTGGTCTTCCCTCCGGCACCCTTTGGGCCAACCGCAACCTCGGTGCCGCCATGTCGTACGACTACGGCAATTACTACGCCTGGGGCGAGGTGACAGGCTTCAACGAGGGCAAGACCTCCTTCTCTTGGAAGAACTATAGGTTCTGCGCCGGCGACAGCCCCAACAAGTTGTTGAAATACTGCACGAAGAGCCATTACGGCTATAATGGATTCACCGACTTCCGAAGACAACTGCAAGGTCAGGATGATGCCGCCAGCAACATCTTCGGCTTCGATTACAGCATCCCCACCAAGGAAGAGTGGGAAGAGCTGATGAATGAGTGCACATGGACGTGGCTCAACAACTGTGCGTTGGTACGCGGCAAGAACGGCAGCATCATCGTCCTACCGATGACGGGCTACCGCAGCGGACTGGGTTTATACGATGCTGGCGTGCAAGGTAATTACTGGTCGTCGACACTCGATGAAGACAGTCCCGACGACGCCTGGTATGTGCAGATAGACAAGAGCAAGCCACGTTTCTACAAATACTACCGCAGCCAAGGGCGTAGTATCCGTCCTGTGTACCATCCCAATATGGGGACGTATGTCAAGTAGTTCATTAATTACATGTTCATTTAAGGAAAAAACAAACAAATAAAAAATAATCATTATGAAAAGAAAAGTATTCTTTTTTGTTGCCATGGTCATGGGCATGGCAGCATGGGCGCAGAACATCGCGGTGGTCAGCCCGAGTAATTCCACCAACATCTATAACACACTCGACGAAGCCATTACCAAAGCCGACCCTGGAAGCACCATCTACCTACCGGGCGGAGGGTTTGCCATCAGCAATGCGACCACCATCGACAAGAAACTCACCATCATGGGCGTGAGCCATAGAGGAGATACCGACAATGTGGATGGGGCCACCATCATCTCCGGAAAGTTGCAATTCGTAGGCGGTTCTTCAGGAAGTGCAGTGGTAGGAGTGTATGTGTCAGGGAATATTGATGTGGGTACTTCTGATGCTGCTGTGGAGAACTTCACCCTGCGGTATTGCAATGTCAACGGAGTTAATGTGAATAACAGTGGGTGCGTGGGCATGTTGGTTAATCAGTGTTATTTAAGGCAAGGCTTTGAAGGAGGCAAGTGCAACGTTATGATAAAGAATTGTATTTCAGGAGTAATAAGAAATTTGAATGGAGGTACTATTGATCATTGTATTATTGTTAATGGATATGTTCCATCAGGTGGATGGACTAATTACTATCTTTCTTATATCAACAGTTCTACCATTACAAATAATTTCATTTTTAATAATAAATTCGAGAGCATTGGCAACTGCTATATTTCCAACAACTGCATCGGCACAGGATCATGGGGTGATAATCCCGTGGTGGCACCTGAAGGTTCCAACCTATGGGATGATGTGTTTGGAGAAGGCCATAACAAAGGTGTGACTATTGCCTCCGATTATCATGTGCAAGCCTCCTGGGCCAAGGGTGCCGCCTCCGACGGTACAGATATCGGCATCTACGGTGGCTCGAGTTTCAGCGATAAGGCCTTGGCTCCCATCCCCCGTATTGTATCGAAGAGCGTGGATGAGCAGAGCGATGCTTCCGGCAAACTGACGGTAAAAGTTACGGTGAAGTCTAACTGATGGACTTAATCATGAATTGCCATGAACAGGAAATTATTAACTCATATTGTCTTGGGCGTGCTCCTGATGCTCTGGCCTTTCGTCAGGGCAGGGGCACAGTCTACTGGACTGGAATATTGGTTCGACCAGTACGACGATCCCACGACCATCGGCATGCCCACGGCAGGAGGAACACTCACGTCGCATATCAACGTGAGCCATCTGACGACAGGTTTCCACACCATCTACATGCGTGTGAAGGCCAATGGGGAGTATAGCCCCGTCACCTCCTCCCCCTTCATCAAGTTCACGACTACTGGTAGTGGTGCATCAACGCTGGAATACTGGTTCGACCAAGACTTTATCGACATAGCCACGTTGCCTATTGACGTGACATCGGGCGATGAGCAGGTGTTGCAGTTCGACCTCGCTGATGCCGAGAAATTCCCCACGGGAGTACATCAACTAAACATGCGTGTTGCCGCATACGGAGGGCAATTCAGTCCCATATACAGCGATTATGTGTTGCGTATGCCAGTAGCCATGGGGGAGTCGGTACTTGAATACTGGTTCGATGCCGACTATAAGCATCACGCCACCATGAAAGTCAATGCCAATAACGGAATGCCCCAGACATTGAACCTCGACCTGACCGACAATGTGGCCTTCCCCTACGGTCTGCACCGTCTGAATATGCGCTTGGCTATAGGTGGCAGCAACTACAGTCCCATCTACAGCGGTCTGGTGATGCGGTTGCCCGATGGTCAGAAGAATGAACTTATTTACTGGTTGGACGACGACTACAAGAACGGTCGCCATGTGATCAAGGCCAAGAAGATGGAAGGGAAAGACGCCCTGTTTGATGCCACACTCAACCTGTCGGCGGTGGCACCGGGTATGCACCGTTTCAAATACCGCATCACGACGAACGGTTTCGACGACGGTGTGGTGTATGAGGTGCCCATCCTCGTGACGAAGAAGTACAACAGCCAGGGAGAAGTGTTCGTCGTAGGCGAGAGCCGTTGGTTTGACGACCAGACACCTGGACAGATGTCTTTGTCGAACCCACAGAGTCTGATGACCCGCAGCTATGTGCTCAATCCCTCGGACTATGCCGACGGACAACATGTGTTCTACGTACAGTACCAGAACTCCGCCGATGTTTGGAGCGAGGCGAACGCCACGTATTTCTACAAAGAGGCGGAAACGGGCAGGCTGCGCATCGGCGTGATGCCTGAGGTGGTCGATGGTATCGACGAGACGGGACAAGCCGAACACATCGTTTGCTACTGCAATCAGGGAACCATCTTCGTGGATTGCCAGTCATCCAAGTTGGCCTCCACGGGCATCGTGCAAATCTATGACCTGACAGGCAAAATGGTGGCGCAGCAGACGGTGGACAACCTTGACGGCATTCATGCCGAAATCAGCGTGGAGGGCTATGCCAAGCAACTGCTCATCGTCAGGTTGCTGAGCGGCGAACTGCTATACAACAAGAAGATTGTGGTGCAGTAGTTGGCATCAATAAAAACGCTAAAGCCCTGAAAGCGGATCGCTTTCGGGGCTTCATGGTTTCTTTCTTTGCATGTCATACCAAGAAGTCCAAATAATTGTCGGGCGTGACAATGGCTTTGGATTGTACAGGATAAGCATTCGTAAATGCAACAGGGATGGTTGTTTTTTCCTTCTTAGGATTCCACTTCATTTCAAAAGCCAAGAAGGAGCCGTCACATTCCTCGATATAATCAATTTCCTGCTGTGCTTTCGTTCGCCAGAAATAACTATGAGCATATCTACCATGGTAATGGTTGTATTTGAAACGCTCGCTGATGAAGAAATTTTCCCATAGCGCCCCCACATCATTGCGTAAAGCCAAGGGGGCGAAATTTTGAAGAATCGCATTACGCACACCATTGTCGTGGAAATAGATTTTCTTGCTTTTGCGCAGTTCGTTACGCAAATTTCTACTAAAAGCCTTCAACCTAAAAACCACATAGCATTTTTCCAATAAATCAATATATTTCTCTACCGTTTTACTGTCCGTCCCAACCGTCTGTGCCAACTCGTTGTATGATACTTCACCCCCTATTTGCAGGGCCAAAGCCACCAACAGTTTTTCTATGATAGATGGTTTTCTGATACCATCTATCTCCAAGATATCCTTGTAAAGATAACTGCCTGTTAGGTTCATCAATGTTTCCTTGGCATCAGACTGATGGTTGAGCACATCTGGATAGGACCCATAAACCAACCTATTTTCCAACATCTGCTTGGTGGCAAGCAACCCGTATGTCGTCACTAATTCCGAAGTGGCAATAGGGTACATGGTATATTCCCATTTGCGACCCGTCATCGGCTCATTGATGATAGACCTCAAATCAAGAGAAGAAGATCCAGTTACCAGCACCTGGATATCACTGAAATTATCATGAATGCGTTTCAACGTCAACCCTATGTCAACGGCACGTTGGGCTTCATCCAGCAAAACAATTTTATTGTCAGCAATAATCCTCTTCAGTTCTTCTAATGTAGGATGATTCATTATCTCACGCACGTCAGCCTCGTCAAGGTTCAGCCTTAGTGTTTTTTCTTCTCTTCGATTAAGCACTTCATTTAACAGTGTCGTTTTGCCGACCTGTCGTGCTCCTACCAAAATAATGGATTTCCCCCTGAACAATTTTTCCTCGATTCTTTTTTCCAGTTCACGTATAATCATAATGCTCCTTATTACAATAATTCTTTGCAAAGATATAATTTTATACCCGCTAATCCAAAAAATACAGTACTTTTTTGGATTATATTCCAAAAAATCCATTGATTTTTCGGATTAGGATCTAAAGAACATCATTATGATGAGACATTCACTGGTCTTCATAAAGAGAGGGAGAGGGAAAAGGTTGGGACGTTATTTCAAACCACCCCCTACGATGGCTCGCGTTGGAAAAGGAGGGAAGAAGTGGGAAACGTATGGAAAAAAAGAAAAAGTTGGTTTGCATTGATGAGTTATGGATGGTTTCAACTACGCAAAAGTAACCATAACTCGATATTTTTCTTAGTTATGGTCACTTTTATCAAGGAATATTTGTCCATATCGCGAATTATTTCCCCCTTATCTTTTCTTACCGGACAACAAATCGACCATCATCGTGGCGGCATTGTCGGGGGCTACGAGATGGCCGAGGGCTTGGCGCACCTCGGCGTAGCCCTGGAGCATGGTGTCGCGGTCGGACTGGCCCGGGAGGATGCGTTGCAGTTCACGACGTATGTTGTCGACCTTGAACGTGTCGGCCACTAACTCGGTGACCACCTCGCGGTCGGCGATGAGGTTGACCAACGAGATATATTTCACCTTGAGCAAGAACCGCCGAAGCATTTTGAAGAGCCAGTGGAAGCCCGTTTCATAGCACACCACCTGCGGCACATCGAACAGCGCCGTTTCGAGGGTGGCGGTGCCACTGGTGACAAGAGCCGCCGCCGACTGCGCCAACAAGGCGTAGGTATCGTTGTGAACCAATGTAACAGGTTGGCCTTCAATGAACTTACGATAATATCCATCATCAATGGAGGGAGCACCCGCCAACACTAATTGGTAGTCGGGAAAGGACGTCGCCGCCTCGATCATCGCCGGCAGGTTGTCCTTGATCTCCTGCTGTCGGCTGCCCGCCAGCAGGGCGATGATGGGTTTGTCGGAAAGGCCATAACGCCGACGGAACGCCTCGGGCGATTCGTCATATCCTTCGCGGAAGGAGCGCACCTCGTCGGCGGTGGGATTGCCCACATAATGGATGGGATAACGGTGTTTCCCCTCAAAGAAAGCCACCTCGAAAGGCAGGATGGAGAACAGCTCATCCACATCGCGCTTGATATTCTTGATGCGGTACTCCTTCCACGCCCATATCTTCGGCGAGATATAGTAATAGACGGGTATCTTCAGTTCGGCATGCACATATTTGGCAATCTTGAGGTTGAAGCCCGGATAGTCGACAAGGATGACCACATCGGGCTTCCACCCTCGGATATCGTCCTTGCACTGCCGCATGTTGCGCAGGATGGTGGGCAGATGGAGCAATACGGGAATGAAACCCATATACGCCAGTTCGCGGTAATGGCGCACGAGGGTGCCCCCCACCGCCTGCATCTTCTCGCCCCCGAAGAATCGGAAGTCCGCCTCGGGGTCTTGCCTTTCCAATGCCTGCATCAGGTGAGAGGCATGCAAGTCGCCACTGGCCTCACCAACTATGAGATAATATTTCATGTCTTGTTGTTACTTATTCCGAATGATGAATTCCACGGCCCCGGGGTCGACGACGACGGTCATGCCCTCAGGACAATTATGCATATAATTGACATCATAACTGACACACTCGCCGTCGAAGAAAAAGAAGGTGTACTGCATACGCGTACCGTCGAGCAGGAACAGTTCCTCCTTGGGTTTCACATAAGGCGCCCTCTCAATGGCCTTGCCTATCTGCTCCGCCTTCTCCTTGCCGAAACGCCAATGCTCCTCCCCCTCCTCCGAAGGCACATGAAGAGCCCGTGCTTCGCAACGGTCTCCATAGTTGAAATACCAGAATGCATCCATAGGGTCGACACGATTGCCGTTCTTATCATAGGCCATAAAGGGGAAACCCGTCTCCATGCGCTCCATGCAGACCAGCCCTTGATAACCGTATCTCGTTTGCTGTTCCTGAAGCACCTCGCGCATCAGCTGGTGGAAACCGTCGAGCTGGTTCATGCAACGACGCATGGCGGCGGCATCAGCCACTGGCGTGCCGTCGATATAGCCGTAATGGAACATCCACTGATAATCCTCCTCGCCCTTGCCCCACGACGTGAGCACGCGGGCTTTCCATGTTTTAGCACCGTCAGGAGCATCCTTCACACGGTGGTCTTCTTTTTTTGCAGTCAACGTGGTCTGCGCCAACAACTTACGAAAACGCATCATATTGAGACTGTCCATCATGCAACAGCCCTTGATGCCCGCCGCGTCGTCGTTGATACAGAGCAGGAAGGCATCTCCTATCGATTTGATCTCGTAGTTGCGCCCCCCGTCGTCGGTATATTTGTATCCTGTCACCTGGCGGTCGGCACCTTTGGCTTCCGAGCCGCCCGCCAGCAGGCTGCCTCCTATGACCATCATCATGGTCAGCAATATACTTTTCATTCTCTTGGGTTTTAGTGGTTGATACTTGCAAAGATAGTGCAAGCCGAAGACAATACAAAATAAATGACGAAGTTTTTCAACTTCCGCAAGCTCCGCTTGCCTTGTAGATAAAAGGAGTTAGAAGAAGACAGAGGAAGATAAAAGACATTAGTTTTGCTGCATAAACACTGCAAA
>ONDS01000022.1 GCA_900316685.1 uncultured Prevotellaceae bacterium | reverse complement strand
AAAGGTAAGGACTTTCCTCAAATTGTTGAAACTTTTCAATGAGATTTCATTCAACGAGTACTCACCAATCTTTCAACGCTGCAAAGTTAGAGTGAAATTAGCGTAATTCGTTGTTAGGAAAGATAAATAATAAAGAGGTTGGGACGTTGTCTTACAAACCACCCCTGCCCCTCCTTTGGAAAAGGAGGGGAGTGAGTTACTTAACCCTCGAATTTGTGTATTCGAGGTTAGGAAAGAAATAAGAAGAATTGGAAGAATTAGAATAATTAGAATAATTAGCCTGTAATTTTTACAAAAAACAAACGAAGTTGTGGCAAACGAGATTGCCACAACTTCGTAGTTAATTGAAGGGAGAGCATCGGGTCACTCTTCGATGAGGAGGACGGTGACTCCACGTGCCGCCTGGGCGCCCATGACGAGCGCCTGTTCGATGTCGGCCGTCTTGGAGGGTCCGCTGATCCAGCATCCGTAACCCAGGGCAGGCACCTCTATACGTTTGTACCCCTCATGCATATTGTCGACGATGTTTTTCTTGTCGAGCAGTATGACCAGTTCCTCGGAGATGAAGCAGACCGCCTTCTCCTTCATGGTCTGCGGAATCCAGATGCAGCCATTTTCCGCCACACCCAGTTCACCTTGCAGTATGCCCACGTCGGTGCCGTTGAGGTCGTTGGCCTCGGCCACGGTATCCGGGTTTTTCTGTGCGATGGTGATGCCCGGCACATTGGATGCGAACACCTTGGCCTCGGGATAGAGTTCCCGTATGACCTTGTTGACATCGTCGCTCTTCTTGATACATTTCACTTTGCCGCCCACCGTCTGGCTCATCTCTATGAACTGTTTCACCGTGTCGGGATATTTGATGGCCTTGATGGTGAGGTCGGGCATATCAAACTGTTCGCGCGTGTTCTTGCGCAGTTTGGCTAAAAGATCTTCTTTCTTCATGAATATAATTTTTTCGAAGTGATCGGAATAATCTGAGTAATCGGAATAACCTGAATAATCAGAACTATCTGAATGGTCGGAATTATTTCACTTTCCCGTTTTTCCAGAGCACGTGGAACGGTTTCTTGGGGAATTTCATCATCTCGTGGCCCTTACCCCACCCGTTCAGTCCGTTGTAGATGAGGAAGCGCGGCATGTGGTTGACCAGTGGCGACCACCACAAGGCCGTATTGTATATCCACTTATGGTTGAACACCATGCTCATGCCACGCGACATCCATTTCTTCTCCGCCGAGGCATGCCCGAACTCAGGCAGTTGCTGTCGCCACTTATATACCTGTTCGCCGAGGTCGACCTTGGCAGGGCATACATTGGAGCAAGAGAGGCAGAGCGAGCATGCCGACACATTGTCGTAATATTTGTCGGGATTCTTGAGCATGCCCAGATTGACGCCGATGGGTCCTGGAATGAAATAGGTGTAGCTGTAACCCGTGCTACGGCGGTAGACGGGGCATGTGTTCATGCAGGCTCCGCAACGAATGCACTTAAGCGTAAGCCAGTGCTGCTCATTGGCGATGATGTCGCTGCGCCCGTTGTCGACGAGCACCACGTGCATCTCCGCTCCCGGACGCGCCTTCTCGAAGTGAGCGGTATAGGTGGTGGTGGGCTGTCCCGTACCGCTGCGGCATAGCAGTCGGTGGAAGACGGCCAGACAGTCGTAGTTGGGCACTATCTTTTCCAGACCCATCGCCACGATATGCAGTTTGGGCATCGACGTACTCATGTCGGCATTGCCCTCATTGGTGCAAACCACCACGTCGCCCGTCTCTGCCACACCGAAGTTGCATCCAGTCATGCCCGCCTCGGCCAGCATGAACTCATCGCGCAGGTGATAGCGAGCGCAGCGGGTGAGGTACGTCGGGTCGTGATTGCCTATCTCCTTGCTGATGCCCCTTTTCTCGAACTCCTCGCCGATGGCGTCGCGCGAGATATGCAGCGCTGGCATGACGATATGCGAGGGTTTCTGGTCCATCAGCTGTATGATACGTTCGCCGAGGTCGGTCTCCACCACATCGATACCGTTTTTCTCGAGATAAGGGTTCATCTCGCACTCCTCTGTGAGCATGCTCTTGCTCTTGACCATCTTCTTCACGTCGTGGTCTTTGAGGATTTTGAGGACTATCTCGTTGAACTCCTCGGCATCCTTGGCCCAATGGACATGCACCCCCCGTTTCTCCAGGTTTTTGGAGAACATGTCGAGGTAGTCGGCCAGGTGGGTCACGGTGTGCATCTTGATGCGGCTGGCCAGTTCGCGCAGGTCCTCCCACTCGGGCAGACCTTCCGCCATGATATCACGTTTGGCGCGCACGCCCCAGAATGTCTTGTCGTGCCGCGTTATCTTTTCCACGTCCTTGAGGAACTCGTGGCTTCTTTTCGAATGTACTGTACTCATAGTCCTGCTGATAGAATTTCTACTACATGAATGAACTTAATAGGCAGATCCTCGCGTTTGGCGATGCCCGCCATGTGCATGAGGCACGAGCTGTCGGGTCCGGTGACGTATTCAGCACCTGTTTCGATGTGTCGTTTGATCTTATCTTCGCCCATTCGAATGGACACATCGGGTTCTTCGACGGCGAACAACCCACCGAATCCACAGCACTCATCCTTACGTTCGGGCTCGTGTATCTCTATACCCTCAACGAGGCGGAGCAGGTCGATGATCTTGTTGAAGGGAGCCACATGGCGCTCGGACGGTGAAGAGAGACCCAGTTCGCGTACACCATGGCAAGAGTTGTGTACGCTCACCTTATGCGGGAACTTGCCCGGCACCTCCTTGACCTTGAGCACATCATGCAGGAACTCCACCACATCCAATGTCTTTTTCGCCGTGGTACATTCCATTTTCCCCTTCATGATTTCGGGGTGGAAGCACCTGACGAAGGCGGCACATGATGCCGATGGGGCTACCACATAGTCGTACTTCTTGAACATGTCTTCATACTTCTCAATAAGCGGTTCCGACATGTGCTGGAATCCACCGTTGGCTTGCGGCTGTCCGCAGCAAGTCTGCTTGAGAGGGTATTCCAGGTCGACATCATAATGCTTGAGAAGTTTGTACGTAGCGACGCCAACCTCGGGATAGACGGCGTCGACATAACAAGGAATAAATAGACCGATTTTCATGTATTAAAAGATTATGTCGCTAATAGATTTAGGTAATGTCTGCAAATGTAATGAAAAAATTTGTTGATTCTAAATTTTTAGGCATTTTTTTTCAAAAAAAGATTGATAGAGGGGATAGGAACGATAGGAAGGGACAGGAACGAAAGGAGAGATCGGAATCAGAGTAGAGGGTGGAGAATCCAGAAAAGATGGAATATTTAGAAATAGGGAAAAATTATTGAGGAAAAATTTGGTGGGTTCAAAAAAAAGGGTTACTTTTGCATCCGATTTAAGACAGGAGCGTAGCTCAGTTGGTTTAGAGCGCTGCAGTCACATTGCAGAGGTCATCGGTTCGAGCCCGATCGTTCCTACGAGAAAGACCACGTTTTAGCGTGGTCTTTTTTATTAGGAAATTCTGGGGAGTCGCTTCGCGAGAAATCTTACAAATCTATACAAATCTTTCAATATCTATTTAGTCGTTTAATTCGTTGAAAGAAAATCAATTCGCAAATTCGTAGTTAGGAAAGAAATTGGAATAATTAGAATAATTATTCAAAAATTAGGCTTTTATTCTCGGAATTAGCGTAATTCGTCGTTAGGAAAGAAAAAAAACAATTCGTGGAATCCGTGAAATTCGTTGTAAAAAACAATTAGAGTGGAATCCGTGAAATTCGTAGTAAAAAACAATCAGTGAAATCAGTGGAATCCGTAGTTACAAATTCTATTCATGAAATCCGTTGTACGGAAAGAAAGGGAGGGATGGATGATCACCCTGGCATACGGCTTTTGAGATAGTTTTCAAAAGCCGTTTTGTATTGATCAGTGACACGTATGATTTCTTCACCTATATATATACACATGTTGCGGTCGACAGTGCGTATCTTGTCGAGCGCCACCACGAACGAGCGGTTGACCCTCATGAACAGTTGCGCCGGCAAGGTCTGCTCCACCGCTTTCATGGTCAGGTGGGTGATGAGCGGCCGACGCTCCCCCTCAAGGTGGAACATCACATAATCTTTCATTCCCTCGACGAAGAGGATACGCTGGAAATCCACCTTGCGCCATTCACCATCCACACGCAGGAACACGCTGTCGGAGGGTTGCTGCGGAGATGCCGGCGCCAGAGCATCGTTTTTCTCCACTACCGCCTGTTCCCCCTTTTCGAAGGTCTCATACCAGCTGCGCGCCCTCTCCGCCGCCTGCAGGAATTTGGCATAGCGTATGGGTTTTAGGAGGTAGTCGATGGCCGCGAACTCATAGCTGTCGAAAGCGAACTCCTTGAAAGCCGTGGTGAAGATGATCTTCGTCTTGCCACCGAGCGACCGCGCCAGTTCCAACCCGTTAACATCGGGCATCTGTATGTCGAGAAACAGGAGATCGACCTTGTTCTGGCTGATGAACGATGCCGCCTCGATGGGGTCGGTGAACGATTGTAAGAGACAGAGGAAGTCGGTCCTATTGACGAACGCCTCAAGCAATTGCACCGCCAGCGGTTCATCGTCGACAATGACACAAGTAAGTTTTCTCATAGCGAAAGAGTGATTTTCACGTGATACACCCCGTTTTCCGTAGACTGCTCCCACTCATGGCGATGAGGATAGAGCAGTTCCAGCCGTCGCCGGGTATTATCGATGCCAATGCCCGAACCACTTCTGTCAGCATCATCCTTGGGGTAGTTGGAGTTGTCGCATTCGAAGGTTATGTGCTGTTCGTCGGCTCTCAACGACAATCTGACGAAAGAATCCTTTCCGCTGGCCACCCCATGCTTGAACGCGTTCTCCACGAGAGCGATGAAAAGCAAGGGAGCCACCATGGGATGTCCCTGTACTTGGAAATCCGTATCCACCCTAACGAGGTCGGAGCAGCGCAGGCGCATCAACGCCACATAGTTGTCGAGGAAGGTCACCTCGTCGTCTACCGGCACGAGATCCTTATCGGTGTCATACATCGCATACCGAAGCAGGTCGCTCAGTTGCGCTATGCTGTCCTGCGCCTGGTCGGGATCGATCTGTGTGAGGCTGGATATGTTGTTGAGCGTATTGAAGAGGAAGTGCGGATTGAGTTGGTTTTTGAGCCATGCCAGTTCCGCCTCCTTGTTCTGTCGTTGTTTCTCCTCCACCTCTAATCGCAGCGCATGAGTCCGCATGACATAGCGAATGGCCACCGCCACGAATGCCACCAGCACATCGAAGAGTATGATGATGGCCATATTGGCATAGAATCCTTCGCGCGCCACGTCGGGCAGTTCTGCCGTATTGACGGTGAACATCCAGTAGTTGACCACGAAGATGAAGGGCACATTGGCCAGTATGAACAGCCAATAGCGCTTCTTGAGAAAAAGGTAAGGTGCCAGCAGGTAGAAATTTACGAAATAGATGACGCTTAGAGGAACGAACCATCCGATACTGATCCTGAGTATCATCCTCGGATTGATATTGCCCCCGCTGACCAGCAAGACGAACAATAGCGGCATGACGATGACCATGCCCACAATGAACAGTTGGAGCAGGAACATGAGTGTTCCTCTTTTCGCCGATTTCTTCATACGCCGTAATGGATTCTTTCTCCTGCAAAGTTACTCAAAAAAAACGAATAAGCCGCCGACAAAGGGTAAAAAAAGCGACATGTTACATGAGCAATGTAATTTGCAACTTGGTTGCATGGATTAACACGTAACTTTGCAGCGTAAATAAAAAAACATATTATGTCACACAATCATCATCACGACAACGCTGTAGGCTGTAGCCACTGCCACGAACATGAACATGAACATGAGCATCATCATGAGCATGAGCACCATCATCATCACCATCACCATCATGAGCATCATCACCACCATGAGCATGGTGATATGAAGAAGCAATTGTGGCTCATCGCCATCACCGTGGTGCTACTCATCGTCGCCATCCTCATCGAGAAGAACTGCGGGTTGGCTACCTGGCAGTTGTTACTGGTTTATCTCGTGCCCTACCTGCTCATCGGTCACGACACACTGAAAGAGGCTGTGGAGGGTATCGTAGGAGGCGACATGTTCAATGAGCATTTCCTCATGTCAGTGGCCACTATCGGAGCCTTGGCCATCGGTTTCCTACCCGGAGCCGAGACCGAGTTTCCCGAAGCCGTCTTCGTCATGCTGTTCTTTCAGGTCGGCGAGTTGTTCGAGGGCTATGCCGAAGGCAAGAGCCGCGACAGCATCTCCCACCTGATGGACATCCGTCCCGATGTGGCCCATGTGGAGCGCTCTGGAGAAGTGAAGGACATATCGCCCGATAACGTCGCCTTGGGTGAGACCGTCATTGTCAAGCCCGGCGAGAGGGTGCCCTTAGACGGAGTGTTGGTCGAAGGTCGTTCCGCCCTCAACACCGTGGCGTTGACAGGCGAGAGCGCCCCCCGCGATGTGGAAGAGGGCGACGAGGTCGTTTCCGGCTGCATCAACCTCAGCGGCCTGATCAAGATACGCACCACCAAATTGTTCAGCGAGAGCACCGTGTCGAAAATTCTCGAGCTGGTGGAACACGCCAACGAGAACAAGTCGAGGAGCGAGACCTTCATCACGCGTTTCGCACGCGTCTACACCCCGATCGTCGTCTTTGCCGCCTTGGCGCTCGCGGTACTTCCTCCATTGTTCAGCGGTTCGTTCGCCGCCTCCTTCCCCACCTGGCTCTACCGCGCCCTGATGTTCCTCATCGTGTCGTGTCCCTGTGCCTTGGTTATCAGCGTACCCCTCACCTTCTTCGGTGGTATCGGAGGAGCCTCACGCCAAGGCATTCTCATCAAGGGAGCCAACTATATGGATGTGCTGGCCAAGGTAAGCACCGTGGTGTTCGACAAGACCGGCACCCTGACCCATGGTCAGTTTGCCGTGGAAGCCGTGCATCCCGACCAATGCGACGAACGCGAGCTGCTGCATCTGGCAGCCCATGTGGAGCATTTCTCCACCCACCCCATCGGCCAGGCCCTGCGTGACGCCTTCCCTGATGAAGCCACCGACGGCTGCGAGGTGAGCGAGGTGGAAGAGGTGGCCGGCCAGGGTATCCGTGCACATGTCGGTGCTAAGGAGGTCTGCGTGGGCAACACGAAGATGATGGATGCCGTGGGAGCCCAGTGGCACGACTGCCACCATGTAGGCACCATCATCCATGTGTCCATCGACGGTCAGTATGCCGGCCATATCGTCATCAACGACAAGGTGAAGGAAGACAGTGTCGAGACCATTCATGCCTTGCACGAGCAGGGCGTGAACCATATCGTAATGCTCACCGGCGACCGCCAGGCCGTGGCCGACCACGTGGCCAAGGAGTTGGGAATCACCGACTATCATGCCGAGTTGTTGCCCACAGACAAGGCTAAGCATGTGGAGGGTCTGCTCAGGGCTCGTTCGGGCGAAGGCCGACTGGCCTTTGTGGGCGACGGCATCAACGACGCCCCCGTCCTGGCCCTTGCCGACGTGGGCGTGGCCATGGGTGGACTGGGTAGCGACGCCGCCATCGAAGCCGCCGATGTGGTGCTGATGGACGACAAGCCCTCGAAGATTGTGAGTGCACTGCGCATCGCCCGCCGCACGCTCGGTATCGCCCGTCAAAACGTGTGGTTCGCCATCGGTGTGAAGTTGGCTGTGCTCGTCTTGGCGGTGTTTGGCTTGGGCACGCTGTGGATGGCCGTTTTCGCCGATGTGGGCGTGACGGTGCTGGCTGTGCTCAATGCGATGAGAGCTTTACACGTAAAGAAGTGAGAGGTGAGGGATGAGAGATGGGGGTTGAGGGCAGACATAAAGTCAGCCCCTACGCGTGGAGGTAATCTCTTGCCACTTGCTCTCTGCCCCTTGCCCCTAACATTTATTAGGTTAACGAAAGGTGAGGTGTGTAAAAAAAGCGAAAAAAGTGCGTTAATGAGTGCAAAAAGGAGCGAGGGAAAAGGCTGAAAGGCTACTTTTGCAATATGTTTTCACCATTATCGCACTTATCTTTCAAGCGTTCTCCCGTATCGCTCGACATGCCCGACATACGTAGAAGCATCGCCCTATTGATTGTTGCTTTTGCGCTCACCGCCGAGGCACAGCAAGCGGATACCATCGATGTGGAACATCCGCTGTTAGCTCTCGCTAACGACACCATCGTCATCATCGACTTAGAGACAGCATTGCCCCTGCGCGATGTGAAGCTGTTCACCAACACGGGAGCGGTGCGTGTGAGTGACTACCGTGGTAGGATTGTGCTGCCCGACAGCACGTTTCAGAGTGCCACACTCTCGCATGCCAAATACCTCAACAGGGTTTTGGAACGAGTAGAGATCAGCGACACCCTGGAAATGTTGCCCAAGGGGACAAGCCTTGGCGATGTGGTAGTATGGGGAGAAGACCGTCGCGGCATCAAGAAGATAGTGGGTATGACCACGAAAGACCTCAGTGCCTATGCCCCACCGGGGGGAGTAGCCAGTTTCGATTTCTTCGAACTGTTCAGGAAGAAGCCCCTGAGTCGCAAGATAAGAAAGAAGAACAAGGAGCTATTGGAGAATTGGGAGAAGATATACTGAATGTTGAATGTTGAATTTTGAATGTTGACGGGTTGTTGAGACGTATGTCGAAAAATTGTCGCCTGCGGCGATGGGGAATGATGAATTTTGAATTTTCCGGAAAGAAATTTAAATATTCGTGGAGTGAAATTCGTGAAATTCGTTGTTAGGAAAGAAATTAAACAATTCGTGGAATTCGTGAAATTCGTTGTTAGGAAAGAAATTAAAATAATTAGAATAATTATCCAGAAAATAGGGAATGGGAACTATAAACCTGTTGTCCCCGATATAGTTACCTTTTTTAACTTCAAATGAATATGGTATTATTTTATTTTTTATACTCTCCATATCATTATTTCCCCTTTACGTCTTTGCTCTTCCAATAGATTAATGGGTAATGGATTGACATAAAATTCAAGAACGCTTTCAGTGTTTTCAACAGGTGTGTCACTAATATCGTATGTAAATCTCTTGGATATTGGATATTTCGTTTTACCTGTTCTTTTGCTTGTGTACTGTTTTTCTTTATCCTCAATGTCCTCTTTACTCTGCAAGGATGTGAAATACTCTTTTGTTGGGTCATTCTTCCTATATGTAGTTGTAGAATGTGTACTTACCCTATTCCCGTTTTTATCCTCCCATGTTGGTGCTGCATTTGGATATTTTATCATAACCGAATGTTGCTCGTATTTTCCACACATTTGCAAGGCAAAATTCCGTAGATTTTCAAAATCATCTCCATCCCCATTCTCAGTATAATTGAAAACCAAGAATGATGGTTCAAAATCATCCATTACACCGGTTTCATTGTTTCTATAACCACCATATGTGGGTAAATAAGAATAACCGCTTCTTTTGATATCACCTATTAATCGTTTTGTATTCTTGTCATTAACTTCTTGCGGATAATCACTTCGGTTTGCAGAAATACACACAAAACCGTTTGTACCGTGCTTTTTCAGTATTCTATCCAAAGTGACTTCTTTAAGCAATACAGGACGATACTGATTATATTCTATACCATAATATCGCTGCATTACATTCTCATAGATGGTGTTTGCCTTTTCCTCTTGTGAAAGGTAGTACTTCTTCTCATCATTCCATTGTTCTTTGATGCTTTGTTTCAATGCCTCAGAAACCGCCTCTTTGATTATTTTTTTTACCTTGTTTTTCATTTATATATTATCTAAATTATTATTTTACTTAATCATAAGTATTATGTATAATCGTAAATATAATGCATTTTTTTCACATAACCAAATAAATATTCATCTTTTTCAATCAATAATCATGTTCGGGGACAACAGATATATAGTTCCCTAGGGAATTAATAGGGATATTCGTTGTTAGGAAAGAGGTTGCGACATTGTTTGACAAAGCGCCCCTGTTCCTTAGAAAAAAAGGGGGCAGGGGTGCTTTGCTTTGGATGGTGTTAGTCGTTGGGGGATTCCTCCACTAATTTGATGATCTCCACGTTGAGTTGTTCCAACGGTGAGAGTCGCACCTTGCTGTTGTCGGAAGCAGGAGTGTAGCCCTGGATTCTGCTGAAGCGCTGTTGCAGGTCAGGCGAATTGAAGCGGTAACCATGACGCGCCCATATCTCATTGCGCATGATGCGCAAGTCTTCCTTGCCGTAATTGGACAACATGCCCACGGTGAGCGGTTCAGTTGATGCGAAGGGGAATCGCCATTGGGACTGGTTTTCGAGCGTCAGCGATATTTTCTTTCCACCGGGCACCGCCGTCCATCCGTCGTTCTCCTCATCGAAACTCACCTCGGAGAGTGTCATCCTTCCATCCTTGGCATCCACGCTCCAGTGAGAGCCGTCCTGCAATGATATGGTGTAAGCAGGAGAATCGAATTCATACTCAAAAGTGTATTTGCCTTTCTTTCCGGGAAACGTATAGCTTTGATCGGCACCGAAGACATAACGCTCGCCCGAAGAAGAGAGCCATGTGCCGGCGAACGCCAGTGCCATATCAGCCTTCAGGGTATTATCCAAAGCCTCCATGCCATTGCCTTTGGCAGGCAAAAGCACAGTACGCAGTCCCTTTGTCTTATGGCGGAGGAGGAGCACAGCCGCCCCGTCATAGTTTCTGAGTTCAGCCGAGAGGTCGCCCGGATTCTCTCCATAGAGGTTCATCACCGACAATGACGGTTCGTAATCGCCGGCATCCACCGACCATTTCACGGGCACCACGGAGAAGCTGTTGGCACCATTGGCCCTCAATCCGAAGCATGCACCTCCCTCGTGCAACGTCCCCCCTATGAAGGCGAACACATCGCCATCCTTACGGATCTGGAACCATTCCACGCCATTATGCCATACAGCCCCAGCCTTGAGATAGTCGTCGGCAGCCACATTCGCCTGTGAGGCAACCGCCACCTGTCCGTCGGCATCGGCCGGTTTCTTCGCATTGCCACTGCAAGCCATCATGCCAATGAGCATGAGCGTCAGGAAAAAAGTTTTTCTTTTCATACTGTTTTTGTGGTTAAAAGTTGATATTTACAATTTGGGTGTAAAAATAAGGAATAATTTTGAAAAAACGCTGGTTCATCATGAAAATTCGCAAAAAACAGGGTGAAAATTTTGAATTGTCCCCTATTTCCATTATATTTGCAATGAGTTTTCATTCATTCATTACAAACAACTAAATACCACGAAGATATGAAGACATACAAGAAATTCACATTCCGCCTGTTGGCCATAGCTTGCGCCATCATAGGAGTGACAGCCTGCGGTTCGAAAAAAACTGTGGCTGAGCCTCTGGATGGACCGACTATGACATCCAAGAATCCTCCGCCAAGCATCCACATCAGTTCGGGTTCGAACACCGATGCACCAGCCGACAACCCCGGTTTCCATATCGGTCCATAATCCTATACCCATGAAGCGATTAACGACAGTCCTCATGGTTGGTCTGGTTACCCTTTTGGGTGTGGTATCCTGTAAGACCAAAGAGAAGCAAGGGGGCATCTTGGGGGTATACGGTCCCGGTGCTGTGATTGGCGACAACATGCGTCCTGCTCCGGGGCAGGGTACGCAGCAGACGCAACAACAATCCTCCCCCACCCCTGCGCCTGATGGCACGACAGGAGCCAGTCAACAACAAAGGAAATAGATGAAGCTACGACGCATTGTGGCCGGTTTGGCCGCTATCGGTTTGACGTTGCTGGGGTTCGGTTCTTGCCGAACCAATAAAGCTATTGTAGATAATAGTCAAGGCAGCGGAAGCATGGTGGATACGCCCCAAGACACCCCGGTGGACAGTTCGACTGTCGACCGTGGCTATCATCGTATCGACCGACCCGTGAAATTGATGTATGGTGTGAGGCCGAGGATGTATCGGGAGTAATAACATCCCGGTCCTCCTGGAACCCACGCCGATACCCACCCCGGCCCTCCCTAGGGATACCCACCCCGGCCCTCCTATGGATACCCACCCCGGCCCTCCCAAAGGGAGGGAGAGGGAAAAGAGGTTGGGACATTGTTTGACAAACCACCCCTACCCCTCCTTTGGAAAAGGAGGGGAGTGAAGTTACCTGAATTACAATTAAAAGGAGGGGAGTGAAGTTTCCTGAAATTAAAATTAAAAGGAAGGGAGTGAAGTTACCTGGAATTAAAATTAAAAGGAGGGGAGTGAAGTTACCTGAATTACAATTAAAAGGAGGGGAGTGAAGTTACCTGGAATTAAAATTAAAAGGAGAGGAGTGAAGGGAGAGAAAATATGTTGTCATTGCGCAAGAAATTAGGTCTGGAGTTGGAACGACGCATTCAGGACCAACTCATAGAAGAGCATCCCCTACGTCAGTTGTTTTGGGAGAGCACGTTGCGTTGCAACCTCCATTGCCGCCATTGCGGCAGCGACTGCAAGAGCGTGGTCGGACAGCAAGACATGCCCTTGGACGATTTCCTGCCTGTGCTCGACAACATAGCCGCCCACACCGACCCGCATCAGGTGTTTGTCATCATTAGCGGCGGCGAACCCTTGGTGCGCGACGACCTGGAGCACTGCGGTGAGGAGATTTACCGTCGCGGTTTTCCATGGGGCATGGTGACCAATGGCCTCTACCTTACCCAGGAGCGGTTCGATGCCCTGGTGAAGGCCGGCCTACATTCGCTCACTGTAAGCATCGACGGTTTGAGAGAGAACCACAACTGGATGAGAGGCCATCAACAGAGCTTCGACAAATGTTGCGAAGCCCTCGATATCCTTGCCCGTCAGAAGGATGTCATCTACGATGTGGTGACCTGCGTCAACTCACGCAACTATAGCGAGTTGGCCGCCATCAAGGAATTTCTCATCTCCAAGAAGGTGCCAGCCTGGCGCCTCTTCTGCGTCATCCCCATGGGACGAGCCGCCCATGATCCCGAGATGCGTCTCACCTCGGAACAGATGCGGGGCATGATGGAGTTCATCAAAGCCAGTCGGAAGGAAGGACGCATCGACACCAGTTACTCCTGCGAGGGATTCCTCGGAAAGTACGAGGCGGAGGTCCGCGACTATTTCTATTTCTGCCAGGCCGGAGTGATGGTGGCCTCGGTGCTCATCGACGGGAGTATCTCCGCTTGTGGAAGTATCCGCGCCAATTACCACCAAGGCAATATCTACAAAGACGATTTCTGGAAAGTATGGGAGCAGCG
Source organism: uncultured Prevotellaceae bacterium (assembly GCA_900316685.1). Lineage (GTDB taxonomy): Bacteria > Bacteroidota > Bacteroidia > Bacteroidales > Bacteroidaceae > Prevotella. The sequence goes on along the minus strand of ONDS01000022.1, from coordinate 26,510 downwards.
TTTCCTGCCCTACCGCGACCGCAGTTGGATGAAAAAAGACGAGTGCGCCCAATGTAAGTACTGGAAATACTGCCGCGGCAACGGCATGCACCTACGCGACGACGAGGGAAAATTGATTTTCTGCGATTACCTGAAGCTCAAGGGGTAATACCCACCCGAATACCCACCCCGGCCCTCCCAAAGGGAGGGAGAAGGGATAGAGATTGGAACATTGTTTGACAAACCACCCCTACCCCTCCTTTGGAAAAGGAGGGGAAAAGTTAGCTTGCTTTGGAAAAGGAGGGGAAAAGTTAGCTTGCTTTGGAAAAGGAGGGGAAAAGTTAGCTTGCTTTGGAAAAGGAGGGAATAGTTAGCTTGCTTTGGAAAAGGAGGGGAAAAATTAGCTTGCTTTGGAAAAGGAGGGGAGGGATATTGTATGGATAATCAGGAATAGGTGATGATGGCCTTTTGCGTGATGTTCCATTGTCCCCTTTGCAGTATGGCTCTCCCTGGTTGGCAGGTGTAGTGAGACGACTTGGCGGTAGAGAAGGAACACGCCCTTTCTATGTATTTTTTCGAACTGTTGTTGGCCTTTGACAGTTGAGTGTCGCTGACAGTGAAGAACGTGAATTCCGCTTCCGTGGGAGAGAGGAGGTGGAATTGATAATACGTGTTTTCCGAGGGCGATAGCTCACGCGCGCCATCGTCGAAAGACCCGTCGTCTGCCGGCCAACGGAAGTAGAACACATCCTTAGGAGCCTCCTCGTGAGGTATCGCCGTTTCTTCGGGTTGTTTCGCTGCCGGTTGGAAGAACACCCTTTGTTCTATGGATGAGAGGCGGTCGTCGATGTCCTGGTTGTCGAGTTGCCGCTGTTTCTCAGCAGCTTCGATATGGTCTTTGAGCGCCTTTTTTGTGGCGAAGTGTTCTTCGGCCTGTTTATCGGCCTCGTCGTTGGCACGGTTGACCGATTTCAGGCGCCATTCGACATAGGCGATGGCCGCAGCGAAAAGGATGAGGGATATGACGAGTTGCATGTTTGTCGTTGATTTATGGATTATGAGGGAGACAGGTTATCTATGACCTCTTCAATGGTGGCGGATAGTTTTCCGCGGCTATATGGTAGGCCAGTCGTGCTATGGCTCCGGTGAGCGGTATGAAGAACAGCGAATCGTTGAGTTCAGGGTTCTCCTCGCCTCCCATCGTCTCTTTGCGTTGGGCTATCACCTTGTTGAAATCCTGTTCCGCCTTGTCGGTAAGCACCGTACGGAAGTCGGCAAACTCCCTTTCGTTGTCCACCCCGAAATACTTGGCAAAGCTGTATTTCGTGTTAAGTCCGAAGAAATAGTCGATGAAGCGGTTGTACTCCTTGAGCACCTCGTCGCGCACCGTGGCTGAGATATCGCCATAGCGTGGGTTCTTGATGGTGTCGAGCGAAGGAGAGCCCGTCTGGAACACCGTGATGGCCTCCACATCGTCGACCACGAAGCGTTGCCGCATATTGAGCCCGCCCTTGCAGGTTATCTCCTTGGGATTGTTCACCAGTTTCAGCTCCACCCTACCCTCATCGGCGAGGATATCGTTGAAGATGATACGTGCCATGTTCTGCAACACATCGATGCCTCCGATGAGCAGGAGCACCTTGGATGCCGTGCCACTCACCGTGACATAAGCCGGCGATGACAGTCCCTTGCTCTTGAGCAAGTGGGCGGCATAGTATATTTCCGCTGCATAGAAGAGCAGGAGCACCACCTTGAGCGACTGGTTGGCACGGAGTTCCTCGCTGAAGGAAACCCCCTTGCCCGCCATGCGCGGGTTGTTGTCGAGCGAATAGAGGAACGATATGAATTCAGCCCCCGACCGTTTCGCCTTGGCATATACATCGCTCACGCCTGGGATGTCGCGCAGCAGATTGTCGAAAAGCGGCATGAACGCCCTCATGAATCCGTTGTATTCCGTTCCCCTTCCGAGGAAATCGCCGTAGATATTGTTTCCCGCGAAGCGCACCGACGAGATGGCCACCGCTGCATTGCCCTCATGGTAGACCACGAAGTCGGTCGTTCCGCCACCGATATCGAGAGAAACCACCGGCCGGGTCTCCGCATCCACATCCTCTTTCGTCGTATAATAGTAGTACGGAGCCAGCGACTCCGCCACTTTGAGCAGCCTGCATCCCTGTGGCGAGATGAGCCGGCGCGTGAGTTTCGCCCACGCCCCTTCGAGCGAAGCGATCTGATAGGGTTGCATACATACGGGATAGAACCATGTGATGCCCGTTCTGGCCAGCGTACCCCCATTCATGAGCACCTTGTTGCGAATGAGCAGCAGCAGTTCCTCGAAATAGGCTTCCACGAGCATGTTGTCGCTCTTGGCATCCGCCCACTTCAGGTCTGTGCGTGTGGTATTGTAGTCGTATGTATCTTCTTTCTCATAATGGAAACCGATGTTGTAATCAGCCAAAGACAACATATCGCGCCCGTTGACGGTATGGTTGACACGGAAACAGAGGTTGGTACGCATGGGGAAGCGAGCCACCTGTCCCGGCGCGATGAACAGCGGCAGGAACTCCTGCATGAACGCCTGTGCGGGTCCGCCGTAGAACGACTCCAGTCCCTGTTCGTCGATAAGTCGCACCGCATGGTCGGAGAGTGAATTGAGTGCCAGCACCTGTGTCTGTTCCTGTTCGATGGTCAAGGGTCTTGCCTCGGCATCCTCGTCGGTCCGGTACTCCACATGCGTGTTCGTCGTACCGAAGTCGACAGCAAAGTCGAAAGTCTTATTTCCTTGTCGTATCTCGCGGAATCGAGGAATGAGCACACCCTGCTCGTTGCCATTGCTGACCACCAGTAAGTCATATTCCTCGTCGAGGCAGAAATAGCGAGAGGCGAGGAAATGTTCCGCCTTGTCGGCGCGGTCTACCCTTGTCGTGGGCAGGGGTGAGGCTTGCAGGTTGCGATATGGAGTGACCGAATATTGGTATTGCTCTTTACGGAATCCCTCTGTATCCTCATCCACCAAGTAGATACGTTGAGGTGTAGCCACCCCAGGGTCGAGGATATGGAACGAGGGGAAGAGGAAGATGTCGACCCTCGCCTGGACGATGGGGAACAGCCCTTGGTTGGCGAGCACCCCGGTAGTGAGCGGAGTATAGTCGCGGCGGAGCGTGATATGCCGCCCTTTCCTCACCGGTATGCGCACTACCGCCCTTACCGACCCATCAGGCATGGCGTTGAGTTCGCACACGGGGTCAGCACTGTTGCCAGCATATCCCATCACCGTCTGCACCTTGAGATAGCGGAAGAGCAGCGGCTTGAGGGGCAACAAGTAGTGGCATCCGTCGTTGACCACCCTTCCATCGCGATAGAGCGCCGTGACAAACGCCTGGTCGTTGATGGGGAATGGCAGTTGTAGCAGGGAAGGCTGGAACACATCATCCGCCGTGAGATAAGGATATGGTGTGCTGTCGAAGGGCAGTGTCCGTTCCTCTATCGGCCGGTTGTCGCTTGTGGGAGCCATCAACCGCGGCATCCATTCACCCGTGGTATAACGCATCTGCCGTTCGAAGTACGACTCCTCGGGCAGCACCAGCGGCAGCCGTTCGCCGACCGGCACGTCGCCATCGGCGAGAATTCGGAAGTCGCTTTCTTCGGCGATGCGGTGCCCTTTAGCCACCATCAGGGGCAGTCCTCCCGGCAGGAGGATCTGCGATGCCCCGACATACAGCGGTTGGAACAACGACTGGTAGAGGGCCGGCGACATGGCATTGACCTGGTTTTTGAATTCCGTGTCGTTATCCATGCGGAAGCACTCGTCGATATATGCATACACCTCGGCATAGAGGGCGTTGAACGCCGGTTGTTTGGCCAGCAGGTAGACGAACTGTTTGAAGTCGCGGTCGCGGTCGGTGAGTGTGCGGTACGACCCATCCTCATCGGGCTGGAATGCTTCGTGGTAGTTGCCCAACCATACATCGCGCACGAATGAGAGGTCGTTGGGCGATGCCAGGGTAACCGATGTGGGCGACGTGGCCCCCACGATATTGAGTTGTCCGAGCGCTCCTTTTCCCACGAAATTCAGCATGTACATCTGTTGCATCTCGTCGAAGTGGAACGCCTTGGCATCCTGAGAGAGGAAGAGGTGCAGCGTATCCGCCACCGCCTTATGTTCCGGTGCCCCATCGTTGGCAAGTTGCTGCAGCGATGTTGACTTGTCCCACGCCACTATCTGGAACAGCCGTTCGTACTTCGTCTTGTAGCCGAAGAATATCTCCAGCACATCGAGTGCGTTGGCCACCAATTTGTGATATATCGTCGAGCCATGCACATTGCCCCTTTGCGCGCAATAGGCGAAAGCCGTCTTGGTGAGTTCCAATCCAGCGAACGGTGTGGGTATCGAGGTGATGGGCAGTGAGGCTTTCGCCCCGTTGGGGTCGTCGATAGCCTCGATGTCCTTCGCCCCCACCTGAGCCGTTTCCTGCCATCCGTCGATGGTATCGGCTCCTTTATGGAATCTGAAAACGTAAGCCATGAGATGATCAGAAGTTGAATTTTCGTTTGATGACGTTGTTGATGGCCGTTTCGTGTACGGTGATGAAGAAGTTGTAGGCATCCAGTCCTTTGATGCGCTTCATCGACACATCGGAAATCTCCGTATCCACGGCCGGGAATCCCTGCAGGTTTTTTCCTAACAGTTTCTCTATCATCGATGTTTTCTTGGGATGTATATGGTTGATGGTGTCGAAGATGTCGGCTTCGGCCGGATAGAGGTCGAAAGGTTGGAAGGACCGTTGGTTGTCCGACATCTCCTTGAGCCAGTGCGCCCTGTATTCATTGAGGAAATGTCCGAGGTCGATAAAGAAGGGGTCGGAGAACGACGTACCCTTCATCTGTGGCGTCTTAGTCCACGCATAGCCCTTCGTGTCGTTGAAATGCTCGAGGTAGAAACGCGCGAAGACGAAGAAGCTGACCATCTCGTGACCCATGACCGAGAAGGTGGCAGGTCCGAGGTCGGGCAATGTGAGCGGGTTGAGGTCGTCGCGCACGGCGAACTCACGGAACGAGGTGTTGCCCTTTTGGTGCCGTATGTCGGCACGTGCGAAGTCGACGATGCCTAAGGCCGCCGCCAGCTCCACGAAGTGAGCCTGGTTTTTCTGTTCCGTCGCCCCTTCCACATTGTTATATCTGTTTTTGATCACATCAGATATATAGTAGAGGGCATCGACGTCGAGATTGCCGATATAGTATTTGAGCGCCGCCTTGGTTTTCGACATGAACGTCTCCATCTTGATTTGGCTCTCCTTGTCGTCTTTCAATCCGAAATAAGGCAGCACGCTTACCGCTCCTATGGGGGCATGGGCGATGGCCGCCGAATTGGGAATGTCGAGCGCCTCGGCCTCGCGCATGGTTTTCTGCAGCAAGGGGAACCCCGCCGCTCCCGTACCGCCGAAGATGCTGGAGATGATGAATATACGGTCGCCGGTCTGGAAATGCTGAAGCAGTTCGATGAGCGAGCGGGTGTTCTGCGGGTCGTTGAGCACGATGGATCCCATGTTGGGGTTGCCCTTGAATCCCACGTCGAGTGGTGTCTGCAGGTTCTGGTCGGAGAAGAGCAGCGAGAGCAACGCTTGGTTGGGATCGGGTTGTCCCTCGGTTGTGAATCTGTTGAAGGCGATATAATCCGAGAACTTCATGTTCGCCACATTGTTGAGGTGAAGTCGGAAGTTGGTGTTCATATCGTCGATATCGACATGAAAATAACCCTTTTTCTCCGGTCGGTTGTCGAACTTGAGGTGTTTGCGTATTTTCTGGTACAGTTGCATGAGTCCGACGGTACGACTGAGGTCGCCGTTGGAACTATCGGGGTCGATGATGACAGGCACCACGGTATCGATGTCGGGTCCGAGCGAGACACCCGACGCGAGCAACATGGTAAGCGAGCGCAACACCCGTGCGCCCGTTCCGCCTATGCCGTATATGTAAAGTTTGCTCATTCTATGGTTGAGGGTTGAGGGTTCGGGGTTTAGGGTTGAGGGTTTGGGGGTTAGGGTTGAGGGTTCGGGGGTTGAGGGTTGAGGGTTCGGGGCTTAGGGTTGAGGGTTGAGGGTTTGGGGGTTGATTAGAAGGGTATGTTGCGGCATCGACTGCTGAAGTTCTTGAATATCAGAGAGAACAAGGCAAAGAAGAGCGCCGCCCACCCGAAGGTGATGAGTCCGAAGGTGACATAATCGTCGACACCGATATCCGCATTATGAATATTCTGCATGAAGACATATCCATTGAGTTTGGTGTGCGCTATGATGAGCGAAATGACTGTGGAAGCCACCGCCGTAAGGGCACCGATCATCATCCACTTCGAGTTTTTCGCCAGTAAGATATGGTCGAGGACGATGTAATAGACAAAAGCCACCGCCACCGGCAGCAGCAATGTGGCATAGAACACCGACCCATAGGCATCGGCTTGGTACATGTACTTGGAGAAATCGCCGAGATAGGCACCTCCGAACAATTCAAATATATCAGTTGTAAATTCCATGATCGTGTTGTTAGTCGTTATGACAAGTGGCGAATGATAGCCGGGCGTGGTCAATCATAGTGAGCCACCCGTATCTTCAAGCGGAAGAGATCCTTGTCGTTGCCCCCTTTCACATTGTGGAACGCCCCATAGATACCTTCGACCATCTCGTAGAGAGCATAAGACTTATGAGGAGCCGGATACCCCATAAGATGTTTATTGTAACTGCTTTCGCTCACCCACTTGGGTATGTTGTTCTTCAGTATGAGCGTTATTTCCGGTGCATAGCTATCGTTGCCCGTTCCTATCTGCACGCAGATGGGACGTCGGAAGAAGTCGCATTCGGTGAATTTCGCCTTGTCGTTGATGTCGATGAGTCGGTATTGTGCCGGCAACACCTCGTAGTTGGCGGAGTCGAGCACATATTCGCGGTCGGCGAACAGTTGTTCTACGCCCAGTCCGACGGCGAAGTTGAGTTTTCCCTGCTCATGGTTGGTGGTGAAGTTGTGTATGTTCAATCCATCATGTTCGGGTTGGATGCGCCGTGCGTTGGTGAATCCCGATGTGAACACGCGAGCCGTTTGGTTGTCGAGATCCCATGTTTTTTCGGAAGAGAGCATGTACTTATGTCGCATCCCCGGCATTCCCGTAGGTGTATTTTCCAATTCGAGGTGTGCGTTGAGGTCGGCCAATCTGTCCTTGTCGCCCATGAAGATGATGTAATAGGGTCGTTTGCCATAATAAGGCATTCCTATGTTTCCCTCGTAGTGAGTGCCTTGGAACAACGACTCCATCTGCATAAGGATGACGCCGAACTCCCTTTTGTTGTCCTGTGCCCTCCGTATGGCCTTCATGAAAGTGCCGGTGGTGGCGCTGGAAGCCCCCGAGAGCAGATTCCCCACATTGTCGACATCGTAGACACAATCGCTGATGAGCACGCTCACCGTGTCACCGTTGGTTTTGTCGAGCAATAGACTGAATATCTTGTTGAGGTCGGTATTCCCTGTATGCCCCACCTTCATCGACGTGGTATTGAGCCGTAGTACGAAATTGTTGAGGTCCTGGCATATCGGTGCGTCGTAAATCCGGTCGTTGACGAAAAACAGCTTAGTATCTTCGTAGAATCCTCCAGCCTTCGCCAAGAGATGTCCGAGGGCGTTTTTGAATTGGGTGTTGAGAGTGACGAATCCATCCATCGAGCCCGAGTTCTCCATATAGATGCGCACCACCGGTTTTCCGACTGCCACTTGAGCGGTGTCGGGAGGAAGGAAATTGCCATCGGATGAGCGATGGTTCGACTTACGGCTAATCAGATAAATAAGCCCTACCACTGCCAGCAACAGCAGAAGAGCCCATGATTTGCGTTGCATGCTGTAAAATTTGGTTCGAACAAATCATTTGCGGCAGGTTTCGACCTATCGCGCTGCAAAATTACGAAAAATCGAGTGCATAACAAAATGAACTTGTTCATTTTTTTATGCCGAGATGGAGTAAATTATCAAAATTTACGAAAAATCGAGGGAAAAGGTGATAATATAGAACATTTAGGGGATTCCAGGGGATTCATAGGAAATATAGGCATTCCAGGGATTATAGGGATTTTAGAAAAATCCAGGAAATCCAGAGATTCTGGATTTCCTGGGGATTATTTAGAAATGCAGGCGCACATCAACACCTATCTGGAAGGGATTTCCCCGTTGTGCGAAGAAGAATTTTTCGCCCGAGGCGGAAGAAGGAACCGCGAAGGTGGCATACCGTGTATCGGTGAGGTTACGCGTCCACAGGCTGATGCCCAGCCAGTCGAGATTGGCATCGACATGTGCACCCAGCAGGGCGTAGAATTTCTGCGAGCAGGTGTTGGCCTCATCCCAGTACGTCTTTCCCTGCCCAGTGACATTGGCGCCGAACACGAGCGACTTGATAGCCCCCGAAAGGAAAGGAAGGGTATAATCCACCGTTGCGCTCAGGGTATGTTCCGGCACATAAGGAACCCGTTTGTCCTTGTAGTCGATGGTGATGGACTTTCCTTCTACCGTTTGTTCATCCTTGTACTCCTTGAACACCGCATGGGTATATCCGTAGTTCAGCGACCATGCCAAGTGGTTGTCAAAGGCACTGCCCCTCAACATCGCTTCCAAGCCACAGCTATAGCTTTCACCCGCATTGACCATGCGCCGTCCAAAGCCGTAGTTGCCCGCCATGACCGTCAGCTGTTGGTTCTTCACCTGCATGTAGAAGGCGCTCAAGTCGAGATGCAGGCTATTGGCGAACAGGTTGAGGTGCGATCCCACCTCATAGTTCCAGCTCACCTCCGGTTTATAGACGATGGTGTTTCTGATTCGGTCATAAGCGTCCTCATCGTGCTCTACGACATAATCACCCCTCATTGCATCCTGCCTATGCGCATTGAGTTCCGTCTGTAGGATATCGGAGAACATCTGTATATTGAATCCCCCTGCGCGATATCCTTTGCTCACTGTGACGTAGACATTGCTTTGGGCATCATCGAGGCAATAGATCAGTCCGAATTTGGGCAGCAATTGGTTGAAATGGTCGTTTTCCTCATGTTGCAACAAGGAAGAAAGCACATAAGTGGCTTCCGTCCCCATGACATTGGCAGTCATGGACATAGCCGCATTCGTGTCATACTCTATACTCACTCGGTTGTAATCATAGCGCAATCCCAGTGTTGCCGTCAGCCGGTCGCCGATATCGAACACCGACTCATGGAAAAGGCCCAAGTTGAACTGTGGAGTGCGGAATGTTCCCGGCACAAACATGGACACATCCATAGAGACCCCTCCACGCGACTCTATGGCATTCTGCGCCGTTGTTCTCGCCACCATCTCAGGCATACCCTCAGCAATCATCCTAGCCGCCATGGAGTTGATCATGGCATTATACATGGCTGCCTGTATGCCATTGGCGATAGGGCTGGTGATTGCCTCGCCGAAATAGACAGGCGCCCACGTCTTGAGCCACTGCTGCGAGATGAAAGCCCCGACATTCCAATGATAGAAGCCATTGCCATTGCCCTTGAGCACCAGTTCCTCGGAAAGAGCGTTTTGCAACTGTCTCTGTTCCAGGTGCATGAAATCCTGCGGCAGGTAATCCTGGTCCATCAGCATGTAATCCTTGAGATACTGGTAGGAAGTGTTGGAATAGATATCAAAGGCATCGCCCTGCCATTTCATATTGGCCGCCAGATTGAATATGTTACGTCTGTAATAGCCTTGGTAATTGGTGGAAGGAGCCGCCACCGTTCCCTCCTTCTCATCGAGAACGCCATAGGGGAATCCATTCTGACGTACATACTGGTAGTCAGCTATGAAATCGAAGTTCCACCTCTCCGTGGGGTTGTAGAGGAAACGCCCTTTTGCCCCCGCTTCATCAGCCTTGTCAGCCCTTTCGCCATTGAATTGGTTGCGGAAGAAGCCGTTCTGTCCTTGGTAGAAAGCACCGATGGAGAAAGCCGCCTTATCGGAGAGCCTGTTGTAATGCGACAATTCCACATTGCGCAGGAAATGCGAAGCCAATCCCAGATGGATGTCAGTACCTTGATAGCGATAAGGATTTTTCGAGTATATCCTCACTAGTCCGCCCTCGGTATTCTGTCCATAAAGAGTTCCTTGCGGCCCACGCAGCACATCGACCCTCTCCACATCGTAGAGATGAGTATTGAAAGCCCCTTTGGAAAGCATCGGCATACCATCGACATAGATACCCACAGCCGGGCTGTTGACCCGCGAGCCGATGCCTCGGATATACATGGAAGAAGTCAGTCTTGCTCCATATTGCGGCATGGCGAAAGAAGGCACGAATGATGAGATTTGACGCAGATCGGTGGCATGAAGACGCATCATGTCCTCTGCCGAGATCACCGAAGAGCTCAATGGTTGCATCCTCAACCTATACACCTCTTTTGGTTGTGCCACGACCATCACCTCGTCGAGATCACGTACTTTAGACGAGTCAACCACTTCGGCATCCCCTATCGGAGGATCCACCGCCGAAGCCATCGTGACTGTCGGCAAGGCCATCAAGGCCAGGGAAAGAAACAAATACCTATACATATTAGAAAAACTGAGGCGGCTCTCCATGAGCCATTCCAATGATGGTGCAAAGGTAAGCATAGACGTTAACCCCTGCAATCCTTATTTGTTATGATTTTACCTTCATCACCTTCAATCGTTGAGCGCACCGCAGTGAGGGCATCTCCCTTTTTGGTGTATCTGCATGCCACACTGTCCGCAGATATATTTCGACCGTGTATGGCGGAAATAGCGCCAGAATGCGAACGAGATATAGAGGATGAGCAGCGGATAGCCCACATAATACAAAGTGCTGACGGAGAACACCACATAATTGAGTCCGCACATGCCCGCCAAACCCAATAGGTAAAGCATGGCCTCGCCCACCTTCAGATGCCTGAACGTATCATCCACAGCCGCTATGGCCACGATGATCATCAGCCATACCGATGAGATGAAGAGCGCCAGCAGCAACGGTTGTGTAAACGGGTTGAGGGTTGGATGGAAATAGAAATGCCTCCACGTCTGGGGTGCGAACAGTTGGATGGTGGAATAGAGTGTGGCGGAGAACGCCACGATGAGCGCCAACAACGTAGGATAGAACGTGTCGATGTCGCGGAAATGCACGATATGCGCATTATGCTTGACCATCAGGCGCATAGTATATCCCACGAAGATAAGCAGCAATATAAATAGGAATATGAGCAGATGTTCGTTGGAGAAGAAAGAGATGAACTGCGATATGGGATCGTCGGGGTCGACGTTTTCCAGCAGTTGCGACTCATGTATCCATCCGAAGTTAGCCTGGTCGAGCGCCAGTTGCACCCACACCGAATCGATAGTATCGTTGGGTATGATACGTATGTCGGCCACCACTAACCGTTGGTCGTGGAGCACCGAGAACGAGTCGACAGGCAGGTCGTTGACCCACTCCTCAGGTATCTGCCGAGTGAGCATCATCGAGTCGGCCCTCACCACGAAATTGAAATTCTCGGAATAATGATGCGTCATGACGAAGCGCAGCGAATCGATTTGCTTGTCGGTGTATTCCACCTGCGTCAAGGCACCCGACGAGGGCCGTTTGTTGTAGCATGCCATGCAACAACAAGCCATCAAGGTGAAGACGAAGAGCCACTTAAGATTCCGCATATACATTCATTTGACAATGAGCACAATCAAAGACCAAAGGGAAGCGCCGACCATCCGGCAGCATCAGTGCGAGAGGTTCGCGCCACTTAGGCGTGGTACCTCCCCTACGAACACAATGGCCCAGGGAGAAACGCAGGCAATGTTTGCACTCCATGATGAGCGTTGGCCGCAGCCTTTTCATATCCTCTGTACCAAGTTCCATCGCCGGGTCTATCGAGTGTGAGCCCAAATGTTCGTAAAAAGCCTTCGCCATACGGTTGGCCACGTTCTTCGCCGGCATATCAGCATCCTTTTCATCGTGCGAAACAGGAAGTTCGTAGCGCTTCGGCCCCATCGGTTCTGCCAGTTTCTTCAGCGCAAGATCGCACATCTCCCGCCGCATTCCTGCCAACGTAGAGGAAGGAATGAACATATCGTCGACCTCATCGACATCCACGCTGTCAGCCACGAATGGTGTGTTACCCAGTTTGGATAGTTGGGCGACCATCATGTCATGCTGGGGTTTGTTCGCTTTAGTCAACTCCGCGGATGACGACACCGAGAGACGAAGTTCAGTTTCCGGCATCGACATTTCCAAAGAAAGGGTATCACTCTCGCGGGTAAGCCGAAAACGCACCTCCATTTTCCTTACCGACGAATTACTTTTCTCTATTGCCGAGACAAACGCCTTGTCGAAATTACGGTAGAGCTCCATGCCCCGCCTCAGCCCCTTGGGCATCTGCAAGGGGAACAATTTGTTGCCCTCCACCCTATTCACGCGGAATCCCACCAATTGGCGTTGCCCATCGAAGAAGCACAATCCGTCGCCGTTGGCAAAGTTTGTCAGTCCTGCCACGGAGAGCCATCTATTGCCTATCTCCTTCACCCGTCCCACCCGTTGTCCGATGGCCTTAGGTGAATCCATGGCAGCGATGTCGTTGGTCCGCCCATGCAGGAAATAGTCGGTAAAACCCCTGTTGAACGATTTATGCAAGTCAGGTTGAAAGGAGAGCTGGCATTTGCCCAACGACGCCCTCCTGTATTTATCAGGATGGTCGCCGATTACCTGATTGAGGCGCTGGCTGTATGCCGCCACCACATTTTTCACGTAATCGACATCCTTCAGTCGTCCCTCTATCTTCAGCGAGGTAACCCCCGCTTCTATCAGTTCGCGGATATGGTCGATGCGGCACATATCCTTCAGCGAGAGCAAGTATTTATCAGGAGCTACCACCATGCCGTCGGCATCGACCAATGAGAATTTCAACCGGCAGAACTGGGCACACGCTCCCCTGTTTGCACTCCTGCCGAAACAGTACTGCGAGGCGTAACACGCCCCCGAATACGACACGCAGAGGGCACCATGAACAAACGCCTCCAGTTCCACCTGCGGCACCTGTCGGTGGATGTGAGCTATCTCGTCGATAGACAATTCACGCGCCAGCACCACCCTTTGGAATCCCTGCCTTGCCAGCCACGCCACCTTGTCGGCATCGCGGTTGTCCGTCTGTGTCGACGCATGAATCATCGGCATGTCCACCCCCTGCTCCATCCACTGCCTTAGTAGTTCGAGCACCGCCATATCCTGCACGAGGATGGCATCCACCCCCACCTCTGCCAACTGCCGGAGCAATCGTTGCGTGGCCTCCACTTCATCGTCGAATATGATGGTATTGACGGTGACGTAGACCTTCGCCCTGAACCTATGTGCATAATCACACAGCGCCGCAATGTGGTCGGTGGCATTGGCTGCCGCCTGTCGTGCCCCGAAGCGTTCAGCTCCGATATATACGGCATCCGCCCCATGGTCGATGGCAGCGATACCACATTCGAGGTCTTTCGCCGGCGCCAGCAGTTCGATGAGTTTAGGATTGGGCATGGTTATCTCAACATTATTCTATCTCGTCGATGTTGTAGGGTGTTTCCTGATAGACGTAATAATTTATCCAGTTGCTGTAGAGCAGGTTGGCATGCGCCCTCCACTGCACCTGTGGCGTCAGCGACGGATCGTCGTTGGGATAATAGTTGACGGGGATACGCACATCGTCGCGTATGTCGCGGTCGCGCCGATATTCCTTGTCGAGCGTGTCGGGAGCATACTCGGGATGACCCGTGATGTAGAACTCCCTGCCTCCGCGGGCCATGACCATGCCCACTCCGCTTGCCTCCGACTCGGAGATGATGGTCAGTTCGGGGTGTGCCAGGATGTCTTCGCGTCGCACCTCCGAATGTCGGCTGTGCGGCATATAGAACACATCGTCGAAGCCCCGGAAGATAGGCAACTGCGGCACGTTTTTCCTTTGGGGGAAGACACCGAACATCTTCTCCTTGAGCGGATATTTCCGTATGCCATAGTGCAGGTACAGTCCCGCCTGTGCCGCCCAACAGAGATAGAGTGTTGAGGTGACATGCGTACGGGCCCACATGATGATTTCCGACACCTCCGGCCAATAGCTCACCTGTTCGTAAGACAGTTGTTCGACCGGTGCCCCTGTGATGATCATCCCATCAAACCGTTGGTCGCGCATCGATTCGAAGTCACGGTAGAACATCATCATGTGTTCGATGGGCGTGTTCTTCGGCGTGTGGCTTTTCAGCTTCATGAACGAGATGTCGAGTTGCAGCGGTGTATTCGACAGCAACCGAATGAGATCCGTTTCGGTGGTGATTTTCAGGGGCATGAGGTTGAGTATGGCGATACGCAGGGGACGGATGTCCTGCGCATGAGCGCGCAGGTCATCCATCACGAAGATATTCTCGCGTTTAAGGATATCTATTGCCGGTAGTTGGTTGGGTATTCTGAGTGGCACTTTTTAAGTTTTTGAAATTATTTTATTACGTTATGACGACATTACGTTATAACGACATTAGGCATCACAGCATTTCATGCCATTGATTACCAAAGGCTGAGGCGTTGTTCCTTGGGCAAGAACATCTTGTCGCCCGGTTTCACGCCAAAGGCATCGTACCACATATCGATGTGCGGCACCGCCCCGTTGACGCGCCATCGCCCGAGGGAGTGCGGGTCGCTCTTGGTGCGTTGGCGTATCTCCGCGTCGGTGATGTTGGCCGCCCATACCCCTGCGTAGGCTATGAAGAAGCGCTGCTGCGGTGTGAGTCCGTCGATGGTCTGCAACGGATGGTCTTTGGTAGCGTTGAGGAAAGCATAGTAAGCCACCTGCAATCCTCCGTGGTCTGCAAGGTTCTCACCCAGTGTGAGGTGGCCGTTTGCATTGAGATCGGGCAGCACCTTGATGTTGGAGAAGAACTGCGCATACTGTTCCGCCCTCTCATTGAAGTTTTTCCCATCTTCTTCCGTCCACCAGTCCACCATGTTGCCTGTTTTGTCGTAGTGGCGTCCCTGGTCGTCGAAGCCGTGTGTCATCTCATGACCTATGACCACGCCGATGGCCCCGTAGTTGAACGCGTCGTCGGCCTCCATGTCGAAGAATGGTTTCTGCAGAATGCCCGCGGGGAAACATATCTCATTGGTCGTCGGGTTGTAATAAGCGTTTACGGTCTGCGGGTTCATGAACCACTCCTTGTTGTCGACAGGTTTTCCCGCTTTCTTTTCGTTGTTGAACTTATCCCAGAAGATTCGGCAGTTCTGCACATTCTCGAAATAGGACTTTGTGGGGTCTATTTTCAGTGCTGAGAGGTCCTTCCACTCGTCGGGATAACCAATCTTCACGAAGAAGGTAGCCAGTTTGTCAAGTGCGTTCTTCTTCGTCGCCTCGCTCATCCAGTCCTGTGCCTGTATGCGTTCGCCGAGGGCCACCCTGAGGTTTTCCACCAGCGTACGCATGCGCTCCTTGGCGGCAGCAGGGAAGTAGCGTTCCACATAGATACGACCGAGCGCCTCGCCCATTTGTCCTTCCACCTGTCCAGTAGCCCTTTTCCAACGCGGGTAATTCTCTTTGCGTCCCGACATGGTACGTCCGAAGAAGTCGAAGCTCGCCTCTGCCACCTCGTCGCTGAGATAACCCGTAGACGAGCAGATAAGGTCCCACTCCATATACGCCCTCAGCTCGTCGGCTGTCATGTTGGCCAGTATTTTGTCAGCTCCTTCGACGAAGGCAGGTTGTCCGACCACCAGTTCCTGGAAGGTTCGTTCGCTCACCCCGTCGGCGTTCATCAATGCCGTGAGTCGTACATGCGGGAAACGGCGTTCGAACTCGGCGAGCGTCATCTTGTTGTAGTTAGCTTCCACGTCGCGCAATTCGGTGCGTGATTTCGACACCTGCGCCAGTTGGGTCTCCACATTCATGATGGCCTTCATCTTCGCCTCCGCCACCTTCTGTTTGAATCCGAAGAGTTGGAACATGCGCACGATGTGTTTCTTGTAAGCCTCGCGTATGGCCGCCGTTGCCGAGTCGTTGTCGAGGTAATACTCCTTCTGTCCCAGTGTGATACCACCCTGATAGACATTGAGGATGTTCATCGACGCGTTTTTCTCGTCGGCTCCGAAGCCTATGCCCATGGGCACACCATAGCCGAAGGCCGCATATTTGAGTTGCAACTGACGCAAGGCATACACCGTCTTGGTCTTTTCCATCTCCTTGATGAGCGGCATGACCGGCTGTACGCCCTCCTTGTTTCTCCTTACCGAGTCCATGGCGAGGCGATAGAAATCGCCCAGTTTCTGTTCCACCGAGCCGGTGGGGTATTTATGCTTCACCAGGTCGGCGAGTATGGTGTTGATTCGCTTGTCGTTGTCCTGGGCCAAGCGTTCGAACGAGCCATAGCGCGAATAGGCTGCAGGCAGCGGGTTGTTTTTCATCCATCCGCCGCAGGCATATTGGAAAAAGTCCTCCGTGGGGTTGACCGTCTGGTCAAGGTTGTTCAGGTCGATGCCCGAAGATAGTTGCTGGGCATGAGCGCCCATCGTCATGGTAATGACCGACATCATGATAAGTAATCGTTTCATATTGTTGTAGCGTTTGTAATTATGTTGTAAGGATATTGTTGCACCGCTTTATTGGAGTGCGCTTTTCAATTCCTCCAGTTCGTTGGACAGGGACTCCCACCTCTCCACCTCTCGGTCGAGGCATTTCTTGGTGGAGGTGTACTCGGTGATGAGTGTAACGTCTGAAGCCCCTTCGGGAGTAGAGAGGATGGCATCCAGTTCGCCGATTCGCGTCTCCATCCGTTCAATGTTCGCCTCGCAGTCAGCCACCGCCTTCTCCGCCTTGCGCACCTGCCGCTGCTGCTGTTTGCGTTCCTCGTAAGAGAGCTTGCGGCCAGAGGGGCCGGAGGAGACGGAGTGATCGGAATGGTCAGAAGTATCGGATCTCTGTGTTTTCTTGTTTTGCGCTTTGTCCGGATTCTCTGATTTGCCCATACCCAGTTCCTGCAACGATTCGATGCGGTGATGCTGCAGGAAATCATATATGCCTCCGATATGTTCACGTACCTTTCCTTGGCCGAACTCAAACACCTTGGTGACCAGTCCGTCGAGGAACTCACGGTCGTGGCTGACGATGATGGCCGTACCCTCGAAAGCCTTGATGGCCTCCTTGAGTACATCCTTCGACTGCATATCGAGGTGGTTGGTAGGCTCGTCGAGTATGAGCAGGTTGACCGGTTCGAGCAGCAACCTGATCATGGCCAGACGGCTCCTTTCTCCTCCACTGAGCACCTTCACCTTTTTGTCAGCCTCTTCGCCTCCGAACATGAATGCCCCGAGAATATCGTTGATGCGCATGCGGATATCTCCACGCGCCACGCGGTCGATGGTGTCGTGTACGGTGAGGCTCTCGTCGAGCAGTTGCGCCTGGTTTTGTGCGAAATAGCCTATTTGCACATTATGGCCTATCTTGAGTTGCCCGTCGAAAGGTATCTCATTCATGATGCACTTGACAAGCGTGGATTTACCCTCGCCGTTCTTTCCCACGAAAGCCACCTTCTCGCCCCGTTTGATGGTCATGTCGACGCCTTCGAATACGAGGTGCTCGCCATAGCTCTTCCCTACCCCGTCGCAGATGACAGGATAGTCGCCGCTGCGCAGGCAGGGCGGGAATTTCAGGCGCATGGCCGAGCGGTCCACCTCGTCGATTTCTATGGGCACGATTTTCGCCAGCTGCTTGATACGGCTTTGCACCTGCACCGCTTTGGTCGGTTTATAGCGGAAACGTTCGATGAAATCCTTCATCTCCGCTATCTCCCGTTGTTGGTTTTCATAGGCACGCAACTGTTGCTCACGTCGTTCCTCCCGTAGAGTGACGAACTCGTTGTAGCGTACGCGGTAATCCACCACCTGTCCGCAGGTGATCTCTATTGTACGGTTGGTGACATTGTTGATGAATGCTCGGTCGTGGCTCACGAGGATGACCGCACCCGACGACTGTGCGAGGAACTGTTCGAGCCATTGTATGCTCTCGATGTCGAGATGGTTGGTCGGCTCGTCGAGGAGCAGCACATCGGGCCGTCGGAGAAGGATTTTCGCCAGTTCGATACGCATGCGCCAGCCGCCGCTGAACTCCGCCGTCGGCCGGTCGAGGTCGGAGCGTAGGAATCCCAGTCCCACAAGCGTCCGTTCTATCTCCGCCTCATAGGTATCCGCCCCCATCATCTGGAAACGGTCGTGCGCAGCCGTGAACCTTTCCACGAGGTCCATGTATTCGTCACTCTCGTAATCCGTCCGTTGTGCGAGAGCATCCTGCAGTGTTTTCACTTTCTCGCCAAGAGCCGCTGAATCGGCGAACGCTTTCCGTGCCTCTTCGCGCACGGTGGTCTGGTCGGTGATGTTCATCACCTGCGGCAGATAGCCTATGGTGGTATCCTGTGCCACGCTCACCCGCCCTCCGGTGGGTTGCTGCAATCCTGCTATGATTTTCAGGAGTGTGGACTTACCTGCGCCGTTTTTCCCTACGAGGGCGATACGGTCGCGTCGGTTGACCACGAAGGAGGCATTGCTGAACAGCGGTTTGACTCCGAACTCCACTTTTAGCGCTTCAACTGAAATCATTCTGCAAAAGTAGTCATTTTTTCCGAGAAACGAAGAAGAATGTCGATTTTTGAGTGTTGAGCATCTAATTTTGAATTGTAGCCAACCGCTGTGAAGAAAAAAACATGCGCTTGGAAAACCAAAAAGGCATCCAAGCGCAAGAAGTTATTAAGTTATTACGTTTTATTCGTTATTTCGTTATTACGTTATAACGGGATTACGGGATATCGGAAGAACGATATAACGGGATTCCGGTGGATTTTCGGGATCAGTTTCCTGTCTCATTGACGATGATGCGCAGGATGGCCACCGCGTCGGCATTGTCGATGGTGCCGTCGGCGTTGACATCGGCATTCTGAGGATTGAAGTTCGTCGGCGTACTACCTACTAGATGACGCAGGACGGCCACCGCATCGGCATTGTCGACCACCCCATTGCCGTCGGCATCGCCAAGCAGGATATCGCCACCCTCGCCGAGGTCGACCAGCGGCAGTGCCGCTCCATTGAGCACATTGACATAAGACCGAGCTCCGCCGAAAAGGCTATAAGACTGGCTGTCGGCGAAAGTACCATCTTCCTGGAAGCTGCAGGCCGTGACCCACTCCTTGGCACACATATTCCCGATGAAGGAATAATTGCCATAGGTGACCGTCTCGCCATTTTTGAAATTATAGTTGACCACCGGCTGTACGGGAATGACGCCCAGGAACACAGGTTGTGCCGCCACCTCCTTTGAAGGTTTGATGAGATAAGGGTATCGGGCCTTGATCGCCTTATTGGCAGGTGTCTCGAACAGCATGGTGGAGCCATCCTCTGACACGCCGACGAACTCACGCAGTTCATACTCATCGCCGAACACCGCCTTCAGCACCTCCTCATCGGCATTGAAGGGCAAAGAGATGTCGTTCCACACATTGGCAGTGAAAGTCCGGTTGGTCATCGTAAGATTGACCACCTTTCCCGCCACAGCACTCAAGGGACTATAATCCTTGGCCGCAGCATCGAAGGTGAAGTCTACAGTCTGCCATGCCGCGTCATACCAATCGGTGATGGTTTCCTTGACGAAAGGTATTCTCTCCGCGAGGAATTGCTTTATCTGAGCAGCGTAAGCCGTCTGCGAACCCAGTCCATATCTCTTATCCGCCCAATCGTAGAGCTGTCCGTCGCCCCAGAGCTTATAATCCAGCTGCCACGTCTGGTTGGTCTTGGTCACGAGAGCATCGATATCCGCCGCCAGTTTAGCATAGAGCTGGTCGAAGTCGACCGCATCCATTATTTGCTTGGCTTTCTTGAGGAAGGGTGCATCGGTATGCAGTTTCTTGAAGAAAGAGGTCAGCGTACCATTGTTCAAGTCTTCCACCAACTGAGTGGTAGTGAGGCTGCTATTGCCGAACGCCAGGTCCTTGTCCCAAAGTGGTCCCCAGCAGAGCGGACCATCAGCCACACGATAGACCTTCGCCACGAGTGCCGCATCGTAGTCGCCCGTGAGCATTGTACCCAAGTAGAATTTAGCCAACGTTTCCAAGTCATTATACGTTTCTATATCCGTGGCATAATTCCATTGATTGATGAAGTCAAGTACGGCCGACTTATAGGCTTCAGCATCCGCCACATCCTCTTCGTCGGGATTCTTGATGTTCACCCATCCCAGAGATGTGCTGACGCCGAAAATATCCTTGAACATATCGTTTGACCATCCCACGAACTCAAGCATCTGGTCGGTATCCTCATTGATATTGACGCGGTTCTTTCCCACATTCACATGGTCGCACACCTGGTAGGTGCCCCTGTACTTGCCATTGATAACCAGGTCGACGAAACGGTAGCCCGGACAGAAGGGCATGCCCAGGTACTGCCCGATATGGTAGTTGATGGCGTTTTGGATGCGCGAATGGTCGAACACATTGGCCAGCAAGGTCCAGCTACGTTCGGAGTATCCAGCCCCGAGCAAGTCATGTTTCGACGCCGCCACGGTATCGGTGCCGTTCTCATCGGTATATACCATCGATTTCTCGAATTTCAGGCGATAGGACTTTTTCGATGGTACGGAGGTGGAGTTGCCCCTGACCTTGATGCGCACGTAGTCGGTAAAGGCCAGATCGGGATTTGAATCATCCACCACCTGTATCTTGGCGCTGAAATACGTACCATCGTAGTAGCGCACACCGTTTTCGTTGGTAAACCAATCCTTTTTCAGTTCATTATCGATATTGTCGATATTGATATCGGGGATCGTGAGATAAATGGTGGGAACATTGGTAAGTTGCTGTGTGGCAGCTATTTTCGCATCCACGTCGTCCGCCACCGCAGCATAGTTCTGTGCCGACGTATTCAGCCCCATCAACATACAAAAGGCAAGACACGCCCATTTAGCCCATGAATTCATTTTTTTCATTATTAGGTTATAGGAATTGTATTTAGGTATTTTTGCTAATTTCGTGCAAAGATATTGTGAAATTTTGGAAACAGCAAAAAAAGGAAGAGTTTTTTACAAAATTGAGATAACAACGGCAGCAGAAAACAGCAGCTATGGCTTTCATCCGCCCCCATAGCTGCTGTTGAGAATTAAGATTTAAAACGCTTAAATACAAGGAAATAATGGTGGCACCCTTAATCCACCAACGAGCGCAAGATGGTTACGGCATCGGCATTGTCGATGTTGCCGTCGCCGTTGGCATCCGCATTCTGTGGATGGAAGTCCGTCGGAGTGTTGCCTACGAGATGGCGCAGCACCGCCACCGCATCGGCATTGTTTACCTCCCCATTGCCATCCGCATCGCCGGCGAGGATGGGATTGTCCTCTCCGAACGAGATGATGGGGTCGGCGGCACCCGCAGCCTTGGTGATGAAAGCCATGGAGCCGTTGACCTTGCCCGTTGTGCTGTTGTTCTCCTTGACGGGAACGGACAGCGAGGTGCCATCCTCCCCTATCAAGAGCACCGAACCATCTACGGCCTTGTTTTCGGCGAGCGTCATACCCGAGAAGGAATAGTTGCCGTAGGTGACCGTCACGCCGTTGACCAAGCTGTAATTGACGATGGGATTACGCAGCACCACCTCATTGAAGGTGAGTGTAGAAGGCACGTTGGACGACGGTTTGATGAGATAAGGTTTGCCCGCCATCGGCAGTCGGTCTTCCACCGGCATGAAGAGCATTGTCGTGCCATCCTCGGACACGCCCGTGAACTCACGCAGTTCGTAGTCGCTGCCGAAAGCCGCCTGCATCTGTTCGAGTGTAGGTGCGAACGGCAGTGTGAGCGCGTTCCATGCGCCTGTGGTGAACGAGCGGTTGGTCATGGTCACGTTGACCAGTTTGTCGCCCAAGGCGCTCATGGCGTCGGTCGACGATACCGTCACGTCGTAGGTGAAGTCGGAGGGTGTGCACGCCGCCTCATATTTCTCGTTGATAAGCTGTTGCAGCGTCGCGATCCTCGCTGCCATATACGATTTCAGGTTGTCGGCATAGTCCTGCTGGTTCGTCCATTGGGTATACACCTCCATGCCCTCTGTATGGGTCACGTCCCATCGGGTGTAGTTGAGTTCCCAGGTCTGTGCTATCATCGCGGTGGTATTATCAATGAAAGCATTCACTTTTTCGAGCAAGCCCTCGTCAACCAGTCTATCAAGCAGTTCCTTCACCTTCTTGATGAACAAGGGGTCGGAATATAGTTTTTTCACGAGCCCTCCGAGCACACCACTATTGGTACAGTCGCACACAAGGATGCCGGACGTATCCGTCGCGAAATTGTTAAAAGCCAAGTCTTTGTCCCAGATGGGCCCGAGGAAGAATTTTCCGTCGGCCTCGCGATAACCCTTCACCGTCATCAGTCCATCATAGTCGCCTGTCAGTTCGGTGAGCACCAGGAATTTCACCCATGTCTCCTCGTCGTTGTATGCTCTCCACCCTGTGGCGGGGTCGGTGAGATTAGCCTCGAAAGAAGGTTTCCACACGGTGGTGAACCATTCTTTTATGGGATCGATGACAGCGTTACGCGACGCCTCGTCGGTTTCATCGTCGGGCTCCGGGTTTTTGATATTCATCAGCAACCCACCTTCAGTGAAGCACATGGGTTGGTCGAGCATGCCCGTGTTGCCTTGGAACTCGACATACCATCCCGTATCCTCGTCGACATCGATGCGGTGGGAACCCACATCTATGTGGTCGCACACCTGGTAAGTGCCTCGGTAGTCGCCATTGATAACCAAGTCGACGTACATATACCCCGGAGTGAAGGGCATCCCTATGATTTCCGACATTTCATACGCCAATGAGTTTTGCAGCATGGAGTGGTCGAAGGCGTTGGCCAGCAACACCCAGTTGCGCTCGGCATATCCTTTTCCTGTGAGGTCGTGTTTCTTCGCCTTTCCCGTCGACGAGGTCTTCTTGCTGGCGAATTTCAGTCGGTAAGCCCTTTTCGAGGGACCGGATGTGGCGTTGCCACGCACCTTGATCTCCAGGTCCTGCGGGTTGGTCTCCTCGAACGACTCTATGTAGTATGGGCTGTTGGTATCCTCCGTAGCCACCACCTTGATGGTGGCGTGGTGATAATCCGCCTGACCTGTGGTGCGGTCTTTGTAGAGTTGCGAGTCGAGGTCGGTCACATCAGGAATATCGATATAGATAGCGGGCACATTGGTGAGACGTGCCTTATTGGCAATCTTCACGAACATCGGGTCGTCGTCTTCGAACACCAGCCCCTCGAAGACGGTCTGCTCGGGAGTGACAGAGGGAGCCACCGAGGAGTCGGCCGTACGGATGTATGCCGCCGTCGCTATGACGCTTCCGCTGTTGGGCCATCCTATTTTCTTCAAGGCCCCCTCCGTCATCTGATAACACCCACCACTGGCAAGGTCCCAGTTATGCGAGAGGATGGTTCCATTGAGCGCCATGCCTGCGGAGCCCAAGTATGTTGTCGGGTCGCCGTTGAGCTTGACCGTCACATTGAGGAACGTCGGGTTGGACACCCTCGATTTTGTACGTATGAGGTAAGTGACACCCGCAGTTATCTGTGGTGCCTCCATTTTCAGGAAATGGAAATCCTTGCCGTCCACCAGTTCGCTGAACTGCTGCACCTCGTAGTTGTCGGCACCGAAGGTTTCATCGAGCGTAGCTTGCGAGGCATCGAAGGGCAGGCAGAGGAATTCCCACACACCTGTATAGAAGATGCGGTTGGTGAACGTGATGTTGCACGTCTGTCCGACGGTTAAGGGATTGTTGTAACTGGATAAACTTGTTACGTCGACCGTCACATTTGTTTGAGCCATCGCGAGGTTTGCACACAGCAAGGCGATGGAAGACCATAAAAGATATATTCTTTTCATTATCAGGTTATAGGAATTGTTTTATTAGGTTTTCTCGTTATTTCGGTGCAAAGATATTGTGATTTTTTGGAAACAGCAAAAAAGTAATGGGAAAAATGAAATATGAAATGGGATGTTTGGGATTACTTTCCGAGTTTTCGGCTGGCCCTCAGCGCCATGTTCTCGCGAAGCAGGTCGCGGTAGAGCCATATCTCACGCGAGTGATAGTTTCCTTCCACGCCTATCAGCGGCAAGATGTAGTCTTGTGCGGTAAATCCCTCCACGAAAAGCAGTCCCGAGGCCGTGTCGAGGTGGATGGTCATCGTGTCCTTCTTTTGTTGCTCCACGGGCAACAGGGGTGAAGGTTCGGTGATGAGGGTGGCGCGTGTGCTGTCGGTGCTCCAATTGACGGGATTGATGGCCACGGTGCTCCTCTCCCATCCCCGCATGGCACAGTTCTTATCGCGGACGGAGTTGTAACAGATGGTCACCCCCGTATCGTCGGCTCCCTTGGCCGGCACGACATGAGGACCTGTTTCGGGTATGGCGACGCCGATGGCGTAGGCGGCGATGAGCCTGCCGTACGTCTCCTCCGTCATCTCCTTGAGCAGTTGCAGCATGATCAGCCCTCCCTGGCTGTATCCCGCCAGGATAAAGGGCCGCCCGCCGTTTTGATGTTCCAAATAATAGTTGAACGCCCGCCGCACATCGTCCGAGGCCACGGCCATGCGCTCCTTCGTCAGGCTGTCGCTCTCAAAAGATTGCAACGAGCACTGCCGGTAATAAGGAGAATAGAAGTTAAGATTGCCGCTCACCAAGGTGTCCACGCCCAACATCTCGGCGTAGAGCGGTGCGCGAAGGCTATCGTTGTAGGTGTCGGCCCAGTGGCACACCCTTCCGTCAGGCAACGTATAGTCGCCCGTCTCGGTAGAAATGATGTAGAACACATCGGCGGGAGCCTGACGGTCGGAGACATACCATTGCGTGGTGTCGCTGTAATCAGGAGCTGCGGGCATGTCGGAGCTGTTGCCACACGAGGAGAGCGATAATCCTGTGCAGAGGAGCGACATGGTGACGGTCGCTGCCAGCAGCATCTTCGTGACGATACCCTTATGATGTAGAGAGTTGTTCATATCAGACCTTCTTTTTTCGTGCAAAGGTACATCTTTTTTACAAAAACAACGCATTCTTTGGGTAATATACTACACCATCATCCCCGCCAGGCTTGTGGCCGGACGGGGATGATCTGAGAATGGCTTTTTCGTACAGATGAATGAAGGACTGGTAGTGGTTTATTTCATCACCACCTTGACACTTCGGTCGCCGATTTTCACGATGGCGATGTCGCCGGGATGCAGGTTGGTGAGGATGCTGGCCTCGTTCAGCCGGGTGATGGTTGAACCTACTTGCCTGCCCGACACATCATAGACTGAGACCGGTGTGCCGTCGGTAGCGCCCGTGATGCTGACGCATCCGTTTTCCGAACAGATGAGCACGGGCGTGACATTGATATGGGCCACGGCATTGGTGATGCCTTCCGTCTGCGGCTCCACATCTATCCAGCAGAGCGTGGCCGTGGCTATCTCTGAATTGGCGTAGCCCGGTTTGACGGCATAGACGCTGATTTCATAGGTAACGGAGAGGTTGATGGTCTTCGTTGTATAAGTCTTGGCATCATCCACCGTGATGATGGTCACGCACTGGGCACCGTCTGTTTCACAGTCCGTTGTTATCTGTCCGTTTTTATAGCCTATGGTCGGCTTGGCGCATGGTGTGGCACCTGTGCTACCTTTCAATCCCACTACGGCTTTGAATGTGCTCCACGGCTCCACCGCACGGTATTGCTCCACCGCCTCGTCGGGCACATGGAGAGTAATATAGTCGGGATTGGAGTTTCGGAATGCATTCTTATTTGTCGAAGGATATTTGTAGGCCAAGCAATAGACATCATTAAGGTTGGTGCAATTGGCGAAGGCTTCCGAATCTATCGTCTTGATGCCACTGCCAATGAACACTGTTGATAGGCTGAAGCAGCTACTGAAGGTCCATTCGCGGATGAGCCCCACACTATTAGGGATGGTCACACTCGTCAGGCCGGTGCAGGCAGAAAACGCACTTTCGCCTATACTCGTTACGCCCTCGGGGATGGTCACGCTCGTCAGGCCGAAGCAGCTAGAAAACGCTCTTTTGCCGATGCTCGTCACGCTCGAGGGGATGGTCACGCTCGTCAGGCCGGCACAGCCAGAAAACGCTCTTTCGCCGATGCTCGTCACGCCCTCGGGGATAATAAGGTTTGTAATTTCAATATTCTCATCATTATAGAGATGCTGGGCATATTGTAAAGGGTTGGATATGCTGTATATATTATCAGCTTCAAAATAGATATTGAGCCATGCTGCGATATCAGGAACAATCACTTTCGTCAGGCCGGTGCAGTTATAGTATTTGCAACTCATTGTGTACCAGCACGTTTTGGTTTAAACGGTAGAAAAGTGATTGCATGGATTCTTTGGATGGTGAAAATGATGAAGAATTAACGCTTTTAACTTTTATAAACCACAAAAGAGATGTGAATGTGCAACAATGGAAGAATGTTATCCTGAACTCAAATTTGTTT
>ONDS01000031.1 GCA_900316685.1 uncultured Prevotellaceae bacterium | reverse complement strand
CAACTTTACCCATTTGTGAAACTTTTTCATGAGATTTCATTCAACGAGTACTCACCAATCTGTTCCACTCTGCAAATTTAGAGCAGGGGTGGTTTGTAAAAAAACTGTCCCTACCTCTTTCCTTCTCCCTCCCTTTGGGAGGACCGGTTTGCCCGCCATCGTAAGGGTGGCGCTTCCGTGCCCGCCCGAAATAGGTAATTCCATTCCAATCCGACTGAAACGGCATTCACATTGTCGTCACGGTCGACGACTTGTTCCGACATGCCCCATATTTTGGATGATTTTCGCCGTTTTTCGCCCTGATTTTTGGATGAATCTTGCTGTTTTTCGCCCCGATTTTTGGTTTTGCCCCTTATTTTGGATGATTTTCGCTGTTTTTTGCCCCGTATTTTGGATTTTTTTGTATTTTTGCATCGTCCAATCCATATCTACAGATGGCATATTTCAGACGACATATAGATGAGCAATTGCGTCAATGGAAAGACGCTTTACATAGGAAGCCGTTATTGATACGTGGTGCTCGGCAAGTGGGTAAGTCAACGGCTGTAAGAGAACTTGGAAAACAGTTCCGATACTTTGTGGAAATCAATTTGGAGAAACAACCGGACTTGCTCCAGTTGTTTCCTAAGAACATCGATGTCGGGAAAACGTGCCAAAAACTGAGTGGTACGCTTGGTATACCCATTGTGCCCGGTGAGACGCTTCTTTTCATTGATGAAATACAGGTTTCGCAGGAGGCTATCATGTCGCTCCGCTATTTCAAGGAGGACTATCCTGAGTTGCATGTCATTGCTGCAGGTTCCTTGCTGGAGTTCGCGCTTGAGGAATTGCCGTCGTTTGGCGTGGGGAGAATCCGTTCTCTCTTTATGTACCCTTTTTCCTTCGATGAGTTCCTGATGGCTCAGGGACTTGACCTTGCGATTGAATATAAGAAGAAGGCCGACGGTGAGAATCCGTTGACGGATATAGCACACAGGAATCTTGTTGAACAACTGCGCACGTTTTACCTTGTAGGTGGAATGCCCGCAGCGGTGTCGGAATGGATAGACACTCATAGTTATATCGAGGTGGCACACGCTCATACCGATATAATTCAGACGTATGAAGACGACTTCTCCAAATACAAAAAACGTATCTCTCCAAATCTGCTTAGGCAGGTTCTTCGGTCAGTAGCCCTACAAGCAGGAAACAAATTCGTATATGCCCAGGCTGCAAGGGATGTGCATTCCTCCGTTGTGCGTGATGCTTTGTATCTGCTGTCATTGGCAGGCTTGATAACCCCCGTGAAGCATACCGACGGTACGGGCGTGCCTCTTGGAGCGGAGGAAAATGACAACCATACCAAATATCTTTTCTTTGACTTGGGGGTGATGCTCACCTTGCTTGACATCCCTGCTGCCGACATTCTGCTCGCATCAGAGGTTGACTTAGTCAACAAGGGGGGGGCTTCGGAGATGTTCGCTGGTTTGGAAATGAAAAAATACCGTGACAGCCTATTGAAGCCTGAGTTGCACTATTGGGTGAACATGAATAGAGGCAGCAATGCGGAAGTCGATTATCTTAGAGTGTGCAACGGACAGGTCTTGCCTGTAGAGGTGAAGGCCAACACCCAGGGCGGTATGCAAAGCCTGTGGATCTTCATGCGATTGCGGAAACTGCATGAAGCCATTAGAACGTCACTGGAGAATTTCGGACGGTTTCATTACGATGACCCCAAGGACAACTATGAACGGCGTATTGTCGATATCGTTCCTCTTTATGCACTGAGCAATCTGGAATGAAAACACTTAACATCCCAACATAGTAATCAACTGCCCCTCTAAGATTAGAGGGGCTGAGGTATTGACCATCTATCAGGCGACCCTCCCGCTTGTAGGGGCTTAGTTTATCTATGCCCTCCTATGCGGGGAAAAACTCGCAAAAACCATTAGCGTAGGGGCGGTGCCATCGTGTCCGCCCGAAATAGGCAATGCTCATTCCAATCCATCCAACAATATGAATGCCGCCCAAAAATGTGGGTCGTCCCATCCCGATTCCTTGTGCGCTTTCACAGCCAGTTTCGCTTTTTCCAGAGCATCATGCTTGGTCATGCCGCCAAACCAGTTCTTGTAAAACTCCGTCATAAGGAAACTGGTGGCAGCGTCATCCACCTTCCATAGTGATACAATAAGGCTTTGGGCTCCTGCTTTCTTGAATCCTCGTTGCAAACCGAAAACACCCTCACTCCTTGTTACATCACCCAAGGCGGTCTCACAAGCGGAGAGAACCACCAAATCCAGAGTGCAGAGGTCAAGTTGGGCTATCTCCTGAGCTGTGAGCAGGCCATCCTCGATGCCATTGGGCAGTTTTCCAGAAAAGGCATTGTCGGCACCTGACATGACCAGACCGCTGCGACTCAAGGCTTTGTCCTCCTGAGAACGGCGGTATTCTCCAAATTCAGCGTCTTGGTCCGCGGTGTGGGCTTTCTCTTCTTCCCTCCAGTAAAAACCATGTGTAGCGATGTGCAGGAGTTGGGTGCCGCCACCGCTCAAGTTCTTGAATGACTCCTCGTTGCCTTTGCTGCCAGTAAACGATGCAGCTGTGATGCCATTCTTGCTGGTCATTCTACTGATGGCCTCCACTTCCTCCGCCGTCCCCTCGAGGTAAGGCAACCTTCTGACGGCTCCTCTCACCACAAGGGAATCCACTATGCTTCGGCTGTTGAAAGACTGAAGGCCTCTATTCGCTTCACCGTCATAAACACGGCTCTCCGCCTCCATCTCGTCGGGTGCTACATCATAGACCAGACCTCCATACAATGTGGCTTGCTCCACCTTACTGTGCGCATGACGGGTTGCCAACTCCCTGGTCGACGACAACCGGAAGAAACGGTAGGGCTCGCAACCGGGAAGGTTTTCTATGCTAAGGCTGTGCAGTATGCCCGAGGGTGAGAAATAGATGTTCTTGACACCTTGGAGCCGATTCTCAAGGGAACCCCATACCATATCGAATAAATGGGGTTGCTGGTAGATGGAATCCATGTCGATTCCTTCCAATAATTGGGGGCTAAACAATAGATGTAACTGGGGGTATTCATCATCGTTTTTCAACGTGAGAGCCACGGTGACTGGATGATCCAACCATGAGTTAAACGTGATGAACTCAACGGCGATGTCTTCCTGCCCTAACGCGTTTTGGATGTCTCGCCAAGTAGTTTTAAGCCTGTCGGTGTAATCCAGCCCTGCCTCCTTCAATTTAAGTACCAGTTCCTTTTCACCTTGTTCTATCTCCTTGCTCCATTGTTCAATTTCCTTTGCCCGTTGCATGTCGCCATCTTGGTAAGCCCGTTCTATACGTTCCCGCTTTTCCTGTATTTCAAACAGTTGGATCGCCAAATCCTGCCTCCCTGTGCGTCTTACCAATTCAGCGATACCTGTCTCAGCCGACAACAACAGCCCCTTGGCGAAAAGCGCGGAATAGTCGTAAAGCAAGCCTCCTGTTTCCTTATGGTCGTTATAATAACTGTTTTCAAAGACAAATTGGGGATAAGAATCCACAAAGATATGTTCCACGCTTCTCCATGTTGCCTGTCTCTCGGAAGGAGACTTTATGGAAAAGTCATGCAAAACAAGTTGCTTGAGGGTAGAAATGAACTCGTTGTAGTTCTTCATGGCGGCGGACGATAGGTCAATACGTGCCTGCTCCTTGGCCAACTGTTGTTGGCAATAGGCATAGGCGTAAGTGTTCTTGCCCTTATGTCGTTCGATGATGTCGAGTGCCTTTTGCAATAAATTTGCCGCTTGTTCTGTTTCACCGATTTCGTTCAGGTATTTAGCCTGGATTCTTAGAGCCTTCGCATAGGTTAGGTTGTCTGTGCCTTCATCAGGGTTGTTCTCTAATATTTCCATACCTTTCAGAGAATAAGCCCCAGCGTAGTTGATGCCGATGAGATTATCAGACTGTAAGAAGCAAATTGCCAAATTGTTCAGTAAGTCAACATAAACAGTGTCCTTGTTCAAATTATATGAATCCCAAATATTGCAGGCTTCAGTGGCGGCATCCATGGCTTTTGCGTAATACCTTCCTTCCAAGCAGCATTTGGCAAGTCTCGTGGCGGCATGGGCGATGTACATGCTGTCAACGAATGATGGTTCGTGCCCAGGTTCTTGGGCATTCTTCTTATATATGTCGACGATCCTCTCACACAAGGGTATGGCCAAATCAAAACGCCCGCGCGCTTCATAGGTATATGCCAGTTCGGAAAGGGGTTCTACGTAGAATAGGTCGGAACTGCCGATCTCGGCTTGGCTTGTCAATTGGTTGACCTCATTTTGTAACTGGTATGCTTTCAGTTCTTCTCCTACATGGCGGTAGTAAGAGGCGAGGTTTCTCATCGTCTTGATGGTGGATTTGTCCTCCCTGCCGAGAACGCTGGTTTTCAAATCGAGTAGTTCTTCCAAACAGGCAATTGCTTCGTGGTATCTCTCACAACGTCGGTAAATGGAAACAAGGTCGTTCAGCGCACTGCCTAAAACCTTGGCGTGCGTCGATTCATGTCCGCGAAGGATGTTGACGGCCTCACGGAGTAAGGAAATGGCTTCGTCGAAGTGCTCGCCGTCTTCGTAACACTCCGCCAGTACCGTCAAGGAATGGGCATAATCAGGATGATGTGTGCCCAGTACTTTTTTGCGAATGTCAACGGCAAGTTGAGCGTAATCCATTTTTAAAATGCTGTCATGGTATTCCCAATGAGCATACGTGGTCAACACCTGGGCATATTCGTCACATTCCACCCCTTTAGCCGCCATGATAATGTTCATGGCTGACTCCAATGGCTTTTGCCATCTATAGTCTGAGGCAACCAAATATGGACCCATTCGTCCAAGGGCTACGCCATATTCCATGCTCTCCCTGCCGAACTCAAGGGCGTAATTCTCTGCGGCGAGGGCGGCGCATTCTGCTGCGTTGTCGTATTCACGGAGTGCTTCCAGACTGTCGGCTTGGTGAAACCACGCTTCTCCTTCGGTTGACTGTCTCAACGTCGTCTGCCCAAGGCAGAGTAGGGGCAAAAAGCAAAATAAGTAGCAAAGTGTTAGTCTTTTCATGTCTTTTGATGGATGGTATGCAAATATAGTCGTTTTTTCTTGAACGAGCAAAGGAATGTCGCAATTGATATGTCTATTTATTCAATTTTAGCAAGTCAAAGTTTAACAAAATAAAAAAACTCCAAGAAATCTGCCACAGAGAAGGTCAAGGAGCGTATAGACTGCTATAACCTGGGTATGAAGAAGGTGGAACACTTCAAGATTGGCGGTCCCAACAAATTCTATAAGAGCTATCGGCGTACAGGATCGTTGTTCTGAACCTCCTTTTTTGCGGGCGGGCACTGTGGCACCGCCCGCACACGAATGGGAAAGGGCAGACATAAAGTCTGCCCCTACATCTTGGGAAATCCCATCAAGTCCTACTCATACCGCATCGACTTCGACGGATGGATATGGGAGATGAGGTAGCTCGGGCCGACGAGCACCAGGACACTCACCAAGAGGGTGGCGATGTTGAGCAGTAGGATGAGGGGGATGTTGATCTCCACGCTCCCTCCATTTTGAGGGTGTGGTTGACTGATGTCCCTTCATTTTTGCTTTTTCCCCTTGTCGGGCATATTCTTTTCTTTCTCTATCAATTCCTTGATAGCCCTATCGTAATCACTTTCATATTGCAGCATTTCCATCTTGCGATACTTTTCGAACTCAGCAATAGCTTTCTTCTTTGCTTCCTCATGACTGATAGTGCCTTTACCAACTAACAACTGTCGGCCTGACAAGGTCATTAGATGATTAAGTTTCTCTATCCATTCCGCCATCTTCATGGGAATTTGTTGTAGAGCCTGCAATTCGGCAAAGTCTAAATACTGGGAAACCAACAGGTTTAGATAGGTCAACTCCTGCTCGGTTAGGTAGTTCTTGGCTATCTGGACATCCTCCCTTGTGATATAGTTACCCTTGAAGTTGGTCATGCCTACCATAGGCTTCTCTGCATCGACTCGCTCGTAAACCACTTCTGCCGCTGTGTGCTGGTGAGCAGCATAATGAAGTTTGTTTTGTACTGTGGCAAAGAACAACCGTGTCAAGTTAGCACGTGGATCATAATCAATACTTGTGGCAAAGATGTCTGTCACCTGCTGATAGAGGTTACGTTCACTACTGCGAATATCCCTTATGCGCTGTAGCAGTTCACGGAAATACCTACTACGATTTCCTTTCAGTCTGTCGTCATCCAGAGTAAAGCCTTTCTGTATAAACTCGTGCAGATGCTGTGTTGCCCACTGACGGAAACGAGTAGCAACCTGTGACTTCACACGATAACCCACGGCGATGATCATGTCCAGGTTGTAGTGATCCATGTTGCGCTTTACACTTCGATTACCCTCTTGGCGAACTAACAAAAATTTTTTGTGAGTTCGTTCAGGGTCTTGCTCACCCTCTGCATAGATCTGCTTGATATGATAGCTTACATCCTGCTGTGAAGCATCAAAGAGTTCCATAATCTGCTCCTGGAGCAGCCACACATCCTCGCCTTCGAATCTCACATTGACCCGAGTTATTCCGTTATCGTCCTGATAAATCAGGAAGGCCTCATTTCTTTTCTCTATCTCGTTTGCCATATTCGCTTTTTTGTTGATGATGCAAATATAGTCCTTTTTTTGAAATGAGCAAATATAATACTTCCGAAACACGATTTTTTAATGCGTTTCGGATGTTTCCCATCAATTCCTACTCATACCGCATCGACTTCGACGGATGGATATGGGAGATGAGGTAGCTCGGACCGACGAGTACCAGGACGCTCACCAAGAGGGTGGCGATGTTGAGCAAGAGGATGAGGGGGATGTTGATCTCTACGGGCACCGTGCTCACGTAATAGGCGCTGGCATCGAGCTTCACCAGGCCGGTGAAGTGTTGCAGCAGGCAAAGTCCTAAGCCGATGATATTGCCGATGATCAGGCCCTTGCCGATGATGAACACGGCAAACCAGAGGAAAGTATGTCGGATGGTGCTGTTCTTGGCTCCCAAGGCCTTCAGAAGACCAATCATCTGCGTGCGTTCGAGGATGATGATGAGCAGACCGGAAATCATGGTGAACCCCGCCACAGCTACCATCAACCCCAGGATGATCCATACGTTGAGGTCTAAGAGGTCGAGCCAACTGAAAATCTGTGGGTTGGCGTCGATGACAGTGCGTGAACTGAACGTTTCGCCGTATTTGTCCTGTGTGCGGTCGATGCGGCGGGTGATGTCGCGGGCCACCTGGTCCAACTGTCCGAAGTCCTTCAACGTCAGTTCGGCACCGCTGGCCTGGTCGTTCTGCCATCCATTGAGCCGTACGATGCTGTAGAGGTCGGTAAGACAGATGCTCTCGTCGAAATGCTTCAGGTTGGTCTCGTAGATGGCACTGATGGTGAACCGGCGTGTGCGCACATCGTCGGTGCCTAAGAAATAGGCGAAGATCTTTTCGCCGGCCTTCACCTGCAACTTATTGGCCATCAGCCGCGAGATAACCACTCGGTTGGTGCTCGTGCTGTCGCTGAAGGTGGGCATGGCGCCTTCGACGATGTTGTCGGCGATGAAACGGCTGTCGAACTCAGGACCTACACCCTTGAACATCACACCTAAGAAATCCTTGTCGGTCTTCAGGATGCCCTGCTTCATGGCGTAACGCTGCACACTCGCCACGCCGTCGATGGCGCGCAGCTGCTGCATGGCATAGGCATCGAGACCCACGGGATGATTGCCGTTTTCCTGCATGGAGAGGAAGTTGCTCACGGTGATATGGCTGCCAAAGCCTATCACCTTGTCGCGGATGCTGTGCTTGAACCCTATGACCACGCACACAGAGATGATCATCACCGTCAGACCGATGGCCACGCCCCACATACCTATCTTGATGGCGGGGCGGCTCACCTTGCGGGTGGCGGTGTGGTCCTTGTTGATGTGGGTGGCAAGGAAAAACGGGAAATTCACTCTTAGAGGGTTTAGTGTTGAGGGTTTAGTGTTGAGGGTTTAGTGTTGAGGGTTTAGTGTTGAGGGTTTAGTGTTGAGTGACGAATTCTACATTCAATAATTTTTCATCGCGAAGCGACAAATCAACATTCAACATTCAACATTCAATATTCAATTTCTTTCCTGCCGGGATAGCTCTCCAGCGCCTTGCGCAAGACCGTGAGGGCATGAACCAGGTCTTTCTTTTTCAGTACGTAGGCGATACGCACCTGGTCGACACCGGCTCCGGGGGTGGTGTAGAATCCCGAGGCGGGAGCCATCATCACCGTGCATCCTTCGTAACTGAACTCCTCAAGACACCAGCGGCAGAAACGCTCGGCATCGTCGACGGGCAACTTCGCCACGGTGTAGAACGCACCCATGGGGATGGGGGAGTAGACACCGGGGATGCGGTTCAGACCGTCGATGAGGCATTTTCGGCGCTCTACATATTCGTCGTACACGTCGCGGTAGTACTCCTCGGTGGCGTCAAGTGAGGCTTCCGCCACAATCTGGCCGATGAGGGGTGGTGACAGACGGGCCTGGCAGAATTTCATCACGGCGGCACGCACGGCGGCGTTCTTGGTGATGAGGGCGCCGATGCGTATGCCGCACTCGCTGTAGCGCTTCGACACGGAATCGATGAGAATGACGTTTTGTTCGATGCCTTCCAGATGGCAGGCACTGATATAGGGCGAGCCGGTATAGATATACTCGCGGTACACCTCGTCTGAGAAAAGGTAAAGGTCGTATTTCTTCACCAAGTCGCGTATCTGGTTCATCTCACGACGCGTATACAGGTAGCCGGTGGGGTTGTTGGGGTTGCAGATCATGATGGCACGTGTGCGCTCGTTGATCAGCTCTTCGAATTTCTCCACCTTGGGCAGTGAGAATCCCTCGTCGATGGTGGTGGCGATGGTGCGTATCTTGGCACCGGCACTGATGGCGAACGCCATGTAGTTGGCGTAGGCGGGCTCGGGCACGATAATTTCGTCGCCGGGGTTGAGGCAACTCATGAAGGCGAAGAGCACCGCCTCGCTACCGCCCGAGGTGATGATGATATCCTCGGGAGTGACATGTATGTTGTATTTGGCGTAATAGCCCACCAATTTCTCGCGATAGCTCAGATAACCCTGCGAAGGGGAATATTCGAGGATATTGCGGTCGATGTTCTTCAGGGCCGCCAGTCCTTCTTTGGGAGTGGGCAGGTCGGGCTGGCCTATGTTGAGATGATACACCTTGGTGCCCCGCTTCTTGGCGGCTGCCGCCAAGGGAGCGAGTTTGCGGATGGGCGATTCGGGCATCTCAATGCCACGCAATGATATCTCTGGCATATTTACGCTTTTTGGGTGATTCTTATGAATTTGGGTGCAAAGTTAATATATAATTTCGATTAACGAGTGTGTTTTTTACATAAATTGTTTTGAAAAGCGGCGATCTCCATTTATCTTCCTTTATCTTCATAAACATGCGAAATTTGAATTGATCCTTTGTCCTTATGTTCTTTTGTCTAAAAAAACAGCGTGGCCTTGAAGATGATGTTCCTGCCCATGTTGTAGATGCCGCGATGCCCTGTCACTGGGTTCTCGTCGGCATATTTCAGACGGCTCAGGTGGCTCTGGTAGGCGCGGTTGGTCAGGTTGGTGCCACTGATGCACACCTCAGCCCATTTCTTGCCTTTCACCATGATGTCGGCACCCGCAGAGAGGTTCAACAGCGCATAGTAGGGAGTGGCCGTCTCGGTACCGTCGGCCTCGTAGAAATGGTTCTGGCGGAAGTTTTGGTCTACCTCGAAAGAGAGGTAACTGTTGTTGAATATCTTGCCATGGTGGTTGATTTCCCATTTCACCTCCGAAAGCCAGCGGGGGGCGGGGGTGAAGGGCAGCCAACGGCTCTCTTCGGGCTGGTGCATCTGACGGGCGGAGACCATCGAGAAACTATTGCCGAAGTGAAGACTGTGGATGGGGTGGAAATCTACATGTGCCTCCAAACCCATGAGCACGGCATCGCCTTGTTGGAAAGCATAGATGGAATGGCCCTCGTCGGACAGCTCGCCGGTCTTGCTGGCAAAGATGTAATGGTCGATGCGGTTGGCGAACAGCGCCAACTCGGCTCCTATGTAACGTCCGCTGTAGTCCATGCCGAGGTCTATCTGCCAGCTGTTCTCGGCTTTCAGGTCCTTGTTGCCCAACTCGTAGCGCAGGGTGCCCTCATGCTCGCCGTTGGAACCCAATTCGCTCAGGTTGGGGGCGCGGAAACCGCGGGCCAGGTTCATGCGGATGTTGAGATGGCGGTTGGCGTTGAACACGGCGCCCACACTACCGCTTAGGCCGGTGAAATTGCGATTGAACGATTCGAAACGCATCTCTCCCTCTTCTTCCTGTTCTTCGCTGTGCAGCCAACGGCGGTCTACACGCAGGCCGCCATTGATGGTCCAACGGTCGATGGTGCGTGAGGCAGTGGCCGACAGACCGATGTCGAACAGGGAGTAGGCGGGGATGAGAAACTCCTCGCCTTTGTTGAGCGAGCGTTGGTACATGCCGTTCAGCCCGAAGTTGTAGCGCCACCCGGCATGTTCTTCCGACAGGTAACGGAAATCATACCCTAAGGTGTGGGTCTGGAAGTACAGGCCATAGTCGTCGGCCGACTCCTCGTATTCCTGGCGCTGGTTCTGCTGGTACGACACGTTGGCCTTCAGCTGGCCGTCGCCTATGTAGAGGCTGTTGTCCCACACTGCCTTGTAATGTTTCACGTGCTGGAAGGGCAAGGCCTTCGAGTAGGTCTTCACATCGGCGGTGGTACATTCCAACTCGCCTGTCTCGGCGTCGCGCTCGCCCTCGACGATGCTCGGGGTGAGGTGGTAATAACTCAAGGTCAGACGGCTCTGGCCCCATGTCCTCATCACGCCGAACATGCCTTTGACGGCTTGCTCGCGAAACTGTGAACCGGCCACGTAGCCATCGTATTTGTTCTTGTAGGCATGGGCCCACTTGCCGCTGTAGCGCACGTCCCACAGCCAACCTTTCTGGTTGCCGCCGAAGTGGAGGGAGTAGTCCACCAACCCGTTGTTCGTCTGGTATTCGGTGGATACGCTGCCCGCCATCTCGCCCTCGGGCTGGATGGGGGTAGTGTGGAGAATGACCACACCGGCCAGTGCGTCGGAGCCGTAAAGCAGGCTGGCTGGTCCCTTGAGTATCTCCACGGAGTGGACGCTGGCACCGTCGACCTCCAGACCATGCTCGTCGCCCCATTGCTGCCCTTCCTGGCGCACGCCGTCGACGCTCACCACCACGCGGTTGTAACCCAATCCGCGTATCACGGGCTTGCTGATACCGCCACCCGTGGTGATCTGCGACAGGCCGGGCAATTTGGCGATGGCATCGACGATATTGGTGGAGGGTATCTGCCGAAGGTCCTTGCTGCGCAGCAGACTGACGGCTGAGGGAGTATGCTTGAGTTTGGTGTCGCCGGTGACACCGGTCACCACCACCTCGTTCAGTTGCAGGTGGCGCCAGAACATGTCGGTGCTGTCGTTCGTTTCCTGTGTCTGACCCTGGCAGGGTGTGCAGACGGTGAAGGCGATGCCGCAGAGTGCGGCATATATGGTATATCTTTTCATGCGATAATTGTTTTAACTTCCGCAAGCTCCAGTTGTTTGTAGGTAAAAGAAGTTAGAAGAAGTTAGAAGGAGATAAATGACAATAGTCCATAACCTGTCATCACTATGGGGGAAAGGTAATGTCCTTTATCTCCCTTTATCTTTCTTTGTCTTCCTTTATCTTCAACATGAGAAACTTGAATAATTGTTTGGTTGTGAATAATGGGTAAATGTCCGATAACGACTAGATAGGGCCGTTGTCGGGTTGATGGGGCGGGGGAAAATGACGGGTTATCGCATGGGTGGTGCGCGGAGGGATAATATGAGGTGGGCGCACCTTGTTGGATGACAAATGGAACGGATGGCTACTTTCTGCCCATGACGCGACAGAAGCACGACAGCAAAAAGGATGGGCAAAAGGTAGGGGAGACCGAGGAACTGGCAGAAGACGCAGTCGAGGGTGGCGCCTGCCGATGGGCTCAGGTGGGCCACATGAGGCAGATGCGCCGCACATTCCACGCAGACGTCTGTTTCGGCAGCCTGTGGTTGGTGCAGGTGAAGGGCCGAAATCATCAGGGCGGGTATGAATACCGCCAATAACAATTTCGAATAGAATATGCGCATCCTCTTCTCCTTCATGTTCTCCTATTGTTTTCGGCTGCAAAATTAAATAAAAATCTTCTTTTCTTCGCTTGTTCATGATAAATTTTGTACTTTTGCTCTCCAATTTATAATTATCCAATCGAAAATGAGATCAAGAACAGCCATTTGGTTCGAAACCAAAGTACGTTACGAGAAAACCATCGAGGATGGTTCGCAGAAGAAAGTCACAGAACAATATACCGTGGATGCGCTGAGCTTCACCGAGGCCGAGGCCACCATCATCGAGGAGATGTCGTCGTACATCAGCGGCGAATTCGAGGTGAGCGACATCAAGAAGGCTTCATATAAAGAGGTGTTCTTCAGCGAGGCACAGAGCGACGACCGCTGGTATAAGGCAAAATTGCAGTTCATCACCATCGACGAGAAGACGGAAAAGGAGAAACGCACCAACAACTATTTCCTCGTGCAGGCGGGAACGCTCATGGGAGCCGTCAAGCATATCGAGGAGATGATGGGCAAGACGATGATCGATTATGTGATAGCCCAGGTGGGTGAGACCCAGATCATGGATGTCTTTGAGCATCAGGCTGCGGCCACACAGGAAAAAGACGACAAACCGGAATACGAAGAGTAGGGTACTCTATACTTAAATCCTGATAGGATATGAACATCCAGAAAAACCTGCTGCACATCAAGGAGCAGCTGCCCGATGATGTGACGCTCGTGGCAGTGAGCAAGTTCCATCCTAAGGAGGAACTGCTCCAGGCCTACGAAGCAGGACAACGTGTCTTCGGCGAGAGCCATGAGCAGGAGCTGGCGGCCAAGCATGAAGCGTTGCCTGACGATATTAAATGGCATTTCATCGGTCATCTGCAAACCAACAAGGTGAAATACATCGTTCCTTATGTGTCGATGATCGAGGCGGTCGACTCGTTGCGCCTCTTGCGCGAGATAGAGAAACAGGCGGCCAAACACGACCGCGTCGTTCCAGTGCTCCTGGAGTTACATATCGCCCAGGAGGCCACCAAATATGGGCTGACCCTTGACGATTGCCGCACGTTGCTCGCCGATGGCGAGTGGCGCTCGATGGAGCACGTGAGTATCCAGGGACTGATGATGATGGCATCGTTTGTCGACGATGAGGCGCAGATACGTAGCGAGTTCCTTACGGCAAAGGCGTTCTTCGACGAGGTGAAGCGCGACTTCTTTGCCGACGACGACCGTTTCCGCATACGCAGTTGGGGCATGAGCGACGATTTCCCCATCGCCGTCGAATGTGGCAGCACAATGGTCAGGGTGGGCACCTCCATCTTCGGCCCCCGAGTGTATTGAAATGATGATAATGTCGTAATAACGATATAACGTAATAACGATATAACGAAATAACGATATGACGTTATAACGAAAAAAAGAAAAACCGCAATGAAAAAAGACGAAGTCCTGATGGCACCCCCATCAGGACTTCGTCTTCTTATTTCTTATTTCACATTTCTCATTTCACCAACACCTTCCTGTAGGTGCCATCACTCATGCGGATGATGTTCAGACCGCGTGAGATGCCCTCTTGCTGGCGACCGTCGATGCCGTAATAGCGGGTGACGCCATCGTGCTGTACCACGGCGGGACGTGTGATGCCAGAGGTCTCGTCGGGTGTGCCGTCAAGGTTGTCCATGCAGAAATAGCCGGGTGTGGTCATGCCCCAGTCGTTGGCGCGCGAACTGGTGATTTCGAACTTCAGGCTCTTCACCTGGCCCAGCTCGGCGAGGCTCACCCACTGCCATTTGTCGATGTAATAATGGTCGGCTTCGTTCGACGAACGGTAGTCGGCCAGATAGACGCTGGTCGTGGCTTGTGTGTCGTCGCTGCGTGTGGCGGTGATGGTGAGCAAGCACCAGTCGCCGGTGGTGAACTCACCGGGAGTCATGCCGTCGCCTTCGGTATAGGCCTTCACGTTGTTGGCGGTGTTGGTCACGTAGAATCCGCTGATTTCCTTGCCTGCGGGGTCGTTCACCTCGACAGCCTCACCATAGGTGCTGGGGAAGGCCACCACGAAGTTCTGCGATCCAGCATAGCCGCTGCCCACGCAGTTGTGGTACTGGTCGTCGTAGCTGTTGAACGCGGTGGATGTCTGGTTCGATACGGCATAGCCTGACCATGAGCCCCAAGCGTCGTTGTAAAGGGTGGTGAAGGTGAAGCCGCCGCTCTTGAGCAACACCTTAGTCACGGCGCTGCCCCAAGCATCGGTGGTCGCTTCGCCCTCCATGCCGGCACCGTTGATGAAGCTTTCCGACTCCAAGGCGATGTCTTCGAAATGGGCGACGCCGTCGAGCGAGGTATCGCTCACGAACTGGAGGGTGACGATGCCATCGTTCTCGGCGATGTTGTAGAGGGCCTTGTTCATCTTGTCGCCCTTGAACAAGGTCAGGTTGGGTAGGCCGCTGTAGTCGTCAAGCTCGGTCACGTTGCTCGTGCCGGGGAACGGGTCGCCGGCTATCTGGGCATAGTATTTGGCATTGGTGATGCTGTCGCCTTCATACCATTTACCCACGTATTTGTTGCTGAAGCACAGACCGTCGGCGGGAACGATGGCCATGCCGGGGCTGCCGATGGTGCTGTTCACCTTATTGCTGGAGAGCGAGAAGGTGGTGGGGTTGTAGTTCACGTGGTAAACAATCAGTCCGTGACCTTTCTGCTTGGCGTTGAGACTGCCTTGCTGGATGTTCTCGATGATGAAATACTCTTTCTGCGTGTCATCGTTGTCGTTGTAGATGCGGTAGGCGGTGCCGCCGGCATCCAAAGGCTTGAGTTCCAGGTCCTTGCTCTCGGTCAGCGTCTCGATGGTGGTCCATCCGAAGGCCTCGCGCTCCCAGGCGGTATAACTGGCGGGGTAATGGCCGTTGTCGAGGTATTCGCCATAGTCCATCACGCTCCAGGTCTCCATCGACTGGTTGTTCT
Source organism: uncultured Prevotellaceae bacterium (assembly GCA_900316685.1). GTDB lineage: Bacteria > Bacteroidota > Bacteroidia > Bacteroidales > Bacteroidaceae > Prevotella. Next base: position 4,521 of record ONDS01000031.1, on the reverse strand, counting down.
CCTTCAGAGAGGTGGGCACGGGGTAGAGGTCGGGCAGACCCATGCAGTGAGAGAATTCATGGCAGAACAGGCCGATGCCGTTTATGCGCTGGAAGGGAGCCGAGCCATATGCACCGGCGAAACCGTTCAGCTCGTTGTTCACACCATAGCGCTTGATGGTCTTGCCATCGAACTTGCCGGCGGTCACCGTGCCCGACTTAGGCCAGATGCACTTGGCGGGGTTCTGTGTGAAACTCTCGCTGTAGCCGGCATAGATGATGTAGACCAGGTCTACATTGCCGTCGTTGTTGCTGTCGTATTGCGAGAAGTCGATCTCGGCATCGGCACCGATGCAGGCATGTTTGAGCAGCGAGTCCATCTTCTCGCCACCACCGCCTTTCGTCGTTCCGCCGTAGAATGACAGTTCCTTGGGCATGGTCACGGGACCGTAGAGGTCGAACTGGGGCACGAAGGCACCGCGACTCACCGTCTGGAAGTATTTCGCCACACTGCAGAGGTTGGCGTCCTCGCGGTTGCCGAGGTCTTGTGGCTTACTCATGCTGTTGAGGTATTGCTCAAACGATGCCTTGGGGTCGGGCAGCGTGAAGGGGCAGTCGGGGAAGTCGACGAGGATGACGATGGCCTTGGGCGTGCCCGTGTGGGGGAAGAGGGTAGAGGTGGTGGCCACGGGTTCGCGCATGATGCGGCGCATCTGGTGCGAGCCCGTCATGCTGCTTTCGAAGCGGGCCTTGTCCTGGCTGCTCACCAACTGACGCTCCGCGGCACTGCGCAGCGACGGCTCATGGGCCAGCTGGGCGGTGGCCTCCAACTCGCCAAACTGATTCACCCTGGCGATACAGAAGTCCTTGCCGTTGTGTGCCAACAACACACCATCGGTGGTGGTGTAATAACAGAAATCCTCATCGCCCACGGCCAATACGGTCAGCTGGGTGCCGTCGCTCTGGGTGATTACAGCCGTTCCCGGATGTACGGGGGCTGCCCATGCCATAGCGGTCATGAGGAATAATACGATGGAAAGTAAAGTTTTTTTCATATCTTCATAATTTATGTTTTTTATCCAACTCGTCACTCATCACTCGTCACTCATCACTCATCACTCATCACTCGTCACTCATCACTCATCACTCGCCACTCGTCACTCATCACTCGTCACTCATCACTCGTCACTCATCACTCGTCACTCGTCACTCGTCACTCACCTCTTGAAAACATACTGCCCCTTGTTCTTGGTCCGACGGCCGTATTCTATGGCATGGTGGGGACAATGATGATAGCAGGCGAAACAACTCAGGCAACGGCCGTCGTGCGACCAGTGGGGTAGGGCTCCTTTCTCGCAACTGAGGGCTCCCGTGGGACAGCTCTTCGCACATCGTCCGCACCGCTCGCAACGCTCGTCCACCACATGGAAGGGCTTGTCGGTGAGCAGTCGCTTCACGAACACATGACCTATCACCCGGCTGTTGATTCGCGGCCAACGGCCACGCACTATGTGATGTTCTCCATTGGCTCGGTGGAGGATGAGCAAGCCATAGGCCTCCAAAGCCTTGGTCGCTGCGGCTATCTTCTCACGCTCCCTTTCAGGCTTGTCCACATCCATGAAAGGCAGGCCCACATACGACTCGGGCATCAGCAGCGAGTAGGTGCTGTTCACCTGAATGCCTCGTGTGGACAGGTCGCTGCAGAAAATGTCCATCGCCTCGCCCACGGTGTCGCCTGCCGTGCAGAGCGCCCAACAATGATGACCTGCCGCCCCCGCCACCTCTAAATGGCTGATGAAGCGGCGCACCATCACAGGCGGACGCCAACCATGCACGGGGAAACAGAACCCGATGCGCTCGTTGGGCGACAACGTATAGGGTGCCCCTTTCAGCGAATCATCGTTCATGAACACCAAGCGTTCTTCCAAGGTGTTGGCCAAGGTGCGTGCCGCCCACTGGGTGTTACCTGTGCATGAGAAATAGAAAATCACGTTGCAAAAATAACATTTATTCTCCAAACAGCAAAAGAATTATGATGATTTGAGCTTTTATTGGCCTTTTTATCGCCATTTTGTTGCCCATTTCAGAAAAATGAAGTAATATTGCAAATTATTTCCATCAACCAACAGTTTATCGATATGAATAATCCCGCAAATGAATATTGGCAACCGGAACTGGAAACGATGCCACGCGAACAACTGGAGGAGTTGCAGCTGAAGAAGTTGAAACAGACCATAGGCACCTGCCTACGCTCTCCTTTCTATGGGAAACGCTTAGGCGAACTGGGCATCTCTCCCGAACAGATCAAGTCGCTCGACGATATACGCAAGATCCCCTTCACCACCAAGAACGACCTGCGCGAGGCCTATCCCTTCGGACTGGTGGCGGGCTCGCTCGACGACGCCATACGTATCCACTCCTCGTCGGGAACGACAGGGCATCCCACCGTGGTGGCTTACAGTCGACACGACATCGACTCCTGGGCAAATATGGTGGCACGCAATCTCTATATGGTGGGTTGCCGACCCTCCGACGTGTTCCAGAACAGTTCGGGCTATGGCATGTTCACAGGTGGTCTGGGCTTCCAATATGGCGCGGAGAAACTGGGTTGCACCACCGTACCTGCCGCCGCAGGCAACAGCAAGCGGCAGATCATGTTCATCCGCGACTTCGGCACCACCTGCCTCCACGCCATCCCCTCCTACGCCATCCGTCTGGCCGAGGTGTTCAAGGAGGAGGGCATCGACCCGCGCAGCACCAAGTTGCATACGCTCTTTATCGGTGCCGAACCGCATACCGAGGAGCAGCGACAGCGCATAGAACGTATGTTGGGCGTGAAGGCCTACAACTCGTTCGGCATGACGGAGATGAACGGTCCCGGTGTGGCCTTCGAATGTAAGTACCAGCGGGGCATGCACCTCTGGGAAGACAATTATATCGTGGAGATAGTCAATCCCGACACCCTCGAACCGGTGCCCGACGGCGAAGTGGGCGAGATGATTCTTACCACACTCGACCGAACACTCATGCCTATCCTGCGCTACCGCACACGCGACCTCACACGCATCATCCCGGAACCCTGTCCCTGTGGACGTACCCACCGGCGCATCGACCGCATCCTCGGCCGCACCGACGATATGTTCATCATCAAGGGGGTCAATGTGTTCCCCATGCAGGTGGAGAAAATCCTGGTGCAGTTCCCAGGTCTGGCTTCCAACTACCTCATCACCCTCGACACCGTCGACGACAACGATATCATGACCGTGGAGGTGGAGGTCGACGATATTCCCACCGACATCTATCCTGATATGCAGAAGATGGTGCGCGACATACAGCGTGCCCTCAAGGATGAGATACTGCTCACCCCGAAGGTGCGACTCGTGAAGAAGGGCTCACTGCCCGTCAGCGAGGGCAAGGCGGTGCGTGTGCACGACAACCGCGACAACAAGTCTAAACCCATGGTATGACGAAAGGCATGTCGATGATAAAGGGAATGCTTGTGGCCTTGGCCCTCTTTTGTTGCTGGGGCAATGTGGCATCGGCGCAGATCACCATGCGTCGCGTGCTCATGGCCATGCCCGACAGCATGGCTCCCTATCTCAACCACAGCATGATGGGCGAGTTGGTGGAGTTTGCCGAGCGTAGCGGGCGCGGCGAGGTGAAGAACAAACTCGAAGGAACCACCTCGCTCGATGTCTTCTCCCCTGACTATGCGTCGCTCTCCATGAGCCAAGTAGCCAAGATGGAGGTGCTCTTCCTGCCACGCACCCTCGGCGATACGATCCTCTGTGTGGTCAACACCTATCAGGGACCGGAACCGGAGAGCGTGGTGCGCTTCTACGACCCGTCGTGGAAACCTTTGTCCGACGATGGATTGTTGGCTCCTTTCGACAAGGAAGCTTTGGTGCGGAAACCCGACACCATGGCTATGGAGGAGTATGAACGGCTGAGCCGTATGATTGACCCCTGCCTGATCGCGGCATCGGTCAATCCGCAAGAAAAAAGCCTCACGTTCTCCTTATCCAAACCTCTTTTGTCGAAAGACGACAAACAGGCTTTGGATGCAATACTTTTACAAAAATATGTAAAGTGGGATGGAGGAACTTTTAAATAGTGTTAAAATCTAAAGATTTCCCTGCATAATTATGCGGAGATATGAAAAAAACGCGTAACTTTGCAACGTGTTTTTCATGGTATTAGATTATTAAGGTTAATTAAGATTGGTTGTCGTGAGACAATCAATTTTTTTTGTGCCTTATCCAAAAAAGGAGTGAGAGTCACCATGGCTCTCACTCCTTTTCCTATTCCAAATTTCCTATTTCATTCATCCCACACGGAGAAGGTAGGCATCTCGTTGGCCTCGATCTCGTCCTCATCACCGGGCTTGACGGCCTCTTCGGGGTCGCTCACGATGATCATCTCGTCGTCGAGCAGGTTGTCGCCTACCACGGTGAGCTGGTTGGAAAGGGGCTTGATATATGTCTTTTTCATTGCTTTGGTTTCATTATTTGATGACTACTTTCTTTCCTTCACTCACGTAGAT
>ONDS01000039.1 GCA_900316685.1 uncultured Prevotellaceae bacterium | reverse complement strand
TTCAACCCTGAAAAAATCTTCACAACGGAAGAAAATGTTAAAAGTGTTAATTTGCTTGCCTCTTAATATAGATTACCCCTCCTTTGGAAAAGGAGGGGAAGAAGTTAGCTGGCTTTGGAAAAGGAGGGGAGGAAGTTAGCTGGCTTTGGAAAAGGAGAGGAGGAAGTTAGCTGGCTTTGGAAAAGGAGGGGAGGAAGTTAGCTGGCTTTGGAAAAGGAGGGGAGGAAGTTAGCTGGCTTTGGAAAAGGAGGGGAGGAAGTTAGCTGGCTTTGGAAAAGGAGGGGAGAAAATCACTTTGGAAAAGGAGGGATTTACGTTAATGTTATCAAATAAAGATGGGAATATCATTCTTTTTTTGTAATTTTGCAAGAAGAAAGCGGAAGTTGGGTAAAACAGCTCTCCGCAGCGAATGACGTTTCAAAACCGTCTGCTGCACAAGAAAGCAGAAGTTGGGTAAAACAGCTCTCCATGAAGTGGCTTTGGCACAAGATATGTAATTTTTTCACCTGGTATCCGCGATTGTACAAGGGACGTCGATGGTACACGAAAGTGATGATCGCTTTCGTGTCAATGGTTGTGGGCTTGGTGGTCTATCTTGGCATGGTAGACATCAATTTCCTATGGCTCTTCGGAGACTCGCCCGGCATATACAGCATCATGCATCCCCCCACGAGCGAGGCATCAGAGCTATACAGTGCCGATGGCAAGTTGATAGGCAAGTTCTACAATGAGAACCGTAGTCCTGTGGATTACGAAGATATCAGTCCCGTATTTTGGAAAGCCCTGATAGACACTGAAGACGAGCGTTATTTCTCGCACCACGGCATCGACTATATAGGATTGTTGGGAGCGATCAAAGATGCCGTGTTCCGCGAAGCACGTGGAGCATCGACCATCACCCAACAGTTGGCCAAGAACCTTTTCCATGTCCGCACCCAGTATTCCACGGGATTGTTGGGCAAGGTGCCCGGTTTGCGCATCATCGTGATGAAGAGTAAGGAATGGATATTAGCGACGAAGCTTGAGTTCATATACAACAAGCAAGAGATCCTGAACATGTATGCCAACACTGTGGAGTTCGGTCCGAACGTATATGGCATCAAGACCGCCGCCAAGGTGTATTTCAACACTACCCCCTCCGAGTTGACCACCGAGCAGGCCGCCTTGTTGGTCGGTATGTTGAAAGCCACTACTTTCTACAATCCCGTAACCTATCCCGACCGCAGTCTGTCGCGTCGCAACGTAGTTCTTCATAACATGCTCACGCAGGGCGACCTTGACCGGGCCACCTACGACAGCCTGAGTGCCGAGCCCCTTAAATTGTCGTACACGCCCGAGGCCGCGACGCAGGGTTACGCCCCCTATTTCAAGGCCGCCGTGGCCAGTCATCTCTCAGACTGGTGCAAGGACTATGGCTATGACCTGTACAACAGTGGTCTGAAGATCTACACCACCCTTGACAGCAAGATGCAGCGGTATGCCGAACAGTCGGTGAACCAGCATATGCGTACGCTCCAACAGAATTTCAACGCCCATTGGGGCCAAGAAACGCCCTGGCGTGACGAGAAAGGCAAAGTGATACCCCATTTCATCGAGGACATCGCCAAGAAATTACCCATCTACCATACCTTGGAGGAACGGTTCCCCCATCAGCCCGACTCCATCATGCATTACCTGAACAAGCCTCATAAGGTGACCTTATGGAGTTACGACAGAGGTCGTTACGAGGCGCACATGAGCACCCTCGACTCGATACGCCACATGGTGAAGTATCTGCACAGCAGTTTTATCGCCATGGAGCCCCAGACCGGCGAGGTGAAGGCATGGGTGGGCGACATCGACTACAACACATGGAATTACGACAAGGTGACCGCCAAGCGCCAGTCAGGTTCCACCTTCAAGCTGTTTGTCTATACCGAGGCGATGAACCAAGGTCTCACGCCCTGCGACAAACGGCGCGACGAGCAAGTGGTAGTGCCCGTGGTATACAGCAACCGCGAAGTGGTGGAATGGAAGCCCGAGAACGCCGGTGGCCATTTCTCCGGCGACTCCATCCCCTTGAAAGATGCCTTCGCCCGCAGTTTGAATTCCATTGCCGTCCGTCTGAGTCAGGAGATGGGCATCCGCAACATCATCCGTACCGCCCGTGACATGGGTGTGACGAGCGAGCTAAGCACCCATCCGTCGATGGCCCTTGGTTCGAGCGACGTCACCCTCTTTGAGATGGCCACCGCCTACAGCACGATAGCCAACGACGGCCGATGCCATAAGCCCGTGTTGGTGACCCGCATCCTCGACCGCGATGGCAAGGAGATATATGTGGGCAACGAGGAGCAGCCCCGCGCCCTACCCTACAAGACCGCCTATCTGATGCAACAGATGCTGATGGGAGGAGTGAAGAATCCCCGTGGCACCTCGCGCAGTATCACCACCTATATCTCAGACCAGATGACCGACGTAGGTGGAAAGACCGGCACCACGAACAACAACAGTGACGCCTGGTTTATGGGAGTGACCCCTAAGTTGGTAGTCGGTGCCTGGGTAGGAGGCGAATATCGCAGCATCCATTTCCGCTCAGGTGCTTTAGGTCAGGGCAGCCGTGCCGCCCTTCCCATCTGTGGTCGTTTCCTTCGTTTGGTGTTAGGCGACTCCAATTACAAGAAGTACCGCGGTCGTTTCATGATACCCAAGGGCGAAGAAGTATCCACCGAATGGTATGACTGCAATATCACCTATACCCGCCCGTTAGAACCCGACAGCGCGTATTACCCAGAAGGTGACCCCAGCTATGACGAGCAGCTCTATGATGCCTACGGCAATCCAGTGGAAGGTATTCCCCCTTACGATGAATACGACGAGAACGACCTCTATCGAGAATACGGCATCCCTCCCGGTGAGGCACCAATGAAAGAAAGCGGTCCAGAGAACCGCAAGAGCGACAAGCGTCCCCCTGTGGAGAGCACCGAGCCAGTGGAAATACAAATCAGAGATTTATAACCCCGTCCTTGACCCCTTCAACCGACCATATCGACCTTACGAATAAGGAGTTCCAGGCTGCTCTACAATTGGTGGAGCACACCAACCGTTCCCTTTTCCTGACCGGCAAGGCAGGAACGGGCAAGAGCACATTTCTACGTTATATCTGTTCGCAGACGAAGAAGAAATACGTGGTGTTAGCCCCCACCGGCATAGCCGCCATCAATGCCGGCGGCAGCACGCTTCACAGTTTTTTCAAGTTGCCTTTCCATCCATTGCTTCCCGATGATGTGAAGTATTCGCCACGTCATATCAAGGAGACCTTGAAATACACCGGCGAGAAGCGGAAGATTATCAGGGAGCTGGAATTGGTGATCATCGACGAAGTGAGTATGTTGCGCGCCGACATCATCGACTTCATCGATAAAGTGTTGCGCATCTATTCCCGCAATATGAAGGCCCCCTTCGGAGGCAAACAGTTGTTGCTGGTGGGTGACGTGTTCCAGTTGGAGCCCGTCGTCAGGGAAGAAGACCGCCAGTTGCTGTTGCCCTATTACAGGAGCATGTATTTCTTTGGAGCCCGTGTGTTTGAGGAACTTCCTCTGGTGAGCATAGAGCTGAAGACCGTTTACCGTCAGACCGACGCACGGTTTATCAACCTATTGGACCATATCCGCACCAACCACGTCAGCGATTCCGACCTGCGTTTGTTGAACAGTCGCGTAGGCACAGCATCGACCACAGCCGAGAGCCAGCTCTCCATCACCCTTTCCGCCCGTCGCGACACCGTGGATTACATCAACGAGCAGCACCTCAATGCCCTGCCCGGTGAAGCCGTCAGTTACCATGGCACCATCACCGGCGAGTTTCCCTCCTCGAGTTTACCCACCACCGAAGTGTTGGAGTTGAAACCCGGTGCCCAGGTCATCTTCGTGAAAAACGACAAAGACCATCGTTGGGTGAACGGCACGTTGGGCATGGTGGAAGCCATGTCTGTGGACGACGACAGTCTTCCCTATCTGAGCATCATCACCGAAGACGGCGAGAGTTACGATGTGTTTGAGGAGCGTTGGAGCAACATGCGTTATACATTCAACGAGAAAGAGAAGAAGATCGAGGAGGAAGAGATCGGCACCTTCACCCAGTTTCCCGTTCGTTTGGCATGGGCCATCACCGTACATAAGAGCCAAGGACTGACCTTCCGCCAGGTGGAGATAGATTTCAGCGGTGGCGTGTTTGCCGGCGGCCAAGCCTATGTGGCCTTGTCGCGTTGTCGTTCCCTGGAAGGCATCAGCCTTCATGAACCCCTGCGCAGGGGAGACATCTTCGTAAAGTCGGAAGTGATACGTTTCGCCACCCAGTTCAATGACGGTCGTTTGTATCGCAGTGCCCTCTCCGCCAGTCAAGCCGACCGAGAATATGAGGAAAGCATCAGGAGTTTCGACCAAGGGGACATGGACTTGTTTCTCCAGCATTTCTTCAAGGCCATCCATCTACGGTATGACATAGAGAAGCCCGTGGTGCAACGTTATATACGCAGGAAGCTGAACGTGGTGAACCAACTGCGGCAAGAAATCCAGGCTTTAGAGGAAAAGATGCATTCGCGCGACAAGTTCCTCAAGAAGTTGGCGGCTGAATATACACTGATGGGCAAGGATTGCGAGCGGGAGCATATGTCCGATGCCGCCATCGCCAATTACCGCAAGGCCCTGGAGTTGTATCCCGAGGCCAGGGAGCCTAAGAGCCGGTTGAAGAGACTTTTGAATGATTAATACCCACCCTGGGCCTCCCGAAGGGAGGGAGGGAGAAAAGAGGTTGGGACATTTTTTTACAAACCACCCCTTAATACCCACCCCGGCCCTCCCGAAGGGAGGGAATGAGAAAAGAGGTTGGGACATTTTTTTACAAACCACCCCTGCCCCTCCTTTGGAAAAGGAGGGGAAAAGTTAGCTTGCTACGGAAAAGCGACCTCCCCTAACCCTTCCTGTAGGAGGGGGAAGACGTTTGCTCGTTTTGGGAAAGGAGGGGAGGACGTTTGCTCGTTTTGGAAAAGGAGCCATCGGTTGATATTTTATAAAAGTATATAAAAAGGAGGATGCCCTTATGAGCATCCTCCTTTTCTTGTCGGGGCGACAGGATTCGAACCTGCGACCGCCTGGTCCCAAACCAGGAGCGCTACCGGACTGCGCTACACCCCGTTTTGCAAATTCGGCTGCAAAAGTACATACTTTCGCCGAAGTTTGCAAATTATTCCGCAAAATTATTTAAGCAGATCCAGTTGTAGGAACACTTTTTTGAGAGCCTGAACGCCCCTTTCCACCTGCTCTTGTGTATGAGTGGCCATGAGAGCGAAACGCACCAGTGTGTCCTGGGGAGCACATGCCGGTGGAATAACCGGATTGATGAACACCCCATTGTCGAAAGCCAGCTTTGTCACGATGAACGTCTTTTCCACATCGCGCACATAGAGCGGAATGATGGGGCTCTCGGTATCACCGATTTCGAAGCCCTCTTCACGGAAGCGTTTCAGCGCATAATTGGTCACCTTCCAAAGGTTTTCCATACGCTCGGGTTCCTGTCGCATGATGTGCAGTGCTTCACGTGCCGCAGCAGTAGCCGCCGGAGTGTTGGAAGCACTGAAGATATAGGTGCGGCAATTGTGGCGCAGGTAGTTGATGGTATCGAAATCGGCAGCAATGAATCCACCGATGCTTGCGAGACTCTTGCTGAAGGTACCCATGATAAGGTCGACATCGTCTGTCACTCCGAAGTAGTCGCATACGCCCCTACCCTCTTTTCCGAACACGCCGAGTCCGTGAGCCTCGTCGACCATGATAGAAGCATTGTATTTCTTTTTCAGGGCCACTATCTCCGGCAATTTAGCCAGGTCGCCCTCCATGGAAAACACGCCATCGACCACGATGAGTTTCACGGCATTGGGGTCGCATTTCTGGAGTTGTTTCTCCAGGTCTTCCATATCGTTATGCCTGAATTTGAGTTGTTTGGCGAAAGAAAGTCGTCTTCCATCAACGATAGAGGCATGGTCGCGCTCGTCGCAGATGATGTAATCTTCCCTTCCGCAGATAACGGCGAGCACTCCCGAATTGACGAAGAATCCTGTTGAGAAACAGAGGGCATCATCTTTATGTTCGAATTCAGCCAATTCCTTTTCCAGTTGCACATGCAAGTCGAGCGTACCATTGAGGAACCTGCTTCCCGCGCATCCTGAACCATACTTGTCGAGTGCAGCCTTCGCCGCGTCGATAATTCTTTGGTCGCCAGTGAGCCCGGTATATGCATTTGAACCGAACATGAGCACACGCTGTCCTGCCATGTCGACCTCTGTACCCTGCTTACCATAGATTTCCCTAAAGTACGGATAGACACCTTGTGCCATATACTTTTGAGGCTCACGATATTGTTTGAGTTTTTCTTGTAAAAGACCCATTTTCTATTCGAAATAAAAGTAAATATTATTTTTTAGGCTGCAAAGATACAAAAAATGTCTTAATCTCCGCACTTTTTGTCCAGAATTCTACCAAAAGGTTAAAAAATACTTATCTAAATCAAAGTCTATGGCTGTTTTTTTGTACTTTTGCAAACAAATAACGCCCCCAAAAACGATAAAGAGGTCATGGAGAAAAAAAGAATATTGTTTATCCTTAATCCTATATCGGGAACGGTGAAGAAAGCCGGCATTCCCGGCAAGATTGACAAATACCTGAATCATGGCCTGTTCGACCATACCATCCGCTACACTGAGTATGCGGGTCATGCCACAGTGATAGCCCAGGAAGCCTGTGAAGAAGGGATGGACATCGTGGTGGCCGTTGGCGGCGACGGTACAATTAACGAGGTAGGCAAGGCTTTGGTCCATTCATCGACAGCCATGGGCATCCTCCCCTGCGGCAGCGGCAATGGTCTGGCCCGTCACCTGATGATTCCCATCAACATCAAGAAAGCCATAGAGATCATCAACCAGTGTGACATCCGCGAGTTGGATTACGGCATGATCAACGACAATCCCTTTTTCTGCACCTGCGGTATGGGCTTCGACGCCTTTATCAGCCAAAAATTCGCCGAGGGCGGCAAGCGCGGCAAGTTGAAATACATGCAGCTGGTTTTGAGTCAGGGTCTTCGCTATAAAGGTGAGCCCTACGACATCACCATCGGCAACGAGGAATTGCACCACTTCGCTTACCTTGTGTCTTGTGCCAACGCATCGCAATATGGCAACAACGCCTATATTGCCCCCCAGGCCTCGATGAGCGATGGACTGTTGGATGTGATTGTGATGGATCCTTTCGGTTTTCTTGACGCCCCCGAGATGGGTTTCGACATGATGAACAAGACATTGGACCGTAGCAGCAAGGTACAGACATTCCGTACCGACCATATTCATGTGCATCGCCAGGAAGATGGTCCCGTACATTATGATGGCGACCCCGTGATGATGGGTAAAGACATCGACGTGAAGATCGTCAAGCGCGGTATACGCATCGTGGTAAATCCTGATGCGAAGCTATTGAAGCCCAACAAGCTACAGAATGCCATCACCAATCTGTTCAACGACATCAGCGACTTCCGGGCGAGTATTAAGAAAGGAGTAAAATAATACCCACCCCGGCCCTCGCAAAGGGAGGGAGTGAGAAAAGAGGTTGGGACATTTTTTTACAAACCACCCCTGCCCCTCCTTTGGAAAAGGAGGGGAAAAGTTAGCCTGCTATGGAAAAGCGACCACCCTGCCCCTCCTTTGGAAAAGGAAGGGAAAAGTTAGATTGCTATGGAAAAGCGACCACCCCTGCTCTAAATTTGCAGAGTGGAACAGATTGGTGAGTACTCGTTGAATGAAATCTCATGAAAAAGTTTCACAAATGGGTAAAGTTGCGTAC
>ONDS01000009.1:184206-227570 GCA_900316685.1 uncultured Prevotellaceae bacterium | reverse complement strand
AAGAGTCTGAGGAGGACAATGCAAATGTGGTTGACAACAGAACGTCACGGTGGGGTATTGGCATCAAAAGGCGTGTACGAGGTTCCATCCATAAGGACTCTATAGAGACAACAGCTGCAGAACTGGCCACATGCAACAAAATTGCGGTCTATCCCGTTGCTGGCTGGTGGAAAAACCGTAAGAAGCTAGGGTGCTACAACAAGCCTCTGCACTACTCTCTAATCGTGTCGTTAGATACCGATATGGTAGAGTGCAACCTTCTTACTGAAATTGAGAATCTTATACAGCCACAGGTTGAGATAGAGATATAAGGTCGATTATTTGACCTTAGAAACTCTTCTATCTTTGTTTTATAATCAAACAATGAAGAAACCATTAATTCTTATCGGCGGTGGTGGCCATTGTAAATCCGTACTTGAGGTTGCGGAGAGTGCTGGATACGACATACTTGGTGTGCTGGACATTCCCGAGGACATTGGCAAGGAAATTCTCTCCACCAAAGTTATAGGTACTGACGACGACATTCCCTTTTACGTTGACAAGGCGGAATTTGTTATTACCGTAGGATTTATTAAGAATCCAGCAACTCGTATAAAACTTTATAAAAGAGTGAAAGAGGCTGGTGGTAAACTGGCAACCATCATTGCCAGTACAGCCTATGTATCTAAATATGCCACGATTGGCGAAGGGACGGTAGTTATGCACCATGCCTTTGTGAATGCAGGAGCAAAAATTGGTAACAATGTTATCCTTAATTCCTTTACCAACGTGGAACACGATGCAATAATAGGCGATCAATGCCATATTTCAACTGGTACAATGATCAATGGCGATTGCAAGGTAGGTGCCAACTGTTTTATCGGTAGCCAGTCTGTATTGGCCAATGGCATCACGATTGGAGATGATATTATCGTTGGTGCGGGTTCCTTAGTAAGAAAGTCCATCAACATAAAAGGCATCTATTCCGGCAATCCTGCCATACTGAAAATCAAAGCAAAATGAGCAACGTTTCGATTAAGCGAGAGCATAAGGAATACATTCCTTATGCCGAGCGTGAGAAAGGTCGAATGAAATTCAATCATACTATCATCATAGCGGAAGCAGGGGTAAACCACAACGGCTCCATAGAATTGGCAAAGCAGCTGGTTGACAAGGCGGTAGACGCTGGTGTAGACTACATCAAGTTCCAGACTTTCAAGGCTTCAAAACTCGTTACTAAAGCAGCTAAACAAGCAGAGTACCAGCAGAAGAACATAGGTAAAGGAGGCGACAGCCAGTACCAGATGTTAAAGAAGCTGGAACTGTCCCCTAAAGACCACGAAGAACTGATAGCCTATTGCAAAGAGAAGGACATCGAGTTCTTCTCCACTGCTTTTGACTTTGATAGTATTGATTACCTGAATTCTTTAAACTTAGGTTTATGGAAGATCCCTTCAGGAGAAGTAACCAATTATCCTTTTTTGAAACGAGTTGCCACATATAACGAGAAAACCATATTGAGCACAGGAATGTGTGATATGCAGGATGTTCGTGCGGCTGTTGAAGCACTGTATAAGAATGGTCTTTCCAAGGAGAACCTGATACTGCTTCATTGTAATACTGAATATCCTACACCCTTCGAGGATGTGAACCTCAAAGCGATGGATGCACTTCGAAAAGAATTTGGTGTGAAGGTAGGTTATTCTGATCATACTAAGGGAATTGAAGTTCCGATAGCCGCCGTCGCATTAGGAGCAACTGTGATTGAGAAACATTTTACACTTGATAGGAATATGGAAGGCCCTGACCACAAAGCCAGTCTGGAACCAGATGAATTGAAGGCTATGGTAAGGGCTATCCGCAATATTGAAAAGGCTATAGGTGGTGATGGAACTAAACATGTAAGTGAAAGTGAGCGCAAGAATATTACGATTGCCCGCAAGAGCATCGTGGCCGCTTGCGATATCAAAGCCGGTGAAATCTTTTCGGAAGAGAATCTGACTGTGAAGCGCCCCGGAACAGGAATCTCGCCAATGCAGTGGGAGAAGATCATAGGAAATAAGGCCATTCGCAATTTTGCTGAGGATGAATTAATCGAACTATAATACGTTCAATTGGTTTTATTCGTGTTCGCGATGAAAAGAAAAATTTGTGTAGTTACCGGTAGTCGTGCAGAATATGGCATTTTGAAAAGGTTGATGTCGGCCATCAAAGAATGCCCAGAACTTGAATTACAAGTAATTGCAACAAATCAACATCTTTCAAAATGTCAAGGAGAGACTTATAAAGAGATTGAGAGCGATAGATTTATTATAGACTATAAGGTGTATATGGCTGATGACGATGCGATAGATAATGCCAACACCACAGCCAAGTCGATCAGCAGAGGAGTTGCCGGCTTTGCAGATGCTTTTGATGCATTGCAGCCAGACTTGTTGCTGATACTTGGTGACCGCTATGAGATGCTGGCTGTAGCATCCACAGCTCTGATATACAAGATACCCATTGCTCATCTGCATGGAGGAGAAATTACAGAAGGAGCCTTTGATGATGCCATCCGTCATGCCATAACCAAGATGAGTCATCTTCATTTTACATCTACTGAGGCTTATCGCAAGCGAGTAATCCAGCTGGGTGAACAGCCTGAGCGAGTGTTCAATGTAGGTGCTTTGGGTGTGGAGAATGTGTTGAAGAATGACTTTATGAGCAAAGAGGAGATAGAACAAAGCCTGAACTTCCAGATGACGGACAGATGTTTCCTTTGCACCTACCATCCTGTTACACTCTGCAATATGTCATCTGAGACACAGGTATTGAACCTGTTGGATGCTATGGATGCTTATAAGGATTATCATGTCATTTTTACCTATTCCAATTCAGATACCAATTCGCAGATTATCATCAAGCGTATCCAGGAGTATATTGATAGGAATCAGGAAAGATGTATGTTTATTCCGTCACTTGGTCAGAGACGTTATTTTTCTGCATTGAAGTATATGACTGCCGTAATAGGTAACTCTTCCAGCGGTATTATTGAGGTACCCAGTTTTGGTATTCCTACATTGGATATTGGTGATCGTCAGAAAGGTCGCATTGCAGCGAAAAGCGTGATTCATTGCGGTTATTCCACAGAAGAGATTAAAGAAGGTTTGAAGGAGGTCGTTTCTTATGGCAACAAGGCTATAGACAACCCCTATTATAAGGAGGGTACTTGCGAATCCATCTTAAATGTCATCAAAACCTATCCGTTAGATAATATAGTTCAGAAACATTTTTACGATTTATGAAGATAATAGTGATAGGTCTTGGTTCAATGGGCAAACGTAGAATTCGCTTGTTGAGTGAGCAGAAGGACATACAGCTCTTTGGTATAGATAGTCAGGAGAGCCGTTGTGCGGAAGTAAAAGAAATGTTTGGTCTTAAATGCTATGCCTGTATTGCAGAAGCTATGGCTGCTGAACAAC
This sequence comes from uncultured Prevotellaceae bacterium, assembly GCA_900316685.1. GTDB lineage: Bacteria > Bacteroidota > Bacteroidia > Bacteroidales > Bacteroidaceae > Prevotella. The sequence goes on along the minus strand of ONDS01000009.1, from coordinate 224,127 downwards.
CTGATGCTGCAATTATCAGTACCTCTCCTCTCTCCCATGCAGCCATTATTAAGGAATGTCTGCAGAATAATCTTCATGTATTCACGGAGATTAATCTGGTAGCAGATGGTTATGCAGAAAATATAACTTTGGCCAAGGAGAAAGGGAAAGTTTTGTTTCTGTCTTCTACGTTCCTGTATCGCAAAGAAACACAGGCTATTATAGATAAAGCCAATAATGCTAAATGTCCGCTAAACTATATTTATCACATAGGGCAGTACTTGCCTGACTGGCATCCATGGGAGAGTTACAATAATTATTTCATTGGAAATCCTCGTACTAATGGTTGTCGTGAGATAATGGCTATCGACTTGCCTTGGATCGTTACGGCTTTTGGACCTATTAAGAATGTTAGTGCGGTAAAGAGCAAGAATACGCAGCTCAATATAAATTACAATGATAATTACCTTATTACCATTGAACACGAGAACGGTAACAAAGGCGTTTTAGCTGCTGATGTGGTAACGCGGAAGTCTATCCGCCATATTGAGGTATATGGAGAAACCTTTCAAATGTCTTGGAACGGAACAGCAGACTCCTTGCAGGAATATGACATTGAGAAAAAGGAAATGAAGATCATACAATTTGAGAATGCTTCTGAACACGTAGAGGGATATGCTGCTTTTATAACGGAGAATCCTTACCGTGAGGAATTGAACGCTTTCCTAGCTCAGATTGGAGACCCCAAAGCAGTACCTGCTTGGACTTTTGAAAAAGACTATGAGTTGTTAAAGGTCATTGACAAGATTGAGGCATAATGAAGCGTTATAAGATCGCATTTGTAGGGCTGGGCTCCATTGCCACACGTCACCTGAAGAATGTGCATACATACTTGGCATCACAGGGTGATGGTTGTACGATGGATTTATACCGCAGTTCATTAGTAAGACCGTTGGCGGAAGAGTTGCAGCCTTTGGTAAACAATACTTATCTGTATAGTGAGGTTCTTCCATCAGAGAGAATGTATGATATTGTGTTCGTAACCAATCCTACATCTATGCACTATGAGACAGTTGACAAGTTTGCTGACCATACCAAGTCTTTCTTCATAGAAAAACCGGTATTTGACAGCACTGCAGTAGATGAGAATATATTCGAGAGCATCAAAGATATACCTTCATACGTAGCTTGTCCGTTGCACTACAATGCTGTAATCCAATATGTGAGGCAGCATGTGAATCCTAACGATGTGATATGTGTTAGAGCAATGTCTTCCAGTTATCTGCCAGAATGGAGGCCCGGTCAAGACTATCGACAGACTTATAGCGCACACAAAGATATGGGTGGAGGCGTAAGTATTGATCTCATTCACGAATGGGATTACCTGACTTGGCTCTTTGGTATGCCTACAGAATGTCATCAGTTGATAAAAAAGGTCTCAAATCTGGAGATAGATAGTGATGATTTGGCTATTTACATAGGCAGAAACGAGAAAACCACTTTTGAACTGCATCTGGATTACTTTGGTCGTCAAACTCAACGCACACTTGAACTCTTCACGGCAGAAGACACGATTCGTTGTGATTTGATTGCCGGAACGGTTAACTACTCGAAAGCGGGTAAGGTTATCAAGTTGGAAAGTGAGCGAAATGCCTATCAGCTAGCAGAGATAGCCCATTTCTTTGAGATAATAAATTACAAAACAATAAACGACAGCACTCCGGAACGTGCTTACCAAGTGCTGAAAATAGCAAAAGGAGAATTCTGATATGAATATTCTGTTTACATTATGTGGTCGAGCTGGTTCTAAAGGAGTGAAAGGCAAGAATGCTCGGGACTTCCTTGATGTACCCTTAGTGTGGTATTCTATGGCCAATATTGCCCTGTATATGGAGAAGTATGGACAGGGTGATGACATCAAGGTGGTGTTGAATACCGACAGCGATCCCTTGAAAGGCTTGGTTCGCAGAGTAGATGAAGTACCTGTGACTATTATTCACCGTGAAGAGTGTCTGGCAGGTGACAAAGTACCCAAGGTGGCAGTTATCTTGGATAGTCTTAATAAGGCAGAAGAGGTGTTTGGTTGCAAGTATGATATGGTAGTTGATTTGGATATTACTTCGCCACTGCGTACCGTGCAGGATGTGAAGAATGCCATTGACAAAAAGAAACTACGCAACGATGTAGATGTGGTTTACAGTGTAGCACCTTCACGTAGAAATCCATATTTCAACATGGTAAAAGAAGAGAAAGGCTTTTTCTGCAAAGCAATTCCTTCTAATTTCACTACCCGTCAAGAGGCTCCAGTATTCTATGACATGAATGCTTCTATCTATGCTTATTCACCTGATGCTCTCAGAAACAAGGAACAATCCACATTCTTTAATTCTAATTGTGATGCTGTAGTAATGGCTGATACAGGAATCCTTGATATAGACTCAGAAGAAGACTACGAACTGATGCAGGTGATAGCAAATTATCTTTTTGATAAAAAAGAAGCATTTAAGGAAATTTATAAAAAAGCGGTAAGCTGGAAAAAATGATATTTACCATCCCGAAGAAAGACATATTCGCTCAGTTATTACTGCAGTTGAAAGGCCATTTCCTTATTTCTTCAGAAGAAGAGATGTTACTCAAGGGACACCTCGATAATGCATTGGAAGCATGTGAAATAAACTTCTCTCACTCTGACAACAAGTATTTTCTGGTTGAAACTGAGGAGGGTAGAACATGTAGGTTCAATCCTTATCATTCGGTTCAATATATGATTTTCCTCTATTATCTGTCTCATAAGCTATATAAGAGTAATGCAGGTGAAATTACAGATAAACTTTACTATCTTAATAAAATCTTTCATGCAGTAGATTTGTTCTATGCCATAGATCTGCCAGAATGTTTCGGAGCCGAGCACCCTTTGGGCAGTGTAATGGGAAGAGCAAAATATGGAAACGGTTTCTTCTTTTATCAAGGCTGTACGGTTGGAGGCACACGTGATCGTACAGGAAACCTATTCTATCCTGTAATAGGCGAGAATGTCCGAATGTTTTCAAATTCAAGTATTTTAGGTAGTTCCCATATTGGAAATAATGTCGATTTAGGAGCTGGAGCTATTGTTAAGAATCAGGATATTCCTGATGACAGCATTGTGTTTGGGGAATCTCCGAATTTAATCATCAAAACGAAAAAGAAATGAATGATATCCATCTTTTATCTAAGGAGAAGACGCTTCTTGAAGCCCTGTCTCAAATCAATGATATAGGTTCTGGACCATTAGTTCTCTTTGTTGTTGATGATGACTTGCGCATGGTGGGTACACTGACCGATGGTGATTCTCGTCGAGCATTGATTGCCGGCGCATCAGTTAACGACAAGGCTGAAAAGGTCATGCACCGTAATTTCAACTTTATGACTGCTGATAATATTACTGATGTGAATGAAATCAAACGTCAGAAAGAATTGAAGATGAAATTGATTCCAGTCCTGGATGAAGACCATCATATTGTTGATATTATTGATTTAGACCGGTACAAGACCCGCCTTCCAATAGATGCCGTTCTGATGGCTGGAGGCAAAGGAGAACGTTTGCGCCCATTAACAGAAAAGACCCCTAAGCCATTATTGCTCGTAGGAGACAAGGCCATCATAGATCATAATGTTGATAGATTGATATCATACGGTATTCAGCATATCAATGTTACTGTAAACTATCTAAAGGAGCAGATAGAAGAACACTATAAAGAGCCCAGAAACGGAGTTATAATACAAACTGTTTGCGAACCGCAATATCTTGGAACTATTGGCAGTATCAATTTTGTGACGAAATTTTATAATGACACAATATTGGTAATGAACAGCGACCTTTTCACCAATATCGATTACGAAGACTTTTACATGCATTTCAAGCAACATGACGCAGAGATGTCAGTTGCGGCAGTTCCATATAATGTAAGTATTCCTTATGGTATCCTCGACCTCGACGGACGTAATATTAATGGTCTATTAGAGAAACCCAAGTATAATTATTATGCTAATGCAGGTATATATCTGATTAAACGCCGAGCGCTTGAAGAGATTCCGGAAGGAGAGTTTTTTAATGCAACTGATTTGGTGGAAAAACTTATAGCAGGTGGAAAACATGTCATTCGTTATCCGCTTAATGGCACCTGGATAGACATAGGTAATCCACAGGAATATCAGAAAGCAAACGATTTGGTTAGACATTTATAGATAAGGACTAAATGATACAAAAATTACGTCATTTTATACATTTCTTTTTGGCCTTTTTCTCTGACCTTTGGGGACTTGTAAGGCCATTGGCGTATCAGCTGCAATACCAACATTTCAAAAATGACCTGCCAAAAAAGGAACAAATCAAGAGATTATGTTTATTAGGGAACGGCCCGTCTTTTAGCCAAATAGTAGATAATTTAGAAGCTTTTAATCAGTACGATTTTTGCACGGTCAATTTAAGTATAAACAATCAGGTCTTTAAACAGATAAAGCCCAAAATACATGTATTTGTCGATAAGGCTATTTGGGTCTTACGAGACAGGGAAGATATCAAACAGTTTTGGGAAAACATAAAGCATATAGATTGGAATATCATTTTGCTGGTTCCATATAGTTGTCCTAAATGGGCCATACAGTCTTTTGAAAGAAATCCTTGTGTGAAGGTACATAGATTTTGTAATAACTCGTGGAATCCAGAACTAAAGCCTGCAAAATCGTTTAGGATGTGGCTGTTCAAGAAAGGATTGATATCTCCAAATGAGTCAAATGTGACTATTTCTGCGATATATAGTTCTATTCTTTTGGGCTATAAAAGCATATACCTATTGGGGGTAGAACATTCCTGGATGAGAGATGTTCGGGTAAATGAAAGGAATGAAGTCGTATTGATTGACAGGCATTTTTATGGCGAAAAAGAAATCGTATGGCGTAATTATGAAGGTATTCCTATTAAACTTGTTGATTTGTTGCAATCTTTATATGCAACTTTTGGAGCGCACTTAGACCTACGTTGTTTTGCAGACTATTTGGGAGATGTCAAGATACTCAACTGTACAGAAGGCTCCTATATAGATGCTTATGAACGTGGAAAATTGGAGGATATGTTATAATCAATACTTATGTGGGATAAGTTAAAAGGGCTTTTTAATAATCAGAATTTTAGGAACGGAAGTATTTTCACATTCTTCATGTTCCTGAATAGAGGACTTAATTTTTTGTTGCTTATAGTTCTTTCTTGGTATATTATGCCAGATTCTTATGGTAAACTCAATCTCTTTTATACCGATGTAAGTGTAGTTGCCGTCTTTATTTGTTTGTGTACAATTGGTATTATTAGTATTAATTACTTCAAGGTTAATAAGGAAATAATATCTCAGTATATTAATCTTGTTCTTATTTGTACTATAGCAGTAAGTATCCTCTTGTTTTTATTCTCTATTATTTTTCATAATTATATAGAAGGAGTTGCAGAAATAGATTTTAAACTTCAATTCGTCTGTATTTATATTTGTGCTGTAGAGATTGTTTATCAAATACTCACAATCATATATCGATTAGAAGAGAAACCTATAGCATATGGATTTGTTACTACTGCATCTGTAGTATTGAATATTGCAGCAACTCTAATTTTGGTGATAGCTCTGAAAAAAGACTGGTTAGGGCGTATTTACGCAAATTTATATACAACAACTTTTTTCTTTTTTGTAAGTTTATTCCTTCTATATCGTAAGGGTTATTTGAAAATTATACTACCAACTAAAAAACAATATAAAGAGTCTTTGGCTTATGGCGTACCTTTGATACCTCATAGTATTAATGGCTTTTTAAGGCAAGGTGTTGACAGGTATATTATTAATGGCTTTTTTTCAACTACTCAAGTAGGATTGTTTAGCTTTTCAACAAGTTTCTCTTTTTTGATATATTCTATTGGCTCAGCTTTTAATCAATCGAATTCAGTATATATTTTTAAATGTTTATCTGAAGATCCAGAGGGCTCAAAAGGGAAGTTAAGGAAGCAGACGTTATTGATGATAGGTTTATTTTGTGCTGTCACCATATTGCTTAATTTGATCTGTATAGCATTATTCCCATTATTATTTCCTAAATATCAGTCGGCAATTGTATATTTGTTTCCATTAAGTATAGGGGCTTTTTTCCAATGCATATATTTACAATTTTGTAATTTTCTTTTCTTTTATAAAAAGACGAAAGAATTGATGTTTATAACATTATCTGTTTCAATAATTCATATTGCTCTTTCTTTGTGGTTAACTCAGTATTCTTCTGTGTTGACTGCTTATGTTAGCATGATATCATCAATGATTGAAGCTATAGCAGTGTTTTATTATTCTAGGCATTTGTATAAAATAATCTAATTGCTTTTTTTTCAAATAACGAATAAAATTTATCCATTATGAAACTTGTTTCAATACTTATTCCATGTTATAATGAAGAAGAGTCTCTGCCATATCTCTATAAAGAGTTGAAAAGGATTATAGCAGAAAATGGTAACTACAGGTGGGAAATTTTCTTCATAAATGACGGAAGTAAAGATAATACCATGCCCATTATACGTGAAATGGCAGCACATGACAAATGTATATCTTATGTTGATCTTTCGCGTAATTTTGGTAAAGAAAAGGCGATGTTAGCAGGTTTTGATTTCGTAAAAGGTGATTGCGCGATTATAATGGATGCTGACTTACAAGACCCTCCTTCTCTTATACCAGAGATGTTGGATTATTGGGAAAAAGGATATGATGATGTATATGCGAAGAGAAGGAATAGAGGTAAAGAAAGTTTTTTGAAAAAATACCTTTCTCTTGCATTCTATTCTATATTAGACAAAGCAACGAGGTTTGAAATATTGAAAAATGTTGGTGATTTTAGACTTTTAGATAGGAAATGTATAGATGCTCTAAAGCGTTTACGTGAGAGTGAAAGATATACGAAGGGCCTATTTTGTTGGATAGGATATAACAAGAAAGAAATCCTTTTTGATAGAGGCAACAGAGAACATGGAAAGACCCATTGGAATTTCCTACAGTTAATGAGCTTGGCTGTAGAAGGATTTACCAGTTTCACCACGGCACCATTAAGATGGGCTACAATTTTGGGCGTAATAGTAGCATTGGGAGCTCTTATTCTCTTAGCTCGATTTCTTATTAAAGCATTTATTTGGGGTGATCCTGTGGCAGGCTTTCCAACCTTGATTACAGTAATATTATTCCTTGGTGCTACGCAACTTATTTCAATAGGCCTTTTGGGTGAATATATCGGAAGAATATTCAATGAAAGTAAGAATCGCCCCGTTTATTTGGTGAAAGAATACCATGAAATGTCAAATGATAATACTTAAATGCGGTAGAATTTAATGTATGAGAAAGCTTGCAAGAATAAATAAAGAAGAAACTTTTGAGGTTATAGACTGGCTAAGATTTCCTTTAGTTCTTCTTGTGGTTTATATTCATAGTGTCGGGGATGAAATAAAATATGATTCTATCGATTTCTCCCATTTGAGTAGTTTTGATTTATATAATCTTCTTAAAGTTGGCATATCAAATGTCCTTGCTCATATTGCAGTCCCAATATTCTTTTTCATCTCAGGCTTTTTGTTTTTTAGGAACATTAAAGAATGGGATTATTCTATTTATATATTAAAACTAAAAAAAAGGATTAAGAGTTTGTTCTTGCCTTTTATTCTATGGAATAGTATAGCTATATTCTTAATACTCCAAGGCTTGATTAGGACTCATGGTCTTGATTCCGCTATCGATTTCCTCGGAGATAACCATTATTTAAGACTGTATTGGGATTGTAATATGTGGGAAGATTATAGATGTAATTGGTTAGGAATTTCCACACCGATGTATGGACCATACCTCCCCCCTCTTTGGTACTTGCGTGATTTGATGGTAATGTCATTATTTGTTCCTTGTTTTTATTGCTTGTTCAAATACACCAAATTTTGGGGACTAGTAATACTTTTCTTTTGTTATATATCAGGTGTTGGACTTAATTGTCCAGGTTTTCACACCACGTCTGTCTTCTTTTTCGGAGCGGGTGCTTATATCTCGATTAAGAAAATAGATTTTATTAAGTGGCTGTGGAGGTTTAGGTTTGTGATTATTCCTATTCAGGTATTATTGCTTTTTATTACAATCCGTTTTTTAGGCTATCATACACGTATAGGAGAGTTTATTTATCCTTTTTTTGTTATAATGGGTAGTGCTACGGCTTTTTGTATAGCCACTTTTTTTGTCAAAAAGGCGTTATTAATTCCACACATTTTCTCTGAAAGTTCATTTTTTATATATTTGTCCCATTATATATTGGTCACAAGTTTTAGCACATCGTTAATGAAGGTCCTTCTCGGAACTTCCAACCCATTACTAATGAGTATTGGATATTTGCTTTCACCTTTTATATCTGTTACGATTTGCATGCTTGTTTACTTGTTCTTACGTCGTATTACCCCAAGTATTTGTTCTATTCTGGTTGGGTTCCGATAGTTTTTTGAAACGTTGGAATGTGGAATACCTTAAATGGATTAAATATCGTCCGCGCATCATAATGTTATTTGGAACGAATTGAAATACACTTTTCTTGTAGATTTAAGAAACATGAAAAAATACAATAATATCTATCCATTCCTTTTGTTATTGGTTGTGGTTTTCATTTGCCATTTTTTTACAGAAAAAGGTGCAGATGATATTCGTTATATGCATGCTTTGGACGATCAGTCATATAAGGATTTTATTACTCGCCACTATTACCAATGGAGTTCAAGAATTCTCATTGATAGCACGATTGTATTGTTTTCAAGATCCAATATATGGATATGGCGTGTATTGGATTCTGTCTTTTTCGTTTCAATTGCATTTTTGATTTTTAAAATATTCGGCAAAAAAGATGAAAAGAATTTAAGCTCCATAATTTGCTTTATGATCCTTCTATTTCCAACATGGATGCTGAGTTCAACAGGTTGGATCGCAACTACGGTAACTTATATATGGCCAATCTCTTTTGGCTTAATTGCTATGATGCCATTTAAGGACTTCTCCAATAGAATACCTATCTATAGCTATTTTGGATTGATACCATTATGTTACAGTTCAAATGCAGAACAGATGTGCTGTGTTTTGATAGCGTGGAGTGCAATATTTTATTTCTTGTATTATTCAAAGAAAAGGAAACAAGAATTTTATTGCATTTGTTGTATTTGTGTTTGTTTATTTTTCTTGTTGCTTTCAATTACTTGTCCGGGGAATCATGTACGAGCAATACAAGAGACCATGAATCGCTTTCCGGAATTTGCCGATTTTAATTTTGTTCAAAAAATTTCATTAGGAATAGCCGTACCTTACCATAGGTTATTTACATTTAATTTGCTATATTTGATTTTATGTGTTGCTCTATTAATATTGTCTATATATAAAAAAAGAAATATTATCTTCTCCGTTATTTTGGTTTTAATTCCTGTATTCTACAGTATTTATATGATATTGATGTCTGATAGTCCTGTATCATATGTGGTATTAGGATCATGTATATGTCCTGATGTAGGCAGTATACATTTTATTATTCTTATAATACTATCATTGGTAAGTATTACTCTTCTTTCTTGCAACTTATATTCATTATTTAAGGAAGTTTTTCCTCTTTTGATTTTTTTCACAGGATTTTGTGCAAGTTTGTTGATGTCTTTTTCCCCAACGATAATTGCATCAGGTGAGCGTACAATGTCAATATTATATATTTGTATAATTATATTGCTTTTTATTTCATATAGAAGGTTCTTAATGGAGACAGGTAATAGTAAATACAAAAAAATGTTTACAGCCCTTATAGCGTTTAGTGCTATATTTAATACCGCATTCTTTTTGTTCCTTCATGCCGGTTTATTTGAATTTTTCAAGTGATGAGTAACTTTTATGGACGTATCTATCATCATAGTAAATTACAATACCAAAAAGCTGACATCCGATTGTATTACGAGTATTGTAGAAAAGACTCAGGGTATATCCTATGAAATCATTTTAGTGGATAATGCTTCCATCGATGGCTCCAAAGATTTGTTTGAGAAAGATGCCCGTATTACATATATTTATAGCGAGAAAAATGGCGGGTTCGGCTATGGCAATAACTTGGGTATGAAAATTGCTAAAGGCAGGTATTTTTTGTTGTTGAATTCTGATACTTTGTTGGTTAATAACGCGGTCAAGGAGTTTTATGACTTTGCTGAGACTCAAATCCGAAAACAAGTATATGGTTGCTATCTTCAGAATGCTGAAAAGAAGTACTCCTGTTCTTATTTCTTCTTTCCTGCTTTTACCATAAAGGATTTTTTTAAACGGTCATTTGGAAAACAACAAAATACAGATGTAGATTTTCAGATTAAAAACGTTGAAGCTATTTCAGGCGCAGATATGTTTTTCCCACGAAAAATTTACGAAGAGATTGGTGGATTTGACGAAAATATCTTTTTGTATGGAGAAGAAGGAGAGTGGCAGTATCGGATGAAGAAAGCCGGTTATCCCTGTTGTCTCATTCCCCAACCCGAAATAGTACATTTGGAGGGACAGAGTATGAAGATGTCGCCTTCTAAAATGGCTATTAAATGGAAAAGTCATTTTTACATTTTAAAAAAGCACATGTCTTATCCGACATATTTGTTGGCTCGAGTATATTATGCTGCAAATTTGCTATTAAGGAACATCCCTCATTGGAAGGATCCTGAATATGCGCCATATTTTCGAGCTATTTTGTCATCAGTAAAATAATAGCATATATGATAATACGTAGTAAAGCACCATTACGCCTTGGCCTCGCAGGTGGGGGGTCGGACGTGAGTCCTTACAGTGATATATATGGTGGGTTGGTTCTCAATGCCACCATCAACCTGTATACATATTGTACCATCGAAGAAACAGCGGATGGGATGATAACCATCGATTCGTATGATGCAAAATGTCATCAGGCATTGCCTGCCTCGGAGTCGTTGGAAATCGATGGGCAGGCGATACTCGTCAAAGGGGTATACAACAGGGTGGTGAGGGATTACCATACGGGACCGCTGAGTTTCCATATCGTCACGTATAATGATGCGCCGGTGGGCTCGGGACTGGGCACATCGTCGTCGATGGTGGTGTGTATCCTGAAGGCTTTTGTGGAGTGGCTCTCCCTGCCTCTTGGCGACTATGAGATATCGCGTCTGGCATACGAGATAGAAAGAAAAGACCTGAAACTCTCGGGTGGCAAGCAAGACCAATATGCAGCGGCCTTCGGGGGATTCAACTACATGGAATTCCTAAAGGATGACCTCGTGATTGTCAATCCGCTGAAAATCAAACGGTGGATTATCGACGAGTTGGAGGCTTCGATATTGCTGTATTTCACTGGAGCATCACGCTCAAGTGCTTCTATCATCGACCAGCAGCGGTCGAACACCTCAAAGGGCAATAACGATGCCATCGAGGCGATGCATAAGATAAAACAGAGTGCCATAGACATGAAGCTGGCGGTGCTGAAAGGGGATGTGGATGCCTTTGCCGAGATTCTCTACGAAGGTTGGGAGAACAAGAAACGTATGGCTTCGGGTATCACGAACCCTGTTATCCAGGAAGCGATGGAGGTGGCGATGGCTGCCGGGGCGAAGGCGGGCAAGGTGTCAGGTGCTGGTGGCGGTGGTTTCATCATGTTCGTGGTGGAGCCGACAAAGAAGGTGGCCGTGAAAGAGGCGTTGTCCAAACTCGGCGGTTTCATCATGCCCTTCCAGTTCACTGAGGGCGGCGCCCATGGATGGAAGATTTATCCTACGGACTCCGTGTCACATCTGAAAGGAAATCTATAAATAATAACTCTGGCAGACATAGCGAAAAAAGATACCAGTAGTGAACTGATACCATTTGAGGAAGTAGAGAATAAGATTGTTGCTGTGCGCGGATAAAAAGTCCTGCTTGATCGCGACGTAGCGGCGCTGTATGGCGTGGAAACACGTGAAGTGAATCAAGCAGTCCGCAACAATCCCAACAAGTTCCGTGAAGGATATATGTTTGAGTTGACCGCTGAAGAGTCTTCAGCTTTAAGGTCAAATTTTTTGACCTTAGAAAGTGGTAAAGGACGGCACAGCAAGTACAATTTCAAGGCATTTACAGAGCGTGGACTCTATATGCTGGCAACAATTCTGAAGTCTAAAAGGGCGGAAGAAGCGACTATCGCCATTATAGAGACTTTCTATAAAGTGCGTAATTTGGAACGAGAGTTAGTGGAACTTCATAAAGAGACTGATAAAGTAAAACAGAAAAACAAGATGCAACATTTTGGCGAAGTTCTTACTGATATCGTAATGCCCGACCTTACGACATCTGAAACAGAATCCTCATTGGAAATCAACTTTCTTATAGGCAAGATTAAGCATACTGTAAAACGGGTTCGCAAAGAAGAATCAATGAAATAATCCTTGCATCTCTTCTTGCTATTATGTCACTAAAGTTGCATCGAGTTGTTTTAAAAGAGTTGAAATGATAATGTCCAAATAATGTCTACAGAACTACAAAAACTCTTCAATCGTTATCCTAATCTGGCGGTATGTAAGCGGCAGTTGGAGGAGGCATACGAGATCCTGGAAACGGCTTTTGCGCAAGGTAGGAAACTGCTGGTGTGTGGTAACGGGGGCTCAGCTTCCGACAGTGAGCATATCGTGGGGGAGCTGATGAAGGAGTTTAAACTCAAGCGTAAGGTGTTCGCCGACCAGGCGGAGACGATGAAGCGCATTCATCCCGAGATGGGTGCGGTGCTGGCGGAAAACCTGCAAGGGGCACTGCCGGCGATCTCTCTGACGGGGCACTCGTCGCTGACCACGGCTTTCATGAATGATAGTGAGCCTGAACTGATTTTCGCCCAACAGGTGAATGGCTATGGCAAGGAAGGGGATGTGTTCCTCGGCATCTCCACCTCGGGCAACAGCCGTAATGTACTCTATGCTGCGGTGACGGCGAAGGCCAAGGGGCTGAAGGTGGTAGGACTGACGGGACAGCGGGAGAGCAAGTTGTCGGCTCTCGCTGATGTCTGTATACAGGTGCCGGAGGTGGAGACGTATAAGATACAGGAGCTGCACCTGCCCGTATACCATTGCCTCTGCCTGATGCTGGAAGACCATTTCTTCGGATAATACCTCTCGCAGACATCGCTGAAATCCGCAGAAACCTCGTCAGCGTCCATCAGCGCTATCAGCGAGAAACCAAAATACTCTTGCAGACACCGCTGAAATCCACAGAAAGATAGAAGGCGGTCCGCCTCAAGAGTCCGATAGAACACTAAACACTAAACGCTCCACACTAAACATTCATCTATGAAGACGGTGATAATGGCTGGGGGGAAGGGCACACGTATCGCGGCAGTGAAGAGCGACGTGCCCAAGCCGATGATAGAGATATGCGGCAAACCCATACTTGAATATCAGATAGACAACCTGAAAAGGTGCGGACTGACCGACATCACCTTGGTGATAGGGCATCTGGGACATGTGATCAAGGATTATTTCGGAGATGGGAAAAAGTTCGGCGTGGACATTTCCTATTTCGATGAAGACCATCCCTTAGGCACGGCAGGAGCATTGTTTCAGATGCCCGAACTGACCGAAGACTTTCTCCTGCTCTGCGGCGATGTGATGTTGGATGTGGACTTCAACCGATTCATTGACTTCCACCGGAAACATAAGGCGTGGGCCTCGTTGGTGGCGCATCCCAATGGCCATCCCTACGACAGCTCCCTGCTCGTGACGGAGATATTGCCCCCACAGGAAAAGGGTGGGTTGCCCATAGAGACACAACGGGTGCTGCGATGGATGAACAAGGAGGATGAGCGTAAGTATTACAGGAACTGCGTGAATGCAGGCATCGAGATAATCTCACCGAGATTGTTGGAGGAGGTGAGACGTAACTATGTGCCCCGCCATCCCGAGACACCCGACAAGATAGATCTCGACAGGGATGTGCTGAAACCTTATATTGCCACGGGAAAAATCTTCGCCTATCATACTCCTGAGTATATCAAGGATATGGGAACACCCGAGAGGTTATATGAGACGGAGAAGGATATCAAGGAGGGAAAACCGGCAGCACGGAACCTGAAGAACAAGCAAAAGGCCATTTTCCTTGATCGCGACGGAACGTTGAATGTCTCTAAGGGTTTTTTGGTGGAACCCGAGGAAATGGAATTGATCAAGGGCGCTACTGAGGCCGTGCATAAGATAAATAGCTCGGAATATCTGTGCATCGTGACAACCAACCAACCGCAGATAGCACGTGGGGAGTGCACATTTGATACTTTGCAGCGCATCCATGAAAAGATGGAAACGGAACTGGGCCTTCATGGGGCGTTCGTTGATGCCATCTATTTCTGCCCCCATCACACAGACAAGGGCTTTGAGGGGGAACGTCCTGAGTATAAATGTGATTGCTGCTGTAGGAAACCAAAACCAGGCATGCTCTTGCAAGCCGCTGAGGATTTCAATATCGATTTGTCCCAATCGTATATGATTGGCGATGGGTGGCGCGATGTGGAGGCGGGAAAGGCGGCCGGATGCAAGGATAGTATCCTAATAGAGGCCAACAAAGACGAAGCTTTATTAGCGGCAGTCGACATTATCTTGAAATCATGAAAGTAATATTCATTACACCGGTTACTCCTTATAAGGAGAATATAGGAGGTCCGTCTGGCCATCCGTATCACTTGATGAAAGAGCGGCCGGAAGGCATGGAGATAGTCATATACAGCTACAATCAGAACGGGTTTACAACTGAAAGGATAGCTGAGGTGGAAAAAGAGTTGGATGTGAGAATCCATCTCCTCCAAAAACCTAAATGGATAGCATGGCTGTTGAAACTTCATCTTACCTTTCTCCGCCTGTTCTTGAAGTACCCAATCAATTATTACTATAGGCTGCCGAAAGAGGCTGTTGCCGATATCGAGGATATGAAGCCCGACCTTGTATGGGTATATAGCCAAGAGTTCTCCGGGATACTGAAGCAATTCAGAGCGTTCAAGCGCTTGCACATGGTGCCGGATTGTTACAGCCTCCATTTCTATAGGCGTTTGGCGCTGCGTTCCACCATGGCCAGCAAAACGGAATATTGGCGTGTTTTGACCAATTACCGCAAATATTTCCGTATGGAGCAGGAGTATGATGCAGGGGAAAACATCGCTTATCATCTCGTGGGCGAGGCCGACAAGAATTTCCTATTGAAGATCAATCCGAAACTGAATGCCCATTTCATACGCCATCCTCGTTATGAATTGGCGGAGCCCCAGAAGGTGGTGGCTTTCGCCCAACCGAAGATAAAACTCCTGATAGCCGGACGATATGATTTCTATATGCAGGAGAAAGCGGATGAGATGATAGAGGCGCTGACCGAGGCGCAGCAGTTTGCGCTGCGCGAGAACTTCGTGTTCACCTTCCTTGGAAAAGGTTGGGAAGGGCATATCCAGACGCTCCGAGAGGCCGGCTATGAGGTGGAGCATATCGCTTTCGCTCCGGATTACGTGGAGGAGGTGCGCAAGCATGACATCCAGATAACGCCCATCGCCATCGGCACGGGCACCAAAGGAAAGGTGTTGGATGCTATCGCCAATGGACTGTTGGTGATTGGTACAGAATATGCCTTGGAGAATATCGCTGTGGAAGATGGGGTGTCGTGTCTGCAATATGACACCAAAGAGGAGCTGTTGGCCATCCTGGCTGATATTCCCAGAAACCGTGAGCGCTATGAGGAGATGGCGGAACGGGGACGACAGGCGGTGCTCCGAGAGCATAACAGGGGAAAAGTGGCAAAGTATTTATTTTCTATAGCCCAATGATTTTATATCTATTTATATTCTTTTTGGCAGTAGCTATCTGCTTCCTAACGCTGGAATCAAAGCGGAAATATCAACTTGGTTTTGCCACATGGTACCTTGTAGGCTTGGGTATATTTATCGGTCTGAGCGACATGCTCGGGGGATACGACCGATATATATATGCAGAGATCTTTGATCATATGGCTGATGTAACCTTTGCGGGAGACAATCCTTTCCTTTCAGATAGTTTCGCTTATTTCGGAGGAGAATTCGGCTATGGCACCTTAAACGCCCTGATGACTTACATAACTTCCAACAGGTATATTTTCATATTTACCTGTACGATGATTATTTATATTTTACTTATCGTTTCTTTGCGTAAATATGCGGAAAATATGCCGTTTGCTGTGGTCGTTTTTTTGGGATTGTGGGTCTTTTTCACATTCACATATTTACGACAGGTATTGGGATGTACAATAATGTGGCTTTCTCTTCAGTATATTTATAAACGTGATTTAAAACGGTTCCTATTAGTATGGTTCATAGGCTTTTCTTTCCATAATTCCGCTATCGTTTTTTTACCCATGTATTTCATTCCAATCAAGAAATACTCTCAAAAAACAATAATAGGTGTTATGGTCTTGGCATTGATAGTTGGATTGACTCCAATTCCACAAAGTCTTTTCGAAATGTATGGGGAAGTGGATACTGGTAGAGGAACAGCCCAATTTTATTCTATGGATGCGGGCTTCAGATATGCTTACCTAATAGAAAGTGTATTCTTCTTGTTTGTTATTCTTGCTAATTATAGAGATATTCCTAAAACGCCTAAAGACATCGTTCTGCTGAATATGGCTTTGGTGTTTTGTGCCATTCTCCTTGTCTTTGTCCGCTCCGAGAATGGTGGTCGATTAGGATGGTTCTATATGTTAGGTATTATTTGCACATTAACCACTATTTGTGTTCGACATAAAGCAATTACTCAGTTTGGATTAATGTTCATTATACTTGGTCTTATATTGTATATAAGAGTTTACAACGGTTGGCAAACGTATATGAATTTGTATCCTTATAAAACGTTCTTGACAAATGGGCACCGCGAAGGAGATCCAGTTTTCGAGAAGTATGAATATGACGAATTCTACGATTTAGACAAATTTTATAGGAAATAAAAGTGGTAGAACTCTCAAACAAGAATAGGCTTTCCAATTATGAATTGTTGCGGATTTTCGCAATGATTCTCATAATGTTTGGTCATACCCATTTACGGATGGATTCAATGCAAATAACCGAGCCAATCGTAGAGGTGCCATCGTTGTATTTTTTGAAAAATATATTAAGCTGTATCACAATTACGGGTGTTGGCATTTTTATCGCTATTTCTGGATGGTTTGGGATAAAGTTTAAAATTCGGGGGGTGGTAAAATATTTATACTTAGTGTTTTTTACGTTGTGGGTAGTCTATGGCATTGCTATAGCATTGCATATCGCTGAATTTAATATTAGCGGAGTTAAAATCAGCATGTCTTTTTTTGATGGATATTGGTTCGTTATGGGATATTTGGGGCTATATCTTATTTCTCCTATTCTTAACATCTTCATTGAGCATTCAACTAAGAAATCTTTTCAAGTTGTGTTGATTTCTTTTTTCCTCTTCCAAAGTTATTATAGTTGGTTGAGTGGATGGTATGATTATTATGATGGTTACAGTATCATTCTTTTTTCTGGCATTTACTTGACCGCAGCATATTTTAGAAAATATCCTGTCCGTTTTGTTGAAAAAAATGCTCTCCAACTATGGATCGCAATCATTTTGCTTATGGCTCTGATTTCCTCTTTTACCATGTGGAAGTTCGGTCATGCTGGGAGGATGATCCGTGATGATAATCCTATGGCTATTTGGGCTTCAATATTATTGTTATTAAGTTTTAAGCAATTAAAGTTCCAAAGCAAAATAGTTAATAGGATGGCTGCTTCCTGCTTTGCAGTATATCTTATACATTATAGTCCTTTTGTCTATCCTTATCTTATGCAATATGCAAATTATGTATTTAGTCAATTTCATGGATTTTTGTATGCAATAATGCTGTTGTTATTATTAATAATAGTATTCATAGGATGTTTCCTATTTGATCAAGTGAGGATTATAACTTGGAACTTCATAAACAAGTCAATATCTAATGTAAAATGATAACAATTTCTAAAGATAAAAGTTTACAGATAAAAGGAATTGTTATCATTATGATGATATTCTTACATCTGTTTAATAAAAATGTAGATTTATGTGTGAATCTTATATACATAGGTAACGAGCCTTTTGCTAAGTGGTTGTCAAATGCGTGTGGTCCAGTAGGATTCTTTGTATTCCTAAGTGGATATGGGCTTGCATATATATACGAGAAAGGGCATTTAAGCTTTGCCAAACAATTGACAAGGATTTTCAAACTCTACATGCATTACTGGATTATTCTAACAGTCTTCATCTCTATAGGTTGTTGTATGTATACAGATAGATATCCTGGAAGTTGGCAAAGGATACTTCAGAACATGACAGGTTTGAAATGTGATTACAATTATGAAATGTGGTTTTTGTTTCCATATTCGTTGATGGCATTAACGAGCTTATATATAATTAGACTAATAGAGAAGATAGGTTATATGAAGGCTGTTGTTATAACCATGTTTATCAATGTTGGTGCTAGTTATTTTATAAGCAGATATCATGCAACAATTTTGGCTAATAATGCCGTGGTCAACATGTGTGTAGTATATGCTCAATTCTTATATTGGTTTACTATTGGTGTTACTTTCTACCGAGCGGATTATGTTATTAAGAAGGAGTTTCCTACATGGCTAATATTGTTGATTATGGCAATTGCAATAATATTTGTGGCTACTATCAATATCTCTGTGACATATATCATCTATGTTCCTTTAATGATCTTTCTCCTTTGTCAATTGTCATATCCTAAGTGGATGGAAAGTATTTTAACAGAGTTGGGAAAGAAATCGATGCCAATGTGGATGATTCATACGTGGTATTGTAATTATTTGTTTAGAGAGCAAGTTTATTCGTTGAAGTATCCAATAATTATATTTTTGTCTGTGGTTGTCATAAGCTATTTAACGGCAATACCTTTTCAACGGATAACAAAGAAGATTTTGGCACTTGTAAATATTAACTAGTCTTTATGCTAATAACTGTTTTTACACCGACATATAATCGGGGGCATCTGTTGCCTGAGTTGTTCCGAAGTCTTTGCCGCCAGGAATTCACGGATTTTGAGTGGGTTGTGGTGGATGATGGGAGTAAGGATGACACGGAGACGGTGATGCGGGAAATCATGGATGGGGAACATGGTTTTCCCATCCGCTATTTCAAAACGGTTAATGGAGGAAAGCATCGTGCAGTGAATCGAGGTGTGGAAGAAGCAAGAGGTGAATTGTTTTTCATTGCTGATAGTGATGATCAATTAACTGACGATGCTTTGCAGGTAGTTGCTGATACTTATGATGCTGTTCGTGATAATCCCAAAATCGGCGGTGTCTGCGCGTTGGACTGCCAGAAAGATGGCACTACTATCGGTTCCGGGTTGCCAATGGATATGATTGATTGTACTTCTTTGGACATTCGGTTCAAATATCATGTAACAGGTGACTTGAAAGAGATATTTCTGACGCGAGTTTTAAAAGAAATTCCTATGCCCGAAATTGATGGGGAAAAGTTTTCGCCAGAGGCCCTTACATGGAACCGTATTGCTGCGAAATATCAACTGAGATTTATTAATCGCCCTATTTATATCGTGGAATATCAACCTGATGGATTGACTTCTAGTATCATTAAAATTCGCATGAATAGTCCCATTGCATCGATGATGACTTATGCAGAAATGCTCTATTATAATATTCCATTTATGCAAAAAGTAAAAGCGTCGATTAACTATTGGCGCTTCCGAATGTGTGAAGATAGAACAAAACAAAGAGTGCGTATTCCTTGGTTATGGTATTGGTCAGCCCCTTTAGGGCTGTTGATGCACCAAAGAGACATTAAGCTGATAAAATGAAGATACTACATGTCATTACCTCACTCTTGACAGGTGGGGCTGAAAAATTGGTGGTTGATTTGGTGCCAAAACTTACGGAAATGGGGCATCAGGTAGACGTTGCGGTGTTTAATGCCACGAACATGCCATTGAAAAAACAGCTGAAAGAACGCTGCCCCCAATGTAAAGTGTTTGAATTAGGTCGTTCTTTCTATAGCATAAAATATATTTGGGAATTACGAAAGATCATGCGCGATTATGATATTGTGCATACTCATAATTCATCTCCACAACTGTTCGCTGCTTTAGCCAATATCGGACTGCAAAAAATACTTGTGACAACAGAGCATAGTACTAACAACCGAAAACGGGAGCATACACTATTCCATGCATTTGATAAATGGATGTATCGGCATTATAATCGTACAATCTGTATTTCTCATATAGCGAGAGAGAAGTTGTTGACATACTTGCGTTGGAAACTGGATGATGATAGGGTGGTAACGATTAATAATGGAGTGGAAGTCGGAGCTTTCCATTCTGCAGCCCCAGCAACTGACCAAGATTTGGGATTCTCACGTTCTGACCGTTTCGTAACGGTGATGGTGGCTGGTTTCCGAGATGCGAAAGATCAAGATACTGTTGTAAAGGCAATGTCAATGCTGCCTGAAGATCAATATGAGTTGTGGCTCGTAGGAGTTGGTGTGCGTATGGATTATGTTAAAGACTTAGTGAAAACATTGGATTTAGAAAAACGCGTTCATTTCCTAGGGTTGCGATCTGATGTGCCCAATGTTCTGAAGGCTGCGGATGTGGTGGTGATGAGTTCACATTGGGAGGGGCTTTCTCTGTCGAACGTGGAAGGAATGAGCGTAGGTAAACCTTTTATAGCCAGCAATGTTAATGGCTTGAAAGAAGTGACAGATGGCTATGGGCTCCTTTTCCCTCATGAGGATGCACAAGCTTTAGTGAGCATCATAAAAAAACTGCATGATGACGAAGCGTTCTATAATGAGGTTGCAGACCGCTGCTATAAACGTGCCCAAGAATATGACTTGAGTAAGACCGTGCAAGGATATGATAAAGTTTATAGAGAATGTGGCTTTTAGGTGTCTGGAACGTTTTTGTGAAAGCTTTCGTGGATGGAAGGGCACTGGATATAGCACAGTCCATGCTTGCAATGGATCTTATTTCTTGTCTGTTAGTGATTGACATGGGGAACTCAGAAATGGATTATTTTGAGATAACTAATCAATAAAGATAGTTAAAATGAAGAAAATATTGCGGATTTCTACAATACCAAAATCTCTAAACACTTTTTGTCGAGGTCAGCTTCATATGATTTCAGAGCATTATGAGGTTGTTGCAGTATCTTCACCTGGTCAGGAGTTGGAGATGATCAAAAATAGAGAAGGGGTACGTATTATCGCCGTACCTATGGAAAGGCACATCAGTCTATGGCGTGACATGAAGTCACTCGTCAAAATGATTGGAGTGATGCGACGTGAAAAACCAGATATTGTACATTCTTTAACACCAAAGGCTGGACTGCTCAGCATGTTATCGGCATGGATAACGCGTGTGCCCGTGCGTATGCATACGTATACTGGGTTGGTTTTCCCTACCGCCACTGGTATGAAGCAACGTGTCCTGATATTGATGGATAAATTGTTGTGCCGATGTGCTACGTATATCAACCCAGAAGGTCAAGGAGTGGCTGACGACCTGCGGCGATACCATATCACAAAAAAAACATTGCACATCATTGGCAATGGCAATGTGAGAGGGATGGATATGGATTATTGGAGCCGTGATAACGTGACGCGCGACGTGAGAAAAGAGTTGGGTCTCGCTTCCGATGATATGGTGCTGCTTTTTGTCGGACGATTGGTGAGAGACAAAGGGATCAATGAGTTGATAGAGGCGTTCTCTAAAATTGGAAATGAACAAGTGAAACTGATTTTAGTGGGAACGTATGAGGATGCTCTTGACCCGCTTGCCGAAGAGACGGTACAAACGATTAACAAAGATAAGCGTATCTTCGCTGTTGGCCGACAAGAGGATGTCAGGCCATATTATGCTGCATCCGATATTTTCGTGTTTCCGAGTTATCGAGAGGGCTTTCCCAACACAGTGCTTGAAGCAGGAGCATTGGGTCTGCCGTGTATAGTGACTGATATCAACGGGGCTCGAGAGATTATCATAGAAGGAAAGAATGGCACCATCATTCCCACGAAGGATGTGGATGCCCTTTATGACGCGATTCAACGCTTGATGGAGGATGCAGGCTTGCGTCATCGCTTGTCATTACAAGCACGCGAACTAATAGCGTCTCGTTATGAGCAGAAATGGCTTTGGGGAGAATTGATGAAAGTATATGATGGTCTCGCTGCAAATCAATAAATATGTATAAACATTTTTTCAAAAGGCTAATAGACTTCTTTATCGCTTTAATCGCTTTAATTTGTCTGTCACCTATCCTGTTGGTTGTTACAATCTGGCTACATTTTGCCAATAAGGGAGCAGGGGCTTTCTTTTTACAAGAACGGCCAGGCAGGAATGCTAAAATCTTCAAGGTCATTAAGTTTAAAACAATGACTGATGAGCGAGGTGAAAATGGAGAATTGTTGCCTGATGCAGAGCGATTGACTAAGGTCGGGAAGTTTGTTCGTTCGACCAGCATTGATGAACTTCCACAACTGGTCAATGTGCTCAAGGGAGACATGGCACTTATTGGCCCAAGGCCTTTGCTGGTTAAATATCTGCCATTGTATTCTCCAGAACAAATGCGCCGTCATGAGGTGAGACCGGGAATAAGTGGCTGGGCACAGTGCCACGGACGTAATACTATTTCGTGGAAGCAGAAGTTCGAGTACGATGTGTGGTATGTGGATCATGTGTCGATTTGGACGGATATTAAAGTGATCATACTTACATTCAAGAAAGTGTTTGTGAGAGAAGGTATCAATCAAGAGGCTGCAAAAGATGGTCATCTTATGGAGCCTTTCAACGGACATAATTAATTTTGTTAATATATGAAAATCGTTATTACGGGTGCATGTGCCGTGTCGGCCAGAAATGTGCTTCGTTCATTGAAAATGAGCGAGATATTCAAAGACGCTATTTTCATCGGATGGGATATGTGTTCCATCCTATATGGAGTTTATTCAAAGGCATTTGACAAAATGTACAAGGTTCCGGCGGTTACGGATCCTCAATATAGATCAATAGTAAGTGACATTCTTGAAAGAGAAAAGCCTGATGCCGTGATGGTGATACCTGAGGTGGAGGTCCTCTATTGGGCCAAGAATCCTTTTGATGTCCCTCATTTGGTTCCACCTGCTGATTTTTGCGAATTGGCTATCAGTAAGCGGAAAATATTCAATTTGTTGAAAGATACCGAACTGATTCCTTTAAGCGTTGATCTCAGTAGGGATGATGCTTTTAATGAAAAGATTAACCTGCCACTGGATTTTCCGATGTGGATTCGTGATGCATCTGCAGGAACGGCTTCCGGAAAAGGGTCGTTTATGGCTCATGACATGACGGAATTAAAGGCATGGGTTAATATTAATTCAGGTATTGATAATTTTCAACTTTCTGAGTATTGTCCGGGTGGTAATTATGGCGTATTGTGTCTGTTCCAAGAAGGTAGGCTCTTGAAAGTCGCCATAGCAGAACGGATAGAATATATTATGGCCAAAGTGGCGGTGTCTGGTATTACTGGCAATACCAGTAAGGGGCGTTTCCTGAATGACGACAGCATAAAGAAAAATGCGTTGGACGCTATTGAGAGAGTGTGTCAAGCATCGAACACTATTATGAATGGTTTGGTGGTTGTGGACATGAAAGCAGACAAAAAAGGTGTCGCCAAAGTAACAGAAATAAACATTCGATATGTGGCTTATAATTGCTGTTTGGCAAGTGCTGGGTTTAATTTGGCTGAATATCATTTGCTAACGGCTCTTGGAAGGAGTGCTGAATTATCGCCTGAGCAAGAGATCATCTTCCCCAAAAACAATTTATTCTTAAGAGATGTTGATGCTCTCCCCATTTATATAGAAGATTATCAGCCTTTGGAGATAGGAGAGTGTTATTGATTTGTTAATATGGGCAGTCCTAACTCTTCAGGAAATCCATCGAGAAATGTTTCGATAGATATTTTGAAGTTAATTGCTGTATTCTTGGTGATGAATTCCCACATGGGTATTTGTTATCCTAAGTATGGCTTCTTGTCAACTGGAGGGGCTATCGGTGATGCTTTGTTTTTCTTCGCATCAGGATTCACCTTGTTCCTTGGCAGGGATATGAGGTTTGATAACTGGTATAAAAGGAGGCTGAACAGGATATTGCCAAGCCTTATCGCTACTGGGATTGTTGCATGGGCTATATGGGGGAATACTGATACAATCGGGGATGTTTTTTTAGGAAAACGATATTGGTTTATTGGGTGTATCCTTATTTACTATTTATTTTTATATCCCATAAAAACTTATTTGAACGAAAAGCAAGTCTATTGGGTGTTCGGGATATGGGGGGTACTTTCGGTCGCATTGTTCTTCTTTTTCTATAATGACGGAATTCCTTTTTATGGTGGTGGCACATTTAGGTGTTTAGCCTTTTTCCTCATCATGCTGCAAGGTGCAATGATGGGGAAAAAACAAAATGAATATGCGTATAAACCAAAATATGTTTTTGGTCTTATAACATCAGTCTTGGCTTGGTACCTCCTTTTCTATTATGGTAAGAACAACGGTTTGCTTATATTGTCATTCATTCCATTGATGGGAATATGTAGATATCTTTATCTTTCGTGTTGTGCGCAGGGTTTGGTCAAGTTGTGTAAGAAGAAAAGAATGGGTAGGATCGTATATGTAGTCAGCCAGTTATGCTTGGAGGTCTATTTGATACAAAAGTTTATTTTTACGGATCAGTTGAATTCCTTGTTTCCTGTAAATATTCCTATAATAATGATTGCGGTTATAGCAGCGGCATATTTTGTTAAAGTCTTTTCCAACTTTATCTCGCAGACGTTTAAATCTGAACCCTACGAATGGGGGAAGATGTTGTTGTAGAATATAGGATTTCATGATATGAAACACCTTTTTATCCCTTTTCCTCTTGGGGGGGCGGTCTGCCTCGCACAGAACAAAGAACAATGAGGATGACATCTCGCAGCTTACCCCAACAGATAGAACGCGTGTAAAAGTCTTTGACAACCGACCGAGCATTCCTCAATGCTATAGTTTCGCTCCATCGACAGCTTAACGCGGAACCTCACTATCCTTGCTGCATTCTAGAAATCAAAGGCATACGACTCTATTGCCACATGTATGGAGATTGGGATGCAGCAAGAGATTGGGCATCAGGAGATTTGTCTCGTCCTTCAAAATATCACCTTCATAAAAGAAGGCGCTTGGCAACGAACCTACAATCTTTCTGTACTGATATTCGTGTGTCGTATACAAGATACCTGAAACGTTGTTGATAATCGCACCCACGAAAAGCAAATAAGCTCTCTTACAAGAAACATTCCTCCCGAAAGAGCGGGTTATTCAGTTTTTATTTGTTTTTTGCATGTCATAAAGAATTATTTTTATTATGAATTGCAGCATGGAGATAAGTAAAAGCTAATATTGCAAAATCTTGAGCAACATTTTATTACTCAGGACTTATAGATAGTTAAACTAAAAAGCTACGTTACTTTTGGGAATTTATGATTATTGTATAACTCCTCTTGTCTCCATCCTTGTGCCTATCTATAACGTGGAGCGGTATATAGAGCGGTGCGCCAGAAGCGTCTTTGAGCAGACATACGAGAACCTGGAGTTTATCTTCGTAGATGACGCTACTCCCGACGATAGTGTGAAAATACTGGAGCGGGTGGCAGAGGACTATCCACAGTGGAAGGGGAGAATAAAAATTCTGTATCATGACCATAACCGGGGACTTGCGGCGGCACGCAATACTTTGGTTGACAACTGCAAGGGGGTGTTCATCACGCATGTGGACAGCGACGACTGGGTGGAACCCAACATGGTGGAACTGCTGATGAAACGGCAACAGGAGACGGATGCGGATATCGTGACAGAGCGGATGATGGCACATTTAGATGATGGCACGGAGAAAGAAGCCATTTTGGGTTACAATCTGGAGGATGAGGAGCTATTCATGGCTTACATGCGACATTCCGTAAGATGGATGATGATCGGCAAACTGATTAGGACGTCCTTATACATGGAGAACGGTGTCAGAGCAGTGGAAGGCATCAACATGAATGAAGATTTCTTGGCGTTTGCTCAATTGCTCTATTATGCTAAACGAACGACAGGCGTGGATCGTTTCCTGTATCATTATGACAGGACAAATGTGAAATCTGTCGTAATGAACTTTGAATCTACGTGGGATTTTCAGTGGCAGTCAATCAAGGCGCACCAACATGTTGTGGATTTCTTTAAAGACAAGGAGCCTTGGATGTGCAATGCGGCCAACAAATTGCTGGAGAATTGTTATGCTTATACGCTCCTGCTCACTTTCGAAAACCACAACCGCAAAGGGTATGAAAGGGTGCTCGCTTTGATGGATGGGATACCAGAAGAAAATTGGTCCTCAATCGGTTGGCACCGTCCCGCCAAGCGTTGGCTGGACCATCATTATTATCTGAGCCGTATGGTATTGCCGCTACGGAAACTTCATGGGAGAGTATATCAGAAGTTTAGGGCTTAGGTATATGGCTTAGGGTTGAGGCCAACCAAAGGGCATACATATAAAGTAAGCCCCTACTGGGGGGGCTTCTTCGCATAAAAATCCACCTCAACGTCGTAATTATTCTAATTCCTTCCTAACAACGAATTACACTAATTCCACGAATTCTGACTGTACACTCAACCCTAAACCCTAAACCTTCAAATCAACTAATTCCACGAATTCTTTCCGACAACAACTTAAATCATAAGATATGAAACACCTTTTTTTATCCGTTTTCCTCGTGGTTGGCGTGGCTTGCCTCGCACAGACCAATGAGGGGGGCATTTCGCAACAGATGCTCCAGCAGATAGAACGCGCGCAGAAGACTTCGACAACCGACCGCGCGCTCTTCAATGCCATAGCATCGAACTCCATCGACAACCTGACGCAGAACTTCGCCAACCAAGGGCCAGTGGATACGTACTTCAGCGTGGAGACCAAAAAACAGTCGATCCACGACCAGAAGAGCAGTGGACGGTGCTGGCTGTTCAGCGGACTGAATGTGTTGCGCTCCAACTTCGCGCTCAAGACCGACTCGCTCAGTGTGGAATATTCGCAGGCATACCTATTCTTCTACGACCAATTAGAGAAGGCCAACCTGATGCTGCAGGGGTGCATCGACCATGCCAAGAAACCCATCGACGACCAGAGGGTGCAGTTCTTCTTCAAGAGTCCCATCAACGATGGGGGAACGTTCTGCGGCGTGGCTGACTTGGCTGAGAAATATGGGCTGGTGCCCATGAGCGTGATGCCGGAGACCTATTCGGCGGAGAACACGAGCCGTATGGCGAAGCTCATCGCATCGAAACTGAGGGAATACGGACTGGAACTGCGGCAGATGGTGGCCGACGGCAAGAAGACGGCGGCACTGAAAGAGCGCAAGACGCAGATGCTGGGCACTATCTACCACATGCTCGCCATCACCATCGGCGAACCGGTGAAGGAGTTCACCTATGCCTTCAAAAACAAGGAGGGCCGTCAGGTAACGGCGGAGAAACGCTATACGCCGCTCTCGTTCTACCAAGAGACGGTGGGAG
This sequence comes from uncultured Prevotellaceae bacterium, assembly GCA_900316685.1. Classification (GTDB taxonomy): domain Bacteria; phylum Bacteroidota; class Bacteroidia; order Bacteroidales; family Bacteroidaceae; genus Prevotella. Next base: position 196,472 of record ONDS01000009.1, on the reverse strand, counting down.
CACCCCTCAACGGCTCGTTCATCATGGTGATGAATGATCCGCGCAGACCGTATTACAAGACTTATGAGGTGGAGTACGACCGACACACCTACGACGGACATAACTGGAAATACCTCAACCTGCCGATGGATGAGATTGAGCAACTGGCCATCGCCTCGCTCAAGGATGGACACAAACTCTATTCTTCATACGACGTAGGCAAGCAGTTCGACCGCAAACGAGGCTTCCTTGACTTGGACAACTATGACTATGGGTCGCTCTTCGGCACAACGTTCCCCATGGACAAGGCACAGCGAATCAGTACCTTCGATAGTGGGTCGACGCATGCGATGACGCTTACGGCGGTGGATCTCGACGACAGTGGCAAGGCGAAGAAGTGGAAGGTGGAGAACTCGTGGGGTCCATCGTATGGTCAGGCGGGCTGCTTAATCATGACCGAACGATGGATGCGCGAATATATGTTCCGACTGGTGGTGGACAAGAAGTATGTGCCGGAGAACCTGTTGGAAATGGAGAAGCAGAAACCGCTGATGGTGATGCCGGAAGATCCGCTGTTCCAGATGGACATGGACTGATGTTATCGTGAGGCGCGCTTGTAGGCGTCCACATCCTTGATATAAGTGAAACGCTCGAAGTCATGGAATCCCATGGCTTCGAGCGTTTTTTGGCTCTTGTCGATGTCTGCGATGGTGTTGTAGTCGGGAATCTCGGGCAGACGGATATGCACCTTGTCGGCCATACCATTCGCGGCCATCCATTGCAGGTTGCCGAGGGTGGTGGCATTGTCGCGTGTGGTATAGGCGCGGTAGATGGCGGCGTTCATATCTTTCACGTCGACGATGTATTGGCTGATGTAGGGCTGCACACGTTCCAAGTGATGGTGTGCTACATTCAGACTGGTCTCCACGGTGATGTGCCATGCAGGCGGAGCAATCCGGGCGAAGGCCTCGATGAAAAGGCTGCGCAACAGGGGCTCGCCGCCGCCGAAGGTGATGCCGCCGCCGGTGGCCTGAAAGTAGAGGTCGTCGAGCATACACTCGTCGAGCAGTTGCTCCGGGGTGATGGTACGGCTGATGCCATCGGGCAGCAGGCACTGCGCATTAAGGCAATAGCGGCAGCGCAGGGGACAGCCATGGAAAGCCACCAGCGTGGTGACCCCCTCGCCATCGACGGAGATGCGGTGGCGGCTCAGACCGATGAGGGGCGCCTCCATCAATAACCCGGGTTTTGGCGGTTGGACGGATTGAGGTTGACCACGGCCGAGGGGATGGGGAACACGATGGTGTGGCGGTCGGCCTCGCCGGGTTGTTGTGGGCGCAGGTCGTAACCCTTATGGAAACGGTCGAAGCGGATGAGGTCCTGACGGCGCCATCCTTCCCAAGCCAGTTCCATCAGACGTTCGTCGAGGATATTGTCGAGGGTGGCTTCACGGTTGCCCATTAAGACACGATTGCGTATCTTGTTCAGCTCGGCCGACCCGTTCTCTCCGTTGCGAACCTTGGCCTCGGCTTTCATCAGCAAGGCATCGCCATAGCGGAAGAGCACAATGTCGTTGTCTATCAACTGACCGTCGAGGAAGGCTTCACGGTCTTCTTCGTATTTGGCCATGCGGGCACCGCCTGTCTGCTCGTAGGGAGAGCCCGTGAGGTCGATGTCCATCTCAAGTGGTTCGTAGACCAGCGGTTTGCCGTCGTCGAGTGTCACGAGCTGACCGTCGACATACACTTCGCCCGAGAAGAAGTTGATGAAGAAGCGTGCGTCTATATCTTCGACACCATAGCCATAGGTCTTGACTGTGGAGATGGTGGCCGAGGTGCCGTTTTCGGCTGCCCATCCCATGGCACCGGCATGGTTGTAGTGGCGTGAGCGGAATTGGTTGATGAAGATATTGGTATAGAGGTGCTTCTGCATGGGGATGGTGAAGATGTTCTCCTTGGAATTGGAGTTGTGGACGGCAAAGTTGTACTCGTAGTGCTCCTCGAGTGTATAACCATAGTCTTCCAGCATGTCGCACCAGTGGATACATGCTTCCCAAGCGTTACGACCCTCGTCGAGGATGATGCTCTTGCCGTCGGGGCGTACGTCGTCGGTCCAGTCGTCGTCGGTCCACACCTCGGCGTTGAGTGCCATCTTGGCCAGCAGGAAACAGACCACGGGCTGGGTGATCCTGCCGTAGTTCTCACCCTTGATGTTGCTGTGGGCGGGACTGAGTAGCGGAGCGGTATCTATCAGCTCGTTATAAATGGTTTTGAACAGTTGGCTCCGTTCGAGCTGTACGGCGGTGGAGAAATCGATGCCTGTAGTAGTGATGTAGGGCACGCGGCCGTACAGGTCGAGCAGGTAGATGTAGTACATGGCTCGTAGCGCGCGTACCTCGGCGGTGCTCGTCTTGTAGACGTTGTCGGTGAGCAGGTGCTTGTACTTGGTGAGCTGTTCGAGCGACTCATTGCACTGCACAACCACCTTGTAGAGGTATTTCCATGTGTCATTGGCGGCGGAGCAACCGGCATCCCACGTGTGCAGGTAGAGGCTTCGCCATAGGCCTCCATCGTACCAGTCGCCGCCGCGAGTGGGCAGTATGGCTTCGTCGGAGGAGAAGGTCTGAAGGTCGTAGACACCACGGGAGGTGCCTTGCAATCCTTGGCTGTCGCTGTTGCCGCCGATAAAATTATACAGTTTGGCCACCGTGTTGATGAGCAGGTTGTTGGCGTTGTCGAAGGCCTGTTCTTCGGTGAGCTGGTCGTGGGGTGTCTCGTCGAGACAACTGGATACCGTCGTTGCTGCGAGGCAAAGGCAAAATATGGTATATTTGATCTTTGACATTGTTGAAAAATTTGAAATCCGAAATTTGAAATCCGAAATGTTTTTTTCTTCTTAGCTCCCCTTCCTTTGGAGGGGGGAGGTCCCTTATCTTCCCCTTCCTTTGGAGGGGGGGAGGTTCCTTAGAAACTGATGCTGACGCCCATGCTGTAGGATCGGTACAGGGGATAGGTGCGCTTATCGTCGATGCCGAGCGTATTGTTCACCACAGAACTGTTGATCATCGGGGTCAGACCGCTGTAACTGGTGATGGTTCCTAAGTTGTTGACACTCAACGACACTCTCAACGCACTTACATAGCGGGAACGCAGGGGTACGTTGTAGCCCAGCGTGAGGTAGTCGAAATGGAGGTAATTGCCGCTTTCGAGCCAATAGTCAGAGGGTGTCTGGTCGTAGATGTCTTTTTCGGGAGCACCCTTCATCACATTGTAGCTGGGGAAGCTACCCATGTTCATGTAGGTGTTGGCGGTGCCGTTGTATATCTTATGGCCGAAGGCTCCGTTCATCTGTAGCGAGATGTCGATGTTCTTATAGCGGAAACTGATGTTGGAACCCAAGGTCATCTTGGGGGTGGCTTGTCCGCAGATGTGTTTCTCGGCGTTGCCGTCGGCGTCTACATCCTCCAGGTCGTAGTAGTAACCACCGTCGGCATATTCTTTCAAGCCTTTGCAATGGGGTAGGTAGAACACGCCGAGGGGTTGGCCCACAATCTGAAACACCACGTCGCTGTTGCCGTGGAAGCCGGCTCCATACAGGCTGCCTATACCGCTCGTGCTCTTGGCGGTGATGTATTGTCCTCGGTGGTAGCCTGAGAGGGAGATGAGTTTGTTGCGTTGCCACGACATGTTCATGTTGATGTTCAGCTGCATGTCTTTCGTCTCAATGGGCGTGACACCCAGGCCAATCTCAAAACCGCTGTTGCTCATCGAACCGAGGTTGGCCAACAGCTTGTCGTAGGCGAAGGGAGGCACGCTCACGTCGTAGAGATACAACATGTCGCGCGTCTTGGAGTAATAATACTCGGCGGTCATCACCAATCGGTTGTCCCATACACCCAGGTCGACACCCACGTTAAACGACGAGCGGGTTTCCCACTTCAGGTCGGGGTTGGCGTTTTGGGCGTATCCCAATGCCACCACCGTCGTCTCACCGATGGGCACCAGTCCGGTGGGCTTGAACAACTGGAGCGAGTTGAAGGAACTGATACCGCCCAGGTTGCCCGATATACCGTAGCCGGTGCGGAACTTCAACTGGGTGAGCCAATGCACATCGGCCATGAACGGCTCTTTCTTGACGTTCCATTCGCCGGAGATGGAGGGGAACAATCCCCAACGGTCGTTCTTGCCAAGCATCGACGAACCGTCGTAGCGGGCGTTCAGACTGAGGGTGTAACGGTCGAGTATGGTGTATTTGGCACCGCCCAGAAAGGAGATGAGTGTCGGACGCTCGTAACTCGAACCAGTGCCGCCGTAGGGGCGCAGGGAACCCGCCAGCAGGTTGTCGTAGCCGAAAGCGTTGGTGGTGAAGCCTTTCACCGTGGTGTAGAATCCGGAACTGTTGCTTTCTTGGTATTCAAACAGACCTGTCAGGTCGAGATGGTGTATGCCCCAGGTGTGGGAATAGTTGAGTGTGAAGTTGGCCAACCAGTCTTCCGACTTATTCTCGCTGCGATAGGCTTGTCCCTGGGCCCATACCCATGTGGGCATATATTGTCTGTTCTCTGTCGAGTTGAACGAATAGGAACCGAAGAGCGTGGCTTTCAGGCCCGGCAGGATATCGAAGGCCAGTTGGAGGTGGGAGTTGAAGGAAAGCACCTTGTCGTGGTCTTTCTTCTCCAAAAGGGCGAAGGGGTTGTTCACCCACAATGCCGTGCTGTTCTTCTTGTATGCCCCGTCGGTCATTCCCCCATAAAAGGTGGGATTCATGGCCGAAGCCGAATAGAACAGTTCCCATTCATCGTAGATGGATTTATTGCGTTGGGTGGAGCCGAACACTCCGAAGTCTATGGTCAGGTGGTCGTCGAAGGCTTTCTGATGAAGGTCGAGTTTGGCTACGAAATTGCTGAACTCGATGTTGCGGATGACGGTGTTCTGGTCCATCATACCCAACGAAGCACGATAGTTGGAACGGTCGGTGCCGCCACTGAAGGCCACATGGTGGTTTTGCACGATGCCCGTGCGTGTGATGGCGTCGGCAAAGTCGGTGTCGAAACCGCCGTCGTTATAGGAAAGACCCAATTTCTGTGCCGTGCTGATATATTCACTTCGCCGAAGCATGTCTATATGCTTATATACTGACTGCAGGGCGATATTGCCGTCGTAGGAGATATGGAATTGCCCGCCGTGCCCCGTCTTCGTCTTCACCTGAATGACACCCGATGCACCGCGCGAACCATACTGGGCGGTTTCGGCGGCATTCTTGAGAATGGTGAAGCTTTCGATGTCGGCAGGATAGATGCTCAACAGTACGGCCAAATCGGCTGTCACACCATCAATCACCACCAACGGGTCGTTGCCACCGGTGAGCGACGTGGTGCCTCGCACACGTACGCTCGACAGCATGGCCATGCGGTTGTCGGCATTCGATACGGTCACACCTGCCGCCTGACCGCTCAGGGCCGAGAGTGAGTTGGTGACCAGACCTTTGTTCATACGGTCTTCCGTCACCTTATCTACGGAACCATTGACGATCATGCGCTCAGCGTTCAGACTGTCGACCACGGATGGACGTTGCGGGTTTTGTGCATTTCCGGTCAAGGGAAATAGTAACGTCAAAGACGCGAACACAGTCTTTGCAAGATAAGTAAAGGTAATTTTTTTCATGAAGGAAATCGGGTTTAGGCCACAAATATATGAAAAAATATTATTTTTCGCAAATTATTTTTACTCCTTTTTGGGGGCGGCGCAAAGTTACATCTTTTGATGTATATTAATGATACATACGACGAATGTTTTTCGGTGTTGTTGCGACACTCCATCCGTTTGTGCGACAAATCGCCATGGCACCTCGGCTTTCTGTCGTGTCAGCTGTCGTTTTTCGCCATTCTCGATAGCGGTTATGGAAAAAAACACTATCTTTGCACTTTAATGGAAGCTACAATAGAAAAACGGATATTCCACTTCCGGTTCAAGGCCGGGACGTCCAGGGGAAGCTATACTACCCGTACTTCATGGTTGGTGACACTGACCGATGAGCAGGGACATGAAGGGCGGGGGGAGTGCGCTCCACTGCCACAACTGTCTTGCGACGATGTTCACGATTATGAAGCGGTTTTGCAGAAGGCTTGCCGCAGTCTACAATCGATGGGCGAGGTGGCCGTGGAACCATTGCGTCCTTATCCCTCCATACTCTTCGGGCTGGAAACGGCCATGCTGAACCTGAAACGCCAATCGTGGGCACTCTTCGACACTCCTTTCTCGCAAGGCAAGGTGGGAATTCCCATCAACGGATTGGTGTGGATGGGCTCGTTCGAGGAGATGAAACGGCGTATGGAAGAGAAACTGAGCGGCGGATATCGTTGCGTGAAACTGAAGATCGGTGCCATCGACTTCGACGAGGAACTGTCGCTCATCCGCCAACTGCGGCAGCGCTATTCCAAGGAATACGTTGAGCTGAGGGTGGATGCCAATGGCGCTTTCTCTCCCGAGGAGGCTCCCCATAGGTTGGAACAATTGGCCCGTTACGATATCCACTCCATCGAACAACCCATTCGTCAACGGCAATGGCAGAACATGGCGCGACTCTGTAGGAACACGCCCCTGCCCATCGCTCTCGACGAGGAACTCATCGGGGTGAATATGCCGACGGAGAAAGAGGAGCTGCTCGACACCATCCGTCCGCAATATATCATCCTCAAACCATCGCTGCATGGGGGCATGACTGGTTGCGCCGAGTGGGTGGATATGGCTGACAAAAGGGGTGTTGGCTCGTGGATGACCAGTGCCTTGGAATGTAATATCGGACTGAATGCCGTGGCTCATCTCGCCGCCCATCTCTACGGGCCGGATGTCGCCATGCCCCAGGGGTTGGGCACAGGCCAGCTCTTTACCGATAATGTTTTCGCACCCCTTCGTCTGGTGGGCGACAAGATGTGGTTTGGGAGGGATGATGATGTCGATTGATGATTTCTTGATGCAGTGGAATGATGCCAATCCGCGGTTGCTCGTTCATACCAGCGGGAGCACGGGCGAACCCAAACCCCTGTGGGTGGAGAAACAGCGGATGAGAGCCAGTGCACGTCTCACCTGCCGATTCTTGCAACTGCAACCGGGGGATACGGCCTTGCTTTGCTTGCCTCTCGACTTCATTGCAGGTAAGATGATGGTGGTGAGGGCGCTGGAAAGTGGACTCAGACTGCTCGACATACCACCCGATAGCCATCCGTTGAAAGTCCTGAAACAGCGTTATCCTATGGCGATGGCGGTGGATTTTGCGGCGATGATTCCCATGCAGGTGGTTCGATCCTTGGAAACGCCTGAAGAGGCGGAGGCACTCAAGGCCATCCGACGGCTGATTATAGGTGGTGGCGCCGTCGACGAGGCCTTGGCACGACAGCTGCGCACCTTCCCCCATGCCGTATATAGTACCTATGGGATGACCGAAACCCTTTCGCATGTGGCATTGCGGCGCTTGAGCGGTCCTGATGCCTCGCCGTGGTATACCCCTTTCGAGGGGGTGCAACTGTCGCTCGATGCCGATAGTCGTATCGTTATCGATGCCCCAGCGGTATGCGGCGAGCGTTTGCTGACCAACGACTTGGGGGAAATGCATCCCGACGGTCGGCAGTTCAGGGTGTTGGGACGTATCGACAATGTGATATGTACTGGGGGTATCAAGGTGCAGGCCGAAGAAGTGGAGCGGTTGTTGGGCGATCGTGTCGGTGCTCCTTATTTTATTACGGCATCGCCCGATGCCGTCTATGGTCAGGTGGTGACTATCGTGGTGGAAACACCTTCCTCTGACGATCCCGACCTATGGCTGCTACGCCAACAAGACCATTTCAAGGATGTCCTTCCACCATATTGGGTTCCTCGCAAGGCGGTGTTTGTAGCCCATTTGCCGATGACCCCGACGGGAAAGGTGAAAAGAATGTTGCCTCAAAATTCAACATTCCCTTAGGAAATCCAGTGCTTCTTCTATTTCCTCGTTGGTAGCGTATTGGTTGATTTGGATGTCGCCGATTTCGCGGAGTAGAGTGAAATTGATGCGTCCTCCTTGGTTCTTCTTGTCATGAGTCATCAGTTCCAGCAGCGTGGGATAATCCTTGCAGGTAATGGCCAAGGTGCCATAATAGTCGCGGATGTAGCGGGTGGCTTGGTGGAGCAGGGTGGTGGGGAATCCGCACTTCACCGTGCTGAGATATAGTTCGGCCACCAAGCCGAAGGCCACGGCATAGCCGTGCAGGATGGGTGTCTTGCGGTGCATGGCCCACGATTCAAAGGCATGGCCGATGGTATGACCCAAGTTCAACGCCTTTCTGATGCCGTGCTCCAGAGGGTCGGCGCTCACGATGTCGGCCTTCACCTCCACCGAGCGGCCTATCATGTCCTGCAGTAGTCCGTAGTCGGGGGCTTCCAAGGGGAAGTCCATCAGTTCGTTCCACATCTCTTGGGTGCTCAGCAATCCATGCTTGAGCATCTCGGCATAGCCGCTGCGGATGTTCTCCTGGTCGAGGGTGCCGAGAAAAAGGGTGGAGAGCAACACTCGGTTGGCATCGCGGAACACGCCGATCTCGTTTTTCAACCCATCGAAGTTCACTCCAGTCTTGCCGCCCACAGAGGCGTCCACCATCGACAACAGGGTGGTGGGGATATTGATGAAGGCGATGCCGCGCTTGAAGGTGGCTGCCGCAAAACCGCCAAGGTCGGTCACCATGCCTCCACCCAGGTTGATGAGGCAGGAATGGCGTGAAGCTCCCCCACGGCTGAGACCCTGCCATACCGTGCTCAGCGAAGCGATATCCTTGTGGTCGTCGCCGGCGGCTATGTTGATAGGCGTGGCGTCAGCCAGACAACTCCACGACCTTAGGATGGGATAACATGCCTGAAGGGTGTTGTCGTCGGTGAGCACAAACAATTTGTCGGGTTGTATCTCCGCAAGGGCCTGTGTCAGGTCTCTCTCCAGTTGGTGGGTGATAATGACATTCTCTAACATGATGGATGCTTGGTGGATTAAAATCGTTGGTACCATGGAATCGATAATTGCCATGGCTTTTCTTTTCCGAGCGCAAAGGTAATACAAAAAATCTTACATATTCCAATTTCTCATGGATAAAGTGAACAAAACTATTCAAGAAAAAGCCATTTATTTTAAAGAAAGTGAAAAAAATGGCAATATGGGAAAACAACTTAAACTTTTTGTACCTTTGTACGTCATAAGTGAAATTGTTTGTTTCAATGAAAAGATTTCTGTTCTTAGCAGTTTTGGCTTGCTTGGGCGCTATGCATCTACATGCACAACAGACAGACGATTCCCAAGCACACGTCAAAGGAATAATTCTCGATAGGGATACCAAGGAAGGGGTAATGCAAGTGACCCTCCAATTGTTGCGTAAAGACAGCACCTTCGTCGGGGGTGTCATCAGCGACGAGGAAGGGCGCTTCTCCTTGCCGGTCGATTCGGCAGGACAATATATTGTCCGCATGACCAGTGTGGGATATATCCCCCTGCTTACCAACGTGACGGTGAAGAAGGGGGAGGTGCTCGACCTGGGCAATGTCATCATGCAGTCGGATGCCATCATGCTGAAGGGCACGACCATCACAGGACAGGCTGCCAAGGTGGTGGTCAAGGAGGATACATTCGAATATAATGCTTCTGCCTACCGCACGCCCGAAGGCTCGGCCATCGAGGAACTGGTGAAACGGCTTCCGGGAGCGCAGGTTGACAGCGATGGCAAGATTACCATCAATGGCAAGGAGGTGAAGAAAATCAAGGTCGATGGCAAGGAGTTCATGACCGGCGATACTCAGACAGCCCTGAAAAACCTGCCCTCGTCTATCGTCGATAGGGTCAAGGCGTATGACGACAAGAGCGACTTGGCCAGGGTGACCGGCATCGACGACGGTGAAGAGGAAACGGTGCTCGACTTCAGACTGAAGCCGGGAATGAACCATGGTTTTACGGGCAATGTTGACCTGAGCATTGGTACACATGAACGCTATGCCGAGCGACTGATGGCTGCTTATTTCAACGATAAAATAAGGCTGATGCTTTTCGGCAATGCCAACAACACCAACGACCAGGGATTTCCTGGCGGAGGCGGCGGTGGACGCTTCGGAGGCGGACAGAACGGACTCAACGCATCGAAGATGCTGGGCGTGAACTTCAACTACATCGGCTCGGAAAAGCTAAAGATGGATGCCAGTGTGAGGTGGAACCACCGCAACAGCGATGTGCTCTCACGACAGTCGTCGGAACACTTCGTGGGGGTTAAGTCGTTCTCCAACTCCTTGAACCAGAGCTATGGGCGTAACAATTCCTGGGACGGCCGTCTGCGCCTGGAGTGGATGCCCGATTCGATGACCAACATCATGTTCCGTCCATCCATCACCTATTCCACCAGCGATGGCACTCGCATCAACAGGTCGGCACAATACAATGACGACCCCTATGAATATGGCGACGATCCGCTCGGCGATGAGCAGATAGCCCGAATGGCTGAAGAAACGGCCATGATCAACAACATGAGCGACGGCAGTATCACATATGGCGAGCAAACATCGGCCAATGGTATGTTGCAGTTGAACAGGAAACTGAATAATCGTGGGCGAAACATCACACTGCGCACCGACCTCAGCTATGGCGACAACGACAACACACAACTCTCTGTGAGCGATGTGCATCTATTCCAGAAACTCAACTACCTCGGCCAGGACTCCACCTATCAGACCAACCGTTATAACTTGACACCTACCAAGAACTGGAGCTACGCCGTACAGATGACTTATTCGGAACCTATCGCTCGTAGCATGTTCCTACAGCTCAGTTATAAGTACCAATACCGTTACAACAAAAGCGATAGGGCTACCTACGACTTCAGCGATATGGGGAGGGCTTTCTTCGAAGGGCTGACCCCGGCCTACCGCATGTGGGAGCCTTATCTGTCGAGACTGACACGCCCGATGGAGGATTATATCGACACCGACCTGAGTCGATTTTCGGAGTATAAGAACTATATCCATGAAATACAGCTCACCTACAGGTGGATACATCCCAATTTCCAACTCAACGCCGGTGTGATGGTGCAGCCACAACGCTCCAAATTCGTACAGGACTACCAAGGCAAGTATGTCGATACCGTGCGCACAGTGACCAATGTGTCGCCGATGATCAACTTCAGGTATAGATTCTCAAAACTCAGCAACCTGCGCATCAACTATCGCGGACAGTCGAGCCAGCCAAGCATGACCGACCTGCTCGACATCACCGACGATGCCGACCCGATGAACATCAGGAAGGGTAACCCGGGACTCAAACCCTCGTTCACTCATAACCTCAGGGCGTTTTACAATACCTATATGACCAACCACCAGCGCTCCATCATGGCATACGTGAACTTCAGCTCCACGCGCAATAGCATCAGCAACAAGGTGACCTACGACACACAGACGGGCGGACGAACCACGCAACCTACCAATATCAATGGCAACTGGAATTCGCAAGCGGGATTGATGTTCAACACGGCCATCGACAGTACCGGCTATTGGAATGTCAATACCTTCACCACCTTCGGCTATAACCATTATGTGGGCTATCTCGAAGCGGAACGCAACACCACGCGCACTTCGACATGGGGCGAAAGGCTGTCGGCAAGTTTCCGAAACAGTGTGTTCGAGGTCGACCTGAATGGTGAACTCAATTACACCCATGCACGCAACCAATTGCAGAGCAACAGCGATCTCGATACCTGGCGTTTCTCCTATGGCGTCAACTTCAATGTGTTCATGCCTTGGGGCACGTCGGTGTCCACCGATATCCACGAGAACTCACGTCGTGGCTACAGCGATTCGTCGATGAACACCAATGAATTGATATGGAATGCACAGGTAAGCCATTCCTTCATGAAGGGCAACCTGAGCGTGATGCTCCAATTCTACGATATACTGCACCAGCAGAGCAATTTCACACGTACCATCAACGAGATGATGCGCTCGGATACGGAATACAACAGCATCAACAGTTACCTCATGCTCCATGTCGTTTACAAATTCAATCTCTTCGGAGGGAAAGATAATGGCGGTGGTCAGTTTGGTCCTGGCGGTCCTGGCGGTCCTGGCGGTCCTGGTGGCTTTGGCGGTGGCCGTCCTGGCGGCGGCGGTGGTCGTCCGGGTGGCTTCGGCGGTGGCCGTCGCGGAGGCGGAGGCGGAGGCGGCTTCGGCGGCGGACGCTTCTGATCTTTCAATTGTGATTTATCGCTTCGCGATGAAGGATAAAGAATTAGGAAT
>ONDS01000009.1:0-184197 GCA_900316685.1 uncultured Prevotellaceae bacterium | reverse complement strand
AGGAATGGTGAATTCACCATTCCTAATTCTTTATTCAACGTTCAATGTTCAATGTTCAACAGTATTTCCTCTATCACTCGGGGGAAATGCTCCATCTCCAGCACATGTTCGCGTGCGGCGATGTCTTCAGGTGTGTCGTCGGGTTCTACCAGTGTGCTGAACTGGGCGATAATCTCGCCACCGTCGCACACCTCGCTCACCCAATGCACGGTCATGCCCGTCTCGGTGTCGCCGGCAGCTTTCACCGCCTCATGCACATGCATACCCCACATGCCCCTGCCACCGTACTTGGGCAGGAGCGACGGGTGGATATTGATGATACCTCGCGGATAGGCCTCCAACAGGAAGTGGGGCACCATCAATAGGAATCCCGCCAAGACGATGAAATCCACATGATGCTGCCGAAGCAAGGGCATCACTATTTCCTCACGGTTGAAATCGGCCTTGCCGACTACACTGGTGGGTATGCCTAAGCGACGGGCACGCTCCAAGGCGAAGGCGTCGGGCCTATTGCAGAGCACCAGGCTGACGGCTATCTGTTCGTGACCTTGGAAGTAGCGGATGATATTCTCGCAGTTCGTACCACCGCCGGAAGCGAATATGGCTATGTTTCTCATTCTTCTTCTTCGTCGTCAAAACCAAATAGGACAGGGTCGATGAACGCATCCATCTGTCGGCGGTCTTTCTTGGTGGGACGTCCCGTACCTCGGGCGCGATCCACGAAACCGCTGATACGGCTCATCTCCAGTATCTCATATTGTTTGGGGTCGGTAATGTTTTCGTAAATCTCAGGCAGGAGCTTGGCGCCCACGCGCATCTCAATACATTTCAATACACGGAAAGAGTAAGTGACAGGCGGCTTGCGCACATCTATCACATCACCCTCCTTGATCATACGCGAGGGCTTCACGTTCATGCCACCCATCATCACCCGTCCGTTCTTGCAGGCGTCGGCGGCCAACGAGCGGGTCTTGAAGATGCGGGCGGCCCAGAGCCATTTGTCTATCCTTGCTTCGGCCATAATAAGGTGGGTTGGGACTTGGCGGACTGGTCGGATTGGGCCGACTTGTCCGATTTGTCGGATTGCTGGGGCTTGGGTGCTTTGGCTGTGGCTTTGCGCTTGTTATACTGGTTCATGGTGATGTCGACACCAGCCAGCACAAAACTACGGATGATCTCTATCGAGGTGTCGAACACGGGTTGCAACGTTTCACGCTCTTCGGCGGAAAACTCGCCCAACACGAAATTTACCTGGCTTCCTTGTGGGAAATTATCGCCTATGCCCAAACGCAGGCGTGCATATCCCTGGCCTATCAGCTGCTGGATATGTCCCAGTCCGTTGTGGGTGCCTGCCGAGCCGCGACCTTTCAGCCGGAAAGTGCCCAAGGGCAGGGCCAGGTCGTCGACCACCACCAGCAACCGGCTCTCGTCGATGTTTTCCTTGTTGAGCCAGTAGCGCACGGCATTGCCGCTTAGGTTCATGTAAGTGGTAGGCTTGAGCAACACCAGTTTCCTGCCGCGCACCGAGGTCTCGGCAACGAAACCGTAGCGGCGGTCGGAAAATACGACATTGGACGCCTTGGCAAAGGCGTCCAATACCATATATCCAATGTTGTGGCGGGTATTGGCATATTCCATGCCTGGGTTACCCAAACCCACAATAAGGTATTTGTCCATATAATGTTATTATTCGGCTGCCTCTTCCTCGTCCTGGGCGGCGGCAAGCGAAGCGTTGCGGGTCATCTTGATGGAGCAGACGATCACTTCCTTCGGAGTGGCGATCTCCAGTCCTTCGAAGCTCAGTTCGCCCACCTTGATGCTCTTGCCGATACGCAGGGACGTGACATCCACATCGAGGAATTCGGGTATCTGCTTATAAGGAGCGGTGACATTGATCTTGCGGATCGACAGGTTCATCCTACCACCGTCGCGAACACCCTGGGCCAGGCCGTTCAGGCGTACGGGGACACCGATGGTGATGGGTTTCGTCTCGTTCACTTCATAGAAGTCGATGTGCAGGATGGCATCGGTCACGGGATGGAACTGCAACTCTTTCAGTACGGCGGTGTGAAGTTCGCCGTCGATGTTCAGTTTAACTACATAGATGTGCGGGGTGTAGACAACCTTGCGCAGGTCGGTGGCCAGGATGGCAAACGACATGGCCTCGGGCAGTCCGTTGGCATCGTGTTTCTCGCCATACAGGTTGCAGGGCACATAACCTTCTTTTCTCAACTGTTTCGTGGCTTTCTTGCCAACGTCGACTCTTTTCTTGCCGTTAACGGTGATTTCTTTCATGATTTTTTGGGTGTTACTCTAAATTAAGTGAAAAAATTAGTTTGCTTAATTCGCCATCACACAGATGCTCAAAAAAGCGCGGCAAAGGTACGCTTTTTCTCCCAAACCAACAAGAAAACCCGTGAAAATAATATAAAAACGTTGCTTTTTCTTGCAGGGTAAGCTGAAAATTGCTATTTTTGCAAAACTTATTACATTTATCATTGGAAGAAAAGACCTTAAAAGCACACAAAGGCATGATCAATAGGGAATTGATAAGAATTAAGATCGTTCAGTTAACCTACGCATACTATCAGAACGGACACAAAAACATGAGTCATGCGGAGAAAGAACTGATGTTCAGCCTGTCGAAAGCATATGATTTGTACAATATGCTGTTGCTGCTCATCGTGGCTGTCAACAAGGAAATGCGCAGGAAACTGGAAGTGTTGGCCAACCGTGCCGAGCGTGAAGGCACACCGCCTCCTTCATTTAAGTTCGTAGACAACAGGTTCGCCCTCCAACTCGAAGAGAACCACATGCTCATGGCCTTCCAGGAGAGCAACAAACTGACGTGGGATGATGATGTGGAGTTTGTCAGGAAACTGGTGAACACCATCGAGCAGAGCGAGTTGTACAGGGAATACATGGCCAATGAGGAGGATGATTACGAGGTAGACCGTGAGGTGTGGAGAAAGATATATCGCACGCTCATACAGGACAATGAAGACCTGGATGCTCTTCTCGAGGAAAAAAGTCTTTATTGGAACGACGACAAGGAGGTGGTCGACACCTTCGTGCTCAAGACCATCAAGCGCTTCAACCCCAAGTCGGCAGGAAAACAGGAACTATTGCCGGAATATAAGGATGAGGAAGACAAGGATTTTGCCTCAAAACTGTTCCGCTCCACCATCCTCAATGCCGATGTCTATCAGAAATACATGAGCGAGGCTTCGCGCAACTGGGATTTCTCACGTCTGGCTTACATGGATGTGGTCATCATGCAAATCGCCATAGCCGAGATGCTCACCTTCCCCAATATACCCGTCAGCGTCACCATCAACGAATATGTCGAATTGGCCAAACTCTATAGCACACCGAAGAGTGGGGGATATATCAATGGTATGCTCGATGCCATAGCACGCCATCTTCACGATACCAAGGTGATGCTCAAACCCGTGCCCGAACGTAAGGATTGACTCCTCCTGTAATGCCTTCGCGGGCTGAAACGTTAAAAAAGGAACATAATTTATATAAAATAGGTACAAAAAAAAATGAGCACAACAATTCTCTTGTCGGCGCAAGACGCCGCTCAGCAACCTGCCGGTGGAGGCATGGGATTCCTCATCATGATGGTGGCCATCTTCGGCATCATGTGGTTCTTTATGATTCGCCCCCAGCAGAAGAAACAGAAAGAAATCCGTAATTTCCAAAACCAGTTGCAGACAGGTACCCGAGTGGTCACCGGTGGCGGTATTTACGGTACAGTGAAGCATATCGACCTGAATACAAATAAAGTGGAGGTGGAAATCGCACGTGGTGTGGTAATCGAAGTGGATAAGGGCTTCGTCTACGCCGATGCAACTGCCTCGCAGATTCAGCAAGATGCCACCAAGGCATAGGAATCTTGTGTAAATGGATGTAGCGCCAAGGCGGATATATGGTTCTTTCAGGAACTTCTTATTGAGATTGCTGAATAAGGAGTTTCTGATTTTCTTGTTTTTCCTGATCATAAGCGGGGTGTTTTGGCTGATTACCGCACTCAACGAGAGCATGGAAAAGGAAGTGGGAATTCCTGTCGAGGTGGTCAATGTGCCCGACAATATCGTGGTAACCAGTGAGATGCAGGACACTATCAAGGTGACGCTGCGCGACAAGGGTTATATCCTGGCCGCCTATCAATACACCGACCATCTGCAACCCATCAGAATCAATTTCGGCAATTATTCCAGGACAGAAGGTCATGGACAGGTGTCTGCCGCCGAGTTGCAACGTCTTATTCGCCAGCAATTGTATAAGTCGACCGATATACGTGCCATCAAACCTGAGAAGATGGACATCTATTTCAATCATGGTTTACATAAAAAGGTGCCTGTCATGTTCAGGGGGAAAATCGGTGCGGCCGAGAACTATTTTATCACTCATACCAAGGTGGTGCCCGACAGTGTCGATGTGTATGCCACCAACGAGATGATGAACGCCATCACCTCCGTCAATACTGATTATACCACGTGCAGCAACGTGTCGTCGTCGGAGAAACGGGTGGTGCAGCTGCAGAAGAAAAGCGGTGTGAAGTTCATACCTTCGGAGGTGACCTTGGAAATAGACGCTGATGTGCTCACCGAAGGGGCTGTCGATGTGCCTGTGGTCGCCGTCAACATGCCCGAGGGAAAGATGCTTCGTACTTTCCCCTCGCAAGTGAAGGTCCGGTTTGTGGTGGGAAGCAATCACATCGATAAGATCTATCCCTCACAATTCCGTGTCGAGGCCGACTATCAGGAAATAGAAAACAGCACCTCCGACAAATGTACGCTCCATCTGGTGGCTAAACCGCCCTTGGTGATCAGGGCGTCGCTGGAGATTGAACAAGTGGATTACCTCATCGAGCGACTATGAACGAACGGAAGGTGAGAATCGCCATCACGGGCGGCATAGGCAGTGGCAAGTCGTTTGTCTGCCAACGCCTCGTAGATAGGGGAGTAGAGGTATTCAATTGCGATGATGTGGCTAAGCGTTTGATGCGCGAACAGCGGTCGCTGCAACAACGACTCATCGCTTTGGTGGGCGATGACCTCTATCATGATGGCGTGCTCAACAAGGTTGCCATGGCGCGATTCATCCTCGCCTCCGAAGACAATGCCCGCAAAGTCGATGGTATCGTACACCCGGCTGTGGCCCAGGCATTCATCGACTCGGGCTTGCAATGGATGGAGTGTGCCATTCTCTTCGAGAGCGGTTTCGACCGACTGGTCGACCTTGTCGTTTACGTCGACGCCCCCTTGGAAGTGCGCATCGACAGGGTGATGCGTCGCGACAACATCGATCGTGCGAAAACACTCGAATGGATGGGGCGCCAGATGAACCCCGACGAGGCCAGGAAACATAGTCATTATGTCATCATCAACGATGGATTCTCCGATATCGACAAACAATTAAATGAAATCATCAAACATATTAAAACCCATGCAACAGACAATTCTATCCATAGCCGGCAAACCAGGGCTTTATAAATTGGTTTCAAGAGGTAAGAACACGCTCATCGTTGAGGCTCTCGACGAGACGCATCGCCGCCTGCCTGCATTCTCCACAGATAGGGTCACTTCATTGGCCGACATCGCCATGTTTACAGAAACCGACGATGTGCCTCTTATGACTGTGCTTGCCGCCGTGCGCGACAAGGAGGAGGCCAAGGCTTGTTCCTTGGCTTACAAGAAGTGCAAAGCCGATGAACTGAGGAAATATTTTGCCGACGTGTTGCCTGAATTCGATCGCGACAGGGTGCACGACAGCGATATCCGCAAGTTGCTCTCATGGTACGACATCTTGGTGAAGAACGGTATCACCGATTTCGAGGAGTCGATGAAACCGACCGAAGGCGACAATATCGATGACCGAAAGGATGCCGAACCGGAAAAAGAGGAGAAATAATCATGAACATCGTAGAACGATTTCTTAAATATACACAGTTCGACACACAGTCGAGCGAAGATTCACAGAGTGTGCCCAGCACACCTAAACAACTGGTTTTCGCCGATTACCTCCGTCAGGAACTTATTCAGGAGGGTTTCTCCGATGTGGAGATGGACGACAAAGGCTATATCTATGCCACACTGAAAGGTAACATCGACAAAAAGGTGCCGGTCATAGGATTCATCTCGCATTACGATACGAGTCCCGACTGTAGTGGGGCCAACATCCATCCCCGGGTGGTGGAGAACTACGATGGGAAAGATATCGTGCTCTCCGAAGGCATCGTCATGCGTACAAGCAAGTTTCCAGAGATGCTGCAACATGTAGGCGAAGACCTGATTGTGACCGATGGCACCACCTTGCTGGGTGCCGACGACAAGGCGGGCATAGCCGAGATAGTACAAGCCATGTGTTACCTCCGCGACCACGAGGAAATCAAGCATGGTGATATCCGTGTGGCCTTCAATCCCGACGAGGAGATAGGTATGGGAGCCCATCATTTCGACGTCGAGAAGTTCGGTTGCGAGTGGGCATATACCATGGATGGTGGCGACCTGGGTGATTTGGAATACGAAAACTTCAATGCCGCCTCTGCCAAGGTCCTCATCAAGGGGGTGAGCGTACATCCTGGCTATGCCAAGGACAAGATGATCAATGCCAACCGACTTGCTGCGGAGTTCGCCGCCTTGTTGCCTCAGGATGAAACTCCCGAGACCACCGAAGGCTACCAAGGCTTCTTCCATCTGCTGTCCATCCAGTCGAACATCGAGCGGGCACAGTTGTCTTACATCATACGCGACCATGACCGCAAACTGTTCGAGCGTAGGAAGAAGCAGATGCTGGAGTGTGGAAACGTCATCAATGAGAAATATGGCGAGGGAACATGCGAGGTGGTCGTCAACGACCAATATTATAACATGAAAGAGAAAATCGACCCCAATATGCATGTCATCGACCTGGTGCTGAAGGCCATGCAGCATTGCGGCGTGCCACCAAAGGTGGAACCCATCCGTGGCGGCACCGATGGCGCACAGCTCTCTTTCAAGGGGCTTCCCTGTCCCAATATCTTCGCCGGAGGCGTGAATTTCCATGGACCTTACGAGTTCGTGTCCATCCAGGTGATGGAAAAGGCCATGCAGGTCGTTGTGCGTATCTGTGAACTCACCGCCGACTATTACGAATAATATACGTCATTGAATAAGGTAGGAACTACGGTTCCTACCTTACGTTGTTTTTCCCCATCTCAACCCTTTATACATCACTTAATCCATGGCTGAACTTTCCGCGTTGGTCAAAGACCTGGCTTTGATTCTCATCGTAGCCGGGGTAGTCACCCTTCTTTTCAAGAAGCTTAAACAACCTTTGGTGCTGGGCTATATAGTGGCTGGCTTTGTGGTTAGTCCACACATGCCCTATACCATGTCGGTCATTGACACGGAAAACATACATTCCTGGGCAGACATCGGCGTCATGTTCCTGCTCTTCACCTTGGGACTGGATTTCTCGTTCAAGAAAATCCTCAAGATGGGGTTCGGACCTGCCATCACCACCGTCACCATCATCTTCTTCATGATGACGTTGGGCATCTGCGTGGGCTATGCTTTCGGATGGGTGAAGATGGACTGTATCTTCCTCGGCGGTATGATCGCCACCTCATCGACCACGATTATCTACAAGGCGCTCAACGACTTGAGGCTCCGTCAGCAGCAGTTTGCGGGAGTGGTGATGAGCGTGCTCATCCTGGAGGATATCCTAGCCATCGTCCTGATGGTCATGCTATCGGCCATCGCCCAGGGTTCAGGAGCCGACGGGGGGCAGATGATCAACGCCATCCTGAAAATCGGTTTCTTCTTGGTGTTGTGGTTCGTGGTGGGCATCTTTTTCCTTCCCTGGTTCCTGCGCTCGGTGCGTAAGCTGATGAACGCAGAAACCTTGCTGATCGTCGCTTTGGGCCTGTGTTGCCTGATGGCTGTGCTATCCACGCGTGTGGGTTTCAGCAGTGCCTTCGGTGCCTTCGTTATGGGCTCCATCTTGGCGGAAACGGTGGAGGCGGAAAAGATCATCAAGGTGGTCGAACCGGTGAAGAACCTCTTCGGGGCCATCTTTTTCGTGTCGGTGGGTATGCTTGTCGAACCAGCCATCTTGGCGAAATATGCCATACCCATCTTGGTGTTGGTGCTCACCATCCTCTTGGGGCAGGCCCTTTTCGGCACCTTCGGCTTTCTCCTTGGTGGCCAGTCTCTCAAGTCGGCCATGCGCTGCGGCTTCTCCATGGCGCAGATAGGGGAGTTTTCGTTCATCATCGCATCGCTCGGCCTGTCGCTGGGCGTCATCAGCGATTTCATGTATCCCGTGGTCGTGGCGGTGTCGGTCATCACCACGTTTCTCACACCCTATATGATCAAGGCGTCTGTGCCGGCCTATGGCTTCCTGGAGAAGCACCTGCCTAAGAAATGGATCTTGTATGTCAACAGGTTGACGCTCACACACGCCAACCAGCAAGACAGTTCCAGCAATTGGAAGAAGATGCTCGGACAGATGGCCGCCAACACGCTCATCTATTCCATCGTCACGGCGGCCACCATAGTTGTCATGCTCACACTGGTGTATCCCATCTTCAAGCGCATGATACCCGCAGGGTGGGCTGAGTGGGTCACCGGGCTGCTCACTATGGTCCTTATCTCGCCGTTGCTCCGTGCCATGGTCATGAAAAAGAACCATTCCGAGGAATTCAAGGCGTTGTGGGCGGAGAGTGCTTACAATCGGTTGCCCTTGGCTTTCACCGTCTTGCTGCGTCTGGCGTTGGCCTTGATGTTTGTATTCTATGTGGTTCATTATCTTTCCGATTTCTCCAATGCCATACTTATCTGTATCGGCGTGGCCGTATTGGCGCTGATTATCTTGTCGCGGACGGTCAAGCACCGGAGCATCAGGCTTGAGAGGCTCTTCATCCTCAACCTCCGCTCGCGCGACATCGAGGCGCAGGTGCACGGCCTGCGGCGTCCCTTATACGAGGGCCATCTGCTCGACCGTGATGTGCATATCGCCGATTTCGATGTGCCCATCAACTCGCTTTGGATGGGAAAGACATTGAAGGAGCTGGCCGTGGGACAGAAGTATGGGGTGCATATCAGCAGTATCATGCGGGCCAATAGGAGATATAATATTCCCGACGGCGAATCGATCATCTTCCCTGGCGACAAGTTGGAGGTGATTGGTTCCGACGACCAATTGGCGGTGTTTGGTCATGACCTGGCCAACGAGCTTTTCGAGGAAGACCACGAGTTGGAGAAACGCGAGATGAAACTTCGCCGTTTTGTCATAGGCAAGAACAGTCCGTTCGTAGGCCGCAATCTACAGGAGAGCGGCATACGTGACAAGTACAACTGCATGGTCGTGGGACTTGAGGAAGGCAAGGAGAATTTGTCGCAAGTCAATCCCTCCTACCGTTTCCACTCGGGCGATATCCTTTGGGTGGTAGGCGAGGAGTCGCATCTTAAAACACTGTTCGAAATATAAACGTTCAACGTTCAATGTTCAACGTTCAATGTGTTTAGTACCATTGTACGGCATTTGACATGCCGCTGCGCTTGTCGTATTTCAGTGCATCGGTCAGCGTGGCTGCGTTGCATCTGAACGAGAAGTTATAACTGGTATAGGGAGCCAACACCACCGAGCACGACATGTTGAAACAATGGAGGTCGCGCGAGAGGGAAGCCCTGGTCATGGAAATCTTTTTGTATTCGAAGTCATAACCCGTGGAGAACTGGATGTTCCATCCATCGCTGATGCGTAGGTTGCCGGATACATTCAGCGTCTGCATGATCTTATAGGGATAGCGCATGGACTTGGTGTTGAACTTACCAGCGGTGTTCTCGCGCATCACGATACCGTAAGCGAAGGTGAGCGACCAAGGCATGTTGAACAACATGTAGCCGTCGGCATCCGTTTCGGCTTTGCTGCTCGAGCGTCTTTTTGCCTTCCTTTCGCCCTTCACCATCGTGTCGTCGATGTTCGATTCGATATCGGTGTCGATGCCCTCTTCATCTTCTTCTTCTGTTTCTTCCTCTTTATCGTCACCACCACCGAACCACTTCCTGAGCTTCTCGGGGTTGAGGGTGAAGTTGATGTTCTGCGACAAACCCTGGAACCGACCGAACCTTCCGCGGCTCCACTCCGTATGTGTACCGATGTAGGGGCGCCCGTTCTCGTCAAGGTCGTAGGCATAGGTGGCGAACCTGGCGTCGATCTTGAAGGTGTAGTTCTTCCACCATTTCAGTCGCAGACGAACATTCAGGTCGCCCCAGGGACGGTTCTTGTCGGCCAGGTTGTAACTGATGGATGCACCCAGTTCGTCGATGATGCTCACTTTCTTGATACTGTCCACATCATTGCGAACCTTCATCTCGATGTTGTTCGACATGTCGAAAGTGATCATTCCTGATTTGCCCGAACCGCTTGGGTGGCCAAACGTGTAACCGTCCCAATACGAATAGTTGACGGTCGAGGTGTTGCCATTGGCATCTGTTTTCTCGTAACTGTCGAAATAGCCATATCCCGAGGTGCCGAAATCAGGTGTATAGCTGAAACTCACCCTCGGCGAGAACACATGACGGATGGCCACGATCTTGTCGCCGAAGATTTTCCTGCTGGGGGTATAGAATCCGTAGAGCGTGGTCTCGGCACTGATGCCTACGTTCCAGTCATACACGTTGTAGAACCCATTGATGGTGTCTCTCTCCTCTTTCTGATTATCCTCGTCCCACGAACGTTTCACCTTGCTCAAATACATGCGGTCGGTGAAATTGATCGTCGGACTGACGTTGATGTAATTGAACAGGGTGAAGTCGGCCTTGATGGGTATGGTGTGCTGCATGCCGTTTTTCCAGTCCCTTACCAAGTTGGTGTGTAATATCTCGCTTTCCGGTGCGGTCACGGTGTTTTTGAAGCGGCCAGTGTAGTAGAACGAGATTTTCTCATACCATCTGTCCTTGCCTGCGGCTTTCTTGCGCTTGAAGGGATATATCCTGCTCACGTTGATGTTGAGGTCGGGCAGTCCCAGGGTGATCGTCGTGTCGCGCATGTTCTGTGACAGGTCGAACGTGGAGTTGATGGTCATTCCCAGACTGGAGAACGTGGTGCCCCAGTTGACCGATGATGTACGCAAGCTCTGCGTCATGGCTTGGGGATTGTACATGCCAGTCAGGTTGTTGCTCTCGAAGTTTGAGGTGGCGAAGTTGACATTGGCCGAAAGCTTGCTATAGGGGTTGGCCTTGGCATCCTGCGTGTGGTTCCACTGTATCTTGAAACTCGTCGTCTTGGTGTAATCGGGCATACCCTTGTCGCCGTTACGGGTGTCTTGGTAACTCACTAAGATCGAACCGCTGTAGCGGTAGCGCTTCACATAGTTCGATGCTGCGGAGATGCCCCACGAACCTTTCGTGTAAATCTCACCCAATAGCTTTAGGTCCCATTTATCGTTCACGGCGAAATAATAGCCGCCATTGTGCAGGTAGAACCCCCTGCTGCTCTCATCTCCGTAGGAGGGCATGATGAAACCGCTGGAATATTTCTTTGTGAAGGGAAAGAAACCATAGGGGATGGCGATGGGCGTGGGCACATCGGCCACCACTAAGTAAGCCGAGCCGAACACCACGTCTTTTCCCGGTCTCACCTTGGCGCGTGATAGCGCGATATAGAAGTCGGGATGTTCCTCGGCGCAGGTGGTGTAGGTGGCATGCTCGAGATACAGCGTTCCGTCGTCGCTGCGTTTCGACCGTTGGCCGTGTATGTATCCATCTTCCTGTTCGGTATACACCTGGCTGATCAATCCCTTTTTTGTCTTGAAGTTGAAGGTGATGGAGTCGCTCTCGTATTCATCGCTTCCCCATTTGAAATTCGGGGTGCCACGGAATCCTTTCTCGGCTGTCGAGTCGGCCACACCTGTGGCATGCACCATATTGTTGTCAAGGTTGAAATCTACCATCTCGCTCTCGAGATTCATGTTTTGGTAGTCCACCTTGGTGGAACCGAAGAGATAAGCCGTCTTGCTCTCCGCGTCATACACGAGCGAGTCCTTGGCGGAGTATTTCACCGGCGATTCGATGGTGTTCGATTTGGAACGGTTGATGGAGTCGCGGCGCAGGCTGTCGTCGATGATCTTGTTGTGTCGGTAGATGGCGCGCGCCAGTGAATCCATCTGCAGGGTGTCGGGCTCATGGTCGAACGCGAGGGTGTCGATGTCGATCACCACGCTGTCGGCTATGCTGTCTGTGGGATTGGGCAATGAGTCTTTTCCCATCCATGGTGTCCTACCCATGGGGTTGACAGGCACGGCACCACCCGCCATCATGGTCATGAGGGCAGGCAGAATCAGTATTGGAACGACCCATTTTCTTCTCATCCGCAGTAAAATGCTTCTTATTTAAGCTGCAAAGTTAGTGCAATTTTTCGATTAAGCGAGAAGAATGAAAGATATTTCCATGAATTTAACCAAACTTATTCAACCTGCGGCCATATTGTCTTGGCAAATCGGCTCTTTTCATGCTCCTGTGGAATAAGTAGGAATCAAAAAAGGAGAATATAGAAGGAGAGTGGCTGAACATCATCAGCCACCCTCCTTTTCTTTTCACCCAAAACTCTTTGCCTTTTTACTTTTTCACCATTTACCTTTACAAAGGGTACTCCTCAAAAGCATAAAGCACGGTGGAAAGGTAACGCTCACCGGTGTCGGGCAGCAATACCACTACGCGCTTGCCTGCATTCTCGGGGCGTTTGGCCACCTCGGCGGCGGCAAAGGCGGCGGCGCCTGCCGAGATACCTACCAACAGTCCCTCCTGTTGTGCCAGTTGCCGTCCCGTGCGGATGGCGTCGTCGTTGTCCACATCGAATATCTCATCAATCAGACTTCCGTCATAGGTCTTGGGCACGAAGCCGGCACCTATGCCCTGGATTTTGTGTGGACCGCTCTGACCGCCATTGAGCACGGGCGAGGCACTGGGTTCCACTGCCACGATTTTCACCTCGGGGTTGGCCTCCTTCAGGCGACGTGCCACTCCCGATACCGTGCCACCGGTGCCCACGCCGGCCACGAAGATGTCAACCTTTCCGTCGGTGGCATCGAGAATCTCTTTGCCTGTGGTGTCGTAGTGCTTTTGGGGGTTGGCGGCATTCTCAAACTGTTGTAGGATGATGCTGCCGGGTATGCTGTCGCGCAGTTCCTGTGCAGCCTTGATAGCCCCCGGCATACC
Source organism: uncultured Prevotellaceae bacterium (assembly GCA_900316685.1). Classification (GTDB taxonomy): domain Bacteria; phylum Bacteroidota; class Bacteroidia; order Bacteroidales; family Bacteroidaceae; genus Prevotella. The sequence goes on along the minus strand of ONDS01000009.1, from coordinate 170,983 downwards.
GTCCTTGCCGCTTGTCAGATGAACCGTGGCACCATAGGCCTTCACCAGGTTGCGACGCTCTATACTCATCGTCTCAGGCATGGTGAGAATCAGTTTGTAACCCTTCACGGCAGCTACGAGAGCCAGGCCAACGCCGGTGTTGCCGCTTGTAGGTTCGATGATGGTCGCTCCGGGCTTGAGCAGTCCTTTCTGCTCGGCATCCTCGATCATCGCCAAGGCGATACGGTCTTTCACGGAACCTCCGGGGTTGAAATACTCTACTTTGGCCACGATGGGAGTGGTCAGTCCTTTGTTCTCGGAATACTTGCCCAGTTCGAGCAGTGGGGTGTTGCCAATCAGGTCGGTCAACTTTTTCGCTATTTTTGTCATGATTCTTTTTTTTATGTTGATTGTTGGCTTGCTGTAGGGGCGGTGCCTTGTGCCCGCCCGCAAATTGAAGTCGAAATAGATGTTTCTATATGATAGAGTTGATGATTTAGATTGCCTCTAATGCCTGGTTCAGGTCGTCGATGATGTCGTCGATATGTTCGGTGCCGATGCTCAGGCGGATGGTCGAGGGATAGATATGTTGCTCTTCCAGTTCCTGTGGTGTCATCTGCGAATGGGTGGTAGTGGCGGGGTGGATGACGAGGCTCTTCACGTCGGCCACGTTGGCCAACAGCGAGAAGATTTGCAACTTGTCGATGAAAGCCCATGCTTCTTTTTCCCCTCCTTTCACCTCGAAGGTGAAGATGCTTCCGCCGCCATTGGGGAACAACTGCTCGTAGAGTGCATGGTCGGGATGGTCGGGCAGTGAGGGATGGTTCACCTTGGCCACCTTCGGGTGTTTCGACAGGAATTCCACCACGCGGGCGGTATTGTAGGCATGACGTTCCACACGTAATGAGAGTGTCTCCAGTCCTTGCAGCAGAATCCACGCATTGAACGGTGAAATGGCGGCACCTGTATCGCGAAGGATGACGGCACGGATGCGAGTGACGAAGGCGGCGGCTCCCGCCACGTCGGCAAACACGGCACCGTGGTAGGATGGGTCGGGCTTGGCGATGGTAGGATATTTGTCGGCGTTGGCTTTCCAATCGAACTTGCCGCCGTCGACTATCACGCCGCCCAGTGAACTGCCATGCCCGCCTATGAACTTCGTGGCGCTATGTACCACCACGTCGGCACCATGCTCCAGCGGACGGAACAGGAAAGGTGTGCCGAAGGTGTTGTCTACGATGACGATGGTGTTGTGCTTATGGGCTATTTCCGCTATACGGTCCACGTTGGTCACGCTGGCGTTGGGGTTGCCGAAGGTCTCTATGATGATGGCTTTCGTGTTGGGACGGAAAGCGGCATCCACTTCCTCGAAGTTGGCGGGGTCGACGATGGTGTTGCTGATGCCTTGAGTGCTTAAGGTGTGCTCCACCAGGTTGAACGTGCCGCCGTAGAGGTTGTTGGCGGCGATGATATGGTCGCCGTTTTGCGCCACATTCTGGAGGGCGTAGGTGATGGCGGCGGCACCTGAGGCTACTGCCAATCCTGCCACGCCTCCCTCAAGGGCGGCCACGCGGTCTTCGAACACCCCTTGCGTAGAATTGGTCAGACGACCGTAGATGTTGCCGGCATCGCGAAGGGCGAAACGGTCGGCGGCGTGCTGCGAATTACGGAACACATACGAGGTGGTCTGGTATATGGGCACCGCACGGGCGTCGGTGGCGGGGTCGGGGTTCTCTTGTCCTACATGCAGTTGCAATGTCTCGAAGTGTAGTTTCTTGTTGCTCATAATCGTTTCCTTTCTTTTTTATTTGGATGAATTATAATAATTTTCTAATTGTGGAATCTTTTTATATTTCACGTTGCAAAGGTACGGCGAACCCTACGCTCCCGTAATCACCCAAATGGGGCATTTGGAATACCACAATCGTGGTATTTCTGGTGAAAAACCTTCAGATATGGATGGAATATACGCTTTTTATGCGGGTGCAGGGCAAAAAAGTTTGCCCATCAATGCTTCATAAGGAACTCCCTACACACTCAGTGTTAGATACTCGGACATGTATGTCCATTCGCTCCGTTTGATTTTCACACGCAAAAACTTGCATTTCCGAAAATTATGCATTACATTTGCACATAATATGACAATAGAGGCATTTATCCATTAACCTTTACGACATGCAGAAATACGCGGAATATATTGAAGAGATAGAAATCGACTCGTTGTGGAGTGGCAAGAAACATATCAAATGGCCTCTCGACCGGCGGGTCAATATCCTGAGCGGTGTCAACGGCATGGGCAAGAGCACCATCATCAACAAGGTGGTGAAGGGCTTGTCGGCCGGGGGTGAGTTCCCCTCCCACATGCTCAAGGGCGTTCACCTGAAGGTGTATCCCGCCGAGGCCAAGTGGATACGCTACGACGTGATACGTTCCTTCGACCGTCCACTGATGAGCAATGACATGATAGGCAAGATGGACCTGTCATTAGCCACCGAGCTCGACTGGCAACTCTTCAAGTTGCAACGAAAGTACCTCGACTATCAGGTCAATATGGGCAACAAGATTATCGAGGTGCTGCAGAGCGGTGCCCCCGATGCCGCAGAAAAGGCTCAGGCCATCTCGGCACCCAAGAAACGGTTCCAGGATATTATTGACGAACTATTTGCCGATACGGGAAAGAAAATCGTTCGTTCGGAGAATGAGATACGTTTCTCACAGATAGGGGAGACCTTGGTGCCCTACCAACTGTCGAGCGGTGAGAAACAGATATTGGCCATCATGCTCACCGTATTGGTGCAGGATGGCGAGGATTATGTGCTCTTCATGGACGAGCCCGAGGTGAGCCTGCACATTGAATGGCAGAAACGGCTCATTGACCTGGTGCTTGAACTCAACCCACATGTGCAGATTATCCTAACAACCCATTCGCCTGCCATCATCATGAACGGGTGGATTGACAGTGTGACGGAAGTGTCAGACATAACAGACGTGGACTGATGGGTAAAAGACTGGGAGACAACCTGTCGTCGGAATACATCAGCGCGGCCAACAAGATGAGGTCGAAAACGGCGCGCCGGCGTATCGTGGCTTACGTGGAGAGCTACGACGATGTGTTCTTTTGGCGTATGGTGCTCAGCGAGTTCGAGAACGACAAACGCTATTTCGAGGTGATGCTGCCATCGAAAGTCAACTTGTCAAAAGGCAAGAAGACAGTGCTCATGAACCTGGTTAAAGACAAGATAGGCAAAGATATGATAGCCTGCGTGGATGCCGACTACGACTATCTCCTGCAAGGGGCTACCAGCGTGTCGAAACAGATTATCGAAAGTCCCTACGTGTTCCATACCTACGTCTATGCCATTGAGAACTTCCAGTGTTATGCACCAAGCCTCCACGACGTGTGTGTGATGGTCACCCTCAACGACCATTCCCTCATCGATTTCGAGGAGTATTTCAGACTGTATTCGCAAGCCATCTTCCCCTTGTTCGTTTGGAACATCATGCTCTATCGCACCAACCATTACTCTGAATTCACCATGACCGATTTCAACAGGGTCATCGAGACGGGAAGCTTCAACCTGCAGGAACCGCTCAACGGCGTGATGAACGTCCGCAGGAAGGTGGGGCGCAAGGTGCGTCAGTTGCAGGAGGACCATCCCGATGCAAAGGCTTCTTATCTCGCCACCAAGGACAGCCTGAAAGCACTGGGAGTGACTGCCGACACTACATACCTCTATATACAAGGGCACCATCTCTTCGACAAGATAGCGCTGCCCATGATGAACAAGGTGTGCGACCGTTTGCGTCGTGAACGGGAGATGGAGATACACCGAAAAGCCGTGCATTCCACACAGATGCACAATGAGCTGTCTTGCTATACCCACAGCATCGAGCAAGTCTCCTCCATGCTGAAGAAAAATACAGGCTACTTCCAGTCGGAGCCTTATCGCCGATTGAAGGAAGACATTGCCCGCTTCCTCCAGGGAGAACCGAAAAGAGCATCAGCCCATTCATCTAAAACCAACGCATCCAATGCGGTGGCCGAGATGTCGGCGGCATTGGATGCGTTGTAATGTACTCTATCTCCCTTTTACTTCCTTTTTACTTAAACATACGTTTCCAGGAACTTCACCGTGCCCTTCACTTCCACCGTCTGCGTGGTGGCGGGCAGGAGCACCGTGTCGCCCATACGGAAACTTACCTCATGTCCCTCGTTGTCGGTGAGCGACCCTTCACCACGTAAGGCGATGAGGATGACGAAACTGTCGAGCTCGCTGTAGTCGAGCGTCATCGGCTCGTCGAGGTCGTAAACGGCGGTGTTGAAATAGGGGCATTGCACGAGTGCAACCCCTTGGTTCTTACGTGGCACATATTCGGTGCGGTAGTTGCTCTCTACATGATAGTCGATACATTCGGCGGCTTCACGTGTGTGCAACTCGCGGTAGTGCCCGTCCTTGTCCTTGCGCTTGAAATCGTAGATGCGGTAGGTCACATCGCTTGTCTGCTGTATCTCCGCCAGGAAACAGCCGGCTCCGATGGCATGGATGCGACCGGCGGGCAGGAAGAACACATCGCCCTCCTTCACCTTGTATTGGGCGATGGCATCGGTGATGGTATCGTTCTCCACCATCTCCTTGTATTCTTCGGGGGTGATTTTTTTCTGCAACCCACTGTAGAGCTGGGCTGTGGGCTCGCTCTCCATGATGTACCACATCTCCGTCTTACCACGACTCTTACCTTGGCGGTGGGCTATCTCGTCGGTAGGATGCACCTGTATGGAGAGGTCTTGGCGTGCATCGATGAACTTGATGAGCAGGGGGAACTCATCGCCGAAACGGCGATAGTTGTCGGTTCCCACCAACCGCTCCTTTTGCTCACGGAGCAGGTCGTTGAGTTTCTTACCGCGGTGCTCGCCTTCGCTCACCACCGTCTCATTGTCTTTCACACCGGAAATCTCCCAACTCTCACCCACCTGTGCCTGTTGGCTGTCTAAGTGCTTGAAGGGCACGATCTTGTCGCCACCCCATAGGGTCGATTTCAATAAAGGTTCAAATTTAATAGGATACATGCTTTGTTGATTATTGGTTGAGTGTTCTGGGTTTTGGGGTCTAATGTTTAGTGTTTAATGTTTAGTGTTTAGTGTTTAGGGTTTAGTGTTCTGGGCTTAGTGCTTGGGGTTTAGTGTTTAATGTTTAGAGTTTAGTGTTTAGGGCTTAGTGCTTGGGTTTTAGTGTTTAGTGCCCTTTGGGCTATTCTCTTGCTCCTCGCTCCTTGCCCCTTGCTCCTTGCTCCTAATTATCCTTCCAAAAGGCGCGGGTGAAGAGCACGATGACACTGAAGATTTCTAAACGGCCCATAAGCATGAGCAGCGAGCAAATCCATTTGATGATGCCGGGCATGGCACTCCATGTGAAATCCGGGCCTATCACATCGAGAGGCAACCCAACATTGCTGATGCAACTCAGCGAGATGATCATCGAGTTGGCCCCGTCGAGACCTATACCCACCATGAGTGCCATGGTGGCGAAACAGGTCAATACATAGATGGCGAGAAAAGCCAGTAGGTTGTTGATCTGTGTGGTGGGTACATTCTGTCCGTTGATCTTCACCGGCAAGACGGCGCGAGGGTGAAGGATGCGCAGCAGCTCGTTCTGCATCACTCGGAAAATCATCAAGGCGCGAATGCTCTTGAAACCACCACTGGTGCTGCCCGCACAGGCTCCTATGAACATCACAGCTGCCAGGATGAGCCAGGTGAGGTGGGGCCAGGCTCCCACATCGTCGCAGAAGATGCCTGTGGTGGTCATGAAGGATACCACCTGGAAAAGTGAGCTGCGCAAGGCTTGTTCGATGTCGTAGCCGTTGCGCATGATAAGCAGGGCGCCTATCCAAAGGGTGGCGACCACCACGATGAGCACATAGAATTTCACTTCCGAGTTGTGAAGCAGTTGTTTGAACTTTGCCTTGAAAATGCTCATGTAGATGACCGTGAAATTGATGCCCGCTAAGAACTGGAACCCTATGCCTATGTAATCTATCAGTGGGGAATTGAAATGGCCGATACTGTCGTTGTGGATGGAGAAACCGCCGGTGGCGGTCGTTGTCATGGCATAGTTGATGCTGCTGAACACATCCATGCCGGCGAGGAAGAAAGCCAGGCCGCATGCCAGCGTGAGCACCAGATAGACTGTCCATATCCATTTGGCGTTGGTACTCAGACGGGGGTGCATCTTCGCACGGATGGGGCCTGTGGCCTCGGCAGAGAAAACCTTCATGCTTCCGCCCACCATCGAGGGCAGCACGGCGATGGTGAAGAACACGATACCCAGACCGCCCACCCATTGTGAAAGCGAACGCCAAAACAAAATGGCATGGGAGAGGGAACTTTCCACATCGTTGATGACAGATGCTCCCGTAGTCGTAAATCCCGACATGGTCTCGAAGAATGCGTCGGTGGGGTTGGAGAGGATGCCCGAGAGTAGATAGGGGATGGAACCGAACACGCTGAACACCAACCAGGTGAACGTCACCACTAAATAGGCGTCGCGGCGGGTCATGTTGTTGGTGGCGTCCTTGCCCCAATATTTCAGCAGGATACCCGCAGCCATGGTCACTACGGTGGAGATGAGGAAGGGGAAGGCATCTTTCTCGCCATAGCAGAAGGCCATGACGACACACCAACTCATGAACACTGCTTCCAACAGAAGCAGCGAACCCAGGATCTTATATATGAGTCGGCTGTTGATCATCTTAGTCCTTGAAGAATTTCTCTATTTTCGTCATGTTCACCTCATGGCAGAACACCACTACGGTGTCGCCCGCCTCGATCTGCGTGCCACCGCTTACCAACTGGCCCACGCCACCTCGCACCAGACCGCCGATGGTGGCTCCCTTGGGTAGCCCGAGTTCGAACACTCGCTTGCGTGTCACCTTCGAACCCTGTTGGGCGGTGAACTCCGCTACGTCGGCATTGGCGGTCATCAGGAACCGTATGTTCTGCACATCCACATCAAGCATCATCTGGTAGATATAGCTGGCGGCCAAAGCCTTCTTGTTGACGATGGTGCCTATGTCGAGACTCTCTGCCATGTTCACATAGTCGAAGTTCTCCACCATGGCCACCGTCTTGCGCACGCCCAAGCGTTTGGCGGTCAGACAGGCGAGGATATTGGCCTCGGCATTGCCCGTGAGCGCCACGAAAGCCTGGGAATTCTTGATGCCCTCTTCCATGAGCAGCGACATGTCGCGGCCATCGCCCCATATCACCATGGCATGGTCGTTGTTGATCTCCTCGTTCAGCCGGTGGCATTGCTCCTCCTCGCTCTCGATGATCTTCACGTCCATGTATTCGGGCATTGTGTTGGTGGCGCGTATAGCTGTCTTGCCGCCACCCATGATCATCACGTTCTTCACGTCGACGTAATGTTCCTTGCCCACTATCTTGCGGATATAGGGGATATAGTTCTTCGTGGTCATGAAATAAGCCAGGTCGTAGAGCTTGAGTTCGTCGTCGCCACCGGGGATGATGGTGTCGGAGCCTCGTTTGATGGCCACGATATGGTAGGGGTCTTCGGGACCGCAGAGTTGCTTGAGGGGTTGGTTGAGGATCTCGCAGCTCTCGCGCAACTTGATGCCGAGCATGACCAACGCCCCATCGTGCACATCCCAGCGCTGGCGCACCCAACTCATTTTCAGACCGTTGGTGATATCGCGGGCTGCCAGTATCTCGGGATAGATGAGTGAGTCGATGCCTAACTTCTTGAAGAAATCCTTAAAGCCGTCGGCGGCGTATTCGTAATTGGTCATGCGTGCCACGGTACGTTTGGCTCCCAAGGAATGGGCGAGGATGCAGCTGTTCATGTTGATGCTCTCGTCGAGCGTCACGCCGATGAACAGGTCGGCATCCTCCACACCCGCCTCCTTCAGTGCCTTCACACTGGTGGGAGAGGCATGCAGGGTCATGAGGTCGTAGTCGCCACTCACACTGGCCAGTCGCTCCTCGTCTTCGTCGATGAGCACCACGTCTTGGTTGGTTCGTGAAAGCAACTTGGCCAAGTGACTTCCTATGGCAAAGGCGCCGGCGATGATGATTTTCATGATCGGTTGATTTCGTTCTTGATATGTTCCTTGTCGATACCTACTATCTCTCGTAGCTCGGCCACCGTACCATGCTCCACGAAGGCGTCGGGCAGGCCGATGCGCACTACGGGGATGGATAGATGGTGGTCGGCGAGCCATTCCACCACGGCGCTGCCCAAACCGCCGTTTCTCACACCGTCTTCCACTGTGATGATGCGCTGGCAGCGCGAGGCTTCAGCCAGTATATCCTCATCGAGGGGTTTGAGAAAGCGCATATCGTAGTGGGCGACAGACAGGGTGCAGCCTTCATGCTGCAACTCGTCGATGGCAGTGGCCACGTCATTGCCGATGGGGCCGATGCTCAGCACTGCCACATCGGTGCCCTCGCGCAGGCGGCGCCCCTTGCCCACGGGTAGCTCTTCCATCGCACACCGCCAGTCTGTCAGCACTCCTCTGCCTCGCGGGTAGCGAATCACGAACGTGCCATGGTCGGGCAGCTGTGCCGTGTACATCATATGGCGCAACTCATGCTCGTTCATGGGCGAGGCGATGGTGAGGTGGGGGATAGGTCGTAGGAAGGCCATGTCGAAGGCTCCGTGGTGGGTGGGTCCGTCTTCGCCCACCAATCCGGCTCTGTCGAGGCAGATGACCACGGGCAGCCGTAGGATGGCGGCGTCGTGGATGATATTGTCGTAGGCACGCTGGGCGAAAGCGCTGTAGATGTTGCAGAAGGGTTGCAGCCCTTCTTTGGCTAATCCGGCGGCGAAGGTCACGGAGTGCCCCTCGGCGATGCCCACATCAAAGGCTCGTTCAGGCATCTCTTTCATCATGATGTTCAAGGAGCAACCTGTAGGCATGGCGGGCGTGATACCCACAATCCTCTCATTGTTCTTGGCCAGTTCGAGCAGCGTCTCGCCGAACACATCCTGAAACCGTGGCGGTTCGTTGCCGTCGTTTGTCACGTCGCGTTTGCCCGTTTCCACGTCGAACCTGCCTGGGGCGTGCCAGGTGGTGGCGGCTTTCTCCGCCGGTTTGTAGCCTTTGCCCTTGGTGGTATGCAGATGGAGCATCTTCGGGCCTTTCATATCCTTGAGCTGTCGGAGCATGCGCACGATGTTCTTCACGTCGTGGCCGTCGAAGGGACCGAAATAGCGTATGTTCATGCCCTCGAACACGTTCTGCTGATGGCTGATGGCCGACTTCAGCGCGTTGTTCAGACGGATGAGCCCGTGGCGGCGGTCGTCGTTCATCATACCTCGTTTGTTCAGCCATCTCGACACCTTGAAACGTACCCTGTTGTACGTCTCGTTGGTGTTCAGGCTGAGCAGATACTGTTTCATGCCGCCCACGGAGCGGTCGATGCTCATATTGTTGTCGTTGAGGATGATGAGGATGTCGTTGGGGGTGGAGGAAACATTGTTCAATCCCTCAAAGGCGAGGCCGCCGCTCATGGCTCCGTCGCCGATGACGGCCACCACATGGCGTTCCTCCTTCTTCATCTCGGCAGCAACGGCCATGCCTAATGCTGCGGAAATGGAGTTGGAAGCGTGGCCGCAGACGAAGGAGTCGTATTCGCTTTCTTCGGGTGAGGGGAATGGCTTGATGCCATGAAGCTTACGGTTGGTGCAGAACTTCTCGCGTCGTCCGGTAAGTATCTTGTGACCGTAGGCTTGGTGTCCCACGTCCCAGACGATGCGGTCTTCGGGCGTGTTGTAAACGTAATGAAGCGCCACGGTAATCTCTATGGCACCAAGGCTGGAGGCCAGATGACCGGGGTTGACCGACAACTCTTCGACGATGTCCTGCCGCAACTCCTTGCAGAGTGTCGGCAACTGTTCCACCTTCAGTTTCTTCAGGTCGTCAGGGGTGTTTATTTCATGGAGTAACTCGTATTTTTCTTGTTCCATTATTCATGCGTGATGAACAACAAAAGCCCCTGCATTCGATTTGTAAGGGCATAAACCGTGCAAAATTACTTATTTATTCCGAATTGACCAAATCTTTCGTTCAAATGTTGGGTTGTGTCCTTCCTAAAACCCTTCGTCAGAAAGGATTCATCTTCCTACGGCATTTTCTTGTCCGCCGCAGGTTGGCCTGCTGTTTCAGTTGCAGGAGCAGTTCTTCGCTGCGCTGTTCATGGAGAGGTGCTTCCTCGGGCCATACCGAGAGCAACCAACGCCACACCACCCGTTCGGTCAGGAAATCGATGAGCGTCGCGGCGGAAGGGTGCCATCGGAGCCAGGGCTTGGCTTCGTCGAGGGCGGTATGATAATAACGTTCGAGCAGTATGTCGTCATACTCGTTGGTGCTGACACGTTCATACAGTTCAGGCGTCTCCGTAGAGCGGCGGCTCCCTATATAAGCGGTGGTCATGGCCACCTGTTTCATTACTTGGTCTTTCATGGCAGTTATGAAATTTGAAATATGAAAAATGAAATGTGATGATGCCGCAAGCTAACCAGTCCTTCCCCTACAGGGGGAGTTAGAGGGGGGCACTCACCCCTCACCCCTCACCATAATATGTCCCAACCTCTCGTCGGGTGCCATCCATCCCGCCACGGCTATGCGGTGCCATCGCCAGGGCGATCCGGTGGATAGCTGGAGTGTGGTGCATCGGCTGCTGCCCACGAGATGCCAGTGGTACTGGTCGTTGCTGCCCCAAAGCAAGGTGCAGAGCAACGGCTCATCTGTCTGGCAGCGGTGGCGGAATTGTCCGCACACCTTCACACTTTTCAGGCGGCGTGGGACATGGTCGGCATCGCTTATCGGACGGGTCAGTGCCACAACGGGTAGGGTCGCCTCCCCATCGATACCATATTCCACCAGTCCCCATTCGCCGCTGTCGATATGGCACGTGGCGAACAGGGTCTGCGTGGGGTCGACGATGCTTACCTGCCGTCGCCCCTCGTCGTATATCACCCGACAGTGCCCGAGAGAGGGCTTCCGCCAGAGAGGGAGTGGGAAACGGTTGCCGAAGAGGGTGCTCATCATCTTGTCGAAGAAGGGTAGGGTGGAGGCATCGAAGAGGTCGCCGCTGAGCGGATAGTCCAGACGGCTTACCTTGTTGCCATCTAACTTTAGCAGTCCTTGTGTGCTGAGATACACCACATCGTCGTCGGTCTCCGAAGGCGCACCGCCCACATTGGGTTGTCGGCTCACCCGCATCTTCCCTTTCCATCTCACGCCCTCGCCCCGTTGCAATGCCCAGACGCCGTCGGTGCAGAAGGCGTAAAGGGGATACTGGCCGAACAGGATGCCTCCGAAGCGCTTCACTCTCGTGGTGAGGGCGGTGATGGTGCCGTTGCCGATGGTCAGCTGTCCCTCGCGAGGGAATACGAGGGGGTTGTGGGCTTCGGAACAGACCAGCAGGTTGCCGCGTCTGACGAAGGACGTCTCTCTCTCGGCCTGAGCCGCGGCGGCCACCCATTCGTCGGCGCTCTCACGCACCCATAGGTCGGCGGCAGGGTGCCAGAGGTGGTCGCTTATGTCGAAAGACACGCTTCGTGCTTGCTGGAGAAACAGGCTATGGATGGCGTGCCTGCCCATGGCATGGCCGTTGCCCTGTCCTGTCCATACACCCAGTGCCATTCCGTTGTCGCCCACAGGACGGAGGGTGATGCTGCGCCTGTAATGGTGCTCGCCCTGGCTGTCTGCGAATCGTAGGTGCAGGTCGAGGGCATAGGCTCTCGGGTCGGGATAGGTCGCACCGCCGGCTAAGGGATAACGTAGGTGGTCGAGGAAGGTGTGGGTCGTCGATGTGTCGCCCTCGCGCAGGTGCACCACGCTGACTACGTCTGCCGCCAATCCTTCTTCGTGTTCGTCGATATCGGGACGTTCGCCGCCGAAGCACTCGAGCAACCGCTGGTCGGTGCTGTCGCGGTGGTCGCTGCCTTGGTTGGCGAAACGGTAGTTGACGGCTATGGCGAAGGGGCTGTGGGCGATGTGGATGACAGCCGCGGCGCAGAGGTGGTCTTCCATGTGGTGCAGCACGCTGGCACCCATACCTTGGCGGCGCAGGTCGTGGATATCGAGCGTCTCGTCGTTGGTGCTGTGGGGAACAGCCATGGCTCGTCCGAAGTCGGCCAGTGTGATGTGCAGGGAGTGGTGGTAGGAGAGGTGCCCCATCCTTCTTTCCAATTCATTGGCGGTGCACCAGTGGTAGGTCAGGCGTATGGCCATGCCTTCCTCGTCGCTCTCGCTGGCGACTCCCGTCAGGTCGAGCAGTGTCAGCGGCTCGCTCAGGTAAAGGTCGATACCTTGCACCAGGCGGCGCACCATCATCTCGTCCACCTCTTCGGCGAACGCCACCTTGACGGTATGCTGGTGCAGACAGGTCGTGGTGCGCAGCCATTGTCGTTCGCCATCACCCTCCACCGTCAGCGTCGGCTCGCCATTGGCGGGCAACAGGGCGAAGGGAAGACTCAGGAGGATATGGGTGCCGTCGAACAACCGTAGGGCGGCTATACCGAAGGTGATATGTTTGTGGGTGAGCCCGTTGCGGATAGCCATGGCGCGGTTGATGGACTGTTCGATGTGGGCCAGGGCGAGGGTGGCGCCGGTAGCCACCGTTCCACTCTGCCATTCGCAGAACAAGTTCTTGAGCAGCGTGTGATGGCCGCTCACGGGTTGGTCGGCATTGGTCAGCCATTTTCGCAACGTGCTGTCCACGGGCACGCTCACCACCACCTGCTCTTGCTGGCGTTGGTCCACCTCCACCGTATAGCGCAACACTCGGGGGCGCAGGTGGTGCCATCGCCGTTCCGTCTCGTCGAAGAGCGAATAAACCATCTCGTCGTCGAAGGCGGTCACCACCAGGTCGTCCATCTCACTGATGGCATTGGCTGCCCTGCCTCGCTCATCGCACCAGAACAGGTGGGGTTCGTCGTCAGTGCCCGTCGCCGTCTCACGCCAGAAATAGCGGTAGGTGTGTTCGTCGTCGTGATGTTCGTAGATGGCGAGTGTGCCGTGGCGGTGCATCAGACGGAAAGATTCGCCGTCGGCATCCACATATTGTTCCAACTCGTTGTCGATGATTTGGCGAGGGTGCAACTCGCCGTCGTGGGCTACGAGGTTGATGGCGAGGCTCAGCTCGCCATCCTTGGCCTCGTGCTCCGAGGGCATGGTACGCATGCCCTTGAAAGTAATGTTTTTCATGGTCGTGTATGGTAATCGTTTTTGTGTTGTGAGTGTGTTGATGTGTTCAGAGTCCTATCATCACGATGCCGGGACCGAAGGGGGTGTCTCTCACTTCTCCGCACGTCACCTTGGCTTGCTCTTTCTCGCCCAACCGTTGCAGCACGAATTGCGTGAGCTGTCTGCTGTTGGCGCGCAGGTAACGGCTGCCGGGGCCGTTCACGGCGCGGCACAGTCCTTCATGCCTGCCGGTGGTCTGGGTGCCTCGCTTTCGGGCGTAGAGATAGCATTCATGGTCGAACCCTTCGCCTATGGCGATGTCGATCACGTCGCCTGCCTTCAGTTGCAGCTCTCTGCTCACGCGTGAGCGGATGTCGATATGTCCGTCGCGCCAGAAGGTGAGGTCGCTCTTGCGACTGTTGCCTAAGATGCTCCTCATGACAGCTGGGTGATGGGGTGGTGACTACGAAATGTGACAGTGGTCACGTAGATATAGGCCCTGGTCTGCTCTATGCGCCGGCGGTGTTGCTGCGCCGACTGCTTCGTGGGGTGGATCTGCGAGGCCAGGTCGTATCTGTCGCTCCCGGCCTCGCCGATGATCACCGCATAGTATTTGCGCCCGAAAAGACGCGTCGTTATCCTTTCTACAATCTTTTTCATGGTTTAGTGTTGAATGTTGAGTGTTGAGTGTTTAGTGTTGAGTGTTTAGTGTTGAGTGTTTAGTGTTTAGTGTTTTTTGTTGAGTGTTGAGTGTTTTTTGTTGAGTGTTTTTTGTTGAGTGTTGAGTGTATTCCGATTACTCGGTTTTCTCCGATTTAAAGGCATTGCCGAGAGCTTGCTCCAGTTCCTGCTTGGCTTTGTCGAATTCCTTCTTCATCGATTGTTTCATGCTGTCGAGACCTTCTTTCAACTCGCCGGCCATCACTCCTAAGCTGTCGCTCGCACCGCTTCCTATACCCAGTCCGCTAAGCAGGTCGGCCATGGTGCTGCCCAATGTCTGTTCCAAATCCAACGTCGTGTTGCCTAACTGTTGTATCAATCCGCTGGTTGCAGACTTCAGGTAATTGCCCAGGTCGCCCAATTCTTTGAACGTATCAGTGAACTTGGTCTTGGCGATGGTCATGGCAATGCGTTGTTTTAGGTCAGACACCGTGCGCTGCTCGCTCTCCGTCAGCTCCATGCCGTCCAACTGGGCACGGATGTCCTTGTACTCCTGCTTGGATTTCTCCCACTGCTGCTTGTCGTACTTCGAACCGTTGGTCTCCAGTTCATACGTGTACTGTTCCAGTCTCTCGATGGCGCGCCCTTTTTGGTCGCAAGAGCCGAGCAGGAACAGTCCCATCACGGCCACCATCATCATCAACGTTTTTTTCATGTTCTCTTTTTTTATTTGGTGAATATATTTTCCTGGTATTCCTCTCACCCCTCACCTAATATCCTACTTCTTTGGGTTTTTTCTTGATCACGTAATACAGGGCGCGTATCTCGTCCTCGCGCAAGGTGAAGTCGTGGTACTCGGGCGAGGGGTTGAGCGAATGGAAGGTCAGCGTGCCGTTTGTCAGGTCTTGGTCGATCATCTGCTTGATGAGCACCGACGAGCCGAACACCACCACCCAGTAGGGACGGGTGCGGTAGCGTATGGGGTCGCGCCAGAACACCCTTTCCAGTTCACGGCAGAGCACACGGTCGCCCGACTCGAAACTATCTCGGCTGCCCGTATCCATTGAGTCGCCTTTCACCTCGAAGGAGAGGTAATGACCATGGCCCACACGATCCACCTCGTAGGTCTCTTCGCTCCACTCGTCGCCGGTGGGGTCCAAACGGTCGGAAGGGTTGGCGAACTGGCCGAAACAGGCGTAGGGCACATGTTTCACCGTCATGAGCAACTGGTCGCCCCGCTTATAGAGCTTGGCTCCCTTTACCGTCTCGCCGAAGAACAGCCCCTCCTGGTCTTCCACGGGCGACGCCTCTTCTTCATGGATGTTGGGCAGCAACATCTCTCCCCGTCCGTTGATCACCCAGTCACGATTGATGCGCGGATCCAATTCGCATAACTTGTTCACGAACTTGTTGCTTACCGGTACATGGCCATTGACGATCTGCGAGAAGGACGACTCCTGATAGCCCAACCGGATGGAGAGGGCTTTCTGTGAACTGCCATAAATACCTTGTTGCAGCAGCCAACGAACCAAAATCTTTATATTTCCTAACATATTCTTGGGAAATTTTCTTCAAGAAATGACATAAACTTTATATTTCGGTGCAAATATATAAACTTTCTAAACATCTTCCAAATTTTTTCGACTCTTTTTTCGATTTTTCTTGGTTTTTTTCTGATTCTTTTCTGATTCGCCCATTTGCGGGTTGTTTGCGTGTTGAGGGTGGAGGCTACGCTGCTTTCTTTTGAAAAGTTAATAAAGTTTAAAATAGGTATTATATTCGCTTGTTTGTCGATAAAATCGGAAAAAGAGTAGTATATTTGCACCGCAACAATAAATAACTATGAAGTTGAAAATCCAAAACAACTGGCGTGTTGTTGATTATTCGTTACTCATTTGCTTGATAATGCATAAATGTTCTCCAAATAGTTATAGGTATTAGATGCACCATTTGGTTGCCGAAGTCCATGCTGTATAAGTATCGATGAGGCAATGTTGAAGCGAAAGCCGAAAACATTCAAATGGAAAGAGATTCAACAAATCAATAGAGTGTAATTTTTCTAAGAACCGATGCAGTCCGTGAGGATGGTATCGGTTTTTTGTGCCTTTTATCCGCTTTTTATTCTCCATAAGGGATAAAATCATTACCTTTGCCGCGGATTGGCGAAAACCATCCTATATAATCTTTTTCATCATCACTGTGCAAAGGTATTTTATTGAACTCAGTTTCAACGGCGCCCGTTATCATGGGTGGCAAATACAGCCCAACGGCATGTCGGTGCAGCAAAAACTACAAGAGGCGCTCTCCACCATCCTGCGGTCGCAGATAGAGGTGACGGGGGCGGGACGCACCGATGCGGGAGTGCATGCCGCCATGATGGTGGCTCACTTCGATGTGGACGGACAAGTGGTCGACAACTTCGGAGGGACAGACCAACTGGTCTATAAACTCAACAGGCTACTGCCTTTCGACATCGCCGTAAAGGGTATCGCAAGGGTGGAAAACGATATGCACGCCCGTTTTTCGGCCACTGCCCGCACCTATCATTATTATGTACACACGCGCAAGGACCCCTTTCTGGGCGACCGCTCCTGTTTCATTCATTATCCTTTGGACTTCGCCTTGATGAACGAGGCGGCGCGGCTGTTGCTGCGGAACGACGACTTCGCTGCGTTCTGCAAGAGCCATACCGATGTGAAAACCACGATTTGTCAGGTCAGCGAGGCTCAATGGAAGCAGATCGACGACCATCGATGGGTGTTCGTCATTACCGCCAACCGTTTCCTCCGCAATATGGTGCGTGCCGTGGTGGGCACTTTGGTGGATGTGGGCAGGGGAAGGGTTTCGCTCCAGCAGTTCGCCGATATACTCGCATCAAAGCGGAGGACGGAAGCGGGAGAGAGCATGCCGCCTCAAGCCCTCTTCCTACAACACATCGATTACGTTGAACATTGAACATTGAACGTTGAACATCAAGTGCCCCCCCTCTAACTCCCCCTGTAGGGGGAGAACTGTTTGCCAGCGGGGTATTTTTCTTAACTCTTAACTCTTAACTTTTAACTCTTAACTCTTAACTTTTAACTCATCACTCGTCACTCATCACTCACATGTGGTTATTTCTCGCTTTCTGTTCCGCGGCGCTGCTGGGCTGCTACGACTCATTGAAGAAGACGGCGCTCAAGGATAACGCCGTATTGCCGGTGCTCTTCCTCAACACCCTCTTCTGCTCGGTGCTCTTCCTGCCCTTCATCATCATGAGCCACCATACACATGTGCTCGACCATACTCCTTTCCTTGTGGGACAAGGTGGATGGAACGAGCACCTTTATATCATCGTCAAGAGCGTGATCGTGCTCGCCTCGTGGGTGTGCGGCTATTTCGGCATGAAATACCTGCCGCTGACCATCGTAGGACCGATCAACGCCACACAACCGGTGATGGTGCTCGTGGGAGCGATGCTCGTCTTCGGCGAGCAACTCAACGTATGGCAGTGGGTGGGAGTGATGCTGGCGGTGCTCTCCTTCTTCATGCTTAGCAGGAGCGGAAAGAAAGAGGGCATCAACTTCCGCGACAACCGGTGGGTGGTGCTCATCGTGCTCGCCGCCGTATTCGGGGCCATCAGCGGACTCTATGACAAATACCTCATGGCATCGCCCGAGGAGGGTGGCGTAGGACTCGACCGCATGATGGTGCAATCATGGTACAACATCTACCAATGTGCGATGATGGGCGTGATGATGTGGCTCATCTGGTGGCCACATCGAACGGCGTCGCCCTTTCGCTGGCATTGGGCCATCATCTTCGTCTCGCTGTTCCTCTCCATCGCAGATTTCCTGTATTTCTATTCCCTTTCATTGCCCGGAGCCATGGTGTCGATCGTGTCGATGGTCAGGAGGGGAAGCGTGGTCGTCTCCTTCCTCTTCGGCGCGCTCTTCTTCCATGAGAAAAACCTCAAGAGCAAGGCCGTCGACCTCGCCCTCGTCATGTTGGGACTACTGTTCCTCTGGATAGGGTCGTAAGATAGTCATAAGATAGGATGCACCTCAACTAAAAAAAACTCGTTCATTTTGTTTTGTACTCGGTTTTCGCTATCTTTGCAGCATGAAACCAAGGTGATAAACATGGAAACAAGCATCCAACTATCTACATACAGCGAAGACCTGCGGCGGGAATACCAACGGCTCAGACGGCAGTATGCCGACCTGGTGGCGAAGTTCGACCATCTCTATCTCTTCGAGAAACCCTATCTCGAGGCTCTCTACCTACAGACTGTAGGCTACCTGATATATGACGTGTTGCAACTGAAGGTGGAGATAGCCGAGCTGCAATACCGACGACAACTGCTCCAGGCTTATATCAACCGCGATGAGACTCCCGACCTCTCTGTCATCAACATTGAGATCGACATCAAGATGGAGGAATACAACGAGATGTTGCAAGAGCAGGAGGAACGTATCAAGTCGGCGAAGGCTTACCTTGAGGCGGAACCGTTGTCCGACGAGGATGCCGAAGAACTGAAACGGCTGTATCGCCTGTTGGTCAAACGGCTCCATCCTGACACCCATCCCAACCAGTCGGAACGGGAGAAAGACCTTTTCCTGCAAGTGCAGACGGCGTACCGCCTGTGCGACCTGCAGAAGTTGCGTGAGATAACCCTTCTGCTCGACGGCAAGGATATCGACTACGAGCAGATACAGTCATCGGGTCTCGACATGGAGACGCTGGTCAATCAAATGAAAGAGAGGGTGGCACTGATGGAACAGATAATCCAGGCTTTAGAGAATGATTTCCCCTTCACCTACCGCGACAAATTGAACGACCCGGTATGGGTGGAGAACGAGAAACAACGGTTGAACAAACAGATCGACGAACTTACCGAGGAGCGCGACCGGCTCCGGCGCATCGTCGAAGTGATGGAAGAATATGAAGGAACGAAAAATGAATAACAGCATCGTCAAGCTGTCGCCCGAACTGCTCTCGATCATCGGGCACGGCACGGAAATGAGCCTCCAACCCTTCAGCCGCGAGATATTCCTCTTGGAAATCACCGTGGCGGGCACATCATATCGCGATGAGATATACGATGTGGAACCATTGCTCAAAAAAGGAACCATTCTGAAGATGATACGCCATCCTCACAATGAATACGACGAGCTGGCCATCGCCATCTACTACGAGGACATCCAGATAGGGTGGGTGCCACGAAGGATGAACGAGGTCATCTCACGGCTCATGGATGCTGGCAAGGCTTTCTTCTGCCGCGTGGTGTCGGTCGAAGATGTCGACTCATGGGTCAAGGTGAAAGGACGCATCTACATGGTGGAATGATAATCGGGCTGTGACAGGTATGATGGTCGGAGCTACGGCCATGACGTATGAAGACCGCGAAGAACATTCGCGGCCTTCATACGTTGCATGGGGCTTATCTCCTTCTCCTCACGGCACGGGCCTTGGCATAACGCCGGGCGGTGGCATGGCGCCTGTAGCGTGGAGGGGGCGCATGATGTTTGTAACGAGGATGGTGATGGCGCCAGTGCCTGGGTGGAGGGGCCTGACGATGCCTGAACCTGGCGGTGGGCCTGTGGTGGCGGGGAGCACGGTAGCGCTGCTGCACGGCATGGCGGCGGGCGGCTTTCCTCGCGCGCGGACCCATGTCGGTCAGCGCGTTGGCGGCAAGCACCATGGTCAGTGCGGCCACCAATGTCATAAGAAACCTTTTCATCGTTAATAATAGTGGGTTCCAAGTGGTTAATAGACGAGAATCGATGGGAGGAACCCTTTAGGCCATCGGTCGCCTTTTACTTCTCATAAACATTAGCATATGTTTTTGCAAATGTAATGTTTTTTTTCTTGCCGTGCAATAGTCTTGACAGTTTTTTTCAGCCGATTTGTCAAAAAAATACCATTTTAACAAAAAATACCATAAGGCAAGGCAGAATTATCGCAAAAACCACTAATTTTGCACAAAATAGGCAGATGGCTCCTGTTAAAGGGCCTCTCACCGATTATTTATCTTTTATGGTACAGAATATATTCAAAGGACTGGGCATCGCCCTCATCACTCCTTTCACACAAGAGGGGGCCGTCGACTACGAGGCGCTTACCCGACTCGTTGATTACCAATTGGCCAACGGCGCCGATTTCCTGTGCATACTCGCCACGACAGGCGAGACTCCTTGCCTGACAGCAGAAGAAAAACATACCATCAAGGAGCTGATTGTCAAAAGGGCGGGTGGACGCGTACCCATCCTGATGGGATGCGGCGGCAACAATACGGCGGCGGTGGTGAATGAACTGAAGAGCGCCGACCTCTCCGGCATCGATGGCATCCTTTCCGTCTGTCCTTTCTACAACAAGCCGTCGCAGGAGGGATTATACCAGCATTTCAAGGCCATAGCGGCTGCCACACAGCTGCCCGTGGTGCTCTATAACGTGCCGGGCCGAACAGGAATCAACATGAAGGCGGAAACGACGGTACGCCTGGCGCGCGATTGCCAGAATATCGTGGCCATCAAGGAGGCAAGCGGCAATCTCGAACAGGTAGACGAGATCATCAAGAACAAACCCGACGATTTCGATGTCATCAGCGGCGACGATGCCCTCACCTATCCCATGGTGGCGTGTGGCGCCGTGGGTGTCATCTCGGTCATCGGCAACGCCCTGCCCAAGGAATTCTCCCGCATGATACGTTTAGAGTTCAACAATGAGTTTGCCGCAGCACGGAAAATCCATTATAAGTTCATCGACCTCTATAGCTTGCTCTTCGTCGACGGCAATCCCGCCGGCGTGAAAGCGCTGCTCCACGAGATGGGATTCATCGAGAATGTGCTGCGCCTGCCACTCGTGCCCACACGTGTCACCACACTGCGCAGGATGAGCGAGATACTCAAGGAACTGAAACTGTAATGCTCTGAATCATCTGATAACTCCTTAAAAAGACTCCACGCCCATGTTAATGGAAGAGAAAAAAATCATACATGAGATATCTCCCTTGATGGGTAAGGATGTGCTCTATATCGCCGACAGGCGCAAGAAAGAGTTCACCTATCCCATACACAACCATGTGGTGCAGGAACTCAACTTCGTGGAACATGCCAAGGGCGTGAAACGTATCGTGGGCGACAGTGCTGAGGTGATCGACGACTTCGACCTTGTACTCATCACCAGTCCCGACCTCGAACATGTGTGGGAGCAGAACAGGTGTCGCAGCGAAGAAATACGCGAAATCACCATCCAGTTCGATTTCGATATGAGCGAGGATGGCTTCTTCGGCAGGAACCCCTTCTTCAGCATACGAAAGATGATGAACGAGGCGCGAAAGGGCCTGTGTTTCCCGCTCGATGCCATCATGAGGGTCTATCCGTTGCTCGACTCTCTCAGCACTGTCAAAGACGGATTCTACGCCGTACAGCAGTTCCTGGCCATACTCTACGAACTGTCGAAATGTCATGGCGCACGTACGCTGGCATCCTCCAGCTATGCCAAGATAGCCGTCGAGGACGACAGCCGACGCATACTGAAGGTGAAGAATTTCATCTCCGAAAACTATCGCGACGAACTGCGGTTAGCGGCCTTGGCCGACATCGCCGGCATGAGCCCCAGTGCCTTCAGCCGTTTCTTCAAGTTGCACACGGGGCGCAACCTGTCGGAATACATCATCGACATACGGCTGGGATATGCTTCGCGCATGTTGGTCGACACGGCTCGGTCCATCTCGGAAATAGCCTATGAGTGCGGGTTCAACAACCTCAGCAATTTCAACCGTATCTTCAAGAAGAAAAAGGCATGCTCGCCTTCCGAATTCAGAGAGAATTATCATAAGAAGCGAGTCATCGTTTAATGACGGAATGCTGTAATAACATAATCCCGTTATAACATAATCCCGTTATGACGTAATGACGTAATAACGTTATATCGAAATATCGAAATAACGAAATAACCTCTATCACTATGTACAACACACCTCTCATTCTCGATTTCCTTGGCCAGGTGGCGCGCAACAACAACCGCACGTGGTTCAACGAACATAAGCCGTTTTACCTGGAGGCCAAGGCGGAATTTGAACGCTTGGTAGGCGACACGCTCCTGCGGCTGGCACAGATCGACCCGACTATCGCTCATCTCAAGGTGAGCGACACCACCTATCGTTTCTACCGCGATACGCGGTTCTCACCCGACAAGTCGCCTTACAAACGCCATCTCGGTGCGTATATTTCCGCCCATGGCAAGAAGGCTTTGCATGGGGGGTATTACATACATCTCGAACCTGGTCACTGCATGCTGGCCACGGGTAACTACTGGTTGCCAACCAATATCCTCACCGCCACACGCAATGAGATCATGGCCAACCGAGAGCGGTGGAACGAGTGCGTGCGCAACCCACGCTTTCTCCAACTCTTCGGGATTCCCGGCGAGCACCAGCCCGAGGATGAAAGGGGTTTCGGTCTCGCACTACTCAAGACGGCGCCCGCTGGCTTCCCACGCGAAGACGAACATATACAATACCTGCGCATGAAGGATTACTGTGCATGGACCGTCATCGACGACGATTTCTTCACCCATGACGGTTGTCTCGACCGGTTGGCCGACATCTTCGCCACCGCCAAACCCATGATGGATTTTATGAATGCAGTGATTGATGACTATGAGTGATTGCCATCGCTTCCGGCATCGTCATACAGAAGGGAAGGAAATTCATCGCACGATAAAGGCGACGGATTTCCTTCCCCTGTATATCAACGTTCAATGTTCAACGTTCAATCAGTATCCTCGCGTCAACGGCCACCACATTGTCCTTGTCGGCCAATAGCGGGTTGATGTCCATCTCCTTGATTTCTGTGGCGAAACGGAGCAAGGTGGAGAGCCGCACGATGATCTCGGCATAACGCTTCTCGTTGATTCCCGCTTGTCCGCGTGTGCCCTTGATGATCTTGTAGCCACGCAGAGAGTGGATCATCGAATAGGCCTCGGGATAGGAGAGGGGTGCCAGACCGCTCGACACGTCCTTGAGCACCTCGACGAAGATACCGCCCAGGCCGCAGAGCACCACATGGCCGAAACGGGGCTCATACTTGGCACCGATGAATAGTTCGGTGCCGCTGATCATCTTCTGCACCATCACACCCTTGGCATCCTTGATCTTCATCATGCGGTCGAACTCCAAGGCGAGATGCTCCTTGGAACGGATGTTCAGCGCCACGCCGCCCACGTCGCTCTTGTGTACGGGCCCCACCACCTTGGCCACGACGGGATAGCCCACCTTCTCGGCGAAGTCGATAAGTGTCTGCTTCTCCGCACTCACCAGCTCGGGCACCATGGGGATGCCGGCGCAGCTGAGCAACTCATGCACCAGTTCGGGCGAGATATAACCATTCTCCTTGATGCCGCCAATCACCTCGCGGATGCGCGGCACGTCCACACCGAACAACTCTATCTCGGGTGGGGCGGGTGCCGGCGTGCGCATGATCTGTGTCAGGGCGGTGGCGAGGGTCACCTCGTCGCTGAAGTTCACATGACCTTTCTTCAGGAATTCCTCCACCTCGGGACCGGCGGTGTGCAGCGACGGCAGGATGGGGAACACGGGTTTCTTGCACTCCAAGATCTTCTTGTGCAGCACATCGTAAGCCTCGTACAACTGTACCAGACCGGGAGTGCCGAAGATGACCATGATGGCGTCGATATCGAGGAAATGGTGCTCGCAGTAGTCGATGGCGATGCCCAACTGCTCGGACGTGCCCGTGGCGAGGATGTCGATGGGGTTGGCCACGGAGGCACCAGCGAACAACTTGGTCTTCAACTCGTCGGCCTCGGGACCGCTGATAGGGGGCACCTGGAGACCACCCTTCGACAGCGCGTCGGTGAGCATCACACCAGGACCGCCGGCATGGGTCACGATGGCGAAGTTGCGCCCGCTGAGGGGCGGTAGGGTGAAGATGCAACCCACAGTGGTCAGTTCCTCACGCGAGAAGCACCTCACGATGCCAGCCTTGCGGAAGAGGGCCTCCACGGCGGAGTCGCTGGAGGCGATGGCTCCCGTGTGTGATGAGGCGGCCCTGCTGCCACTCTCCGAACTGCCCGCCTTGATGGCGGCGATGCGGCATCCTTTGCGGATGAGCGATGCGGCATGGAAGAGCAACTTGTCGGGGTTGGCAATGTTCTCGATATAGAGCAGTTTCACCTTCGAGTCCGTCTCGGGGGCGAAGTTCTCGTCCATATACTGCAAGACATCCTCTATGCCTATCTGCTTGCCGTTGCCGATGCTCCAGACCGAGCGGAACTGCAAGCCCTTGATGACCGCCGACTCGAGGATGAACACAGCGGTGGCGCCGCTGCCGCTGATGAAGTCCACACCCTTGGGATTCAACTGAGGGATGGGTTTGGTGAACACGCTATGATGCCACTCATTGAGCAGGCCGATGCAATTGGGACCGATCAGTGCCGCGCCGTAGCGCTCGCAACTGTCGAGGATGCGCTGTTCCAACGCCGCGCCCGCCTTCGTCTCCTCGCCAAAACCGGCGGAGATGATGATGAAGGCTTTCACTCCTTTCGTCGAGGCCAATAGCTCCACGTAGTCGGGACAATACTTGGCGGCCACCACGAGGATGGCCAGGTCGGTGGGAGGTATCTCCTTGGCATCATGGAATACCTTGATGCCCTGCACCTCGTCTTCCTTGGGGTTGACGATGCGCAGCGTTCCTTTGTATCCTCCCTGTATAAGGTTGCGGACTACGGCACCACCGGGTTTGTGTACATTGTTGGAGCCTCCGATGACCACAATGCTCTCGGGTCGTAACAATTCTCTGTTGATCATAGTATTTCAGACTTAAAGATTCTTAGGTAGAGGTTTAAATTTCTTTGGCAAAGGTAGTACAAAAAAATGATTAAAACGCTGAAATGGGAATTAATTTGGGCTTAAGGTTCAAATATTCACATAAAATGAGCCTTAATTGATAGCGTTTTCAATTAAGGCTCATTTATTCACCTGAAATCATTGATTAGTCCTTTGTTTGGTCTTCTCTTTCTTGATATCAAATGAACACTTCTTCGGTTTAGTCCAGATCGAGGAACTCATCATCTCCTGTTTCGTCTTCTGCGAAACTGATGACTTTCTCTGGTTCCGCATAATAATTGTCGATGGCATAACCTCTCACATTACTCATGGTGCGCATTGGGGCGGACCTCATCTCGTGAGATTGGGCTGTTGGACGGATATATAGTTTTTTGCTCATTTCCTTTCTCCTTTCCTCAATGTTTAACGAACCATGAATTTTTTACCATTCACAATATAAATGCCCCGCGGCAAAGAATGGCCCTTTTCCAATGTGCCAACTTTTCGCCCACAGATATCATAAATGGGTGTGTCGTCGGGAAGAGTGACGGGCAAAATGGTTGACAATTCCAAACCTGTGGTTTCATCCAGATCTTCCATGATACCATCCACTGCTAAACCTGTTATATTCTCCACCTCGCCTAAAATGGGATGGGTTAGTGTTATCCACCCTCTAAAACCTTTGATGCGTGTGTCTTTGTTCAAGTGGTAGATGGTGTTTGCGCTCACACCGTAGCCATCCTTGGGTGCATATACACCCTTTGTGTCGGTAGTGCCATTATATTTGCCGCCGCTCACAGTAAATGTCTCAAAACCAGGAGTCTGAATATAGTTGGCAAATTCTACACCATCGTTGGCGTCGTTATACGACGAGAAGTTGTTTTGGGCCTTCACGGTGCCAAGGGGTAACAATGGATATGTATAGTCTGCGGTCTCGGTTTCATTCACAGAAAAGAAGATTTTTCCCAAATCATAATATGAAGCCTCATTGCCTCTCGGATCTGTGCCGGCAAAGGGTTCTTTGGTTGGCTTGAGCAGGTAGAAATGACCTGGCGTGACAACATTGTCGGTAGTCATCAGGTCAACAGTGGCAAAGTCTAACACTTGCGACGATTGCGACAGAGTGCCTACACCGTCAATTCTTGCCAAAATGGCTTTATCGCCAAAAGCATTCCTGATCTGTTCACCCGTCAAAGGAATAGGGAAAGAGAATGAGTTCCAGTTCCCGGTATTAAAAGTACGCTCCAAATTGGCGGCACCAGCGTATCTGCCATTCCATTCAGCTGGCGTATATTCGTTTGCGTTGAAACGCGTCCTATAGGTTTCGTCATGACTCAAGTAATTCAAATCCTCTTCGTCTTCATAGAAGAATACCGGAGCCAATCCCATATAGGAAGTACGGATGTCGTCCACACACACCCAATCGGTATCATAGTAACCTTTGTTGTTTCCACTACCCATAAGAACGCTTTGTGTTGCCTCATCTTTTCTAAATCCTAAGCGGATGGTCTTTTTGTCGCTATCAAAGTCTTCCTGCGATACAAGCACCCATACCTTTTGCCTGTGGTCATCTCTATTGATAAGCAGTTCCTTGCCTGCTTCCAAACAATTCTCGTAGTTGTTTTTCTTAAATGTTTCCAAAGGCAATTTTTCCAATTTAACTTTAGCATAAGTAGGTTCGTTTTCATTAGGAATGTCAAAGGTATTTTCCAAATCATTGACACGGCTGTCAGGAATCACACGGGCAAACAGATAGGCATCGTGGTTCTCATCACTGCTCATACTGAATCCTGCACACTCTATCTCGTACCATCCTGGCTTGGGGGCTTCGAAGTTGGTCGTGACGGTGCCTACGCCTTCGAAGATCATATAACCATACTTGGCATTCTTCTTTCCTGCAGCCTGGTCGTTGGTGCTAGAAGAAGTCACTTTGTCAAAAACCTCTTTCAACCTGACGGGCGAGTCCCAAGACTCATTAATTTCAATTACCTTTCTCGACTGTTGGTTGTTATTTTTCAAGTTACTTTCTCCTTTCCTGTAATCGCCCCAGGTGTAGGGATAACGTTTATCGTTTCCATAAGGATGGTCAGCCAGCGTGGAGACTGTCCAGTCATTTGCTCCGAAAAAGTCATTGGCATTACGGGTGAAATCGCGGTCTTTAATCAGGGACGAGATGCTGGGATTAAGACCCACCGTATTCTGTGTCAATACTTCGATAAATTCTTCAACAGAAATAATACGCCACTGATAGAGTTTCTGTATCTCTACTTCGTCACCATTTTCCAACAACGTTAATTTGTTGGTGTTTCCCCTTACTTCAGCCGTTGTCCAGCAAGAACGGTCGTCATCCCAATATACGAACTGCCCGTCACCCTTACCCACTGAGGTGTTGTGACATTCGCCCCAAGCGGCTCCGAGGTAATAGTTCCTATCCGGATTAGGTGCAGTATATATCTGATACATATAATAGGTGTAAGTCTCAGTATTAGACGAATCTTCGACTCGCTCAAAATTCCAAGTCATTTTATAGCTCCCCTGATTGCTTCCATCCATTAAGGTGGTAAGGTTAATTTCATTATAATTTGTATCTGACCAGTTTTTCCCAAATGGTTCTGGCGGCCGGGCGCAGAAGCTATTCTTCGTTACATTTTGGCTCTCGGTGATTGCCGCATTGATACGACCGTTGGAATACAGATACATTTGGCGACCGAAATCTGAAAAGAACAGACGACCTTCCATCGCCCAGTCACCACCCTGCATGATAAAGCGACCAGTTCCTACATTATACAAAAGGAAGGGAAAACCGTTTTCTAATGTGTTGTTGTCGGTGTAACGACTGTTTCCGATAACCGTACTCACATCAATACCTTTCCATTTCTGACTGGTGGCCTCGGCATGAGTTGCAGTTGTCGATGGTGTGCTTGGTTCCTGTCCAAGCACATAGTATGGGAATGCCAGAAAAGATAATAGTGAGATTATAAACAATTGAAATAGTTGTTTTCGTCCCATAGGTATATTGTTTTTTATTGTTAGTTGGTTTTTGTTGGTTATTTCTTTTTCAAATTGCAAATATAATTTTTTTTCTATAAATTCTGCGTTTTTCTCTCATTTTTCTTCTTATTTCATGAAAAATAATCAAAATATTATACAAATTACAACAATATGGTGGTATTATGTCCTTCAATAGTACTATATTTGTGTTTGCACACAAAAAAAGCACTCCGAAGAGTGCTTTTTTATAGATAATGACGATGGCGCTTATTTGAGTTTGAGAGACTCGTAGATGTGGTTGATTACTTCGTCGGTGAATTTCTCCTTGCCAGCATCGTTGAATTCAATCTCTATGCCCACACACACTTTCTTCTCGGGAAAGTAGATGTACTTGATGGCACGATAGCTGGTGGCATACTCACTCTTCTCTTCCATCCACAGTGTCCACTCGTTGTCTTTCAACTCGTCTTTCTTGAAGGTGGCGTCTTTGTTGGTCGTTTTCCAATCCTCGTACTCTTTCTTGGCGGTTTCGGCTGTCAGGTCGTCTCTATCCTTGAAGTAGACGGAAATCATATTGTTCAGGCTGTTGTCCTTCTCCATGGTATACTGAAGCAGACCTTCCTCACCGTCTTTCTCTTCAAGGATGGAGTTCTTGTACTTGAACAGGCCACCAGGGATGTCGATGGTGTAACCCTTCTTGTTGTCATAGGTCATGTAGCCATTCTCGCCGGCTGTAGCCACGCTGGCATCGCCACTGGCCTGCTCGGTCTGTTCTGCACCTGCCTCGGCACCCTCGGCTTGCTCTTTCTTGCTGCCGCAAGACACTGTCACCATGGCGGCGGCTGCCACCATCATCAACATAATTGATTTCTTCATAGTTCTGATAGTTAAATGAATGAATAAATAAAAAAAATAGGTTATTTCAGTTTCAAAGTCTTCAGGATCTTCTGCACGTCGGCATCCTCAACGGCATAACCACCCACCTCAACATTGATGGCTCCCTTCTCGGGCAGCGGGGCAGCCAGCACACTGTGCTTGCCAAACTTGTAGTCGTAGAAGTTGTACATGTACTTCACACCGTTGAACGTCACTTCAGGCATCTTCTTGGTCTCCTCGAACACCTTCTTGTCGTCTTCGATGAACTTCTCAGCCTTGAACACCTCACCGTCCCAGACGCTGATGTACACGCTCCATCCGAAATTACCCTTGTGCTCGATGTCGGGTTTCACAAAAGGCTCGATGCGGCAAGACGATTTGCTGGGGTTCTTCACGTACCATCCCTCGGGTACATCCACTGTGGCGCGGCCCAGGTCGATGGTGGCGGGACCCTTCACCGTGTCGGCCTTCTCCTCTGTCTTGGTTTCAGTGGCTGCAGGTGCTTGCTCCGTCTTGGTTGAGTCTTGGTCTGTGCTTTCACCCTGTTCTTTCTTGCTTCCGCAAGACACTGTCACCATAGCGGCGGCTGCCACCATCATTAGCATGATTGATTTTTTCATGATTTTTTTTGTTGTTAAATGTTGTTATACAAAATGTTTGTTTTTAATATTTGCGAAGATATTTATAGTTGATTGAAAGACAAAATCTATTAGATGGTTCTCTCTTTTTCACTTCCTTTTCTGAAAAAGCAAGCGGGGGTTAAGTGACTAATGCCCTAATTGCCATAATTAATAGAGCAATTACTACTATAGCGGCTCCGTAACAAATGATATCTATTGCAATGCCTATTAATTTGTTGATTTTCCGTATCTTTTCCTTTCTTAACTCTGTCTCCTCATCTATTTTTAATTTTTCCTCTAATTCCGTATTCCATTTTTCCAACGCCTCTTTACGTGGAAGGGTAGTTATAGAGAGATAACCTTCTTTATAGAAGTTGTGAATATCATCCCCCCAATTATAATAACCTTCCTCGAAAACATGTTTTTTCCATTTTTCGGCCAATTCCTCTTCCTGATCCTTTTGCTCGGGAATATCTAACAATAGTTGTTTGTCAATAAGTTGAACAAAGGACAAAACTCTATTTTTTAGATTATCTTCTATGTCCTTGAAAGGACTATTTTCGATGGAATCATAAAAGTTTTTGCTTGCAACTTCCAATAATAACTCATTAACTTCCGTTATAATTGAAGGCTTCCCATCTGCGTAGTGTATGACCTTGGTGGAAACTTCCATGATGTTGGAATCTTTGGCTTCCAATTGAATCAATGCTTGCAGTTTGGTCAGCCACATGTCAGCATCATGTGCATCGATCTCCAGTGCTTTCTCCGCATACTTCAAGGCGTTCTTCCAGTCGCCACCCCGCAGCGCCGATTCTGCCAGTTCCTTGTAGTTGCTCAAACTCTTTTTCTGGTCGATCTTCACATTCGACACCTCCGGCTCGAAGAGTATCTTCGAGCCGCAGTGGTTGCAGAATCCTGTTTTCAGGTTTTCCGCCACTTGCAATTCGGCTCCGCAGTTGGGACATTTGGCACTGATGAATTTCATGTAGGTCTTGTCGGTTGAAACTGATGGCGTGTCGTAAAGGCTAATAATCAACTTATAGTTCTCATTGCCAAAAAAACGTTACGCTTTTTAGGCAACGATGCCTCATCCTTCCAAAATCTGCTTGGCGTGTTCCTTGGTCTTTACCTGCTTGGGGGCGATGATACGCTCCACGATGCCGTTCTCGTCGATGATGAAGGTGGTGCGCAACGTGCCGAAATACTTGCGTCCGTACATGCTCTTCTCACCCCATGCTCCGAAGGTCTGGCTGAGCGTCAGGTCGGTGTCGGCTATCAGGTGGAAGGGCAGCTGGTTCTTTTCGATGAACTTATTGTGCGATGTGCCATCCTGCACACTCACGCCGAGCACGGCATAGCCGGCGGCCTGCAACTCATCGTAGTGGTCGCGCAGGTTGCAGGCTTGCGACGTGCAGCCTGAGGTCATGTCCTTGGGGTAAAAGTACAATACCAGTTTCTGCCCTTTAAAGTCGCTGAGCCGTATCTCTTGGCCGTTCTCGTCCTTGCCGAGAATCTCCGGTGCCTTGTCTCCGATGTTCATGATGCTTTTTTGTGATTAACGATGCGAAATTACGCAAAAAGCTGTGAATAGACAATAAAAATACGCTTTTTTTGATGAAATACCCCTTTTTTCCATGTTTTTCCCACCTTTTTCCGTATTTTTGCAAGGGGCAAGGAGTAAGGAGCAGGGAACAAGGGGCAAGGAGCAGGGAACAAGGGGTAAGGAGCAAGGGGCAAGAGAAATGCCCGCCGGAGGATTCTTTCTTAACTCTTAATTCTTAACTCTTAACTTTTAATTCTTAATTCTTAACTCAGTACACTCAACATTCAACACTCAACACTCAACATTTAATTATGAAGGACTTCAATTTCTATGCACCCACTCAGGTGGTGTTCGGTAAGCAATCGGAAGAGCAACTTCCCCAATTGGTGAAAAACTATGGCGGCACCAAGGTGCTCGTGCATTACGGTGGTGGCAGTGCCCGACGTTCGGGACTGCTCGACAAGGTGTTCGCCCTGCTCAGCGAGGCCGACATACCCTACGTCGAACTGGGTGGCGTGGTGCCCAACCCCCGGCTGTCGATGGTACGCCAAGGTATCGACCTCTGCCGTGCCGAAGGCGTCGACTTCATCCTCGCCGTGGGTGGTGGCAGTGTCATCGACTCCGCCAAGGCCATTGGCTATGGCGTGCCCTACGAGGGCGATGTGTGGGATTTCTGGCTGAAAAAAGATGTGCCCAAGGCTTGCCTGCCCATCGGTGTAATGCTCACTATCCCGGCGGCGGGTTCGGAGATGAGCAACTCATGCGTCATCACCAACGACGAGGGAGCGCTGAAGATGGGCATCAACAGCGACCTCTGCCGCTGCCGCTTCTGCATCATGAATCCCGAGCGCACCTTCACATTGCCTCCTTATCAGACGGCGGCGGGAGCCACCGACATCATGATGCACACCATGGAGCGCTATTTCACCCAACATACCGATATGACACTGACCGACGCCATCAGTGAGGCGCTGTTGCGCACGGTCAAGGACAGTGTGTTCGAGGTGTTGCGCCACCCCGAGGATTACCGCAACCGCGCCCAGATCATGTGGGCGGGAAGTCTCTCGCATAATGACCTGACGGAATGTGGTACTTGCAAGGACTTCGCCACCCATCGCATCGAGCACGAGCTCTCGGCATTGTTCGATGTCACCCACGGTGCCGGACTGGCTGCCATCTGGGGCAGTTGGGCCCGCTATGTGATGGACGAGAACGTGGCGCGCTTCGTGCAGTTTGCCGTCAATGTGATGGGGGTGCAGAACGATTTCTCCGACCCCAAGGCGACGGCCATGCGCGGCGTGGAGGCCATAGAGCGCTTCTATCATGCCATAGGTATGCCGGTGGGCTTGAAGGAACTCATCGGACGCTTGGCCACCGACGAGGAGATACAGGAGATGGCGCGCAAGTGCTGTCATGACGGAAAGATTACACAAGGCAACTTCAAAGTACTCAACCAAGACGACGTGGAGGCCATCTACCGCATGGCCAACTTCTGATATGAAACCCGACAGCTCGCGCTTATCCTGGTATCGTTTTGCGGGAAAGGAGCATGGTGCCATCCTGCGGCTGGCCATACCAGCCATTGTGACGAACATCACCGTGCCGCTTTTAGGACTGGTGGATGTGGCCATCGTAGGTCATATCGGCGACGCCACCTACATCGGTGCCATAGCCGTGGGCTCGATGATCTTCAATGTCATCTACTGGGTGTTCGGCTTCCTGCGCATGGGCACCAGCGGCATGACGGCACAGGCGCTAGGGGCAGGGCAACACGACGATGCGCTACGCCTCCTGGTACGTTCGCTCCTAACGGCTGCCGTGGTGGCGTTGCTCATCCTACTGTTGCAAACACCGCTCAAGTACTTGGCTTTCCAAGTGATAGGGGCGGAGGAGAGCGTGCGTGGCCTTACCGATAGCTATTTCGATATCTGTGTGTGGGGTGCCCCTGCCATGCTCTCTCTTTATGGTCTCACGGGTTGGTTCATCGGTATGCAGGACACACGCACGCCGATGGTGGTGTCGATAGCGCAGAACGTTGTCAATATCGTTGTGAGCCTGATGCTCGTGGTGGGTTGCGGCATGCGCATTGAGGGGGTCGCCACGGGCACTCTCGTGGCGCAATATGCCGGACTGGCCATGGCCGTGGGGGCATGGTTATGGCGTTATCGTGAGATGGCGCGTCATTTCCAGTGGAAGGGCGTGGTGGTATGGCAACAGATGGCGCGTTTCTTCCGTGTCAATTCCGACATCTTCCTCCGGACCTTGTTCCTGGTAGCGGTCAACCTCTATTTCCTCAGTGCCGGGGCGCGACAGGGGGCGTTGATGCTTGCCGTCAACACCTTGCTCATGCAACTGTTCATCCTCTTCTCTTATGTGATGGATGGATTCGCCTTCGCCGGAGAGGCGCTGAGTGGACTGCATAAGGGGGCGCGCGATGCCGAGGCTCTGCGGACCACCATAGCACGGCTCTTCGCATGGGGCGCGCTGACAGTAGTGCTCTTCACCTTGGTCTATGCCCTCGGAGGGGCTTCCTTCCTCTCGCTGCTCACCTCGGATGACGTGGTGCTCAATGCGGCCACCGACTATCTGCCGTGGGCCATCGCCATTCCCATAGCAGGCGTGGCGGCATTCATCTGGGACGGGGTGTATATCGGGCTGACAGCCACACGCGCCATGTTGTTCGCCTCGGCTTTTGCCGCCGTGGCCTTCTTCGTCATCTACCTGTCTTTTCACAGGACGATGGGCAACCATGCCCTTTGGCTGGCCTTCATCGCCTTCCTCTTCTTGCGGGGAGTGGCGCAGACACTACTGTGGCATCGGTTGTCGAAACTCACGTAAAGAC
The DNA here is from genome assembly GCA_900316685.1 of uncultured Prevotellaceae bacterium. Lineage (GTDB taxonomy): Bacteria > Bacteroidota > Bacteroidia > Bacteroidales > Bacteroidaceae > Prevotella. The sequence goes on along the minus strand of ONDS01000009.1, from coordinate 137,432 downwards.
CGTTGTTCAGCATCTAAACACCCCATTTCATACTTCATGATGCCGTAAGGTTGCAAATCACGTTTTTTCTTGTTATTTTTGCATCGATAATGACATAAAAAAGAATGATAATCATGAAAAGGATACTGTTTCTTGCCGTTGCTTGCATGGCCTTGCTCCATGCCACGGCTCAATCCATCATCCGTAAGTATGCCATCGAGGGAACGCTCGACGGCAACATCGCCGTGCGACTGGCTTTCGAGGTCAACGACCAGAACATCGCGGCGGGCGAAGTGATTTATTACAAGACCAAGAATGCGAAACCCATTCTGCTCGTGGGAGAGCCTTACCAGATCGACGACTCTTTTTACCTGCGTGAATACTTGGCTGACGGTCATAATACGGGTAATTGGTCGCTCGAACTGTCCAACGGCCAATGGAAAGGTTCTTGGTATGACCCCTCTTCGGACAAGACGCGGACGCTCTCCAACGTACGTGTCATCTCTTTCCCCCCGTCAATGGGCGGAAAACTCATTCCAGAGAGTCCCGACCATATCGGCAAGGAATACAGTTACTGGTTCAATCATTCCGGCTATGGGGCGCCGATGGGCGGACATTTCACTTTCTCGGGGGCGGGAAAGAACAGGGTGAGCTTCACCGCGGCCAACGTGCCTTCCAACATCGCCGAGGGTAAGAGCGAGCAAGGGAGACCCGCAGTGCTGCAAGGCAACCATTTCACCTATCTCCACATGAACGAATGCGACTATGGTTTCGAAGCCTATTTCTTCCCGCAGTTCATGATCACCCGTTCCGTCACCAATGCCGACACCTTCTACTGTTTCGGCGCACATACCACATTGGAGGGCATCTATATCAAGACCAAACAATAAGGGCATGGCGGGGAACACAAAAATGTTCCCCGTCGTTCTTTTCGTTCGTAGGGGACTTAGTTTATCTATGCCCTTCCTTTGTCCATGCGCCTCAAGGTGTTTTCCCACACAAAAACTAAAAAAACATAAAATCATCCACCAGTGAAGATGAAACCTTAAAAACTCACAAACTTCATTTGAAAATGTGGCGGTATGGAAAATAAATCGTATATTTGCAAATTATAATACGTTCAAGCAATGAAAAAAGCCTTAACCATATTAGCAATGCTGATATCATTTTTCAGTCTGCCCATTATGGGACAGACTTTCTCCAGCCTATGGAAACAGGTGGAAGTGGCTGCGGAAAAAGACCTTCCACGAACACAACTGGAGTGCCTACAGAAAATCATCACCAAAGCGACGAAAGAGAAAGCCTACGGACATCTGCTCAAGGCTGAAATGGGCAATGTCAGTGTGCAGTCCTCTATCTCTCCCGACTCCCTGCAACCCGCCTTCCAACGCTTGGTCGACAAGGAGGCGAAGGTGCGTACTACGAACCCCGTACTCGCGGCGGTATACCAGAGCGTATTGGCTCAAACTCTCCGCGGCAACTACCGGTTGAGCAAACTCTTTCCGGGGAGGGAGAACGATTATTTCAGGTTGTCGATGAGCCATCCAGAAATGCTGGCCAAACATAAGGCGGCGGAGTTCACACCGCTCTTCGAGAATGGCTACGACAGCCGATGGTTCGACGACGACTTGCTCAGCGTCATTGGCTATGCTGCACGCGACTACAAGACGCTGCACGACTATTACGTGAATACCCCGCTGAAGACGGCGGCATGCCTCACGGCACTGGAGATGATACGTTCTTCCAAAGGATACGGCCATAGGATGAGCACGTCGGAATATGTGCGGCAACTCGACTCGCTCATCAATGTCTATGGCGACCTCAAGGTGGCGGGCGAATTGGGTATAGCTCGCTATCAGTTCATGGAGTCGGCGGTGGATGTGAACACCGAAGACCGGATTAACTACATCAACTATGCGCTCAACAAATGGGGGGCTTGGCCCAGGATGAATATCCTGCGCAATGCGCAGAAGGAACTCACACGCTCGGGCTTCAACGTCGATTTTGGCTTGCAGGTGTCGTTGCCCGAACGCAGCAGGCAGGTATACCTCAGTCAGGTGAGAAACGTGCAGCAAATCACCATGACCGTCAATAGGGTGGAGGTGGAGGCCGACAAGGAGTACGACCTTTCCGACGACAAGGTGTATGCCGAGGTGGCCAAGACCAAAAGCCGGGTGCACGAGATATCTGAGACGCGCTCCTTCATCGGACAGCCCGAATATGCCATCTCCAAGGATACCATCGACCTGCCGGGGCTCGCGCCGGGTATCTACCTCGTGGAGTTCACTCCCGACAAGAATGATGTCAAACCATGTCGATTCTTCTACTACGTGTCCGACGTGTTCGTCATCAGCCAGATGCTGCCCGAACACTCCACACGCTATGTGGCTGTGAGCGCCACCACGGGGCAGCCGCTACCAGGAGCCACTATCGTGCTGAAATCCAACGACCGAAGGGCCACCAACCCGACGAAGACCATCACCACCGACAACCAGGGCGAGGCGGTGTTCCCCGTGCAGCCCAAGAACATAGATTATAAGACTGTGTTCGCCTACACGACGCGCGACAGGTTCTCACCCCCACAGTGGATGTGGAGCAATTTCTATTACACCTCCTACGACGACATGGACCGTACGAACACCCAACTGTTCACCGACAGGAAGATTTACCGACCGGGACAGCAGGTGCATGTGTCGGCTCTCGTACATACCAACAAGGGGGGGATGGACCTCGGCGTGGGAAGTGACAAGGAGTTGACCTTCACGCTCTACGATGCCAATCACCGCAGCGTGGAGGTGAAGTCGGCGGACACCGACGAGTTCGGTGTGGCGGCGGTAGACTTCACTCTGCCGAAAAACGGGCTCACGGGCAACTTCGTGATAAGGGCCGACAATGGGTCGGTCAACTTCCGTGTAGAAGAGTATAAACGCCCCACCTTCCAGATTGAATTCCCCGAGGTGAACGAGCATTACGAGGCGGGCGACACCGTAGTCGTCACAGCACATGCCATGACCTATGCCGGGGTGCCGGTGCAAGGGGCGAAAGTCACTTATAAAGTGTCGCGTAACAATTCGTATTGGTGGTGGCGTGATTCTTCCGGTGGCGAGGAACTGATCACCAAGGAGACGACGACCGACCAAGAGGGTGCTTTCCTACTGGAGATGCCCATGATACTGCCCCAATGGGTGCTGGAGAGCAAGAGTCCGCATTTCTACGATATAGTGGCCGAAGTGATGGTCACCGACATGGGAGGGGAGTCGCACGAAGGAGAGTTCCGGCTGCCCATAGGCAACAGAAGCACGGCATTCGCCTGCGACCTGCCGGAGCAGTCGCTGCGCGATAGCCTGAAAACCATCACGTTCACCTACAAGAACGCCGCAGGCAACGATATAGAAGGCTCGGTGCGTTATTGGATCGATGGTCACATGACTCCTTTTACCGCCAAAGCCAACCAACCCGTCGACATCAACTGGCCCAAGCCGTTGCTCGCCAGTGGCAAGCATCATATCAAGGCGATTTGTGAGAAAGACACACTCGAACAGGATTTCGTGTTCTTCTCACTCGCCGACACCAAACCGTGTGTCGAAACCCACGACTGGTTCTATACTACGGCGCAGCAGTTCGCCGACGAACACGATGTGGTGACCATCCAAGTGGGCAGCAGCGACCGTAACGTACATGCCGTATACATGATAGCCAGCGGAGGCCAACTTATCGAAAAGGGACAGATGGCCTTCGACAACTCCATCGTGACCAAGAAATTCAAATACTCAGAGGAATATGCCAAAGGGGTGCTCTTCAGCGTGGCTTGGGTCAAGGAAGGTAAGATGTATGAGCATACGGTCGACATCTCCCGCCCGCAACCTGACAAACGACTGGAGATGGAATGGGTGACCTTCCGCGACAGACTCACACCGGGACAGTCGGAGGAGTGGAAACTGCGTATCCATTATCCCGATGGCACACCAGCCAGGGCTCAACTCATGGCCACGCTCTACGACCAGTCGCTCGACCAGATCATCCCGCATCACTGGGACTTCAGCCCCTCTCTCTTCCTTCCGAAGCAGAGCGCGGAATGGAGTGGTTATACCTTCCATTCCATCTACAAGAGTACGGAGGAACCTTTCCGCCGACTGAAAGAGGCTTCGCTGGCATACACCCATTTCGATGAATCGCTCTTCGCCACATACTCGCCCTTCTTCAACGGGAGTATGCGCATGATGAAGTCGGCCCGTGTCAGTGCCGTCAGTGCTATCGTGGTCGAGGAGTCGGTCGACCTCGACTCGGCTCCCATGGCTTTTGAGGCGGCAAACGCGGCTGGTGATGAGGCATCGACATCAACCACGAGCGAGAGTCCCAAGAAAGGCGGTGAGGCGCAGGTGCGTGAGAACCTCAACGAGACGGCGTTCTTCCTGCCACAAGTGACAACCGACAAGGATGGTGTGGCAACACTGTCGTTCACCCTGCCTGAGAGCATCACCACATGGCAGTTCATGGGACTGGCTCACGACACACAACTCAACCATGGCATCATCAAGGCGCAGACCGTGGCGCGCAAGGAGGTCATGGTGCAGCCCAACGTGCCGCGTTTCGTGCGTACGGGCGACAGGGCACAGATATCCTCACGCATCTTCAACACCACGGCGAAATCCATCAGCGGCGTGGCCAAACTCGAACTCATCGACCCGGCGACCGACAAGGTGGTGGTGGCGAAAAACAAAAACTATACCATCGGGGCCAACGGCTCGGATGCCATCGTCTTCGAGGTGGAGACGCAAGACCTGCCGGCACTGCTCATCTGTAGGGTGACGGCGAGCGGCAAAGGCTACAGCGATGGCGAACAGCATTATCTGCCGGTGTTGCCCAACACCGAGTGGGTGACCAACACGCTGCCGCTGACCATGCACGGACCGACAACCGAACAGGTAGACCTGCACAAACTATTCCCACAGGGAACGACGCACCAGACGCTCACCGTGGAATATACCGGCAATCCGGCATGGCTCGTCTTACAGGCTTTGCCCACCCTGGCTGCCGACGAGGAGCATAACGCCATATCGCAGGCGGCTTCCATCTATGCCAATACCATCGGCAGTTTCATCCTCGACCAGGTGCCTCATGCCAAGGAGGTATTCGAACAATGGATGAAGGAGGCTGGCGAGGAAACGACGATGATGAGCCAGCTGTCGAAAAACCAGGATGTGAAAAACATCGTGCTCAACGAGACACCGTGGGTGGCGGCTGCCGACCACGAGACGGCGCAACGCCAGGCATTGTCTACCTTCTTCGATGAGCAGGTGATGCAACGTCGCTCCGAGGCGGCGCTGGCCAAACTGGCGCAGTTGCAGAACGCCGACGGCTCATGGAGCTGGTGGCCGGGCATGGAGGGCAGTGCTTACATGACACAGGCGGTGGCTGAGATGATGGTGCGGCTGAATGTGCTCACCTCCAAGCAGAACAGCACCTCGGCGATGCTCACCAAGGCCATCGACTACTTAGGCAAAGAATTGGTGGAGGAGCAAAAGGAACTGAAAGAGGCGGAGAAGAAAGGTGCCAAGGACTTGCTGCCTACCGAATGGGCCATCAACGTGCTCTACACCTTCGCTCTCGACAAACGGGAACAGCCTAAGGATGTGCAACAAGCCATTGACTATATGGTCTCGCTGCTCAAGAAACAACCCAAGGGATTCACCATCTATGGCAAGGCACACACGGCAGTCATCTTGGCACATAACGGACAGACCAAGACGGCGCGCGAGTTCATGCAGAGCTTACGTGAATATACGGTTTATACTGAACAAAACGGACGCTATTACGATACGCCGAAAGCCTATTACTCATGGTGCAATTACTTGATACCCACTCAGGTGGCTGCCATCGAGGCGCTGGAGATGCTCGAACCTCAGGATACCCAGACCGTGGATGATATGTTGCGCTGGCTGCTGATGCAGAAACGTACGGAGATGTGGAACACCAACATCAACACGACAAATGCCGTCTACGCTTTCCTCAATGGTAGGACGAAGCAGTTAGAGGCTCCCAATGTGGTGGACATCACCGTCGATGGACGACCTGTACCTGTGGACCAAGCCACGGCAGGCATCGGCTTCATCAAGTCGCAGATGGAGGCAGACCAACTCGACAACCTGACCATACGCAAGCAGGACGACCATACATCGTGGGGCGCCGTTTACGCACAGTTCTCGCAAAAGAGCACCGAAGTGGAAGGCCATACCGCAGGCCTGCAGGTGACACGTGAGGTGGTAGGCGGTACTCAGGTGTCTGTAGGCGACAAGGTGACGGTACGCATCACCATCGTGGCCGACCGCGACTATGATTTCGTGCAGGTGACCGACCAACGGGCGGCATGCATGGAGCCTGTGCGCCAACTCAGCGGCTACGCCAACGGTTATTACTGCACTCCTAAAGACAACTGCACCAACTACTATTTCTCTCGCATGAGAAAGGGCACGCACGTAGTGGAAACGGAATATTATATCGATCGGGCGGGCGACTACACCGCTGGCTCATGTTCAGTGCAGTGCGCCTACGCCCCCGAGTATTCTGCTCGCACACGGGCGTATGAAATAAGTAGTAAGTAGTGAGGGGTGAGAAGTGAGAGGTGAGAGGTGAGAAGTCTTCTGATTACTCCGATAACTCTGGCTATCCCGACTATTCCGATAAAAGAAGAAATAATTAACAACCAATGAATAAGAATTATATCGCGGCCTTGGGGCTGGCGCTCTGCTATCTGCCTGGTGCAGCACAAACAATCGTCCCTTCCAACGATGTTATCGACTGTGGACAGGTCATCTATATGGAGCCGGTTTCCGTACAGTTTGAACTGATCAACGAGGGCGAAGCCTCCGTGTCGATAAGCGATGTGCAGACCAGTTGTGGATGCACCACCGTGAACTATCCGCAAGGGATGATATCAAGGAACAAACCATTTGTGGTAACAGCCGAGTATGACGCACGTCAACTGGGACATTTCGAGAAGTATATCGATGTCTACACTTCGGGTTCCGACGAACCGGTCATGCTCACCATCAAGGGCGTGGTAGTGGCGGAACGCAAGGGCTACGATGGCGACTATGCGTATGTCGTGGGTAGGATGCGTACCGACAAGGATGAACTGGAGTTTGATGATGTGAACCGTGGCGAACGACCCATGCAGGAGATACATATCCTCAACTCATCCAGCGAGACGGTGACACCGGTGTTCATGCACCTGCCGCCTTATCTCAAGGCCGATGTGTCGCCATCGACTCTCGCTCCCGGACAGGCGGCGGTGGCGCGTATAACTCTGGAATCGAGAGAGTTGCGTGAGTTCGGACTCTCGCAGTCGTCGATATATCTCGGACAGTTCCCCGGCGACCGCATCAGTCCCGACAAGGAAATCGTGGTGTCAACTATCCTGCTGCCTGATTTCTCCCATCTTACCGAGAACCAATTGGCCAATGCGCCGCAAATACAGGTGTCGACGTATAACCTCGACTTGGGACGCTTTGATGGGAAAAAACGCAAGAAGGGTACGGTGGAGATTGAGAACATCGGTCGTACACCGCTCGACATACGGTCGCTGCAGATGTTCACCGGAGGATTGAAGGTGGAACTGGGCAGCCAACGACTCAAACCGGGTGAGAGCACCAAATTGAAAATCACTGCCGAACGCAAGGCTTTGCAAGCCACACGTAGCAAACCCAGGGTGCTCATGATCACCAACGATCCTTCCAGCCCGAAGGTTATTATCAATGTCAATGTGGAGTAATGGGGGCATACCCCTTACTCCTTTACCCATTTACCTTTTTAACTTTAAATCATGGAACATCCGGAAAACAGTGAAGAATACAAAGGCCTGACAGTGAACAGTGGCGTGGCACAGCCCTCCATCATCAATCCCTATCTCTCGAGAAACCGCTTCAAACGCAGGGAGATGTCGGCTGCTGAGATGGTCGAGGGCATCGTCAAGGGTGATGTCACCATTCTCTCCCAGGCGGTAACCTTGGTGGAGAGTGTCAATCCCCGCCACCAGTCGAAAGCGCAGGAGGTGATAGAGAAATGCCTCCCCTACAGTGGCCATTCCGTGCGCATCGGCATCAGTGGTGTGCCGGGGGCTGGCAAGAGTACGTCCATCGACATGTTCGGCTGTCATGTGCTCGACAACTACGGTGGCAAACTGGCGGTATTGGCCATCGACCCCAGTTCTGAACGCACCAAGGGCAGTATCCTCGGCGACAAGACACGTATGGAAAAGCTTTCCGTGCGAAAGGAGTCGTTCATACGTCCCAGTCCGACGGCGGGTTCCCTCGGCGGTGTGGCGCGAAAGACGCGTGAGACCATCATCCTCTGCGAGGCGGCGGGTTACGATAAGATCTTCGTCGAGACGGTGGGCGTAGGACAAAGCGAAACGGCATGCCACTCCATGGTCGATTTCTTCCTGCTCATACAACTGGCGGGCACGGGCGATGAGTTGCAAGGCATCAAGAGGGGTATCATGGAAATCAGCGATGGCATCGTCATCAACAAGTGCGATGGCAACAACGTGGACAAATGCCAGATGGCGGCCACCAACTTCCGCAACGCATTGCATTTCTTCCCTATGCCGGAAAGTGGATGGTTGCCCAAAGTGTTGTGCTATAGTGGATTCTATGGCACGGGTATCAAGGAGATATGGGATATGATCTATCAGTATCTCGACTTCGTCAAGGCGAATGGCTATTTCGACTATCGTCGTAACGAACAGAGCAAATACTGGATGTACGAGTCTATCAACGAGCACCTCAAGAATAGTTTCTACAACAACCAGCTCATCGCCGACCAACTGCTGGGGGCTGAACAAAAGGTGCTGCAAGGCAAAAAGACCTCGTTTGCGGCGGCCAAGGATCTGCTGGATATGTATTACCAATCGCTAAGGCAATGCGACAAGTAGAAATCGACGGGAGCAGTGGTTTCTGTTTCGGGGTGACCACGGCCATCCGCAAGGCGGAAGAGGAACTGGCTGCGGGCAAGCAGCTGTTCTGTCTGGGCGACATCGTACACAATGGCATGGAGTGCGAACGCTTACACCGTATGGGACTGGCCACCATCAACCATGAGCAGTTGGCCAGACTCTCCCATGCCAAGGTGCTCTTGCGGGCTCATGGTGAACCGCCAGCCACCTATCAGGTAGCCGAGCGTAATGATATCGACATCGTAGATGCCACCTGTCCTGTGGTGCTGCAGTTGCAGCGCCGCATCAAGAAAAGCTATGTGGAGAACCCCGAGGCACAGATTGTTATCTTCGGGAAAAACGGCCATGCCGAGGTACTGGGCTTGGTAGGGCAGACGGAAGGAAAAGCCATCGTGGTGGAGAATCTTGTCGATGTGAAACGGCTGGATTTCCATCGTGATATTTTCCTCTATTCACAGACCACCAAGTCGCTGGATGAGTTTGAGAGCATCATCGAGTATATTCGTCAGCACGTGGCTCCTGGTGTCAACTTCCGCAGTTTCGACACCATTTGTCGGCAGGTGGCCAACCGCATGGGCAACATACGTGAGTTTGCGAGCAAGCACGATGTGGTGCTGTTCGTCAGCGGTAGGAAGAGTTCAAACGGAAGGGTGCTCTTCAATGCGTGTGTGGATGTCAACCCCAACAGCTATCATATCGAGAGTGCCTCGGAAATCGACCTCCATTGGCTCGATAATGCAGATACCATAGGAATCTGCGGCGCTACCTCCACCCCCAAATGGTTGATGGAGGAGTGCCGCGATTATATCTTATTTAAAATTTGAAATCCGAAATCTGAAATTAGGAATCCGAAATCTGAAATTAGGAATTTGAATTTTGGAATCTGGTTTTGGGGGGAGAGGTAACTGTCCTCCCCCTACAGGGGGGAGTTAGAGGGGGCTGTCTCAACGTTCAACGTGTCAACGCCTCCACCTTCTCCATCAACCATTCGTTTTGTTCCGGGATGGTCATATCGCTGTTGTCGAGGATGAGGGCATCGTCGGCAGGACGTAGAGGTGCCACCTCGCGGTGTGAGTCGATATAGTCGCGCTCCTGCACGTTCTTCAATATCTCCTCGTAGTTGGCTTCCTCGCCCTTGCCCAACAACTCCTTATAGCGACGTTCGGCGCGTACCTCGGCGCGGGCGGTAACGAAAACCTTCAGTTCGGCATCAGGAAAGACCACGGTGCCTATGTCGCGACCATCCATCACCACTCCTTTGTCCTTGCCCATCTGTTGTTGCTGACGCACCATGTCCTCGCGGACGAAGGGAATGGCGGCGATGGCGCTCACGTGCGACGACACCTCCATACCACGTATCAGGTCTTCCACCCGTTCGCCGTTCAGATAGGTGTCGGGCTTGCCCGTCTCGCCGTTCACTTTAAAACTGATACGTATGTCGTCCATCGACCTTTGCAGTCCCTCCTTGTCGATGTTGCCTTCATCGTCGATAAGTTCATGTCGTAAGGCGTAAAGGGTAACGCTGCGGTACATGGCACCGGTGTCTACATAGATATAGCCGATGCGGCGAGCCAGGTCCTTGGCCATGGTGCTCTTGCCGCAAGATGAATGTCCGTCGATGGCAATGGTTATTTTTTTCATACTTATTGAGTTAAGAGTTAAGAATTAAGAGTTAAGAATTAAGAGTTAAGAGTTAAGAATTAAGAGTTAAGAGTTAAGAATTAAGAATTAAGAAAATTACCCCACTTATTTCTCCATCGCTCTCCCCCTCCTTGGGAGGGGGCCGGGGGGAGGCTTTATTACAACGTAAACGCTGCGTTCACCAGTATCGACGACGAGGAGACATGGTATTTCCCGTAGGCGACATTGAGCTTGAAACGCTCCAATTGGATGCCGCCACCGAAGGTCAGGCCGGCACCGTGGCTGCTCGTGTTCTCGCCATCGCTCACGCCCATCTCGTCGGCGCGGCGGAAGTTGTAACCCAGTCCCAGCCAGATGTTCGACGATAGGTCTACATCGACACCCGCCGACAGGTGGTTGATGAAACGGTAGTCCCAGTGGGTGAGGTCGGAGAGTGTGGCGCTCAGCCGGAAGGGTGCTCCCTTCAGTTTCTTGCTCACACCCACCATCAGGTCGAAAGGCAAACGTTCATAATCCTCGTCGAACGCTTTCACCTGACCACCGAGGTTCTTGGCCACGGCAGAGATCGACCATTCCCTTTCAGGGTCGTAATAGTTCAAACCAAGGTCTACGCACATGGCCATAGAACTGTAGTCGCCTAAGTAGCTCATGACGAACTTGGCGGAGATACCGCCGGCCAGACGTTCTGCCAAGTCGTAGGCTATATAGGCGGCCATGGAGATGTCCTTGGCGCTGAACTCCCCTTTGATGGTGCCGTCGGGAGCCGTCTCTTTCATCGTGCCATAGCTCATGAACTGGCCACTCGCCGCCACCGACACCTTCTTGATGTCCCAGTTGTAGGTGGCACTTGCGGTGTTGGCACCCGACATGTAGTTCATATAGTTCAGACCGATGGTGCGGCTGTTCACCGACCGCAGCAAGGCGGGGTTGGAGAAGATGAGCGAGGCATCATCTTCTATCAGCGTGATGTTGTCACCACCCAAGGCGGCACCGTGGGCACTTACGGGCAGACGGAGAAAATTATACTCCGTGCGGCTCTCTTGGGCGCTCACCAACAAGGCGAAAGTCCAAAGTATTAGTGCTATGGTGGTTTTTTTCGTCATGATAGCTTAATTTCTCGGCAAAGATACACCTTTTTTAAAATATCTGAGTTATTTTTGCAGGTGAATTCTTTTTTAATATAACGTAATTGGGGCGAGTTTATTGAATGGCGCCCCTATAATAATCGTCGGCTGCCTGATATGGAAGTGAAAAAATCGGCCTCGGCCTCTCTCGAAAAGCAAAGGACCACCGGATTCCTCATGGGACTGGTGTTGGCCTTGGCGCTCTTCGTGGCGGCCATGGAGTGGAACTCCTCGTCGGACGAACAGATGGTGGATGAGGCTCTGTTCGACGAGATGGCTTCCGACATGGAGATGGTGCCTGTTCTCGACCCACGTGATATGGTGGTTGCGCAGACCCACCCCGTGGTGCCCACCATCAAGGTCAATCCTGTGGAGACGGTGGTCGACGAGGTGGTGGAAGAGCCACAGCCACAGGCACAGGCCGACAAGGGGCAGGCCGAGCTACCGGCTGTTGACCCGGAACAGGCGCAACTCCTTCCTTCCACAGCTGCGGCACCTGTCGTGGTCGATGCCAACAACAACGAGGTGGTGCTGCGCGTGGTGCAGCAATATCCGGAGTTCCCTGGCGGAATGGTGGAGTTCATCAAATGGCTCACCGCCAACCTCCAATATCCCGCTCCGGCCAAGCAACGAAACCTGCAAGGCACGGTAGTCACCACCTTCGTGGTCAATAAGGATGGCTCCATAGCCGATGTCAAGGTGCTCCGGGGCGTCGATCCCCTGCTCGACAAGGAGGCGTTGCGCGTGCTCAACATGATGCCTACCTGGTCGCCAGGAGAAAACGAGGGCAAGCCCTGTCGTACCCTCGTAAGGCTCCCCATCGTCTTCAAAATATAACCTAAATCATCATTCAAAACTCAAAACTCAAAATTCATCATATGTCTTCATCGGAAATATTGAAATTGGTCAACGACCATCTCCGCACAGTGGGTGAGAACCATCAACCCGCCTCGCTCTACGAACCCATACAGTATGTGCTCACGCTGGGAGGCAAACGTATTCGCCCCATGCTCATGATGCTCACCTACCAACTCTACCGCGAGCATCCAGAACGTATCATCGCCGCGGCTTCGGCGCTGGAAACGTATCATAACTTCACCTTGCTGCACGACGACCTGATGGACAATGCGGATATGCGCCGCGGACAGCCCACCGTACATAAGAAGTGGGACGCCAATACGGCCATCCTCTCGGGCGATGCCATGATTATCCTGGCTTATAAGGGCATGTGCGAGTGCGACCCCTCCAAACAAAAAGAGGTGCTCGACCTGTTCAACCAGACATCGCTTGAAATCATGATCGGACAGCAATACGACATGGATTTTGAACAGCGCATGGATGTGAAGGAAGAGGAGTATATCGAGATGATCAGACTCAAGACGAGTGTCTTGCTCGCTTGTGCCATGAAGATGGGGGCTGTGCTGGCGGAGGCGCCCGATGCCGACCGCGAAAAGCTCTACCAATGTGGAGAACGGCTGGGGCTGGCCTTCCAACTCCAGGACGACTTCCTCGATGTCTACGGCGACCCGAAGGTGTTCGGCAAGAACATTGGTGGAGATATCCTCTCCAACAAGAAGACATATATGCTCATCAATGCTTTCAACCTGGCCAATGAGCGGCAGCGCGAAGAACTGTTGCACTGGGTGGAAGCCGATGATTTCATCCCTCAGGAGAAGATACAGGCGGTGACACGTCTCTACGACGAGATAGGCGTGGCGGAGTTGGCGCAGAAGCGCATCCGTGCATATTTCAATGAGTGCAAGCAGTGCCTCGATGCGGTGCAGCTCCCTAATGAGCGCAAGCAGTTGCTCTCCGATTATATCAATGGCATGATGGAAAGGGAGTATTGATGAGGTTCGTAGATACACATGCTCACCTCGATGGCGAGGAATTCGCCGACGATAGGCGTGAGGTGATGCAACGGGCCATGGAGGCGGGGGTGGACAAGGTGCTTATTCCTGCCATCGACGTGGCGTCGACACAAACGGTGCTCGACACGTGCAACCAGTATCCCGGTTTTGCCTTCCCGATGCTCGGACTGCATCCTGAGGAGGTGAAGGATGATTGGGAAGAACAGCTCAATGCTATCTGGCAGGTCATCGTCCGCCCCGAGGTGCGCGAAATGGTGGTGGCCATCGGCGAGGTGGGCATAGACTATTATTGGAGTCGCGAGTTTGAAGAGCAACAGGTGCTGGCCTTCGAACGACAAGTGCAATGGGCGGTCGACCTACAGTTGCCGCTGATGATTCATTGCAGGAAAGGGCAACAAGAGGTGACGCGCGTGCTCAGAAAATACCAAGACCGCTTGTCGGGTGGGGTGTTCCATTGCTTTACGGGCAATGCCTTCGAGGCGGCTGAACTGCTGTCCTTCCCGGGTTTCGTGCTGGGTATCGGCGGGGTGCTCACCTTCAAGAAGAGTCACCTGCCCGAGGTGCTGGCTGAGAACGTTCCTTTGGAGCGCATCGTGTTGGAGACGGATGCTCCTTACATGGCTCCTGTGCCCATGAGGGGAAAACGCAATGAGAGTGCCTTCCTTTTGCATGTTATCAGCAAGTTGGCCGCCTGTTATGGGGTTGACGACGAAGAGGTGGCACGCCAGACCACCATCAATGTCCGCCGTGTTTTCACCAACCTACCGTCCTGATAAAGCAGAGATGCAATAATACACCAAGTGCTGACCGAGCAATACACCAAGTGCTGACCGAAAAATTATACAGGGGAGTAACTCTCTCCCCTCCTTTTTCAAAGGAGGGGCAGGGGTGGTTTGTCAAGAAACTGTCCCAACCTTTTTTCCATCTCCCTCCCTTCGGGAGGGCCGGGGTGGGTATCAGGGGTGGCTTGTCAACAATGTCCCATCTTCTTTCCCTCATCCTCCTCCTCTTCCTCTCAACCCTCACAACCCGCGCCACCACACCTGACTCCCTGCGGCATTGGGGTGTGGCCGTGGTGGGCAGCCCCTCTCGTGCGCTGGTGATGGATGGTTTCCAACGCAAGTGGCAGAAAGGTAAGAGCAACGGTTCCCTGGCCCTGGAGCTGTCGTACAGCAGCCTGCCCTCCGACAGCAACCAGTATGCGGCGGACTTCGGCTATCCCACCTTGAGCTTGGGTATGAAATATGCCTGGAACCATGGGGTGACCATGCGGCGCACTGCCGATCCCGATTGGGGTATGGCCGAGATGGTCGATTACGACTCATACATGGGCAACACGGTGATGCTCTATGGCCGTTTCGCTCGACCTTTTCATAGGGGCAAACGGTGGGAGATAGACTATTCCTTCGATTTCGGTGTAGGCTATAGCGCCACGAAATACCATCCAGACAACAATGTCGACAATGAGCTGATAGGCTCGCATTGGCTTATCTATTTCGGAGCCGGACTCCATGCCACTTATCGCGTGGCACCACAATGGGGATTGCGTATGGGCATCGACTACTGGCACCTGAGCAATGGGGCGTTGAACCGCCCCAATAAGGGTGCCAACTTCTTGGGACCATCCTTGGGCGTGGTTTATTATCCTTATTATGAACAGGTGTTGCATCCCGACCCACTGCTTCGGTCTCACCATTTCAAAGGCTATTGGTTCGCACGCGCCGCCTTGTCGCTCGGGGCGAAGACACTCAACGAGGAGTGGCAACGCACACAGTTCCATACACCGAAGGGCGACCCGGAGTATCGCACCGACCAGTTCACGCTTTATCCCGCTTATGCCCTGCAGCTGGATGTCATGCGCCGTTATGCCTTGCGATGGGCGAGTGGTATCGGCCTTGATGTGTTCTATGGTTCTTACAACCATCGTGTCAAGCACATCGACCAGGCGGCTGGCAGCACCGTCGACCATAGCCCGTGGTCTGTGGGCATCGCCGCCAAGCATGAAGTCTATTATGGCCGTGTGCGCTTGCACATGTCGTTGGGTTTCTATCTCTTCCGCAGGATGGGCGAGAACGCCAAGGAGGTGGAGCAACCTTATTATGAGCGCATCGGACTGCATTACGAGCTTCCCCACATGGGTGGCCTTTCCATTGGCGCCAATGTGCAGGCCCACCGCACTAAGGCCGACCTCACCGAGATAGTCATCACCTACCCATTCCTGAAGTGGTGATAGCTTTTACGTTCGACTTTCAAAACTCAACATCCGATACGATTATTTCCCCATGAAAAGGGGAAAATGAGATATTTTTTGAAAAAACTTCCCCGAAAATTCGTCTAATAGCCAAAATAATCATACCTTTGCATCCGCAATTAAAAGGAAAGGTGCTCGAGTGGCTGAAGAGGCACGCCTGGAAAGCGTGTAACCGGCGAAACCGGTTCGTAGGTTCGAATCCTATCCTTTCCGCAGGAAATAGAGGATTCAAACCCTAAAAAGGTTCGAATCCTATCCTTTCCGCAGGAAATAGAGGATTCAAACCCTAAAAAGGTTTGGGTCCTTTATCCTTTCCGCAGGAAATAGAGGATTCAAACCCTAAAAAGGTTTGGATCCTTTTGGTTTTTTTATAAATTGCTTTGTTCTCCCTTTTTCCTCGTTTCTGAAAAATGACCCAACTTTGACAAAAAATGTGCGGTAATAGGGAGAAATATCAGCAACTTTTCATAGGTAAAGCTCTTTTTTGCATAGAATCACTATGAACTTAGAGCGTGACCTATGCCAAGAGAATTGAATATTAAAAGCATGTTTGTCATGAACAGATGCTAAATGTGTGAACAATCAAGGTGTTTCGCTGGAAAAATAGCCAACTTTCTATAAAAAAGCGTCTGATGTTACTTTTATTTGCCGAAAAATTAGTATCTTTGCGTATGACGCAAAGAAATAAGCACAATGAAAGAACAAATTAACAGATTAAAAGTGGTGCTTGTGGAGCAACAGCGCACAAGCAAATGGCTGGCAGAGCAGCTTGGCAAAGACCCTGCGACTGTCTCGAAATGGTGTACCAATACCGTACAGCCTGACCTGAAGACACTATTAGACATAGCAAGATGTCTGAACATCGATGTGAAGGACCTGCTTAACTCCTCGATATAGATTTATGCTAACCATCCAAGACATAGCATACTACTTACAGCAAAACACTCGCAACAAGATTGTCTTTTGCAGGGAAGGTATTGATGGAATCCGTTTCATCAATGTCGGGTTGGAGTTGTCCCGGATTCTTGGAGAAAATCCAGATACCATGGATGGGGCCGACACGGCTTACAAACAAGTCCTTGGGCAATCCCAGGAGAACGGTTTGATAGGCATGTACTTGGCTTTAGAAAATATAGGAATATTGTTTGAGCCTGATTTAAGACTCGATGTCAGAAGCATTTTTGACAACTACTCCAAGAATCAATGCCTGATTGTCAATACAGATGCAGAAATAGCAGACGACAGATTCTATTTCCTTCGCAAAGGCGACGGAACGGAGGTCAATCTTCAGGGCTTGTCCTACCAATTATCTGAATAATAACGAATAAAGCATTTGGCAAATGAAATACAGAGAACTGATACAGTTTGAACCTATCAATGAGGTCGTAAAGTTCGACAGATTGCAGAATGACGATTATCGTCGTTCACTCGTTCGCAACTTTGTTTTCTCACAAACCTATGAGAAAACGATTATCCCGGAACTTTGCAAGAACTTGGACTACACAGCCAGCTATGACACCTACGGGCTTCAAATCGTAGGTAACTATGGCACAGGTAAGTCACACCTCATGTCACTCTTCTCGCTGATAGCCGAGGATGAGCAGTATCTTGAACTTGTCCAAAGCGACAGTGCAAGACAGGTTCTTCGCAATATCGCCGGGAAATATAATATTATTCGTTTTGAACTGGGTTCGAATAAGGAACTATGGCAAATCGTATGCTATCAGATAGACCGGCAATTCAAAGAATGGGGCATCAACTACAGCATATTAGCTGACGAAAAGCCTGACATGTACACTGACAAGCTGAGTCGAATGATGGCGCAGTTTGAAGAGGCTTTCCCTGGTAAGGGATTGATGGTTGTTATCGACGAGATGCTTAGTTACCTGAAAGGACGTAGCGGCTCAGACCAGCTCAACCGTGACCTTGCCGTATTACAGGCTCTTGGACAAATGAGCGACCACTCAAAGTTTCGTATGGTGTTCGGCGTTCAGGAGTTGATTTATAATGCTCCTGAATTCCAGTTTGCTGCAAATATGCTTCAAAAGGTGAATGATCGTTTCCGTCAGATAGAAATCACCAAGCAGGACGTGCAGTTTGTTGTGCAACAACGACTGCTCCATAAAGATGATACGCAAAAAGCCATCATCCGCAAGCACCTGAGCGGCTTCACTGAATTCTTCACTGACATGCACGCTCATTTGGATGATTATGTCAACTTGTTCCCCGTCAACCCCTCATTCTTTGAGAACTTCCAACAAATCAGGATAAGGAAGAACCAACGCGAGGTCATGAAAACTCTGACCAAGAAGTTTGAAGCCCTCATGGATACGGATGTGCCAGACAGTCAGCCTGGGCTTATATGTTACGACCAGTATTGGGACGATTTGAACGTTCCTGCCATGATGATGGAGCCCGATGTGCGCAGGGTATCAGAAATCATGAGTACCATTCATCAGAAGATTGACGAGAACTTCACAGCCGCCCGTGCGAAGAAGGCTCCTTTGGCACACCGTATTGCCAATGCCTGTGCCATCAAGATTTTGCAAGACAGTCTTACAAAGACTAACGGGGTGAGCGCAGAAAACCTGGTGGATGACCTCTGCTATGTCGATGCTGCCAGCATCGACCGGGAGTTTCTGCTCGACACTATCACCACCGTTGCCAAGCAAATCGTCACGGCTACCGACGGCCAGTACTTCGAGCGCAACGACAACAACCAAGAATTCCACCTGCGCATTGAAGGTGGCGTGAACTACGAGCAGAAGATTAAGGACTTCGTCACCACCATGAGCGACGACAACAAGGACAGCCACTTCTTCAACTTCCTTGTTGAATACCTGCCCATCGATGTGGAGCAGTATCGGCGTGAGTTCAAAATCTTCCGTCACCGCATCGACTGGAAGAGCCACAAGACAATGCTCGATGGCTATATCTTCATGGGCAACCCTTCGGAGCGCAGCACCACCCAGCCGCAGCAGCACTTCTACATCTATTTCATGCCCATCTTCAACAAGGCGAACATGGTTCATGGTGACGAGCCTGACAGCATCTATGTTCACCTTGACAAGGTAAGTGCAGAAATGAAGGAGCTGATTGAGCTCTATGCTTCAGCCGAAGCACTTATAGCAAGTGTGGACAGTTCGCAGAAGCCGTTCTACGAGCAATACAAGCGGCGTTATGAAGATAAACTGAAGCCTGTCTTCCAACGCGACTTCGTGCAGTGTACTGAAATTGTCTATCAAGGACAGGTGCAGCCCATCAACCCACAGATGCTGACAGGCGGTTCCAAGGAGCAAGCCATCAGCAACATTGCCAGTACTCTATTAGAAGACTACTTCTGCCAGCAGTTGCCCAACTATCCCAAGTTCACCCTGCTGAAGGGTTCCATCACTTCACAGAACCGGGCAGCCATGCTGAAGGGAGCACGACAGAAAATTGCCAATTTCGACTTCCAGAACCGCGACAGTGAAGCCATCCTTGCCGGTCTTGGGCTTTTGATTGACAACCAACTCTCGACAGAAGGCTGCATCTATGCCATCAGCGTGAAGAAAATGCTGGATGACAAAGGTCAGGGCCAGGTGCTCAACCGCGATGAGATTCTGCACCGTTTCTGGGATAATGAGTGGCACACCAACGACTACGACATTGATGCCGACTATGAGTTCTTGGTGCTTGCAGCCATGGTAGCCCTTGGTGAGATAGAGATTGACTTCCCTGGAGGCAAAAACATCAACGCCTCAAACCTGAAGGAGATTATCGACCTCCCGGCAGAGAGCTTCTTCTCCTTTTCCAACATACGCCATCCGAAGGGTATGAACACCAGTGCCGTACGTGAACTGTTCTTGGCTATCATGCGTAAGGACATGACCAGCCAGCTAAACAACAAAGCCATCTACGACGAGTTGGTTGAAAAAGGAAAGCTGCTGGCAGCTGAAGCCATCCACATGGGACACGACATTGCTAATGGCATTTATCTCGAAGGCATTGAGATTCTGTCGTCCGTCCGAGGAAGCGAAATTCGCAACCGCCTCACGGCTCTGGCCGGGCTGTGTGACAAACTGCCATCCTACGCTTCTCCTGCCAAGATGCGCAACCTGCCTTGGACGGCTGACGACATCAAACGTGTGACTGCTGTCCGCAAGGATATGGACGACATCAAGAAGACGATACACTTCGTAGAGGACTTCCGCTCACGCCTGAGCTACCTGAACCAGGCTAAACAGTACATGACGGACAACAGCATGAAGCAGCGGGTAGATGATGCTTTCCAACGACTCAACGATGTCATTGCCAAAATGAATGATGAGCCGATGGTTGCGGCCTATCGCAAAGAACTCGACACCTTGATGAGCAACTATGCCGACTGGTATCTCTCGGAATACAGCCGACTGCACATCACGGCCTTGCAGGACACAGAGAAACGCAAGATTCTCAACAGCAATGAGAGTCGTGTCTGCGAGGCCATCTGTGGGGCCGACCACGACAAGGGGTATTTTGCCGTATCTGCGCAATATGCAGAGTGGACCCGCAAGATGGCACAACTCACGGTGAGCAGCAACAGCGTAAGCCGTGACTCAGTGCTTCGCACACCTTATCAGGGTTTCAACCCCGTGCAGTTTGCAGGGAAGCAACTGTCCCGTCTGGCCGACTTGAACGAAGAGCTGTCCACTATATATAATAATGTAGATGAATCGCTCCATCAGATTCTGAAAGACGAGACACTGTTGATGAACAAAGACATCCTCACCGACAGCGAACAGGGACTGCTACAGCGCTTCAACACGGGTGCGGAGGAACTGTCGCCCATGAATGCCGAACGTTTGGTGGAGATTGTCAGCAAGCTACATCAGGGCATCAACAAGATTGCAACCTCGGTGGAAGCACTGCGCACCGTCTTTAATCGTCCGATGACCCCAGACGATGCCATCAAGGCTTTCAAGCAGCACATCATCAATATCACTGGTGGCAGCAAGGATGCCAACATCCGTATCATCTTGAAATAAAACAACGTTTGCGATATGAGCAAGAGAAGCAACATAGACAACCAGCCCGTTCTCTTTGATGCAGAAGAAATGGGACGTATCACACCCGGCGACCTTTGGGAAGAACGCAACGAGCCTGTCACCTGTCTGGGTCGTGAGTTTCCCAACGACGAGGCACGGCGTGAGTTCTTCCGCGAAGAACTGCGAAAGAAGCTACCTGAGCTGCGCAAAATAGAAGGATTCCCCATCGGTACAGACGAGGACATCATCCGTTTGTCCGACCCACCATATTACACAGCCTGTCCCAACCCTTGGCTCAACGACTTTATTGCAGAGTGGGAGAAAGAAAAGGTGCAACTTGAAAAGGAAGGGAAACGGAAAGCGGACTTTGAGGTGAAGGAACCGTATGCAAGCGATGTTAGCGAGGGGAAGAACAACCCCGTTTACTTGGCTCATTCTTATCATACTAAAGTGCCTCACACCGCTATCGAACAATATTTAAAGCATTTTACTCAACCTGGCGATATTGTCTTGGACGGCTTTTGCGGAACGGGAATGACAGGGGCTGCGTGTAGACTATATAAAGAATCATCGTCGCTTAATAAGATAGGAGGGCGTCATGCGATTCTTGGAGATTTGAGCCCTTATGCATCAATCATTTCTTACTACTACAATCGAAATATAAATCCTTCCTTTTTTATTGGCAAAGTGAAAAACGCTTTAGAAAATACAAAGAAAAGAGTAGGATGGATGTACGAAACTAATTATGAAGGAACCAAATGCCGTATCAACTATACCGTTTGGAGTGATGTGCTAATATGTACTGCATGTGGGTCAGAAATGGTATTCTGGGATGTGGCAAAAGGAGAAGAAAGAGGAGAAACAAAAGACTTTTTTACTTGCCCCTACTGCGGTGCTGTTCACACTAAAAGGAGTGTGGAAAAGAAACTTTATACACATTATGACAGCATATTAAAAAAAAGCGTCTCATCATACTCTATGGTGCCAGTTATGATACAGTTTACGGATGCCCAAGGTAGAAGACACACTAAGGCACCTGACGAGGAAGACCTATCGTTGATTAAAAACATTACCGAGACGCAACCTGTCGCATGGGTTCCAAAAGAACTCTTTTTAGGCAAAGGAGAACGATGGGGACATACTTGGCGACTTGGGAACCACGTTGGCATTACCCATGTACACCAATTCTTTACTTATAGGAACTTGATAGTGTTGGCAGTATTAAGGGAAGAATTAATGAAGACGAATTGTCTTCATACTTTCGCCGTATTTACATCAATTTTGCAGTCTCTTTGTTCAAAACTTACAAGATATAATGGTGGGAAAAGGGGGAACGGAAGTCAACCTCTGACTTTGTATATAGGTTCACTTATGGCTGAATCAAATGTACTTAAAGTGGCTGAAGGGAAAATTGCGGACTTTGCGAAAGCAATGGAATTGCTGTTTGACAAAGAAGATAATTCAAATGTTATTTCGTGTTCGTCAGCCACATCTATATATTTAAACGACAATTCTATTGACTATATTTTTACTGATCCTCCTTTCGGCGAAAACATCGTATATTCCGAGCTCAATTTCATGACTGAAAGTTGGCTCAAAGTAAAGACTGACAATACTGACGAAGCAATTGAAGAGTCTTCGCAAAATAAAGGTTTAAAAGAATATGAACTGTTAATGGAATCTTCCTTCAAAGAATATTACCGTGTATTAAAGCCATCTAAATGGATGTCTGTTGTTTTTAGTAACACGTCTGCTTCTGTTTGGAATGCCATTCAGATGGCGATGAGTAATGCAGGCTTTATAATTGCGTCAGTGTCATCTCTTGACAAAAAACAAGGTTCGTTTAACGCTGTGTCATCCACCACCGCTGTCAAGCAAGACCTTGTCATCACCTGCTATAAGCCCTCCGATGAGCTGTCATCGCAGTTCGAGTTGCAGATGAACAGGAAGGATGTTGTCTGGGACTTCATTCAGGAACACATGGAGCATCTGGCCGTCCATGTAGAGAAAGGCAGCAAGACAACGACCGTCATTGAGCGTAGTCCGAAGATACTCTACGACCGTCTTATCTCGTACTACGTGCAGCATGGCCTTCCCGTTCCGATGGATGCTCAGGAATTCCAGCAAGGACTGCGTGAGCGGTTCGTGGAGCGCGACGGCATGTTCTTCACCGCAGTACAGGCCGCAGAATATGAGGAGAAGCGCAAGCATACCGACGGATTTGCTCCTATGGGTATCATCGTCAGTGACGAAGCCAATGGCATAGAGTGGTTGAAGAACCAACTGCGCGAGTCGCCCAAAACCTATCAGCAGATACAGCCCGAATGGATGCAGGCCATCAACGGACTGCGCAAGGGCGACATCCTGCCCGAATTGAAAACGCTTCTCGAAGAGAACTTCATCGAGGAACCCGATGGCCGCTGGCGACTGCCCAACATCCAAGACGATGTGGACAAGAACCTGCTACGCACCAAAGCCCTGCTGAAGGAGTTTAACCTCTACAAAGAACAAGCCCTGAAGCCGAAGGCCAAACTGAAGGAGGTACGTGTGGAAGCCCTCCGTGCCGGCTTCAAGCAGTGCTACATCGACAAGGACTTCCAGGCCATCGTCACTGTAGCAGAAAAAATTCCCCAGAACCTCCGCGACGAAGATGAGGTGCTGCTCCAGTTCTATGATATTGCAATGAATAAACTATAAACAGCTACGTTATAAATATATATGAGAACAATTGAGGAGCAACATGAATTGTTAGAAGAACTTCTAAAGATAGCTCGTCAGCGGAAAAGTGCTGGCGAAACGGAGTGGATAGAGTTCAAAACCAATATTGGAGAATCCCGATGTAGTATAACCTATGAAGGAGTGGGCAATTACATTTCGGGATTGTCCAATTCTGCTTGTCTTAAATATAAGTCACGTGGATATTTGGTTTTAGGCATAGAAGACGGCACTTGGAATGTCGTAGGTACTAACCTGCAGATGCCATCAGCAAAATACGGGAATCAGGACTACGAACTTTGGCTGAGAAGAAACTGTTCACCCATCATTCCTTTTGATATAGAGGAATTTGATTATCATGGTAATAGCAATCAGCACATCGTTATCTTCGAAATACAAGCGGCAGCTGGTGAACCCGTGAACTTCAAAGGAACCGCATACGTGCGTATTGGCAGCAACCTTACCAAGTTAAAGGACTTTCCAGACTATGTTCGGCAGATATACAACTCACGAAAGGATTGGAGTGCAGAGATCGTAGGAGATGCCACAATGGATGATCTTGACCCTCTGGCCATATTGAGAGCACGCGAACTCTATACGGATAAGCATAAGCTTCTGACAGACGAAATAAAGACATGGAGTGACGAAAAGTTTCTCAACAAGGCTAAGATAACACTCAGAGGGAAGATAACGAATACTGCCATATTGCTTTTGGGACGTTCCGAAAGCGAATATCTTATCTCTCCCGCTGTCGCCAGAATACGATGGATTTATAAGGACTCAACGGGCAACGAGCGTGACTTCTCCATTGAGACTTGCCCCTTTGTGATTGCTGCTGAAAATGTGTATAAAAAGATTCGCAATTTCAAGTATCGGTACATGAACCCTACACTTCTGACGCTTGTCCCTGATGAACTTGACACATACGACCCCTTCATTATTCGCGAGGCATTGAATAATGCCATCGCACACCAGGATTATGGGTGTCATGGCATGATTAATGTCATTGAAGAGGAAGACAGGCTGATTTTCAGCAATCTTGGCAGTTTTATTCCTAACAGTATAAGGAGCGTATTAGAAAATGATGCTCCTGAAGAATTCTACAGAAACAAGATGCTGGCTAACGCAATGGTTGAATTGGGGCTGGTTGATACTATAGGAAGTGGCATCAGGCGTATGTTCAATAAGCAACGTGACCGACTCTTTCCTATGCCCGACTATGAATTTGACGACAATCGGGTAAAAGTCACTATCGTTGGCAAGGTGATGGATTTGGATTACGCCATGTTGCTGACAAGAGACAAGACGCTCAATCTGCTTGAAATAGAAATGCTGAGCCGACTACAGATGCACCGTCCTTTGACTGACTATGAGATAGCCTACCTGAGAAAACGCAAACTCGTTGAAGGTAGAAAGAACGCATTGTACTTTGCCAAAAGCATTGCGAAGGCTACGGGGCAGGAAGCAAAATATACAAAGGATAAAGGTTTTGATGACAACTATTACAGAGACCTTGTCGTTAAGGCAATAACCCAACATGGTAAGATGGGAAGGCCTAAAATAAATGAATTATTGTGGAATAAACTCCCGGAGGTGCTGGATGATAAGCAAAAAGAGAATAAGATTACTAATTTGCTAGCCTCTCTACGCAGGGCGGGTAAGATTAAACAGGGAGAAAAACGACAATGGGTTTTGATATAGTTCTTGTAACTCTTTGAAATTTACAAGAAAATTACAAGATTTTTACAAGAAAAAGCGCCGTGAAAGCCCAAATATAGTGGTTAGGTGCAAAATGTACAAGAGCATTACAAGAAATCTACAAGAAAGAGCATGAACAAACTGATAAATAAGATAGCGCAGAAAGTGACGGTGGACTACCAGCGTCTGAGCATCGTGAGTAACCCTGATGGGGTGCTCACACAGGATGCTGTGCGCAATCTTCTTTACCAGCAACAAGGCATAGAGGTCGTCATTGGCAGCAATCTGCGTTTGCGGACTCACTTTGAGTTAAAATATAAGAGCCAGCCGGAAAAGCGTTTCCTGTATGTATGTTCATCCCCTGACACTTTGCTGGCCGATATGAAGCAAGAAGCGTTAGTCTGTGATTTTAATGTAGCGGATGTCTTTCCACTGTTTGCAGACAAGTCCTTGCTCCGCAACCAGTCGTTTGAGACACTTGATGATCTTTACAGGCAGACGCAGGCAAGACGTGTTTCTCTTGCAGAAGGTAAGGCAATTGTCAGCAACATTATCCAGAAACAAGAGCAACGAGCGAAAGAGTCTGCCGAGTACTGTTTGGCGCAGCTAACACAGATAGAACTCGATTGGAGAGAAAGCAAAACAACGATGGAAGCAATTTCCAATGTCGTTGCCAGCGCCATCCAACATGGCGTTTATTCGCAGATAGTTCCTGCCATTGATGCCATCAACCAGACTTTCCAGGAATGGATAGACAGAGAATATTTTGCCACGCTACAAAGCAACCCGTTGTTGCACCCCAAAAGTGTGAACGGTATTCTGCCACATCTTAGCAAGAAATATGGACGTGACGATAAAGTAGCTCTTCTGGTAGTTGATGGCTTCACCTCTTGGCAGTATGTCATTCTAAAAGATGACTTACATAAAGAAGGCATCAAAACACATGACGGATGTACGCTGGCATGGCTACCCAGTATCACCATGCTTTCACGTCAAGCCATCTTCAGAGGCGGTGTACCGCAACAGGACTACAAACAAAGTCCAGAAAATGAGCGCAAATTGTGGCAGACATTCTGGCTACAACAAGGCTTTAACAACTTTGAGGTGCAATATATCAGCGACAAGGATGAATTTGCCATCAATGAGGGCGTGAAGCGTCTGGCCATTGTAACGGTGGAGATGGACGAGAAGATGCACTCATCTACTGACAATAAAGACCTGATGTCGCTTACTGAGAACTGGTGTCCTCGTATCACTGAAAAAATTAAAGCCATCACCAAGGCGGGCTATCAGCTTTACCTAACGACAGACCACGGCAGCACATTGTCGTATGGTTGGCGTTCATTAACACAAGTGGAAGCCGTGTTCCTCTATAAAGATGGTAGTCGAGGAAAGCGGCATCTGATCTATAACAACAAAGATGAGCAGAGACGGTTTGTTGAACAAAACCAAGGACTGCCATTACTACAACATGACAACTGGCTTGCCATCAGGGATGACAGTTGTTTTGCAAGAGAGAACACCACAATGATAACCCACGGTGGTAGCCATTTCATGGAAGTGGTTATACCATTCGTAAAAATAGAGAACTCATAATCATGGAGAAAAAGATAGGAGCGATACAACAAGGAGTGCCTTCGGCAGAATTGGAGATGGCCTTGGCGGCATGGCTCGACGGCGATTTCACACAATCATATTGCATGGAAATTGCCTCACGTCTGTCAACAGGCCTTGCCCGACAAAAGAAGATAGCAACTACCATCAACGCTTTGATGCTTCGCAATCCAATCATGGCTTACCTTGAAAATTTCAAGGATGAAGTGCGTACGATACTGCGTGAACAGCGAAGCCGCCCACTCTTATTCACGGCCATCACTTGCGGAGCTTTTTGTTTTGCATACGATGTGTCAAGTATCATGGGCAAATACTTTCATGCGGAAGACACTCTTGCTAAAGGGTTTATCCGCGAAAAGGTAAGTCAGATATATGGCAGCAATAGGACTGTGGACATTGCCTTAAAAGCTGTCATACCAATGCTTGCCAGTTTTGGTATGGTAGAAATGAAAGAGAGTGGAGTCTATATTATTAAAAAGCAGGAAAGATATTCCGAGGCTGCACTCGCAGTCTACAAGCAATCATTCCTGCTGAACAACCCAACTTATAGTGACAAAGACGATATAATGTCAAACCCTTACTTTGAATTTATAAACAAATAATAATAACTATGGCTCAGAAATTTGAAACATTAGAAGAACTCAACGATTACGTTGATTTCTTAACAATGAAAGGAAAGCCCATTCCCTCATGGGTGAAAGACGAAGAAACCCGTCTAAACCGTGAAAGCGCCATCAACAATGATGAATACATCTTCAGTACGATGGCTGCTCATAACAAGTTTATGACACCTGAAAAGGAAAAGGTTGTGCGCGAAATGACCGACCAACTTCTCATCGATGGAGAAAAAGCTACCCAGCCCTGCCTGCTGCTTGGAAAAGTTCAGTGTGGTAAAACTGATACGTTCGAGAGTATCATCGGTCTGTGCTTCGACAAAGGAATAGATATTGCTGTGGTTCTTACAAAAGGCACAAATACATTGAGCACTCAGACATACGAGAGGCTGAAATATGATTTCAGATTTTTCAAGGATGATGGGACTTATGGACAAAAAGCAATCGTTGATATATATGAGGCAATCCCTCTTGCCAAGAAGGGGGGCCTTAGTCATAGCCAACTGACAGATCCCGTCAGGAAATTCATCATTGTGTGCAAAAAAGAGAAAGATAATCTTAAACATCTTATTGGCATGTTTAAGAATGTTGAACACGGTGAGATGTTACGAACTAAAAGGGTCTTGATATGTGATGATGAGGCAGACTTTGCAAGCCATGCTTATTATCAAAGAAAAGGAGAAATGCGCCTTCTGCATATAGCAGAACAAATAGAGGAGTTGACCAAGCTTCCACATTATTACCGATATTTACAAATCACGGCAACACCTTATTCTCTTTATTTACAACCAGACGGAACTGTACAGTTGCGCGATGGCAAGGAATCTTCACCTTGGTTACCTAGATATACGGGATTGGTCCCTATACATGATAGGTATATTGGAGGAAAACAATATTATATTGAGAGCCAAAAAGGAGAAAAGGATGAAAAAGGTGTTTTTCATCCAGCTAATATGTACGGATGCTTATTTCAACCCGTAGATGAAGGATGTTCTAAGATTATTTCTGAAACACACAACGAATTTTATTTAGATTCGGGTGCTCATTCTCAGATGCTTGACGATTTCAATTTTACTATTGTTAGTTATATTTTTTCCGCTGCTGTTCGCAGTATCCAGACAAGAAAAAGATATAGCAAGAAGTATTACTCCAGTTGTGTAATCCATACTAATCTCAATAAGAACAAACATGCTTGGCAGGAAGAATTGGTCACAAAGATAATGGAAGATATTCAGCATGCTTTTTTAAATAAAAGTAATTCTGACCTACATATTCTTGATTTAGAGAGAGATGCTTACGATAGTCTGAAGCTAAGTAATGAATTAGGAAACAAGGAACATCTCATAAACGAAAAATTCCCTTCTTTTGCAGAGGTGGAAGCTGAAGTAAAAAGAATATTACAGTTCAATGATTACATCATTAAAATTGTCAATTCAGAAGAATCGGTTCCCACTATGCTTAATGAGAAAGGTCAGTTAAGACTAGAACAGACATTGAATTTCTTCATTGGAGGTGGAATACTTGACCGAGGTATCACTATTGATAATCTGCTTTGCTTCTTCTATGGGCGCAATCCCAGTAAATTCCAGATGGATACTGTACTACAACATGCACGTATGTATGGCGCCCGTGATAAAGAAGATATGGCTTGCACTCGTTTCTTCACAACTGAGAAAAATTACGATGTACTGATGACCATCAATGTATTTGATGACTACCTCTATCGGTATTTGGAAGCTCATCGTTCCTCTGTTCAGTCCGACAACTTTTTGAGTAAGGTCATTGGCTACGACAGACGTATAGCACCAAGCGCACAAAACAAATACTTGCCTGCCAACACTCAAGTTATAAAGAGAGGAAAGCGTTTTTATCCTGTGGGAATGCAGACAATAGATTCGGCTGAAAACGACACCATTACCTACAAGATAGAAGAAATAATACAACGAGCAAGAGAAGAGAACAAACCAAACGATGATGGTTTCTTTCTAATGCACTACAATGATGTGGTTGAGATATTGTCGCTCATCCGTGAATCATATACCTATGCAGAAGAATATAATAATGTGGGCATGGAATGGGATATTAACGAAATGGTGACACCTCTCGAACACCTTACGTATGATACCGACGGCATGATACTTGTTGTCGTGAGAGACGATCGTAATCTGAGTCGTGAACGTGAAAATATTTACGATAAGCGAGGACGATTCATTGATGCCCCAGAGTCTGGCAGTGAAATCAATACAGACCGAGCCAATGCTGTTGATCGTCCGGTCCTCGTTCTTTTGAAACAAAATGGTTTAATAGAGATGGGATGGCGTGGGACTGCATTCTTCTGGCCGGTTCTTACTCTCCCTGAAAATATGGAGGAAGGAATCTTTACCGTTAATGGTAACAAGAAATTCCGCAAGGGGAAAAAACAGATTCAACTTGACAGCATAAACCATTTCCCAAAGGACGAAGTCGTATCGCTTACAATCAATAAAGACCTATTCTTTGACATTCTCCTTGGTATTCGCAAAATCAATTGGCGTGACATTAAGCCTACTACTGTCAATACCTTTTTGGAAAAAGACTTGATGGGCAATCTGATTCTTGTTGAAGGAACAGATCCAGACAAACACTATGACTTGACATCTGTGAAC
The DNA here is from genome assembly GCA_900316685.1 of uncultured Prevotellaceae bacterium. GTDB lineage: Bacteria > Bacteroidota > Bacteroidia > Bacteroidales > Bacteroidaceae > Prevotella. Next base: position 107,321 of record ONDS01000009.1, on the reverse strand, counting down.
GATAATGTTTTCCCATTCGAGGTAAAGAAGTACAGGTATGTTCACTACAGAACATCAATGGATTTCAGTGGCAGTCAGGCTATTGTCAAGCTTGACGAAAACAACCCATACGAAATGAGCTGCCAGCCATTTGAACAACAAGACATTGTGTATTCCGACGAAAACATAGGAAGCGAAATGTCGGACTGGTCGGCAGGAAATTGGTTTATTGGACTACATCTGGATGAAGTTCTTGAAAAGAAATTGTCTATTGAAGACCAGGAAGCCTTGAATCTCTATCAGGTAGAATTGGCTAACCAAACTGAAGAAGAACGAAATGAGAGCAACGCTTGAATATATTAAACAGAAGTTTGACGAATACAACAATCTGATGTTTGAGGGGAAGTTAAAACCACTTCCCTTCAAACTTAGTAATGCCAAGTCTTTCCTCGGAGCTGTGTTCTTCCAGCGAAAGAAGAATCCAGATGACACATGGCATTACTATGGCTTTGTGTTCAAGATAAGCACAGTAATGGATTTACCAGAGGATGTAGTTGAAGACACAATAATCCACGAAATGATACACTACTACATCATGAGTAATCAGATGCAGGACTCTGGGCCACACGGTAAACTCTTTATAGCAAAGATGCAGGAAATAAACCGAAAGTTTAACCGCAATCTTTCTATCACCCACCGTACCACAAAAGAGGAGCAGGATAGCGACCAGAGAATACAACAACATATTATCTGCGTTTCCCGTTTGAAGACAGGAAAACGCGGCGTAACAGTAGCAACAAAATCGCGTTTGTTTGATCTCTGGGAAGCCATGTCTAAATTCCCCCAAATGGCTGAATTGAAATGGGTGGTTACCAACGACCCTTACTTCAATCGTTTTCCTAAAACTACGAAGCCGGGTATCTATTTTGTTCCGTCGGAAGAACTGGAGGAACATTTGATGGATGCCAAGGAACTCATAAAACAAGGTAATTCAATTAGAATTAAGAAGTAGTATGTGCCTATTCCGCCCCAAACCCGTTCACATCCGGGGGCTCTTCAAAACTCCGATGAGGTGTGAAAACGCCACATCTTGATGTCCATTCTATTAGCTATTTCCTTATCTACCACGAAAATCGAAGGATATATAGCTTCATCCATTAGCCACTTTTCATACTTTCTGCTCCATGTTTCCAATTAGGTAGAAAGGTAGGTTGACAAGTTTGAAACGCTTGTGGTTGACGGTGGTCTGCACGTCATCTACGGAGAACTTTCCTGACCATATACGTACCGCGATGTCTATCGGTGATTCATCAATAAAGGAATGTAGCGAACGGAGATGCGAGTTGGTTCCTGCTTTCACTTCGATAGGGATGACCATGGAGTCTATGACCCAGAGAAAATCAATTTTATTCATTCCGCAAGATACTTATGTTAAAATCTTCATCATTCCGCAAGATACTTATGTTAAAATCTTCGCCATTTCGCAAGATATGCTCTCACACGGACAACCTTTTTTCCTTTTTTCCTTCCTAAACAACCTTCGTTTCCGAAAAATCATGTAACTTTGCAATCTCACATGGATACGCAACGATAATGATGACACATCATTCGAAAGCGTAAGTAAAAACAGAGAAAGGACCCCAATATATCAACAACTGACAATGTAAAACCAAATAAGATCTATGAAAACCATTCAGAATTTCAATGAACTGATAGCCCATCTGGCCGACTTGGGCCAAAGGAAAAGGGTGGCTGTGGTATGTGCCGCCGACGAGTCGACACAAGGAGCCGTACTCAAAGCCTTGGAGGCAGGCATCATCAAAGCCGTCTTTGTGGGGTGTAGACACGAGGTGGAAGCCAACGCCGACATCATGCGCTATCAGGAGCATATCTCATTCATCGACGCCGACGATCCCGACGATGCTGCGGGCAAGGCGGTCAGACTGGTCAGAGAGGGTGGGGCGGACGTGCTCATGAAAGGACTTATCAACACCGACAACCTGCTTCGTGCTGTGCTCAACAAGGAGTGGGGCATCCTGCCCAAAGGACGGGTGCTCACCCATGTCACCGTGGCCGAGGTGCCCAACTATCCGCGTCTGCTCTTCTTCACCGATCCCGCAGTCATCCCTTATCCCACACAGGAACAGAGGGTGGAACAACTGAAATACACCACACATATCTGCCGCAGCTTCGGCATTGAAGAACCCAAAGTGGCGCTCATCAACTGCTCCGAGAAGGTGAGCGAGAAGGCTTTCCCCTTCACCGTGGGCTACAAGGATATCATTGCCGATGCAGAGAAAGGGGTCTATGGCCCGTGCGTCGTGGATGGCCCGCTCGACCTGAAAACGTCGCTCGACCGTCATGCATTGGAGAAAAAGGGGTTGCATTCCCCCCTCAATGGTGAAGCTGATGTGCTGATCTTCCCCGACATACAGGCGGGCAATGTGTTCTATAAGACCATCACGCTCTTCGCCGGAGCAAGCACGGCGGGAATGTTGCAGGGTGCAAAGGCACCCGTGGTGTTGGCCTCCCGTGGCGACAGCATTCAGTCGAAATTCTATTCACTCGCGGCAGCAGCCATCATCGGAGAGTGACAGCCTCCTCCCAAACCCCCTCCCAAGGAGGGGGAGCAAGGAGAAGGCAGCAAGATAAAAGTCCGCCGCAGGAGTATTTTTCTTAACTCTTAATTCTTAACTCTTAACTAAAATGTCGAAACTTATCGTCAATTCCTACGAGGAATTTGCTTCGCATCTCGGCGAGGAGCTGGGATGCTCGGAATGGTTGGAGGTGGATCAGGACAGGATCAACCTCTTCGCCGATGCCACGCTCGACCACCAATGGATACACGTGGATGTGGAACGGGCACAGAAAGAAAGTCAGTATAAGAGCACCATAGCCCATGGCTATCTCACCCTGTCGCTCCTGCCCTATATGTGGGATCAGATCATCGAGGTGAACAATATCAAGATGCTGGTTAATTACGGTATGGACAAGATGCGCTTCGGCCAACCCGTCATCACGGGCAGCCGTGTGCGCCTGGTCACCACCCTGCACAACATCGCCAACCTGCGTGGCATCTGCAAGGCGGAGATAGCCTTCAAGATAGAGATAGAAGGCCAGCGCAAACCGGCTCTCGAAGGCATCGCCTCCTTCCTCTATTATTTTATTTAAGGGAGATAAAGGAAGTGATAGGGAGATAAAGGGAGATAAAGGACAATACCTTGTTGGATGTCTTATGGCTTTCGGGCTATTGTCCTCTATCTTCTCCTATTTTCTCCTAACTTCCTCTAATTTCTCCTAAACTTCCTCTAACTTCTACTTCTTATAAGTAATATTCGCCTCGTTCCACTTATCCTTGGGCTGGGGCGTCTCACCCGGATAACCTATCACGATGGTGTTCAGGGGGATGAGTGTGCTGGGCAACTCCAACACCTTGGTCACTCCTGCCACACGGTCGGCATCGGGGTAGACGGCGGTCCATACGGCACCCAAGCCCATGCTGTGGGCGGCCAAGAGCAGGTTCTCGGTGGCGGCTGAACAGTCCTGGATCCAGAACTCACGACCGCTGCCTTCCAAGGTCTTGTTCATGTCGCCGCAGACGACGATGGCCAAGGGGGCTTGGGCTATCATGCCTCCGTGAGGATTGGTTTCCGACAAGCTCTTCAGCACATCCTTATTGGTTACGACGATGAAGTGCCACGGTTGCTTGTTCACTGCCGTCGGGGCGGCCATGGCGGCACGCAGCATCTTCTGGATCTTGGCATCCTCCACCGGTTGGTCGGTGTAAACGCGGATACTTGTGCGGCTCAGGATGTTTTCCATCACCTGGTCGTCAGACGGTTGGCTACTCTCTTTCGTGCCGCAACCCAACAGGGTGGCGGTCAGCAGGGCGCAAAACAATAATCTTTTCATTTCTCTCTTTTTTCCAATTACCCTGCAAATTTAAGGAAAAAAACGGAGATGTTTCGTTTTTTTTCCCTAAATTTGCATATCAATACTAAGTACATGCACATAGCCATAGCGGGAAACATAGGCAGTGGCAAAACCACGCTCACCAATATGCTGGCTAAGCATTATGGGTGGACACCACAGTTCGAGGCCGTGGACTACAATCCTTATCTCGACGATTATTACGACGACATCCCCAGATGGTCGTTCAACCTTGAAGTGTATTTTCTCAAACAACGCTTCCGCGATCTCCTTAGCATAGCACAGTCTGACAAGACCATCATACAAGACCGCAGCATCTTCGAGGGGGTGTATGTGTTCGCTGAGAACAACTATGCCATGGGCAATATGTCGGAACGCGACTTCCAGACATACATGGAGCTATTTGAGTCGATGATGACTATCGTGCGTTACCCTCAACTGATGATTTACCTCCGCGCCACAGTGCCTCACCTCGTGCAGAACATCCAGAAACGGGGGCGCGACTACGAACAGTCCATACAGCTGGAATACCTCTCCAACCTGAACAGCCGTTATGAGGAGTTCATCACCCAGAAATACAAAGGACAGGTGCTCACTATCGAGGTCGACCAAATCGACTTCGAACACCATCCCGCCGATTTCAGGTCTATCACCGACCGCATCGATGCCCACCTCTTCGGACTGTTCAGCGGGTGATAAGAGCGTAGGGCATCTTTCTTAACTCATAACTCTTAACTCTTAATTACAATCTATGCATATAGCAATAGCCGGAAACATTGGCAGTGGCAAGACCACACTCACCAAGATGCTCGCCCATAGGTATGGGTGGACACCACGATTCGAACCCGTAGACAACAACCCCTATCTCTCGGATTTCTATGCTGATATGTCGAGGTGGTCGTTCAACCTGCAGATCTATTTCCTCAACAAACGATTCCGTGAGGTGGTGGAGATATCCAAGTCGAAGGACTACATCATACAGGACCGCACCATCTTCGAGGATGCCAAGATTTTTGCGCCCAACCTGCACGACGGAGGGTATATGAGCGACCGCGATTTCGACAACTATACCGACCTCTTCGACCTGATGATGTCGCTCGTCAAACTGCCCGACCTCATGATCTATATACGCTCTTCGGTGCCCAATTTGGTGGCGCAGATAGCCAAACGGGGTAGGGAATATGAGCAGTCCATACGCATCGACTACCTCGAAGGGCTCAACAAACGCTATGAGGAATGGATAGAGACATTCAAGGGCAACCTCATCGTCGTGGATGGCGACAAGGTGAAGTTCGAGGCCAACCCAGCTGACTTCCAGACCATCACCGACCAGATTGACTCGCGGCTCTACGGACTCTTTCCCATGGAGGAACAGAAAAAATGAGCGGGATGACCATGATGGACCTCTCCGAGGTGAAGGTGATCGCCTTCGATGCCGACGATACGCTTTGGGACTGCCAGTCGCATTTTGAACAGGCCACGGACCGATGCTGCGAGATACTGGCTCCCTTCGCCGATGCAGCCACGGTCAGGGCGGCTCTTTTCCAGACAGAGACGAAGAACATGCCTGACTTGGGCTTCGGTACCAAGGCATTCACCCTCTCGTTGGTAGAGAATGCTGTGAAGGTGTCGAAGGGACGGGTTCCCGCCTACGATGTGGGACGTATCCTCGAACTCGGACGGGAACTGCTCCATCTGCCCGCCACGCCCCTAGACGGGGTGGAGGAGACGTTGCATTATCTGGAAAAGAGGTGGCAGGGTCGCATGGTGCTCTTCACCAAGGGCGAACTGCTCGACCAACAGAGCAAACTGCAACGCTCGGGACTGGCACACTTCTTCTCGCGCACGGTGATCGTGAGCGACAAGACCCCCGATGAATACCGTCAGTTATGCCGTGACTGTGGATGCCTACCGCAGGAACTGCTGATGGTGGGCAACTCGTTCAAGAGTGATATACAGCCGGTCTTGGAAATCGGGGGGCTCGCGGTGCACATCCCCTTCCACGTGACGTGGGAACTGGAACACGCGCCTACCTTCCGACATGAGCGTCTGGCGGAACTCGAACATTTCACACAACTCGCTCCGCTATTAGGACCAAAATAGATTTAAATTGCAAACCAAATATTTACAAAGATGAAAACGATAAGATTATTTTTTTTACTGACATGCTTACATGCCTTTTCCTCGCAAATGAAGGCGCAGTCTATTGAACCGAACCTGAAATTCGGCAAACCCACGGATGCCGAGTTGAACATGGTTGCTTACGATCAGGATCCTGATGCTACAGCTGTGGTCTTGTGCTCCCTTACCCAAACTTACTACATTGTTAAAAGTAATGATTTTAAAATCATTACAGATGTAAAGGTACGCCTGAAAATCCTGAAAACTGAAGGCACGGAATATGGTGATGTCGCTGTTCCTTTCGTAGACCGGGAAGACTCGAAACTACGCAAGGAGGTCATGATGGGTGTTAAGGCTACTTCATATAATATGGAGAACGGAACGGTGGTGAAGACCAAGATGAACAACGACATGGTGTTCCGCGAACGATATGACAAAAACACCAAACTGCTTAAATTCACAGTGCCACAGGTGAAGGTGGGTACTGTCATAGAATACCAATATACCAAGGAAAGTGATTACTTCTATTCTATTGATACATGGTATGCTCAACAACCCATTCCTGTGATGTATGCCTCTTATGAACTGACCATCCCGGAATACTTCAAGTTCAATGTGGAGGAAACAGGATTTATCAGTTCCGAGAAGAAAATCGGACATGAATCAACTACTTTTACCATCGGCTCTTCTCCTCTCGTGTGCCAAACGGATAAATATGACTTCGTTTTCAGACAATTACCGGCCCTCAAGGGGGATAAGTACATTTGGCATCCCAAGGACTATTGCTGCAAGGTGGCGGCGGAATTCCGCAAATTGGAGATACCAGGTCAGGTGTACAAGAATTACACGTCATCATGGAAAGATATAGACAATGAGTTGGTGGGTGACAGTGAGTTCGGCGGTTGTTGCAAAAGAAGCAATCCTTTGAAAAAAGAAATGGCCGCGGCTGGTATTGGCCAAATTGATGGAATCAGGGAAAAAGTGATAGATGCTTTTTGCTTTCTCAAAGAACGCCTATCTTGGAACGGGAAATATGCTCTTTGGGGGAAACCTGCATCGCAGGTTCTCAAGGAAGGCTCGGCCAACAATGCTGATTTTAATTTCATCTTGATCAATATGCTCCAAGATGCTGGGGTGACTGCCTATCCTGTAGTGATGAGCTTGAGGGGCAAGGGTCGGTTGCCGTTGTCTCATCCTACCATCAAAAGCCTGAACACCTTTGTGGTGGGGGTAATGGAAAATGATTCAACCATGAGTTTCATCGACGCATCATCGGGAGATGGTTACCTGAATGTACTTCCTGCATCCCTTCTGGTGGAGCAGGCGAGAGTCATCAAACCCAAGGGTGAGGGCTTTTGGGTGAATCTCCAACACCTGCCTGGGGCTGCCACCTCTATTAGGGTGTCCATGAAGATGGAGGCCAACGGATCCTATTCAGGAAATGCGAAATTGAAATATGAGGGGGTGGCTTCCCTCACTGCAAAACGTGACTTCCGTGAGGCTGAGGACAGTGCTGACTATGTACGGCAATTGGGCGAAATGGCCGGTGTGGAGATCAAGAACTATTCGTCTGAAGGAAGGGATGCCTTCTCTCCCTCCTTGGAGGAAAACATAGATTTTGAGGGGACTGGAGAGACAAGCAATGATCACATCTATTTTTGCCCCTTCTTTTTCAAACCAGTCAAGGAGGCTCCTTTCAAGAAGGATAGCAGGGATCTGCCAGTGGAATTTCCTTATAACCAACAGGTGAACGTTTCTTTGCTCATCACCTTGCCGGAAGGATATACGGTGGAAGAATATCCCAAGAGTTCTTCTGCAACCACGGAAGACCAAGGCTTGTCGTATTCCGTCAAGCTGAATCCTTCGGAACGGACGGTGGCGGTAAGGATGGTGTTCGCTGTCAATAAACCATTTTTCTCGCAATCGGAATATCCAAGCGTGAAAACCTTCTTTGAAACGTTGGCGGGCAAACTCTCTGAAATGGTGGTGTTGAAGAAAAATTAGGAAGATGGTACATCGGTTGTTTTTATTGGCCATTTTGCTCTATGCCATCACTACATCCGCACAGGATGCGGATGTAGTGGTGATTGATGAGCATACGATGGTGACAGTGGAAGGGAATGGGATGATGGAATATGAACAGTCGCGTTCCTATAAATTGCTGAATGCGAAAGCACAATGGGTGGGCAAATGGAACATAGGTCTGGATAAGAATACCAAATTGGCCGAGTTCAATGGAGTCTTGAGCGACGTCAATGGGCGTGTCTTGAGAAAAATCAAGAAATCCGATCTCAAATCCACCCAGTTGTCGGAGGGGATGTCTGACGGCATCACCACGCTTTACCTCGATTTGACACCGGCGTCATATCCTTGTATGTTGACGTTGACCGTTAGGGTGAAGAAGACGGATGGGATTCTTTCATATCCTGTTTTTTGCCCCATCACCAGATCTCGTGTGGCGGTGCAACATGCTTCTTATTCATTGGCCATGCCACCTTCGATGAAGTGCCGATGGCATGTGGAAAACATGGAAAATGAAGTAAAGGAGTCCATGGATGACAAGGGACGCAAGACCTATTCCCTTGAGTGTGGACAGGTGGATGCCCTTGCCGATGAGCCTTTTTCCCCAGATTTCATCGATGTGGTGCCTGTGGCGTTCTTCGCTCCTTGTGATTTTTCTTATGGAGAGTGGAAAGGCAAGATGGATTCATGGGAGGATTTCGGGAGGTGGCATGCCAACCTTTTGGCAGGGCGGCAGGTGTTACCCGACAACCTGAAAAACCAACTCCATCTGTTGGTCGACACCTGTGCATCAGACTGGTCGAGGGTGGATGTGCTCTACCGTTGGTTGCAAAGGAACACTCGTTATGTGAGCATACAGTTGGGGGTGGGGGGATACCAGCCCTTTAAGGCGGAAGATGTGTACAAAAACGGTTTCGGCGATTGCAAGGGATTGTCGAATCTGATGGTTGCCATGCTCAAAGAGGTGGGTATTGCAGCTCACTATGTCATCATCGGAACGGATAACAAGAAACTGTTTCACGATTATCCCAATGCCAACCAGTTCAATCATGCTATCGCCATGGCGGTGCTGCCTAATGATACGTTATGGCTGGAATGTACCAATCAGCACCTGCCTACTGGATATCTGCATGGTGGTATTGCCGGGCATGAGGCGTTGGCCATCACTCAACAGGGTGGAATGTTGGTAGAGATTCCTGATTATAATGAACATGATAACTTGGTGGAAAACTCCATGAAGATTCGGTTGCATGAAGATGGGAAGGCGGATGTGGATTGGTCGATGGGTGCGGCTGGTGCCAAGTATGGCGATTTCTTCGCTTTGACCTTGATGGATGGGAGCCAACGGAAAAATGCGGTGCGAGACTTGATGGGGTTGGGACAAGCTTCTCTGGATGGGATAACGGTGGAGAGTCATCGTGGAAATTCTCACCACCTGGAAATGAAGGTGTCTTGCTCTGCACATGCAAGCAATTTGGCATCGGCCACAGGACAACGCCTTTTCTTCTCTTTAAAACCCATGGCATCCTTTCCCATGGATTTGCCTGAAGGAAAAAGGAAAATGGATCTCGTAGTAGAAGAGGGATGCACTTTCGACTATGAACTGGACGTAGATATGCCTGAAGGATATGAGGTGGAGGCGGCTCCTACCCCTATGAAAGTGGATTCGCCCTATGGCTCTTCTTCGTTTGAATTGTCTACGGTAGATGGGCATGTGAGGATCAGGCATATCCTGATTTTGCACCAAGGCACATACCCTGCGGAGAACAATGCGGAGTTTAGGGCTTTTCTGCGTTCGGCCATGTTAGGCTATGCCCAAAGAATGGTGTTGAAAAAAGCTAATTAGCCTGCTACTTCTTGCTCTTGCCCTGTTGCGATTTGCCAGACTTCGAGGATTTGCTGGATTTCGATGATTTCTTCGTACTCTTTTTCTGCTTGGACTTGGTCTGGGCGGCTTCAGCTTGTGCCTGGGTCCAAGCAGCATACTCGCGGTCCAAAGCGCGCGCGTATTTCTGGTTGTTGGCCCGTTTCATGAAGGCGAAGGTGCCCACGAGTACGAAAAGGAGCAAGATGATGATGCCCGGCTTCCAAAGCGAAGCCGGTCCTTTCTTCATGCCATAAGCGTCGTTCGAAGAAAAACCATTGGCGGCATTTTTCGGATAGGGGGTGCCGCAGACGGGACATTTCGTGATGCCGCGCTGACGGATGGTGCCGCAACGTTCACAATAGTGAACATCGGTGAGTGGGGCTCCGCACGATTCGCAATACTCGGAGCCTTTCTTCACGGTCTTATGACAGCGGGGACATTTCATGATGAAAAGGAAAAGCGAGACGGTACGCCGTGACATGGCGTCCGTCTCGCTGAATTATGATAAATCACTGTTGTTGCATAAACCGCTGTGCTCCTTCGTCGCGGAAAGCACGCGAAGCCTTGAGTATCTGGCCGCGGCGCACGAAATAGAAAATGATCGTGGCCAGCGAGGCGATACCTCCCACTGTGGCCACTATGGAGCCGATGCTCACCTTGGCCACTAAGAGGATGATGCCTATCAGCAGAATGGCCAGTGACACCCACATCGACCAGTTGTATTTGTTCACCTCGTCTTTCTCGCCTTGGTCCATGGGGGCGGTCAGCTTGTTCTTGCTGCCGAGACCATCCATCATGAAGTGATACTGTGTATCGCGATAGAAATAATAGATGAACCAGAAGGGAACGAGCACCAATTGGCCCTGACCCATCAATTGTGGGGCGACACTCCAATTGAGGTCGTGAACATTGTTGCCGGCGATACGTTTCACTTCGCTCTCGGCCTGTTTGTGTACTTCCTGGTTGCCGTAGCGTTGCCAGAGGCTGTTTTTCTCGGCATTGGCTTCCATGGTCATGAAGTCGCCACCCTCGTTGGACAGGACACTGAAGTCATAGGAGCGTTGCACGTTTTGGGGGAAGGAGATCACTCGGGCGAAATCCTGTAACTCAGGAGGGATGTCATTGCCCTCGTAGGCGAGACAGAAGAAGGAGAAGTTGCCTCCAGCCACACCGTTGACGAAGCGCTCACGCGATTTGCTCTCGCCGTTCTCCTGGTATCGGTCGGTCACCTTGCCGCTCCAGTTGGCCTGGTACATACCCTCGAAGAGGTACATGGGCAGGAAGGCTTTCATCACATCGCCGGTCTTCAGGTAGTCGAAGATATCGCGCGGCACGTAGTTGCGCTTGATGAGGGCATTCAGCAATTGTTTGCCGAAATCATAATCCTGTGTCTGGAAGGGGATGATGCTCTCGGGCTGGGGCATGTTACGCTGCACGGCCATCGCTGCAGGATTCTGTAGCACTGTGTGGCAATACGGGCATTCCACCGTCTGCTTGAAACGGTTGAATTGACTGATGTTGGCCCCGCAATTGGGACATCTTACTTGTTGTAGTTCAATTGTTGCCATGGCTTATCTTAAATTACTCAATATTTCGTTCTTTACGGCATCGTATTCGCTTTGCTGGATCAGTCCGGCATCCAACAACTGCTTGAGCTTGGACAAACGGGTCATGGGGTCTTCAGCGGCGGCTTGGGGTGCCTGGGGCTGAACAGGCTGCTGGGGTTGTCCCTGCTGGCCGGGCTGTCCCTGCTGACCCTGCGGCGGATATTGCTGATAGCCTTGTTGTCCCTGCAGCGGATACTGCTGATAGCCCTGCGGCTGTCCTTGCTGCGGGGGATACTGCTGGTAACCCTGTGGCTGTCCCTGTTGTGGTGGATACTGCTGGTAGCCCTGCGGCTGTCCCTGTTGTGGCGGATACTGCTGGTAACCCTGCGGCTGACCTTGTTGCGGCGGATACTGTTGGTAGCCGGGCTGTCCTTGTTGTGGGGGATACTGCTGGTAGCCTTGCGGCTGTCCTTGCACACCTTGGAACGCGTTCTGCGCCATCTGACCGAAGGCACCGCCGGTGGCCATACCCATACTCAGCCCCATGCCTACACCCATCATCGAACCGACGGCACTGTCGCCGCTCTGGTTGCTGATGCCATGAGCCATGTCGGCCATGATGTCCATGCCCTTGATGGTGCGGTATTCCTGGCCCATGATGTCGTATTCGCGACGCTTGGCGTAGCTCTGCTCCAGCAATTGGCGGTTGGGGTCGTCCTCGGGTATATCCATCGCCGATATGGTGAACTGCGCCAGGCCGATGCCGTACTCGGCAAACATTTCTTGGATGGCGGGAGTGATTTGTGTGGCAAACTCTTCCATCTCGGCACACACACCGAGCAACTCCTCCTTCTGCGATTTCAGGCCTTTGGCGATGGTCGACTTGATCTTCTGTTGGAACTCATTGCTGAAGTAGCGCTCTATATCGCTGGGTTCAAATTTCTGAACGTTGCTACCCATCAGGGTGGTTAGGAATTTCACGCTGTCGTCGATCTTCACCTTGTAACTGCCACGGGCCTTGATGCTGGTGGCTATCTGCTGCACAGGGTCGCGCAACTGGATGGGTGAGGCGGTGCCCCACAGCAATTCCATCGTGGTGGCCTTGCGCACGAAGTAAACAAAGCAGTTGAAGGTGCTGATACCGCCACTGAGCATATTGCGCAGGCGAGAGAGGAAAACATAATTCTCGGTCTTCAGCACATGGCGGCCATTCTGGAATACGGCCACCACCTCGCCGTTCTTCACGAAGATGGCTTCCTCGCCGGGGTTGACGGTCAATACGGAGTGGGTGTTGAAATCCTCTTCAGGCTGCTTCCAAATGAGCACGTTGGCTGGAGAGGTGTTCTTCAACGACTCAAGAATGTGCTTCTTGCCGCCTTGATAGGCTGATTCGTTCGGGTTACGGAATAATCCCATAATGTTGTTCTTTTAGTTATTGGTTTTTTATTAAGTTTCTTCAATGTACCGCCTGTTTGCTAAATGCCACAAATAAGGGCTCACGGCGGTTTGTAGGTGCAAATGTACTAATTATTTCTTTCTTTTTTCATATTATTCAAAAAAATATTTATCAGCGTAAGGATTTTTTATTAACTTTGCAGCGGTAAAAGAAGGAGTAGCCACGCAAGCCGTTTGCGGGGCTGCATAATGTGTATAAAATAGGTAAATCTTTATGATACAACATTTCAATTGTCCCGTATGTGGCAAAGCCGATATAGAAAACCTGGCCGACGAGAAAGATCCCAAGTGCCCTAATTGCGGGAGCGACCTGAAAATATACCAATTGCTCAACGACTTACGTGAAGAGCAAGTGGCAAAAAGAAATATTTGGAAGCCCATAGCCATCATAGCCATCATAGCCGCTGTGCTCTTCGCACTGCTCAGTGCGTCAGGTGGAGGCAAGGCGGGCGAAAACAAGATGGTGGCGCAACTGCGCGACTCCATCAAGGGACTGCAGGAGAATGTCATCGACCTGCAAAGACAACTCAACCCGTCGCTCAAGGCTCCTGTGACGCCGGGCTCCGAGGATGCCAAGGCACAGGTGCCCGCTCCGGCTACTGCCACACAGTCATCGGCCACACAGACCGACGCGTCTGCCTCCCAGACAGCGCAGGCTCCCGCCGCTCCCAAAGGTAAGAAGTATTACGTCATCCAGAAGGGCGACAACTTTTCCAGGATCAGCCAAAAGCTTTATGGCAATGCAAGCCATATCGATGAGATAGCCAAACTCAATGCCGGGAAGAAATCGAGCAGCCTGACCGTGGGCGACTCTCTTATCGTTTACGAACCATAATACAAACCTATCATCTTATGGGAATCAGTACAATCAACGAGATAGCAGGCCTGGTGGCCAAGTTGCAAAATGAGAACTTGGCGCTTATCCATCGCAATGAGAAGCAGGCCAAACAAAACGAAGACAAGATCAACGAGGTGCTTTCCGACTTTATCGAGGTGCTCGACACCTTCGAGTGGGCGGAGAATGCCATCAAGGAAAGAGGACTCGACCAGAGTCAAATATCCACGAAAGCCATCACACGCCTGTTGGCGGCGAAGACCAAGACCATCGCCGTGCTCGAAAGGCATGGGGTCAAAAGAATCGACTTCCCCGACAATATGTACGACGAGCGTTTCTGCAATGTCGTAGGCACGGAGAGGGATAGCTCGCAGAAATCGGGTGCCATTGTCAGCATCAAGAAAGAGGGCTATATCCGCGGCGACCGTGTGCTCCGACTGGCCGATGTCGTGGTCTATCGATGACCGTTTGAACAAGAAATCAGCGAGAAGGAGATGGCAAACATCTCCTTCTCGCTTTTCACTTTAATGATTGCCCATGAAAACATTTATCAAGAAAGCATTGAGGAAATGGACGGGTATGAGTCTGATGCTCCGGATTTTCATCGGACTGGTCATCGGTACCATCCTCGCACTGACGGTGCCTCAACTCACGGGCATCGCAATCCTGGGTAAGGTGTTCGTCTCCGCCCTGAAGGCTATAGCTCCGGTGCTGGTGTTCATCTTGGTGATGGCATCCATAGCCAAGGCCCGGACAGGTCTGGGACCACGTTTCCGCTCGATGATATTGCTGTATCTGTCGAGTTCCTTCATCGCTGCCTTGGTGGCGGTGGTGGGCAGTTTCCTCTTCCCCGTAACCTTGACTCTTGGGGGGGAGACCGCCATGACGGAAACGGGCGAGGGGCCGGTGGGGCTGTCAGATGTGTTCACACACCTGCTCTCCCACATGGTGGACAACCCCATGTCGGCGGTGGTCAACGCCAATTACATCGGTATCTTGTTCTGGTCCATCATCTTCGGTGTGGCGCTGAAATGGAAAGCGGGCGAGAACACGATACGCGTGGTCGACGACTTCGCCGAAGTGGTGTCGTTGGTGGTGCGGTGGATCATACAGTTCGCGCCCTTTGGTATCTTGGGATTGGTGTTCGGCTCGGTAGCCGAAGGGGGCATCGAGGTGTTCTCCACCTACGGAAACCTTATCCTGGTGCTCGTGGGATGTATGCTGTTCAATGCTTTGGTGAGCAATCCCTTGCTGGCTTTTCTCCTGCTTAGGCGCAATCCTTATCCCTTGCTCTTCACCTGTCTAAAGGAGAGCGGGCTGAACGCTTTCTTTACTCGTTCCTCGGCTGCCAACATCCCCATCAACATGAACCTGTGTAAACAGCTCGGGCTTGACCCTGATTTCTATTCGGTGAGCATACCTTTAGGAGCCACCATCAATATGGATGGAGCCGCAGTCACCATCACCGTCATGACGATGGCCGTGGCGCATACCTTGGGAATGGAGGTGACCTTCCTCTCTGCTTTGCTGTTGTGTGTGGTTGCCACTTTCGGTGCTTGTGGTGCCTCGGGCGTGGCGGGTGGATCGCTGCTGCTTATCCCCATGGCCTGCTCTTTCTTCGGTATCAGCAATGATGTGGCCATGCAGGCGGTGGCCATCGGCTTTGTCATTGGTGTGGTGCAGGATTCCGTTGAGACGGCGCTCAACTCCAGCGGCGATGCGTTCTTTACGGCTACTGCGGAGTATTACGACGAGAAGCGGCGCTCACGAAAAAGTCGACCATCCGCTTGAACGTCTGCTCGTTGAAGGTGACGGGACCATGTTGGCCTTCGGCAACGCTCACGAAATCTTCCAACCTACCTGCCTTACGCAATTCTTCAGAGAAAAACACACCTTGGCAATGTGGAACCACATTGTCAGCCTCACCGTGGAACACGAGGAAACGTGGTCCTTCTTTTTGGATATAGGTGATAGGGCTGATGAGCGCCACCATGTCAGGATGGTCGGCGGGAGCGCCGCCGATGAGTGCCGCCTCCGGCGACTTGTCGTCGTTCACGGTCTGGCATTCGTGCATACGTGACATGTCAACAGGACCGAACCAGTCGACCACGGCATCCACATCGCTGCTCATCTGTAGGTTGCCTCCCACCTCTCCTTCAATGTCGATGGTCGTGCTACCTACGGTGCGACTTTTCAACCCATTGGTCACACCGGCCATGGAAGCGAGGTGACCACCCGACGAAAAGCCTGTAATGCCGATAAACGAAGTATCCAACTTATAGTCTGCAGCATGGGCGCGTATGTAGCGGATAGCTCCTTTCACATCTTGTATCTGGGCAGGGTAGGGGGCATCGCCGCTGCTTCGGTGGTTGATGCAAACCACGGCGAACCCTGCATCCACCAAAGGCTTGCCTAAAGACATAAAGGTCATGCCCTTCATGTTGTTGGCAAACCACGCACTGCCGTAGATGGCCACGACCACTTTGTAACTGTCTTGATTGGTGGATGGTAGGTAGATGTCCATCCTGTGAGCCTCCATGTCGTCGCCGGCATAATTGATGTCTTTCCACGTTGGCTCAACGCCAGGTTGGCCGAATCCAGGGAATCCTGGAAATTGTGCATGTAACGACAGCGTACAGCAGAGCATGCAGAAAATGAATAGTCTTTTCATCGTTTTTTTTGTTAGTTTTTTTTGATTCTTTTTTCGTTATATCGTTATTCCGTTATAACGATAATCCGTTATAACGATATTCCTTCAAATCGTCATATCCGACCTTATTTAAACTGCCACCAATCCAGGCGGGTGTCGCCCTGCACTTTGTCGAAAGTGATGTAGAGGTCGTGAATGCCCTTGCAATCTTTCACCTTGCCGGAGAAGGTGCGGTATTTTTCCAGCGAACCGGTGGAGGAGAGGGTGACCGTTCCTATTGTGGGGCCGTCGATGGCATCGAGGTGCAGGGTGATGGTGCATGCCCCTTGGGCGGCAGCGGTGATTTGGAACTGGCGGGCACCCTTGCCTCCGAAGTCGACACCGCGCAGACGGATATATTCGCCATTGTCGATATCGGTCACATACATGTTCTTATAACCTGTGGACGCGGGCATGTCGGCCACCACACCCGTGTTGGGAATACCCATCTTGGCTGATTTCAGACCGAAGCCCCATGCCATGGTCTCTGCCTCCACACGGCGGTAGGGGTTGAGCCATTGCAGTTGCTTGATGGGTTGCTGGTCGAGCCAATAGGGCACTTCGGCGATGGTGCCGTCGGGCTGGTAGGTGATTTCTGTGGCCGACACGGAGCGGCGCTCATGGTGAATGAATGTCTCCAGGTGCATCAGGTCGTAGTTTTGTCCGAAGATATAGGAACGACCCTTGTAGTCGACGATGCCGGGATGATTGCCGCGGTCGCGCTGGGTGGGGCGCATGATATATCCTTTGCTCTTCCACGGACCGGTGGGACTGTCGCTCATGGCGTAGCCCAAGGCTTCGGGGCAGCAGGTGGTGGCATAGCCCAGGTAATACTTGCCCCCGCGCTTGTAGAACCAAGGACCCTCCTGGTAATGGTCGATGGGATAGTCGAGTTTCACGATGTCGCCCTTCACCGATATCATGTCGTCGTTGAGGCGTACGTAGTAGACGTTGGGATTTCCCCAGTACATATAGGCCTGCCCATCGTCGTCAACGAACACCGTCGGGTCGATGTCGTCCCAGTGTTCTTTCTGCCACACCAGAGGCTTACCTAACGGGTCGTGGAACGGTCCGTAAGGCGAGTCGGCCACCAACACACCGATGCCATGGCCATGGAGGGGTGCATAGAGGTAGTACTTGCCATTCCGCTCCACACACTGGATGGCCCAGGCGCCGTTTTCACGACTGCGCCAGGAAAAATCCTTGAGCGATGCCACGGCACCATGTTCGGTCCAGTTCACCATATCGGTAGTGGACCAGAGCAGCCAGTCGTACATGAAGAATCCCGCCGAACTCTTCTCGTTGGGGTCGGGTATATCCTCAGGCGAGGCATCGTGCGAAGTGTAGAGGAACAGGGTGTCGCCCACCAGTAGAGGCGAAGGGTCGGCGGTGTACTTGGTTTGGAACAACGGCATGTTGCATTGTTCCAAGCCTCTTATCTCCCACCAGTCGAAGTTGAACAGCTTGGGACCCTTTCGGCCCGAGAACACGATGTAGAGGTCGTGGGTGCCCGTGGCGATGGAGGTCAGGTCGGCAGTCAGCGTTTGCCAGGCTTCCCAACCGCCGGTGGCAGGCACGTCGAGACGCACCAGTTCTTGCCCGCCGAGGCTGTCGATATGCAGTTCGATGGCACCGCCGCGCAGACCACTCGCCACACGGGCGGTGAAGGTGCGTGGCACGCGATGGCCGAAGTCTACGGATTGCAATTTGATGTAGTCGCCGTTATGGATGTCACTCACGTAGACACCCACCTCATGGTTCTGCTCGGTCTTCACACCGTGAGAGAAGGCCATGGTCTCGGCTTCCACACGGCGGTAGGGCGAGAAGGAGGCCAAAGGCTTCACCCCTCCGTCGGTGGGCTGGATGACGGGGAAGGATCCGTCGGCGTTGTACTTGAATTCCTCCACGGCCACGCTCCTGCCGAAACCGCCGCCACCGGGCAGTTTGCCGGTGTGATAGAAGAAATAGCTATGCCCTTGATAGTCTGCCACGCCACAGTGGTTGGTGAACGAGCCCGTCTCAGCCAATGGCATGATCTGACCAGCGTAGGTCCACGGACCGGTGGGGGAGGGCGCAGTGCTGTAGGAGATATGCTCGGGTATGCCGCCTGCTGCATAGAGCAGTTGGTATTTGCCGTTGTGCTTGGTCAGCCACGGGCCTTCCACATAGCTGTCCTTGTATTGCTTGCCTTCCACTCGCTCGTTCATGATGGGTGAGCCGAAAGCTTCTTCGGTCATGGGCAACTTGCCCACCTCGCCCTCGTAGGATATCATGTCGCGGTTGAGTTTGAGGTAATACACCTGCGGATTGCCCCACATGAGCCATGCCTGCCCATCGTCGTCGATGAACACGGTGGGGTCGATATGGTCCCAGCTGCCATTCTCAAAGAGGGGCTTGCCCAGGGCATCGTGGAACGGGCCGGTAGGACTGTCGCCCACGGCCACACCGATAGCCATGCCGTTCGACAATTTGGAGTGGGCGCAGATATACCAGAAGAAATGGCCGTCGCGCTCAATGCACTGGCTGGCCCAGGCGCGGTCGTCGGCCCAGGAGAAACTCTCTAAGGCCAGGGGCGACCCGTGGTCGGTCCAGTTCACCATGTCGCGGGTGGAGTAGATGCGCCATTCCTGCATCCAGAAGAAATCGGCGCCATCCTCGTCGTGGCCGGTATACACATAAAGGGTGCCATCGTGCACCATCGGTGCGGGGTCGCTGGTATACCATGTTTGTACGAAAGGATTCTGTGCCTTTAGACAAGTCGCCAAGGTCACTAAAAGAAGAGATAGGAGCGATGATTTTTTCATAAGTAAATATTGTAGCCTTTTGCTGCAAAGATACGGAAAAACCATCGCTCACCCTACAGGAAATGTCACAACTTCTTTCCTTGGCGTAACTTTTCGCTGTTATTATTCCTCATCGGCGGCTGGTGATGTGGAAACAGGGCTGTTGGCGCTCGTGCATCACATAGCAGCGCCCTTTGTCGCGTAAGTTGCTCAGCACCTTGCCCAGCACGTATTTGAGCTGTTTGGGCGTGGCGCGCTTACCGCTCACATGGTCGAACCGGCTGTAGGTGATGTCGAAGGTAGTGGCGTACTGGTGGGTGGATTTCTTTACGGCGTTGCCGTTCTTCTTCATCAGGCGCCTCACATCCTCCTCGGTACGGAGCACGGAAGTGACGATGAAGCGGTAGGTGCCTAACTTGCTCTTCTTGAGGGCTTTCTGAAAATCGCGGCCGATGGTCTCCAACAGTTTGCTGGCTCCTGGCGTGAGGTAGGGCACCGAGTGGGTAAGACGGTCTACACGGTAGTATCGGCAGTCGCTGATCTTCACCAAACGGTCGACAACACCATCTACCTGGCTGCGGTCTTTCAGCGTCCTGCCCAGACCATAGCGTTGCGCCGCCCCCAATTGTTTGCTGTTGCCGTCGGACAGGTGGAAGGGGAACGTTTCGGGTATGCTATGGTTGCTGTGGCTGCAGGCGGTAAGGCATGCCATCAGGATGAGGATGATGTAATATGGATGTCGCATCTGAAAAATGTTTCCTTATGATTGATGCAAAGTTATATGTTTTTTTTGTATTTTTGCACCAACCAACGAATAATAAAGATGAAAATTTATAGCATCAATACCGCTGCAATAGCTGGAAAAAGAGTGTATGTCCATATCTCGTGCCTATTGTTGCTCACCATGGCGCTCTTTGCTTTCTGCCCGTTCTCTGTACAGGCCCAAAGCGAGTGGGACAACTTCAAACCCACGAAAAACAGGTATGTGAAACTCAACCAGACCAACCTGCCCATCGTGTTCATCAACCTGCAAGGACAGCGGCTGGCCAGTAAATGGGAAGACCGTTATATCGCCGCGCGGATGAAAATCATCCAAAACCCCGAGGGACAGCTCAACTATGGCGATACGGTGGCCCATCCCGGCCAGCAGGTGGATTATGAGGGATGGATAGCCATCAAGTACCGTGGCAACTCTTCTTTCAACAGTTCGGAGAAGAAACCTTATGCCATACGCACCTTGGAGAGCAATGTACTGCCCGATGACGGAGGGAAGAAAGCGAAGGTGCAAATCCTGGGCATGGGCAAGGACAACAAATGGGCGGTGATAGCCCCGTTCAGCGACAAGGTGATGTTTCGCGATGTGTTGAGCTTGGAACTGGCACGTCCGTGGATGGACTTCGTGCCACAGGCTCGTATGTGCGAGTTCATCATCGATGGTACTTACTACGGCGTCTATGCCTTCGCCGAACGTGTGTCGAAGGGCAAGCAACGGCTCAATCTGCACGACCCAGGAGAAGACGGGGGTGACTTGACGGGTGATTTCCTGGTGGAGATAGACCGCGACGACGATCCGTATTACCCATCGAGGTTCAGGCCTTGGAAGGATTTCAACGGGACGCAGGCATGGGGCAAGACCATCAAGTATCAGTACAAGAGTCCTGAAGAGGACGAATTCGCCGATTTGCCCGCGGGCACCAAGGTGGCGCTGAACAATGAGATACACCGCATGGAGAACTCTTTTAACGGTGATAATTACACCGACCCCGAGAATGGCTATCGCAAATATATCGATGTGACCTCTTTCATCGATTATATGCTTTCTACCGAGGTGAGCAAGAACATCGACGGTTACCGCCTGTCCACCAACCTATATAAGTACAGTGCCACGCGAGCCGCCAACGAGGGGCTCGACGCGCGTTGGAAAATGTCGCTGTGGGACTTCAATATCGCCTGGGGCAATGCCGATTATTACCAAGGTGGTTCTACAGAGGGGTGGCATTACACCTTCAACATCAGGGAGCAGAACGATGACTGCCAAGTGCCTTTCTATTGGTACCGGATGCTCAACGATGATACCTACGTCGACCAGATGAAACAGCGGTGGACCGCCTATCGCCATGCCAATTATTCCGATGAGCGAATCATGGCCACGGTCGATTCCTTGGTCAACTTACTCACCGTGGAAGGGGCGGCCACACGCAACCAACAGGCTTGGGGAGCCATCGGACGATATGTGTGGCCCAACAATTTCGTGGGCTATAGCTATGAGGCCGAGGTCAATTACCTGAAAAACTGGATAACGGATCGCTTGGCATTCATGGACGAGAACCTGTTGCTGGAGGAGCAACCTTCGGGAATCGTAGACAAGTCCTATGGCAACCATCAAGGTAATGTGATAGGTATTTACAATACCGCAGGCATCAAGCAGGGTCGACCGCGAAAGGGTGTCAACATCGTGCGCTACGATGACGGTTCGACGCGAAAGGTGCTTGGGCGATGAAGTGCTCCAAGCCTGTTCATTTCTTGATGGTGAAGTCAAACCTCAGTCCGCCGCCTTCGGCATTTTTCGCGGTGATGGTGCCACCATGCAGGGTGACGGCATTTTTCACGATGGCCAAACCCAGACCGGTGCCTCCCATCGTCCTGCTGCGCCCTTTATCCACTCGGTAGAAACGTTCGAACAGGCGGGGAAGGTGCTCCTCTGCCACTCCTATACCATTGTCCTGGAAGGTGAAATGCCATACGTCGGTATCTTCCTTGGCTGTCAGCGTCAGGGTAGTGCCTTCGCCGGCATAGAGAAGGGCGTTGTCCACCAAGTTGCGGAAGATACTATATAACAGCGAGGGGTTGCCCGTGACGATGACGCTGCCGGGTAGGCAGTTTCTAAAGGTCATGGATTTCTTTTGCAGCGCGATGGACGTTTCCTGTGCAATGTCGGCCACCACATGCGACAGCTCCACACGTTTCATCTCATGCTGCTTGGGCGCATGGTCCATCTGGTTGAGTGTGGAGATATCTTGCAACAGGCTCGACAACCGTTGTGTTTGCAGATGGGCGCGTGTGAGGAATTGCTGGCGCATGTTGCTGTCGATATCTGGGTTGTCCAGCAACGTCTCGATATATCCCAGGATGCTTGTTGTTGGGGTCTTGAGTTCATGGGCGATATTCTGGGTCAGTTCACGCCGCATCTTGTTCTGCTCCAGGGCCTGCTCACGACTGATGCGCTCGTCCATCCTATGGGCATAGTTGTTGAGCAGGTAAGCCAATCCGAGCATCACCACGATGGCGAAAAGCAGGAGATGCCAATCGCTCGCCTCAGTGAACGGATTGTAAGCATTGCGGTCATAATCCTCGAAAAGGATGAAGGTGGCGGCGAAGATGATGAAGATGGTCATTACGTTGAAAAACATCTTCCTACCTTCACTCATTTTCTTCAACTTGCCCAACTTACCCATTTTTGTCGTTCTCTTATTATCTCGTCATCCTTCAAAAAAGTAGCCGTAGCCCTGGCGGGATGCGATGTGGCAGGCATACTCGCCCAGTTTCTTACGCATACGGGCGATGTTGACATCCACGGTGCGGTCGATGACCACCACATCCGACGGCCATACGGCTTCGATGAGTTCTTGTCGGCTGAATACATGGTCGCGGTGGTTGAGCAATATCCACAGCAGTTCAAACTCGGTACGGGTGAAGGCTACGTTTTCGCCATCTATGCTCACTGTCTTGCTGTCGTGGTTCATCACGATTCCTTTGTAGGCGGTGGTGTCTACTTCAGGGGCACTCCTATTGAGCACGGCTTTCACTCTTGCCATCAACTCCCTGATGGAGAAGGGCTTGGCCACATAGTCGTCGGCGCCGAGAGCGAATCCTCTCACCACATCATCTTCGGTGTCCTTGGCGGTGAGGAAGATGATGGGTATGTGGGAGGTCTCGGTATCGGACTTCAGTCGCTTGGCCAGCTCGAAACCCGACATCTCGGGCATCATCACATCCAACAGCAACAGATGGAAATGGCGGGGCTCCTTCTTCAGGGCTTCCGACCCCGACAAGGCCGTTTCCACCTCATATCCTTGCAACGTGAGGTTGAAACGGAGTATCTCGCAAAGGTCTTGTTCGTCGTCTACCACAAGTATTCTCTTGGGCGTTTCCATATCCAGGAGATAATGTGCGATGCAGGATTATTTCAAGCGGGCTTCCACCACATTGATGATGTAGTCGCCCAGTTTCTCACATTCGCCGATGAAGTCGATATAGAGGGTGCCAAGGGAATAGTCGTAGAGATGGTCGTTCACGGCACGGATATTGTCGGCCTTGATACGGGTGCGCAAGGCATTGATGTCGTTTTCCAGACGGAACGATTCGTTGATGTCCTGTTCCTCGCGACGGCCCGAAACCACCTCGTTCATTTTTGTGAGGGCCTCGTCTACCAAGTGAATCATTTTGTCGATCTCGCCTTTCTGTCCTTCGGTGAAGGTCATCTTGCTCTCATGTTTGCGGTTGAGAATGCGCCCGAGGTTGAAACAAGCATCGCCGATGCTCTCCAACTCGCTTATCGTTCGCATCATCTGGCGTATCTTATCCTTGGTGTCGTCGGAGAGGTGGGCCTCACTCACCTGTTCAAGGAATTTGGCTATTTCCAACTCCATGTTATCGGAGATGTTCTCATATTTCTTCACGCGGTCGAAGGTCTTCTCGAAGGTCTCATCGTCTTCCTCGTCGATGAGCGTCTGCACCATGCCGAACATTCGTTGCATGCGGGCGCCGAAAAGGTCGATCTCTTTCTGGGCTTGGAAGACGGAGAGTTCGGGCGTCTGCACCAGCGGACTGCCGATATAGCGCAGGCGGGTGACCTCGTCTTCCTCGTCGCCCTGTACTTTGCGATCCTTTATCACCTTGCACACTATCTTCTCTATCTGTGGGATGAACCAGATGAGCACAGAGGTGTTGACCACGTTGAAACAGGTGTGGAAGGCGGCGAGCACCACGCTCAGCTTGGCGGCGTTGGCAAGGAAGGCTGCCTGGCCGGCGGTTTCCTTGGTCATCTCGGTGTCGTAGCCTACCAATCCGCACACACCATCGATGAAGGGGTGGAGCACGACGAGCATCCAGCACACACCGAAGAGGTTGAAGAACATGTGGGCGAAGGCGGCGCGGCGGGCTTGCGTCGAAGCGGTCAGTGCTGCCAGGTTCGATGTCACCGTCGTTCCGATGTTCTCACCCATCACTAAGGCGATACCTTGATAGATGGGCAATGCGCCGCTCGAACAGAGTATCATGGTAATGGCCATGACGGCTGCCGACGACTGCACACACATGGTCAGTATGCCGCCGATGAGCAGGAAGAGCAGGGTGGTGGTGAAACTCTGTGGATCGAACGAGGCGAAGAAGCCCAGCAGTGTCTCGTTCTCGCCCAGGTTCATGTCCATACCTGTCTGTCGGAGCGTGCCTAAGCCGAGGAACATGAAGGCGATGCCGAACAGGAAGTCGCCGATGTCGCCGTGGCGCTTGCGGTAGATGAGGATGATGGCGATGATGAAGGCAGGCCACACGAAATCGGTGATGTTGAATGAGAATCCCATCGACATGATCCATGCCGTAAGGGTGGTGCCGATGTTCGCACCCATGATCACACTGATGGCCTGGGCCAGGGTGAGCAGGCCGGCGTTGACGAATGATACGGTCATCACCGTGGTGGCTGTCGACGATTGCACCGTGGCGGTGACGAGCACGCCGGTGAGCATACCGGTGAATCGGTTGGTGGTCATACGTGCCAGCACATGGCGTAGCTGCGGACCGGCCATCTTCTGCAAGGTCTCGCTCATGAGCTTCATGCCGAAAATCAGCAGTGCCAGCGAACCTAATAATTTAAATGCTACCAGCAGATAGCTTTGGGATGTTTCCATGATGTGGATATTAATTCATTCTGCAAAGATAAACAAAAAAATGGAAAAACATGCGTTCCCTTAATGACATTATCGAAACTTTTTTTCAGCTACTCGCCTAACGCCGTTGTGCCTGGAAGAAAGCCTGCATGAGTGTGCGGCATTCCTCTTCCAACACCCCGCCAATGGCTTCGGCTTTGGGGTGTAACACTCGGGGAGCATAAAGCCGGAACCCTCGTTTCTCATCGGGCGCGCCATAGACCACTCGGGGTATTTGGGCCCATCCTATGGCACCGGCGCACATCGGACAAGGTTCCACGGTCACATATAAGGTGCAATCGGTAAGGTACTTGCCGCCCAGTTCATTGGCGGCGGCGGTGATGGCGAGCATCTCGGCGTGGGCGGTCACATCGTGCAACGTCTCCGTCAGGTTGTGTGCACGTGAGATGATCCTGCCTCGACAAGTGATGATGGCTCCGATGGGAATCTCACCCTCATCCCTCGCCAACTGCGCTTCCGCCAAGGCGCGCCGCATATATTGCTCGTCGATTTCTGCCTGTTTGTCTATCTGTCCCATAATTCTTTGGCAAAAATACAAAAAAATCTGGGAATAGGAGACTGTGGGGGTAAAAAAGAGAAAAATGGCTCGAAAATGGATTTGCAATATAGGATTTTTTTATATACTTTTGCAGGCAAATAGCAATAGCATGGCACAGCATAACGAATTAGGCAAGTGGGGCGAAAACATGGCGGCGCAATATCTCATCGATAAGGGGTACGCCATACGTCACCGCGATTGGAAGAGTGGCCGCAGGGATATAGATATCGTGGCGGTGACTCCCGACGGATCGACGTTGGCCTTCGTTGAGGTGAAGACGCGGCACGACCGGCGCTTCTCCGAGCCGGAACAGGCGGTCGACTGGCGGAAGATCCGTTCGCTGACCATGGCCGCTTCCGCCTATATAGCCCGCTATGCCTTAGACCTCGATCTGCGCTTCGACATCATCACCGTGGTTGGCGAAGGAGCCACGGCGGAAATCGACCATATAGAGGGGGCTTTCCTGCCACCACGTTTCTGACAATCATGAAACTGACACATCGAATCATACACCTCGATACCATCGACTCCACCAACCGCTACCTGCGTGAGATGGATTGTCCGGCAGAAGAAGACCTGTTGGTCTGCGTGGCCGATTACCAGACGGCGGGGCGCGGACAGGGCACGAATACTTGGGAGAGCGAAAAGGGCAAGAACCTGTTGTTCAGTGTGTTGGCCAAACCGGTGGATATCGCTCCCACAAGGCAGTTCATCTTGTCGGAGGCTTGTGCATTGGCCCTGAAAGACGTGCTCGACAGGAGCGTCGACGACATCACGCTGAAATGGCCCAACGATATCTATTGGCAGGATTGCAAACTCAGTGGCACCCTCATCGAGACATCGTTGTCCGGAGGGCGCATCAGGCATTGTATCTTCGGCGTGGGGCTGAACGTCAACCAGCGGGAGTTCAAGAGTGATGCTCCCAACCCCGTGTCTCTGTGGCAAATCGTTCATCATGAGACAGACCGCGAACATCTGTTGGAACAGATCATCTGTCAGTTGAAGCGACGATTGGAACAGGCATACCAAGGGTGCTACGATGAGATACAACAGGCCTACCATCAAGCACTCTATCGCAAGGATGGCTATCACCCATATCGTGATGAAAACGGCGTTTTCCTGGCACGCATCATCGAGGTAAAACCCGATGGGCATCTCATTCTCGACGATATGCAGGGCGAGCAGCGAACCTACGCCTTCAAGGAAGTGGAGTTCTTTAGGGGGCAAGGAACAAGGGGCTATGGGCAAGAGATTACCCAACAAGCATTTTTTCTTAACTCTTAACTCTTAACTCTTAACTCTCACCCCTCAACCCTCACCCCTCAACACTAAACACTCAACACTCAACCCTAAACCCTAAACAAAATAAATCATGGCAAGATTCAAACGTATTTTATTGAAACTCAGCGGCGAGAGCCTGATGGGTAAGAAAGGCTACGGCATCGACCCGGAGCATCTGGCTGAATATGCACAGCAAATCAAGGAGGTGCACGACATGGGCGTGCAGATAGGCATAGTGATAGGTGGTGGCAATATCTTCCGCGGACTCAGCGGTGCCACCCAGGGCTTCGACCGTGTGAAGGGCGACCAGATGGGTATGCTCGCCACGGTCATCAACTCGCTCGCCCTGTCTTCGGCGCTCACCGCCGAGGGGGTGCCCAACAAGGTGCTTACAGCCATACGCATGGAACCCATCGGCGAGTTCTATTCGAAATGGAAAGCCATCGAGGCGATGGAGGAGGGCAAGGTGTGTATCTTCTCCGCTGGCACGGGCTCGCCTTATTTCACTACCGACACGGGCTCATCGCTGCGTGGCGTGGAGATAGAAGCCGACGTGATGCTCAAGGGCACGCGTGTAGACGGTATCTATACCGCCGACCCGGAGAAGGACCCCACAGCCACCAAGTTCACTGACATCACTTACGACGAAGTGCTCGCAAGGGGCCTCAAGGTGATGGACCTCTCCGCCGTGGTCATGTGCAACGACAACCATCTGCCTATCTATGTGTTCAACATGGATGTCTATGGCAATCTGAAGAAAGTGATGGAGGGAGAGGAGATAGGTACCCTCGTACACCATTGATGCCTATTGTTCCCCCTTTACACCGACACCAACAAAAAACCTCCCGCCACGATGGCGGGAGGTTTTTTCAGTATGTAACCAAGGGTTATTGTTCTTCGTCTTGGCCGGCATCCCAAACAGAGAAGCTGTTGGCACCGAATTCGTCATTGTAAGGGTCTTCGGTGGGAGTAACTTCCTGCTCCTCCTGTGTAGGACTGAGCGTGTCGGCCATCAGGTTGTTATCCATCATGAGCAGTTTCATGACGGGTTCGATATATGTCTTGCGTTCTGTTTTCATAAGTCTTTTTACCATGGTTTATTTCACTACGATCTTCTTGCCGTCCTTCACATAGACGCCAGGTTGCAACGAGCGTGCATTGTTCATCTTGCGGCCGTTCAGGTCGTAGATGTCGCCGTTGAGCAACTCGTCAAGTTCCACACCCTCGATACGGGTGGTCTCGCCGTTGGCATCCTCAAAGGTGGCAGACAGAGAGGCGGGTGCATCGGCGGGCAACTCGAAGTAGCCGCGGAAACCCTTCAGCGTGGCGTTGGGACCGCCCACCTGGATGCGTCCGGTGGAAGGTACGACACCGTATTTGCCCTCCATCTCGCCGGCGGCCATCGGGGCGAAGGTGCCCTGGAAGGTGGCGCCGCTGTAGCTGTCGTATTTGGCAGTGGTGGTGCTGAAGTTCACGTAAATCACCTTGTAACCAAGCTCATAGCTTACGGGGTTCTCGCTGTATACCACGTAAGGATAGCCGGCATAGTAGCGGCTGTTGGCATCGACGAAGCCCAGCTCGCCGTTGTTGTACGACTTGAATTCGTAGACCTTGTAGCCCTCGCCGAAGATGGCCTCCATGTCGGTGTCGTTCATCTGGAACGGCATGCAGATGGTGTTCCAACCTTTCTTGGCGGTGTATTTGATCATCACCACATCCTGCCAACCGGTGGTCAGGTCTTCAGCGGCGATGGTCTCGTCGAGCACCACGGCGGGGTTGACGGTGATGGCCACCTCTTCGCTCTTCAACTCGATATTGTCGTTGCTCACGGTGAAGTAAGCGTTGCCGCTGATCACCTCATCGAAGGTCACGCTCACTGTGAACTCCTTCTCGCCATTGGCTTCCACGGTCTCCACGGCATCCTCGCCATACTGCACACCGTCGACGAAGAACTTAGCGGTCAGCGTCTCTTCCTTACCTGCCAGTTCTTTCACCGTCACGCTCACATCGTAGGTGGAATACTGGTTGAAGGTGTCGCGGAATCCGGAGCTGGATATCATCGCATCATGCTCTTTCAAGGCGAGCTTCAGGCCGTTGAAGTTGTCAACGGCGTTGCCGTTATAGGAAGAGGTGAAGCGCAGGTA
This sequence comes from uncultured Prevotellaceae bacterium, assembly GCA_900316685.1. Taxonomy (GTDB): domain Bacteria; phylum Bacteroidota; class Bacteroidia; order Bacteroidales; family Bacteroidaceae; genus Prevotella. The sequence continues at coordinate 78,185 of ONDS01000009.1, read as the reverse complement.
GTAGTAACCGTCTTCAGGTGCGGTGAACGACATGTCGAGCTTGGTGCCGCGCTCGTTGGTGAAACCGTTGTTCTTAGGCACATAAGCGTCAGCTAATTGGCCGGTGGTGGCGGTGCCAAGGGTCAGACCGTCGATGTTGACCACGGTCCATGTCTCTTGGTCGTCGTTGGAATATTCCACCTTGATACCTTCGTCGTACCAGTCGAAGTAAGCTTCCCAGGTCAGCACGTCGCCGGCGTTGGCCTGCAAGCGCGGGGTGACAAGTACAGCAGAGCCGCTGTTGCCGGTGGCATAGGCCACTTTGGTGGTGTTGGGGTTGGTGGTGTAGGATTTGGTACCCACGGTGAAGTCGGTGGCTAACCAGCCGGTGGGTATCTCGCCGCCTTCGAAGTCTTCATCCCAACTATTGGGATCCATGGCCTTGGCGGTGGCGTTGATGGTCACGGCGGCTTCCTCGTTGTAGGTCGGGGTGACGGTGATCACACCGCTCTTAGCACCGTAGTTGCCCTCGGCATAGTTGAAGCTCACGGTGAAGGTCTGCGGCTCGTCGGTCACTTCGAGCGTGGCGGGGCTCACGGTGAAGTCCTCGCTGTCGGACGTGATGTTCACGGTCAGCGTGCCTGTGCCTGTGTTGGCCACGGTATAGGTGATGGCCTCGGGAGTGGCATATACCTTGCCGAAGTCGGCGGCGGTGGTGGGGCTCACTTCCATAAGCGGGGCGTTCATGTCGATGTGGAATCCGTTCAGGGCGGTGATGCTGCAGTCGTCGCCGTCGAAACGTATCTTATAGCTGCCAGCCTCCAGTCCTTCGATGAAGAAGATCTGGTATTGGTCGGTCAACTCGCTGTTGGCGATGGTCTTCAGCAGGGTGAAGTCGCCACCATCTTTCGACACATAGATGGGCAGTGTGCAAGAAGTGGTGCGGTTCTTCTTTACCTCAAGGGCCATCTTCTCACCTTCCTCCACGGTGAGCGACGGGGTGATGAGCTGTACCTTGTTGCTCTTGTAAGCTCCGGCAGCGGCACCGTCGGCGAAGGTCCAACCGGTGTTCTCCCATCCCTCGGGGGTGGAAGTGGCATCGAAGGTCTCGGTGAACAGGTCGGTGTCCATCACATAGCCATTGACGGTGAAGGACGCACTCTCCTGGTTGGGGGCGCTCACGGTGATCACACCCTCGTGCAGGCCCAAAGCCTCGGCGGCCATGGTCACGGTGACGGTAGCCTCGGCACCGGGCTCCACGGATGTGGGCACATCGCTGATGGTGAAGTTCTGGTCGGAAGCGACCACCTCGATGCCGGTGAGGGTCGACTTGCCGGAGTTGGCGATGGTGAAGGTGGTGCTGGCTGCCTCGGCCACCATGCCGAAAGCGTAGTCGCTGGCGGTCACAGCCATCACAGGCTCGGTGGAGAGCTCGCCGCCGTAGATGTCATCGAGGGCGATACCGGCAGCCACGAAGCGTATCTTCTTGGCACTGGCTGGCATGCTCGCTTCCTTCTCCTGCCATTCTGTGGTCAGGTCGGCATTGGCGAAGGTGGCGGCGGTAGTCCAGGTGCTGCCGTCGGTGGTGTAGTCCACACGCAGGTAACCGAGATAGCTGTCGTATTGGGTTTCTTTCTTCACCTTGAAGATCACTTTCTCGCCATCGGCAAACTTCATCAGCGGCGAGACAAGTGAGTTATAATAGTAGTCTAAATAGCCGGCAGCTGAAGTCGACGATTTATACAGGGCATAACCCTTGGTGAAGTTCCAGGCGTAACTTGAAGCGGAGCTGCCGGTGGTGTAGCTGCCGATGCCTACCGTCTCCCATACGCCCGTTTCGTCGCCTGAGGGCAGGGCGTTATCGCTGAAGTCGATCCATACCTTGCTCGGATCCTTGATGGTGCAGCTCAGGTTGAGGGTAATGGCCTCGACACCGTCTGCATCGGGTGTGAAGGTGATGGTACCTGTGGCTGTCTCCTCGGGAGCGGTGACGGTGACCGTTGCCTCACCCTTGGCATCGATGCTCACGCTGGTGGGAGCAGCATTGAAACCGCCGGTGGTGGCGATGGTCACGTTGACTGTCTCCGTACCGGGATTCTGCAGAGTCAGTGTCTTCGTAGCACCTGGGTTGACCATGCCGAAGGAGAATTCGTCGCCATCCTTATAGCCTTTCACCTTCAGGGCTGCGCCTTCGGCGGCCGCCTCATAGGTGATGGTGGTCTTGGGGATGAAGTATTGGGCTGAGCCATTGCCACTCCCGCTGTTGTAGCGGCTGCAAACATTGTCGAGCGTTCCGTCGCCATAGAAATAAGCGCGGTTGTAGGTACCCTTCGTGGTTACTTTGGTTCCCACGAGCAGGTTGCCTCCTTGGTACTCGTATTCCGACGAGAAGGTGATGGTCATCTCATTAGAAGAGATGCTTAACGAACCCTCATACACTGTGGTGGCATCGGCATCGCCGCTGAATGCCGAGGCCAAGGCATCGGCAGCCACCTCTTTGAGGTAAACCTTGAAAACAGCATTGCCAAAGGTGACGGAGGCGTTGGAAGAATAAAATTTCAACGCTGTAATGGTAGAACCCTCAATCCCGGCTAAGTCTGCTGCCGGGATGATGAACTCACTCTGGCATCCATTGGAATCAGCATAATAGCCATAAATTGGGATGTACTGGTTGGTTGACGTCTTGTCATAGACGGTCAACGTCTCCTGCGCTTTCATCTGCGTCACCCCCATGAGAGAGAGCAACAGCGCAAAGGCGAAATAGATTTTTCTCATAAGCCAATTTGTTGATGGTTTTGTTATTTGATTATTATGTTGTATATACTCGTAAGATGTTAGCTGCCAGTCTATTTCAGAATCTTGACTTATCGATGTAGGTAAGTAAATTATCTACAAAACGCGACAAAGTTACAACATTTAACTAAATTATGAAAATAAAAACCAAAAATATTCATTTTCACCTTATAGAATTAAATAAAGAAAACAGAAAAATCTAACAAATATTATCGGATGGGGATTAATAAAGAGGGCAACTTTACAAAAGTTACTCTATCTCGGCATAAAAATGAATAAATTCATTTTGTTCTGCATTCGATTTTTCGTAACTTTGCACGCTGTTGGCTCTCGGGTCATACATCCTTTGGTAACATCTTCTTTCATGTCAAATTCCTAAAAAGCAATGAAAAACAGATACATACTATTATCAGCTCTCCTGTTCGCCGGACTAAGCCTGACGGCGCAAATAGGTCATGACGGCGACGACAATACCGTGCGTAGGGGAAAAGTGCGCACACCTGCCACAGGTGTGAAGATGCAACCCACAAACATGTCGTTTCAGGCCACAACGGCACCACAGGCTGCACTGCCTCGCAGCATACGGCGCACCGATAAGGCCGGGCTCCTTGCCGACTTCTCCATCCAGGGAGGTGTTTCGCAAGAGGTGGTGTGGCAGGAGAATTTCGAAGGCGGCATCGGCTCTTGGACCCAAGACAATGGTGAGGGCGGTGTAGTGGTCTTCGAACTGAAGGAGAAAACCGACTATGCAGCCATCAATAGCGAGAGCACACAGTCGCTCCATATCGACGGTCCCTACCAGACCTTCCGGCGTACGATAGGTCACCTGACGAGTGCAGGCACAATGGTTCCCACCAACGGCATGCTCCATGCCTACCTTTGGGCAGATCCCTTCTGGAACGGCTATGCCACCCTGTCGCTCTCGGTGTCTGCCGACCAGTTCGCCACCTCTACCGAGTTGTGGAACTCCGCCTCTCTGAGTAGCGGCGAGAGTGGATGGCACAAGGTGGAAGCCGACCTGAGCGCGTTCGTGGGACAGACCATCCAGGTGCGACTGACCTATGGCCCCGGTACCGATGATGTATTCAATACGGGTGGTTACATGGGCGACTTCTATGCCGACGACATCTCCATCACCGGTGTGAATGTCATCGACCAGGTGGTGGTGAAGACGGGTGAGACCATCTCCTTCGTAGATCTCTCCACGGGCGGACCCTCCTCATGGCAGTGGTCGTTCCCGGGTGGAACGCCAGCCACATCCACAGACCAGAATCCCGAGGTGTTCTATACCGCTCCGGGCACTTACGACGTAACGCTGACCGTGTCGAACGGCGAGGGGAGCGCCGAGGTGACGAAAACGGCTTTCGTGACTGTAGAGGGACAACAACCCACGGCGGGCACGGGTTATCCCGCCGAGTTCCGCGACATCAACACGCGCATGAGGATGATCGCCCCGCTCATGCCGGTACAGTATACCGACCTCTCCGAGGGCTATCCCACAGGACATTCATGGAGCTTCTATACTCCCTACGACCTGGCCAAGTCGACAGATGCCATATTCACACCAGGGGATATGTTCTTCACTCCCGATGTGGAATATACGCACAAGACGCTCGACAAGTGTTATGTGACGCATATCGTCGACAATGAGGTGGGCTACAGCTTCACCGACGACAGCGTACAGGTGCAGTTCGACGGATTGGTGGGCAACTTCATGCCTGGCGACGGCTATCAGACCAATTTCACCGACGGCGACCTCACGTTGCCGGGTGCCAACAACATGGGTGTGACGGCCTATGCCGAGAAATTCTCAAAACCCGCCGTACCGGCCTTGCTCGAAGCCATGTACATCAATTTCACCAAGGCTTCGGCGGAGGAGCTGACCGAACAACTGTCGGACATCACGTTCTACCTGTATACCGTAGGTGAGGATGGACTGCCGGGCGAGAAAGTAGACATACTCGATATCTGGAACATGAGCGAACTCAACTATGCCATGACGACCAACAACGGTATCGTGACGATGGAGCTCGACCATCCTTATGTCATCGACGATGCTTTCTTCGTGGTCATTGATGGCATACCGGCGAAAACGGAAACGTTGGAGTGCGCCATAGGTATGGCACCCCTGCGGGCGGAAGGAAATACGGCCTACATGCTCAACAAGGGTGTATGGCGCCCGTTCACAGGCTATTTCCAAGCCGCTCCGGGCGGACAGACCTCGCTCGCCGTATTCCCATATCTCACCTATAGTGTGCTCACCGTGGCCGAGGTCGACGGAGAGGGTAGGGTGACTCCGGCAGAGGCCGTCGTACATGTGCCTGCACAGGCAGGTGCCGATGAGGTGGCTGTCTACCACTATATGGCATTGCAGTACGAGGGTGCCGACGACAACTGGGTGCGGCTTACTGGCTCCCCCGGCGAATATACGGTGGACAATGTGGCTTTCGAGTATGACGCGCTGCCCGAGGGCATGCAGTCGAGAGAGACCTTCATCAACCTGACCGATGGCATCACCCATCTGAAAATCAAGGTGGTGCAGGATGTCAAGACACCTACGGGTATCAGCGTGGCTCAGGCGGAGGAGATGTCGCAACCCACGGAGACCTTCGGTGTCGATGGTCGACGTCTTGGCCAAGGCGACGCACAACGGGGTATCACTATCCTGCGACAGGGCAAGGCGGTAAGGAAAGTGGTGCGGCCATAGCACACTGTCAATACGTCATACACATGTTGGGCGGTCATGATTCTATGAACGCCCAACATGTGTATAACCCTTGATGAATAGTTACACAAAGCCTTTCTTCTTCCATTTTCCCGAACGCCAGCGCCGCATGAGTATCACGCCTCGGAGGTTCTCGTCGATGGCGAAACACACCCACATGCCCACCAGACCGTAGCCCCAATGGATGCCGACAAGATAACTCAATCCTACAGCTCGTCGCCTACGTATTTCTGTATCCGCTTGATGCGGCCGCCCGTCATGGTGTTCAGGCCAGTGTCGACGAGGGTGACTCTCCATGGCTCGACATGGCATTCGTGAATCTGTACGATTTCCTTGGCTCCGGTGAAGTCTATCGTGTAGTCGGAAAGGCGACGGAAATAATTGGCGAACCAATCCTTGATGCACACTTGCTGGTAACCAGCGCAGATGATGAACTCGTGATATCCGTAATACGAATACTCTTTCATGATATGCCACAAGATGGGCATGCCGCCAATCTCTATCATTGGCTTGGGTTTTGTTTGTGACTCTTCGGAAATACGTGTTCCGAATCCGCCTGTAAGAATTACTACTTTCATAGGTGCTAAAGAATTTGTTGTAGGTTGAATTTTGTTGGAATTGTTTTCAAATCCGACTCTTGATGTTGAAGAATCGTATGCAAATTTAGGCTTGAAAATGTCAAAAGGCATGCTTGCCGCTCCTATATTTTGTTGATTAGTTACGGCAAACGATTAAAATCACGACAAATCACCAAACCCGTGTCAGATTTGTCGCTTTTTGAAAAAAAATAGGCTATTTCTCTTCCTCCGAAAACCCATCCGCAACACGGAGCCACTGCACAGCATCGGCATTCCTGACATCTACCGCTACATCGTTGGTCCGTATGCAAAGAAGCAAACAGAGATGCTGTGCTCCATTACGGGCAAAGACCAGGCACGGAAGTACAAAGCTGAGAACTTCGACTTCTGCACATTCTCTGGTATCTTTCATACTCGAAATAAGGACGGCCTGTTGCAATCCGATCTGCTATGTATCGACTTCGACCATGTGACCGACATTCCTTCGTTGCATGAGAAACTGCTCAAAGACCCTTGCTTTGATACAGAGCTCCTTTTTCGCTCTCCTTCAGGCGATGGGTTGAAATGGATAATCCAACAATTCCCTATGTCATGGGATACGAACAAGAACCTTTCCAATGAATTGAAGAGCAAGGAAGGAATCATCTCATCAAAGGATGTTGAAATCCGAGGACTTCGCGCTAAAGTAACCTCCCTCACAGAAGAAGTGAATGGACTCAAATACCGCTTGACACTCATTGATGAGAACGCCGTAGAGCGATTGCGTAACGCCAAGAATGCCGAAACCAGTCGTGCTGACAAGGCAGAAAGCGAACTGGATTCGCTTCTGTCAGCTTATCATAACCTATTAAGGAAGTGGAATGCTCTCTGGATGGAGCCAGAGTACAACGAGGCAGCAAGGAAGGTAAAGGAGCGCAAAGAGCGTGAGGCTCGATTTGCCGCAGAGAAACAAGCCCGATACCAGAACATTCTAAATCGTTTCATCGCAGAAGGACGAGTTGCCCTCAGAGCATTCGCACTTTCAAATAGAACGAACTTCAACGACAAAGAGGCAGCATCCATCTACTACGGCATCATGGCTGTTGCCCATAAGATGGATTTGAGCCTTGGTACAAAGGAAGGCATTATCTTGGCCGTCAACAACTTCCTTGATGGTATGTCATGGCGTGACTGCTCAAAATTCAATAAAGAGTGCGTCACTAACTGGACACATCTATTTGCGGAACGGGATGTGACCTACGAGCCATCTATCATAGACAACTTTATCTCTTTCATTGATTATATGTCATACAATGCTGAGACCTACTCATCCTTGGGCGGTTCCAGTGGTTGTGCAGACCTACTTACGAATTGGGACGGTACGAAGAAACTGGGTCTTGGAACACCAGTCAAGAAGAAAGGACAATCCTATTGAGGCACGCAAAGCAAATAAGTTAGAGCGATTTCCAGCAGATTGCGTCTGCAAATCGCTCTCAACTGTTAAAATGTAGCTAAAAAACGAAGATTCTTCTCGCAATTTAGTTTTATTTCGAAAAATATGATTACCTTTATGGTCAAAATATGACAATTCAATAGAAGGAAAACTAAATAACGATCTGTGTATGGAAAAAGACTTTATCAATAATATAATTGAGGGGAACAATAATCCACCCGATGGGTACGTTTCTTTTGATACTTCCGACCACATTCGTTTCCAAAACGGAAAGGATGTATCAGGTCACAATTACGGGTGCAATAGACGCTTTGTGATTGAGAAAAATATTCAAGGAGGCGAAGGATATACAGTTACCGTGTATAATCTTGATGGACTTCACCCCATTTGGAAGAACAATATTCAGATGGCACCTAAGCGTATGCGCATAGTCTCTTCAAATGAGAATATTGTGGAGCTGCGCGGCTATGGGTATGACGAAAGTGCTTTGGCATTAGGTGCACCCTTAGCGGATGCATCATTCGATAGTTATGGTATTGTGCTCTTAATAGAAAACGCGGAAATAAGAAGAATACAACTTAACATGTACGATAGAAATATTAGTATCGTATATTTAAAATGAATAAACATGGCAGAATTAGATAGAACCATTACGGAGGAACTATTTACAGAGGTGCTGGAGTCTACACCCTGTATTATTGTATATTCTCTACAAGCCTTTGAGTATAGCAAAAACTATATAAAATCTATTACTCATACAGCAAAAGAAATATTTGATAGCATTCTTGGCGTTCATGAATGCAAAATCGTGTATAAGGGTAAGGATAAAAAAGATTTTCGAAAGTATCAATTCATTATTGAAGAATTGAAGTTGTCTGTCTATGTAACAGCAAGACAAAATTTAACTGAATTTTACTTAAGTTACATCTCAGATGAAGAGATTGTTGTGCCTACGGATCCTTCTGAATACAAAAGCATGAATCTAAAATTCATGGCAGAAGAAAACATTAACCACAACCTCATGGATTTCCTTGATCGTAATGACCTTATGACCTCATATCGCGAGATAAAGGATTTCTGCACGAGCCTAACATCTTTAAAAGAACCAATACGAGAAATTAACAGAGAGCAATCTCGAAGAATGTGGAAAGCTTATATTGATGGCGAAAAAGCTCTAAATACAGACAAAAAAGAATTGTTTATTGTTGAAGAAGTAGGTACTATAGAAAAGGAACAATTTAATAACCGAACTTATAGTACACTGACTTTAAAGGTTAAGGCACCTACTTTGCAACAAAGACTAATTTCTGCTATTAAAGGCGTTCAATCAACAAAATACCGCAATCCTAATGTTGAATTTGTTACAAACAAAAAGGGCGAAATATCTTTTGCAGGATATGTTGATATAACTGAAGAAATATTAGATGAATTGTCAAGTGCTGCTGCTGATAACTGCTATAAGTTAGCTGAAGATGTAAAGCATGTCCTCTCTGGTAGTCTAACCCTTCAGTCATCTGATAATCTTGACGAATTGTTGGAAGATATAAATATATCCTTAAAAGATTTTGATGCAAAATTTGATTATGCCGAAGGTGTTTATACCTTTAAGGATGACAGCGAAGCATTATATCTTGATAGATTAGTACTATCAAAATATCCAGAAACTTTAACAACGGAGCGTCAAACCGTTATAACAACTTCTTTTAAGAGTAATCAAGATATTTCTTCTATTACGTCTGCTATAAAGAAAATGGCTGGTGTAATTGATGTCTTGGATTCTGTTAGTGGTCAACTACTCATCAAGACCCAAGGTAAAACTTATCTAAACTTAAATGAACCAGCACTCCAAAGTATAAGAATTGCAGCGTGTAGAGCAATTTTTACTCCAACAGAATTCAGACCAGATGTACAAATTGAGGGCCTTTCTGTAAATGGTGTCTCTTATATTTTCAGTACAAATGATTCTTATTCTTTTTTCAAGACTGCGTATGAGATGCATCAGAAGGTCATAGCTGCATATGACAATAAGACTTTCATAAAAAAAGAATATGATTATGGGTGTTTTGTGATTCCAAATAAAGGTTTGCTGCGTGATATGCAGCTACATTTTGTTTCAAAAAAACAGATCAAAATCAAAGCTGCATCAGGATTAGTTGAGTTCTATCCAACTGATTACGATAATTATATTGAATTACTTTCTGAGGTTCGTCAATATTGTGGTGAGTCTCTTAGCATTCAAGAACAAGAATATCATCCTTCTGTTGTCATCAAGCTCTTGAGTGACGATGTTAATTATTGTAAAAAGGTGTATAAAGAAGTAGCGGAGAAAATCTCAGAGATAACTCCGTCTTTTACTGCCTCATTTGAAAACGATGAGACATGTAAGATTCTTAATTATACTATAGAATATACAGATATGGAAGAGTTAAGCTCTTTCCATAATGCTATAAACTCTTGTATAAGTTTATATCCATCTTTGCTTACTAACGAATTTGATACTAATGATGAAGGTAAAACCATATTATCTTTTGAGTTTGATCACCAACTCAATATAAGATTTGAAAAGAATCTTAGAAATGGTTATGTAAATGAAGATGTTAATCTTATTAAGGCGAATGAATATGATGCTATTAGCGAAGCCATAGACATGGCATATGAGGAGGAATATCAGGATTACGACGAAATCAATGAATTGAGAAGGAATAGGTCTCAAATGCTAAGAAATGCTTTAACATTAGGCAGATGCATTGGCAGGAAACTCAATAGTATAAGGTTAGAAATTAGTTCAGATTTTATAGATTACATGGAAGATCGCAATGCCAAAGGGCAAGTTGCGAAATTTATTCATGTCGGTGACTACTTGCAATTCCCAATGGTTGGCAAATCTTCAGAGTTAAGAAGATTGAGCGATTCTATGTTGCGTATTACCAATCCCAACCAATTCTATCCTCGTTCTAAAACAAAAAGAATTCCCGCTCCTGCCAATCCAAGGTTATGTGATTTCTTATTTGACCCCAGGTATGCAGGTGAGTTTGACGAAGATCTTGAAGAGGTAAAGAAACGAATAACAGAAACTAAGATAGAGAATTATCTTAATGAGAAGCAATTAGAAGCAGTAGCAAAAGCTGTTTCTGCTCCAGATATAGCAATTATTCAAGGTCCTCCTGGCACAGGTAAAACAACTGTTATTGCTGAGATTATATGGCAGCAAATACTAAAGAAACCAAATTCTAAAATTCTACTAACATCACAGACTAATTTAGCAGTAGATAATGCACTTGAACGTCTTCAAGGGCGTCGTGGTATTCGTCCTGTTCGAGTTCTAAATACATCTTTTTTAAATATGGGAGATGACAATTCTTTTAAAAACCCAAAAGTTCAAAGAGATTACCGCAGACGTTTACAGAATTTGTCAGAAGAAAAGGAGATTGGAATTGAGGCCAAAAGATATATGCTTGACTTTATGGAGGATTGGTGCGAGATGCCTTCTGATAACAATAGTGATAATGGTATTAATATATGGATTGATTCTATATTGAAAGATATGGATGATAATGAGAAATATGCTTCAGTTTTGGAACAATGGAAAAAAGACTTAACTGCAAAAGATCGCAAAACTCGTGAAGATTTTTTAGAGGCATATAAGAGTAATGTCAATTTAGTTGCTGCAACATGTAGTATCTGTGGTTCAACGCAACTACAAGAAATATATTCGCTATTGTTTGGTAACAATGAGAATGCTTTTGATGTTGTAATAATGGATGAGGCTAGTAAAGCTACACCATTGGAAATGTCTGTTCCTATGGTTTGGGGAAAGAAAATTATAATCATAGGTGATCACAAGCAGCTGCCTCCAATGATGAATGAAGACAACATTGTAACATCATTGAAGAAAGCTAATCAGAAAGTGTTGGCGGAGACCATAGAAAGCTTCCAAGAGTCGCAATTTGAAATATTGTTTAGGTCTGCATTTAAGCTAAAGCCTTCAATAGTTGCTACCCTTGATACGCAATACCGTATGCATAAGCAGATAATGAATACGGTAAGTCATTTCTACAGTGAAGAACTTGAAGAAGGATTGAAGTGTGGTCTTTCCGATAAAGATATGGATAATGAAGAATACAATGCAAGAGGAAGCCGATATCATGGTCTTACCCTTCCTGGATTCATTGATCCTCAGACACATGCAATCTGGGTTGATGTAGATACTTATGAAAGTCAGCCAAGTGGTTCTACTTCTTACGTAAATAACGGTGAACTTAATGCTATTAGGACTGTTATAAAGGCTTTACAGAAAGCAGACGGATTCCAAAAGTTTATGGATTCGCAAGAGAAACCAGAAGACAAGGAGATTGGTATTATAACGTTCTATGGAGCTCAATACGGCAAAATTAAAGAAATGTATAAGGATGGGAAAATTGACAAGTCGCTTCCATTCCGAATTAATGTTGTCGACAAATTCCAAGGAATGGAACGTAACATAATCATTATTTCAACGGTGAGAAGCAATAAAGAACATCGCTATGGATTCGCAGAAGATATTAGACGTATTAACGTAGGTTTCTCCCGTGCAAGAAGACTGTTAATCGTGGTCGGAAACAGACAGTTCTTTAGACAGAATGCTCACTATCAAAGATCAATTGACGAGATGGAACATTTTGACATTAAACAACTTCAAGACTTGGTAAGATGAAACAAAATACATATAACAAGGGGCGAAACAAAAATTTCAACCCAAAGATTAAGAATTTGAAGTCAAAACCTCAAAAGAAAGGTGTTGATACGCAGGAAATAATTGAAGAGACGTTAGATCAGCGCCTCAATAGAGTCATTGAAAATAACAAGGCTATATCCGAGCTTATTATCGGATATATTCCATATACTATAAAGTTCATTGCTCAGTCGTATAAGGGCGTAACTAACAAGCCAGAGAAGATTTCTGCGTTCGAAAAGGCAGTTGTTGGCATAATCAGTATTGATGGACAAACATCCCTTTCCAATATTGGTAAAATATTGGGATTGGATATTGAGCATGACATTGCTGAACAAAAAATGATTCGTAGTGCAATCGACACTATGATTCGATACAACCTTGTACGAGGTGACGAGTCTGCATATTTTATAACGGAACAAGGTAAGGAATTCGCGGCTCATGGTGAGAGAATGAAATCATTTAGTTCTGATTTTGAACTTTGGTATTTGAATAAAAATCATTCTTTTACCGGATTGCGAGATTGTATTTCTGCTGACGATATTCAGCTTGTTGACGAAACCGATTTTTTCAAAGAGAACGAATCGTTATTGCCTCTTACTTTTGAGGAAATCAAAGAACTTTCTGAGATCCAAGCATCTAATATGCAGAGTTCAAAAGAAAGATTTATTCTTCAGGAAGCTACGCCACAAAATCATAATTTTTATAAGTACGATTTAACAGTATGTTTTGTTCAGAGTATCAGAACGAAACAAGTAAGGACAATTGTCTATGATGATACGACACAGGCTGTTTTATATCCATTATCTCAATTAATTGAGGAAGATGAAGATTTAAAGCAGGCATTGTTTTCACAAATGCTGCAAGCTGCTAGTGCGAGTGAAGACCTTGCTATATATGATGACATAGAACTTGCGAAGTCGGATCCTTTGGTTAAGGAAGATATTAAAAATATTATTTCCGCAGAGAAGAAACTTATAGAACAAGAGGATAAGCAAGTTGCAGTAGGTGAAGAGAATAAAGAAGAAATTAACCCAGATGACCTATCAGAAAGACTTCATAAGAGGGCACTGTACGACTCTATTGCATTTGAGTCAGAATTGCATACTATTTTCCAAACAGACAAACCTGATGAAATCTGGTTATCTAGCCCTTGGGTGGGAGATGGCACGTTCATGCGTAATCGTCTTCCATTGATTAAGAACTATCTTAAACAAGGAGGCAAGGTGTTTGTCTCTTACTCAGCTCCTGATGGGGGACTTGACAGCCACAAAGATAAAATGGTGGGAGATCAATCTCAAAAGGCCCTTGAATCTTTAGAATTCGAATATGTTAAGCAATTCTTCCATGTGGAACTTCCTGCATTCCATAAAAAGAATGTTATTGAAGTAAAAAATGGACAATGTGTTCTTTTCACTGGTAGTTTTAACGTTTTGTCTTTCTCTGTGACATCTAAAAACATCACTCATGTCAGAGCTGAAGAAATGTGTCTTGCACATTATCAAGCAGCAATAAATCAATATCATTTATCAAAGAAACTATTTGCAGAAAAGTATATTGAAAAAGCATTGCAAGAGATTTCTACATTGTCTTCTAATGAAATACAAAACTATCATAACGATAAAATTGAGTATTTTAGAAAGGATGATAAGCTAGAGGAGTTGTTTATTGATTACGATAATATGCTAGAGGAGCGCAAAACACAAGCGAAATCAGACATATTAGCGAAAGAATTAGAGTCCTTAAAGAGCGAAATTGAAAGCAAGATTACCGATGGACTGTCTCAGAAAGAAATAAACTCATATAGAGCAAAACTGTTTAAGTTATCATCATTTTGTGATACCTCGCTCATAAACGATGATATTCAAAATGTAATTCTACAATTACAGGACATAATCAATGCGTCTATAAAGAAACCAAAGTCCAATGGCAGTGAATCTGGCAACCAATCTACAGCAAATGCTCAAAGCGTGGATGGAAATCAAACTTTAGCGTTGTCCTTCTATGAACTAGATCCCACTGATTCTGCATCCACATTAAAGCATCTGACAGGTTTGTTTTACTTGTCGTTATATAACAATGCGTCAAAAGCAAATGTGGGCGATAAATGGAAAGAGAAATTGGTAACATTATTAAGTGACTCTAACCTACTTAAGTTATTTAAATATAATATTTTGAGAGATAAAGAGGAGGGCACTTCTAGAGTGTTTATTGCTATTGATGGTAAGTTGTTTTCATTTTATAATGTCAAATTGGGTAACAAATTAGTTAGACAGTTATTCCCTGGTAAAACATTTTTAGATAAGAACGATTACCAAGATCCATCTAAAATTATTGGTAAATTATTACATTCATTATAAATATGTCAAGATTTGAGTTATCTAAATTCGCTCGGAATCCACAAGTTATGAATGCTAATGTCTTGAAAGCTGCGTGTGAAGCTTTGGGATGGAAGTATTCTATAGAGAATAATATACTATTGGTTACTGAGGTTGGTATTGGTTCCAACTTCTATGGCGAGTATGCATTAAAACTCAATATGTTAACCAATGAAGTTGCCTACAATACTTATTATATGCCGAATGCGCAAGAAAAAGTAGAAGAATTAAAAGTAAAATTTCAAGAGTTAAATGCTGAATACTCAAAGAATGCTTTGATTTCAGAATTTGAAAAAGCTGGTTTTACATACCGCTCGGATTTTACTTTTATTCCAACTAAGGAAGAAAAGTATAGTTTCTTTATGGAGGCAAAATCGTATGATCCTTCAGAAGACGAGCCATTTGCTTCTATTAAGTTTTCAATACTTTATGATGGAACTATTGTAACAGATTCTGATTATTTGCCGAATGACGTTAACGAAAAAGCTCATGAAGCAATGGATGTTTTGGAGCTTCTTCTTGGTAACAAAAGAGTAATGACGAAGAAGCCTGTACCTGCAAAATACATTGGCAAAATGAAACCAAGGAGAATTAATAATGTTGATATAAAAAACAAATAAAATGGAAGACATCTTTCAAAAATTGATTTTAATGATACGAGCATACTATCCAGTCTTGTATCTTTATAGTTTTGAGTATTATCGTACCAAACAAAAGATTAAGGGTATTGTTGATATTTTACGTAGAGAGGGCAAGACCGTAAACCTTTTTCAGTGGGATTGTGTTTATGGTCTGGTGCAAATAATGCCAGATAAAACAGAAAAAAATATCGAAAGAATGCAGAATCCCATAGAATTGTTAGGGTATATTCTAAATGCTAAAAAGGCCGGAGAAAAAAACATTTTTATCCTTGATGACATTAACAACTATTTTGAAAGGGATGAAGTCAAATTGTTAATTAGGAAAATAGCGGAAGCAACTAATAATAATACACATGCCATAATTTTATCCTCTAGTTACAATTTACCAGCAGAACTCGAAAAATATGTAACGGTTTTGCAGATACCTCTCCCCAAAAGAAATGAAATAGGAGAAGTCTTGGATGTTGTTGCAAGACAATCAAAAATAGAACTTAACACATCTTTAAGAGACAAGTTGATCGATGCTGCTTTAGGAATGACATCAATGGAAGCAGATTTAGCATATTGTTTAGCCTCTGTTAAGGACAGTTTTGATAAGAATTCACCTTTTACAGTTTCCTCCGAGAAAGAGCAAATCATTCGAAAATCTGGTATCTTAGATTATTTCCCCAAAAATGAAAGTTTATTAGATGTTGGTGGTATGGACAATCTTAAAGACTGGCTCCAAAAAAGACAATTAGCATATGAAAAGAATGCAAGAGAATGGGGATTAAAAGAACCAAAGGGTCTACTTTTGCTCGGTGTTCCAGGTTGTGGCAAAAGTTTGATTGCAAAAAGTATTGCTTCAAATTGGAACATGCCTTTGCTTAGACTGGATGTAGGTAAAGTTTTTCAAGGAATTGTAGGAAGTAGTGAAGACAATATAAGAAAAGCTATCGCCACTGCTGAAGCTGTAGCACCCTGTGTTCTTTGGATTGACGAAATTGAAAAAGGATTAAGTGGGGTTCAATCAAGTGGGGCAACAGACGGAGGCGTGACATCCAGGATATTTTCTACAATATTAACATGGATGCAGGAGAAAACTGCACCTGTTTTTGTCGTTGCTACAGCGAACAACATCAATCAACTTCCTCCAGAATTACTAAGGAAAGGGCGATTCGACGAAATCTTTTTTGTTGATTTACCAGAAAAAGCAGAAAGAGAAAAAATCTTTTCTATTCACCTGAAAAAAAATGGAAAAGACCCGTCTCTTTACGCCTTAGGTGTGTTAGCTGAACAAGCTGACAATTTTAATGGAGCTGAAATAGAGGAATGTATCAAGGAAGCTATGTTTTCTGCATTTATTGAGAATCCATCATCCCCCAAACTTGAGATGATACATATCATAAATGCTATAAAAGATACAGTTCCTCTATCAACAACGATGAAGGAACAAATAGCAGCGCTTAGGAATTGGGCGGCAAAGAGAGCTAAGAATGCATCGGTTGTTATAAAAGAAGAAGAGCAAAAAGAAATGCCAATTCTTCTTACTCGACCAGAATTGGAACTAGAAAGGTCATTTGACTTAAACAACTCTAACCACCTCTTACCATTCCGAACAGAGAAGTGAAATACGCTTATGCCGATGGTACTGCAAATGTGGGAGAGTAGGTAGACGCCAGCCCGGAAGCAAACAGGGATTATAACGTGTGATGCATAAATTTAATTCAAAAAGTCATTATGGATAATTTTAATGTTATTCTAGTAAATGGTGACTTGTAGTTGAATCAGTCCGAAAACAAAGGGGCTGATTTGAAAAAGTCATCTCCTTTTTGGGATTCGTTTTAGACTCAACTTGGAAAGCGTTTTGCTGACCTTGTGTGGCTACTTGCTTTAGTGGGTCTAATAATGCTTCTGTAATAAGGACCTCCTGAGCATGAGGGTAAAAGGCTCTTTATAATTGATATTTGCATGACAGGACTCTTGTTGCAACAATATTTACTCGGTGAGGAATCTCAAGAGAGAGTTCGGTGCGAATGGTTGAAAATAAATTATAAATTATAAAGAAATGATATGATAGGAAATATTGACATACTGGTAAAGGAACTCTGTAAGTTACCCAAAGAGGCTGGATGGGTCGAGTTCAAACATAACAATTGTGAACCAAATATGATTGGCGAGGACATTAGTGCTCTTGCCAATAGTGCTACTTTGAACGACCGCGACTATGCCTATATGATATGGGGCGTAGATGATACGTCCCATGAGATTATTGGCACTAAGGTGCGGTTGCAGATGGAGAAAAAAGGCGAGCAGGAGTTGGAGAATTGGTTGCGCTATATGCTCTCCAAGAATGCGGATTTTGAATACTATGATGCTGAGATAGATGGCAAGCATGTAGAACTGATTCGTATTCATAAGGCTCTCAATGAGCCAGTAAGCTTCCAGAAGGTTGACTATATTCGTAGTGGCAGCTACACCAAGAAGTTGCATGAGTTTCCCGTATTCCGTGCTCAGCTGTGGGACAAATTGCGTCATGCCCAGTTTGAGGATGTATGCGTCAAGACTGACCAAAGATATGAAGACATCATTAGACTGCTTCAGGTGGATGCGTACTTTACTTTGTTGAAGATACCCCAGCCTGCAGAAAAGGAAGCTGTTGTGCATTATCTGAACGAGGATGGCATCATCCAGAAGCAGGACAATGGTCTTTATTCGATAACGAACTTGGGGGCATTACTATTTGCCAAGGATTTGAATGAGTTTGCCCGTTTAGGTCGGAAAGCTATGCGCGTAGTACAGTATAAGGGTATCAACCGTCTATTGATTCAGAAAGAGGAGCCTTTTAATCAAGGCTATGCTATTTGCTTTGAGAATATCGTGCGCTACGTGAATGCCTTGTTGCCAAGCAATGAGGATGTTAATGCAATTCAATTGTCAACAACAAGCAAGTTCCCCTTGCCTTCTGTAAGAGAAGCCATTGCGAATAGCCTCATTCACCAAGACCTATATATTACGGGAGCAGCTCCTGTTGTGGAGATATTTGACAATCGTATTGAGGTGACGAATCCTGGCACTCCATTGGTTGATATACTTCGCATTATCGACAATCCTCCAAAGTCAAGAAACGAAAAGCTTGCATCGCTCATGCGTCGATTAAAGATGTGTGAGGAACTTGGCCGTGGCTGGGACAGAATGGTGTTGGCATGTGAAGCCCAATATCTCCCGGCTCCTCGCATCGAAGTGTTCCAAGATAGTACGAAAGTCACTCTTTTCTCAGCGATGGAGTTTAGCAATATCCCGATGGAAGATAAGTTGTGGTCATGTTATCTCCATGCTTGCCTTATGTATATACAAGGTGACGCCTTGACAAACAAGTCGCTGAGAGACAGATTCAATGTGGGTGAATCATCCGCAGGAAGTATATCAAGATTGATAAAGGAGGCAGTATCTCAGGAAAGAATTAAAGCACTGGATCCTGATACGGCGAAACGATACATGAGGTATATACCTATATGGGCTTAGTTTAATTTGCCGGTAATTTGCTGAGACGTACAAAAAACGGAACTGCATTTTGCTAACATATTGATAATCAGTAACAATTGAAAATAATTTTAATTTGCTGGTAATTTGCTAAAAAAGAAAAATAGACATAAGATGTTATTCGGAAAAAAGATTAGAGAACTAAGAGATGAGAATGGCGTACTGCAACGCCAGTTGGCTGCACTATTGGAGATAGATACCCCGATGTTCAGCAAGATTGAACGTGGCGACAGGCGTGCTAAACGCGAGCAAGTTATAAAACTTGCAGAGTACTTCCATCAGGATGAGAACGAAATGCTGACCCTCTGGCTGGCTGACAAAGTGCTTGATGCGGTGGATGGCGAGCAAGAACTCAGTTCGCAAGCCATTGAAGTTGCCCAAGAACAAATCAAAGACCTGTAAAAGTATGGAGATCGATATTTTCCCTATACCCCATCGGAAGGAAGGGATTGCCAGAAACTTTGACAAGGGGTTCCTTGGCATTCTCATCATTACCTACATCATCGCTGCTTTCAAGATAGCTTAGTGTATTGTAGGCAATGATGCAGGAAAGGAGTTCGTGTGGAATACTGCACCACAGATAGGACATTTCCTTCGAATCTCGTATTTTGCCTGGGCCATACTATATAAGTAGTATTATTCGTTTGTTGAACATCACCGACTAAAGTGTCGCGTGAACGATTTGATGCAGATTTACGATAAAAATCAGAAATCAGGGCCAAATATACAAAGATTAACAAAATCAGCGAATCGGTGCAACTCAATGAGTTACACCGATTCGCTGATTGTTGCTTATTGATGTTTATCAGCCTTATTTCTCTTCTTCGAAGTCTACGTATTCGCCTTCGTCGTCGGAAAAGATTTTCCTTTCGCTTCCTTTGTTCTTGCTTTGTCCCTCCATGCGTACACCGCTGCCTTGGCGCTCTTGACGGGCATGACCCATGCGCTGCCCCATCTCGTCGATCTGACGCTTGGTCTTACGTGCCATCCATACAAAAAAGAGCACGCCCGCCAAGCAGAAGGCCACGAACAATACCAATATGTAAAAGAGGAACTTGAAAATCATTCCGTTGGCAATTTAGAAGAGAAGGCGGAGAGAATGATATACCATGCGATGATGATGGCGATGCCGGTGACACCGAAAATGGCCAACATGGGAATGCAGGTCAGCACGAAGATGTATTTCACCTGGTTGGTGTGCCAACCCCATTGCTTGAATTTCAGGGCGAACATGTGAATGCCCGATACCAACAACCAGCAACTCACACAGACCAACAACAAGATGAGAGCCCAGGCGTGGGGGAGGTTGATGATGAACGTCTCGGCTCCAACGATGAGTGAAGCCCAGAAAAGTGCGTTGGCTGGGGTGGGCAGTCCGATGAAGGAGGAGTGCTGACGTTCGTCGATATTGAACTTGGCAAGTCGCAAAGCCGAGAAGGCGGCCATGACATAGGCGAAATAGGGAATGATGTGGCGCAAGGGCTCCAACGACACAGGATAGGATAGGGTATGGAGCAACGTGAAAATCATCGTCGACGGGGCTACACCGAAGGTGACGACGTCGGCCAACGAGTCGAGTTCCTTGCCTATGGGCGAGGACACATGTAGCAGGCGGGCGGTCATACCATCGAAGAAATCGAAGATGGCTCCAATGATGATGAAAACCAATGCCATACGGTAGTCGGCGGCAAAAGCATAGGTGGTGGCCACACACCCTGATATGAGGTTGCAGCAAGTAATGGCGTTGGGGATGTTTCTGGTGATGAAATTGGCCATATCATTGAAGTTTAGCGATGACGGTTTGGTCGCCCGTGGTGGATTGACCCATCTTGACGCAAATCTCGGTGCCTAAGGGCAGGTAGACATCCACACGCGAACCGAACTTGATGAAGCCCAGATGGTCGTCGATGTTGCACTCTTCACCTTCCTTGGCATAGGTGACGATGCGGCGGGCCACGGCTCCGGCTATCTGTCGACAGAGGATACTCACACCCTTGGGCGTTTCTATCAACACATCGGCACGCTCGTTCTCTTCGCTCGCCTTTGGCAACCACGCCTTATGGAAATTGCCGTCATGGTGCTTCACCAACTTCACCACACCGTCGACGGGAAACCAATTGGCATGCACATTGAAAAGGCTCATGAAAATGGAGACCATCATGCGGCGATCATGGAAATATTCCGTCTCTTCCACTTCCTCGACCACCACCACATGACCGTCGGCGGGGGCCACTACGATATTTTCAGTGTCATCGCCTTCGAAATAGCGGATGGGGCAACGGAAGAAGTTGAGGACAATGGCATAGAGAATGCCGAAGACACCCAGAAAACACCAGAAGGGTATCTTCGTGTCGAAAAGATACCATAGCAAGCCGGATACAATGACGATGAACAACAATCCGCCTAAAAGCGTTTCATTGCCTTCGCTGTGAATCCTTTGTTTCTTCAGTTTCTTGATTCTTTTGCCCATCTATGCGATTTATAAGAAATCTTTTGCAAAGGTAATGCTTTTTTGTCAACTCCACAAATTTTTGTAATAATCTTTTGGCCATGTCGGGATTTCACCGTATCTTTGAACCTCAAAAAACCGGTTATGCAAGATTTCGTTCATCTCCACGTACATACTTATTATTCCTTGCTCGATGGACAGGCGTCTATCGAGCGACTTGTCGATAAGGCCGTGGCCGACGGCATGCGAGGCATGGCGGTCACCGACCACGGCAACATGTTCGGCATCAAGTTCTTTTCCGACTATTGCGCCAAGATCAACAAGAAAAGGGTGAAAGAGGGATTGGAGCCTTTCAAACCCATTCTCGGCTGCGAGATGTATGTGGCGGCACGTCACAAGGAGGACAAGGACAAGCAGAAGGGCGACGACCGACGCTACCACCTTATCGTGCTGGCTAAGAATTACCAAGGCTACAAAAACCTCATCAAATTGGTGTCGCGGTCATGGGTCGACGGTTTCTATACCAAGGCACGTACCGACCACGACGACCTGGAGCGTTACCACGAGGGACTGATTGTCTGTTCGGCGTGCCTCGCCGGCGAGGTGCCAAGGAAAATCAACAACGGCGACATACAAGGCGCGCGCGAAACCATAGAATGGTACCAAAGGGTGTTCGGCGACGATTATTACCTGGAGATACAGCGCCATGAGGTGAAGGATCCGCACCAGTTAGCCAACCGCGAGACCTTCCCTGAACAGCAACGTGCCAACAAGGTGATACTTGAACTGGCCAAGGAATATGGCATTAAGGTGGTGTGTACCAACGATGTACACTTCGTGGATAAGGAAAACGCCGAGGCGCACGACCACCTATTGTGCCTCTCCACCTCAAAAGACCTCGACGACCCTAACCGACTGCGATACACCAAGCAGGAATGGTTCAAGACCCAAGAGGAGATGAACGAGGTGTTCGGCGATGTGCCCGAGTCGCTCACCAACACGCTCGACGTGCTCGACAAGGTGGAAATCTACAGTATCAACCACGACCCCATCATGCCTTTCTTCCCCATACCCGAGAGTTTCGGAACGGAAGAGGATATCCGTAAGAAGTATTCCGAGGAAGACATCTATAGGGAGTTCACCACGGATGAAAATGGTGAAAACCCCTTGCCGCCGGAGGAGGGCAAGAAGAAAATCGAACATCTCGGTGGCTACGAGAAACTCTATCGCATCAAGTTCGAGGCCGAATACCTGGCCAAACTCGCCTACGAGGGTGCCAAACGCCTGTATGGCGAACCACTCTCCGACGAAGTGAAGGAAAGGGTGAAATTCGAATTGCATGTCATGAAAACCATGGGTTTCCCCGGCTACTTCCTCATCGTGCAGGATTTCATCAACTCGGCCCGCGACGAACTCGATGTGATGGTAGGACCGGGACGTGGGTCGGCTGCCGGCTCGGTGGTGGCCTATTGCCTGGGCATCACCAAGATCGACCCCATGAAGTACGACCTGCTGTTCGAGCGTTTCCTCAATCCCGACCGTATCTCTCTGCCTGATATCGACACCGATTTCGACGACGATGGCCGTGGCAGGGTGCTCAAGTGGGTGGAGGATAAGTATGGTCATGACAAAGTGGCACACATCATCACCTATAGCACCATGGCCACCAAGAACTCCATCAAGGATGTGGCTCGTGTGGAGAAATTGCCGCTGGAAATATCCAACCGGCTCTGCAAGGAGATACCCGACAGGTTGCCAGAAAACGCCAAGATGAACCTCACCAATGCCATCAAATATGTGCCGGCACTGCGCGAGGCGGAAGTGTCGCCCGACCCGAAACTGAGCAATACCATACGCTATGCACGTATGTTGGAAGGAACGGTCAGGGGCACGGGCATACATGCCTGCGGCACCATCATCTGCCGCGATGCCATCAGCGACTGGGTGCCCGTGTCTACCGCCGACGATCCCGACAACAAGGGCGAGAAGGTGCTCTGCACACAATACGATGGGCATGTGATAGAGGAAACGGGACTCATCAAGATGGACTTCCTCGGACTGAAGACCCTCTCCGAGTTGAAAGAGGCGGTGGAGAACATACGCCTGAGTACCGGCGACATCATCGACCTCGACAAGATACCCATCGACGATGCCAAGACCTACGAGCTGTATCAAAAGGGGCAGACCATAGGTACCTTCCAGTTTGAGTCGCCGGGAATGCAGAAATACCTGCGTGAGTTACACCCCACGGTGTTCGAGGATCTCATAGCCATGAACGCACTCTATCGACCAGGCCCCATGGACTATATCCCCGACTTCATCAAGCGTAAGAACGACCCGTCGCTTGTGAAATACGATATCCCTTGCATGGAAAAATACCTCAAGGATACGTATGGCATCACTGTCTATCAGGAGCAGGTGATGCTCTTGTCCAGACAGTTGGCCAACTTCACCCGCGGCGAGAGTGATGCCCTGCGCAAAGCCATGGGTAAGAAGAAGGAAGACATCGTCAACGCCATGGAACCTAAGTTCCTTGAGGGTGGGAAAAAGAACGGACACGACCCCGAGGTGCTCAAGAAGATATGGGGCGACTGGAAGAAATTCGCCTCTTACGCCTTCAACAAGAGTCATGCCACATGCTATTCATGGGTGGCATACCAGACGGCTTACCTCAAGGCCCATTATCCCTCGCAGTTCATGGCGGCCATCATGAGTCGGCGCAAGAGCGACATCAAGGAAATCACCAAGCTCATGGACGAATGCAAGTCGATGGGCATTCCAACACTCGGACCCGACGTCAACGAGAGTTACATGAAGTTCGGTACGAACAAACATGGGCAGATACGTTTCGGACTGGCTGCCATCAAGGGCATGGGCGAAGGTGCCGCCAACGCCATCATCGAGGAACGTGAGAAGAACGGACCCTACAAGGATATCTTCGATTTCGCCAGTAGAGTGAGCCTGACGGCAGTGAACCGTAAGGCTTTCGAGAGCCTGGCGCTTAGTGGCGGCTTCGACGGTTTCGGCATTCCACGTGAGTGTTATTTCGCTCCCAATGCCAAGGGGGTGGTGTTCCTCGACACTCTCATGCGCTACGGACAACTCTATCAGGTGGAGAAACAGCAAGCACAGAACACGCTGTTCGGCGATATCGACGCCATGGAGATACCCACTCCCGCCATTCCCGAAGCGGAACCCTGGAGTGCCATCGAACGGCTCAATAAGGAGCGCGACCTGGTGGGTATCTATCTCTCCGCCCATCCGCTGGACGAGTACCGTATCATCTTGCAGCACATGTGCAACACGAAATGTTCGGAAGTGGCCGACAAGGAACAGCTCATGAAGAAAGAACAGGTGTTGCTGGGCGGCATCGTCACCGCCGTGAAAGCCAAGCTCACCAAGCGGGGCGACCCCTGCGGTATCGTGACCATCGAGGATTTCGATTCGTCGGGCGAACTGGCGTTGTTCGGCAAGGACTGGGCAGAGTGGCAGACGATGTTGCAGGAGGGTTGTTCGGTGTTCATCAAGGCCAAATGCCAGAAGAAGTTCGAGAGCAGTACGTTCATCGATTTCCATATCGACGATGTGCAGTATCTGAGTGCTGTGAAACAGAAACCCATCGACCGGCTGTTGGTCTCGCTCGATGAGAGCATCCTCTCCGACACCCTGGTATCCGACCTTGGGTCGATGCTGAAAGAATCGCCCGGCAAGACCCCGCTGTACATTCAACTGCGGCGAACGGGCGACCAACGGCCGATGGTGCTCAGAAGCAAGAGCGTGGAAGTGAATGTGAGTAGCGAGTTGCTTGCTTTCTTCGACCAATACGAAGGAATGTCCTATCAATTGAACTGACATCCATCCTTTGGCATGAATCTTGCTGCTATGACAAAAGAGAAATGAATCAATAATAACAAATCAACGAATTAGCAATGGAAGTAACAATCACAACAGAGAATTTCGAGCAGTACAAGAATGGAGAACTACCTTTGGTGGTTGACCTCTGGGCCACCTGGTGCGGACCATGCCGTATGGTGGGACCTGTCATCTCCGAGTTGGCCAACGACTACGACGGGCGCATCGTCGTGGGCAAGTGCGATGTAGAGGAGAACGATGATGTGGCCATGGAATATGGCGTGCGCAACATCCCTACCATTCTTTTCTTCAAGAATGGCGAGTTGGTGGATCGTTTCGTGGGAGCGGCCAACAAAGCCACTCTCGATGCCAAGTTCAAGGCTTTATTGTAATTTGGCGGCTACCGTCGGGTAATTCTTCTATCAGCACCTTCACGGCATCTTCGGGCAGCAGCTCCTCTATCAGCTCGGGCCATTCGATCAGGCAGAGGTGGCCGCTGAAGAAATAGTCCTCGTAACCCATGTCGAACACTTCATCGATTTTCTTGATGCGGTAGAAATCGAAATGGTAGATAGGCGAGCCGGAGGGGGTGCCATACTCATTGACAATAGCGAATGTGGGGGAGGTGATCACATCATCTACCCCCATTTCCTTGCATAGGGCCTTGATGAAGGTGGTCTTGCCCGCTCCCATCTTGCCGTAGAAAGCGAACACGGTCCGTCCGTCCATCGCAGCGATGAACGATTGGGCGGCCGTGCCCAGGTCGGTCAATTGGGATATATGAATGGTCTTGTCCATGTGCTTGGTGGTCTATCCGCGTTTCCTGCCGGTGAGCGTGATCAATGGTATGATCATCTCTTCCATGGAGATGCCGCCGTGCTGGAAGGTGTCGCGGTAATATGATACATAATAATTGTAATTGTTGGGATAGGCGAAGAAATCCTCGCCTGTGGCGAACACATAGGCGGTGCTCAGGTTGGGTGAGGGCAACTGTGCCTGTCGGGGGTTCTTGATGACGAACACCTCCTTGGGGTTGTAGCTGAGGTTCTTGCCCAACTTGTAGCGCAGGTTGGTATTGGTGTTGCGGTCGCCGATAATTTTGATGGGACGGGCTGCGCGTATGCTGCCGTGGTCGGTGGTGACGATCACTTTGTAGTCGGTGCTGGCCAGCGCCTTGAACAGGTCGGCCACCACACTGTGGCGGAACCAGCTGAGCGTGATGCTGCGATAGGCCGACTCGTTGTTGGCCAGTTCGCGTACCATCTTCGACTCGGTGCGTGCGTGCGACAACATGTCGATGAAGTTGAGCACCACCACGTTGAGGTCGTTCTTCTCCAATTGAGGCAACTGACCCATCAGGTGTTCGGCAGCCACCGAGTCGTTCACCTTATGGTAAGAAAAGGTGTTCTTCTTTCGGAAACGTTCCAATTGGGTCTGGATGAGCGGTCGCTCGTTCAGGTTCTTGCCTTCGTCTTCGTCTTCGTCAACCCATAGTTCGGGAAACATCGCCGCGATGCTTGTGGGCATCAGACCGCTGAAGATGGCGTTGCGTGCATACTGGGTGGCGGTGGGTAGGATGCTGAAATACAGGTCCTCGTCGATGTCGAAATTGTCGGACAACTCATGGGCGATGGTTCTCCATTGGTCGAGGCGGAAATTATCGATGACCACGAGAAACACCTTCTCACCTTTGTCGAGCAGGGGGAATATCTTGTTTTTGAAAATGTCGGGACTCATCATGGGGCGTTGGTCCTGCTTGGGCATCAGTCCTTCCGACGCCCCAGGCTTCACCCAGTCGAGGTAGTGGCTTTTCACGTATTTGGCGAAACCGTTGTTGGCCTCCTCCTTCTGCATCTTCAGGATATCGGTCATGTTGGTTTCGGCGCTGCTGAGTTCCAGTTCCCAGTGCACGATACGGCGGTACACCTCCATCCAGTCATTGTAGTCGCGGCAGTTGGCTATCTGTTGGCTGATGTCCATGAAATTCTGTTGGTAGCCGCTTTGTGTCACCTCGGCCACGATCTCTTTGCTGTGGATGTTCTTTTTCAGTGTCAGCAATATCTGGTTGGGATTGACGGGCTTGATTAGGTAGTCGGCGATTTTCGAGCCGATGGCTTGGTTCATGATGTTTTCTTCCTCACTCTTGGTCACCATGACCACGGGGATGGTGGGTGCCATCTCCTTGATGCGCTGCAGTGTCTCCAGACCTGTCAGTCCGGGCATCATCTCGTCGAGCAATATGAGGTCGAAGGTGTGCTGGCGGCATTGTTCGATGGCGTCGGTGCCATTGCTCACCGTTATCACTTCATATCCTTTTTTCTCAAGGAACAATATGTGGGCCTTGAGCAATTCTATCTCGTCGTCGACCCATAATAACAATCCGTTGCTCATAGCTTAAAATCCGTCTAATTCGTAATATTCGTCTTCGATGTTCGTGTCTTCGCTTTGGTTCTGGCTCTTTTGGGGCTCATCGCCGGCGGGCTCGCCGAAGTCATCGAAATATATCTCGGTATCGTCGTTGTCGTCGTCAACATCAATCTCGAAACTGTTGGGATCTTCCGTCGTGGGCGTTTGCGGCATCTCCTGAACCTCTGGCACTTCGGGCGTTTCGGGAATGTCGGGCACTTCGGGAATGTCAGGCGTTTCCGGAACTTCAGGTGTTTCGGGTTGTTGTGGCCTTTCCTGCTTGATGGGTTCCTCTTGCTTGGACGGTACCTCTGGCTTAACAGGTTCTTGTTGCTTAACCGGTTCTTCCTGTTTAACCGGTTCTTGTTGCTTAACCGGTTCTTGTTGCTTAACCGGTTCTTGTTGTTTGACAGGTTCTTCCTGTTTAACAGGTTCTTCCTGCTTGATCGGCTCCTCAGGCTTCTGCGGCTCCACCGGTGTGATGGGACGTTGGGGCTGCTCAGGAGTTTCAGGTGCCTCGGGCGTTTCGGGGATGTCCATCGCATCGGTGCCCTCGTTGTTGTCGGCAGGTGTGGGCATATCCGCTGGCTCCAGCGTATTGTCGTCGATGTCGAAAGCGTTGTTGTTGCCGTCGTCGGCAGGTTCGTCGATGGTGTAACCGTCGTCGAAAGCATTGCCGTCTTCGGTCTCTTCCTTGGGCTCGGGTG
The DNA here is from genome assembly GCA_900316685.1 of uncultured Prevotellaceae bacterium. Taxonomy (GTDB): domain Bacteria; phylum Bacteroidota; class Bacteroidia; order Bacteroidales; family Bacteroidaceae; genus Prevotella. Next base: position 50,012 of record ONDS01000009.1, on the reverse strand, counting down.
CCTTGGGCACTATGCCTCCAATGGGGTAGCGCAGGTCGGGTTCGGGCTGTTGTCCCACCCCCTCGGGCTCGGTGAGCAAGTAGCGGCGTGTCACCTTCAACGGTACGAAATACTTGGCATAGAACTCGTCGTAGTCGTCGTAGCTGAACTGGTTGCCCAACAATTCGAGGTTGGGAACACTGATGATGATGGCCCGCGCCTGTTGGGCTTGTTGGGCCACCGCCTCGTTGGCATATAGTTGTTCGGCATATTGGTGTGCCTCGTCGAAATTGCGGAATCCCGTGATGGTCATGCGGTGCAACCCATCCACATCCTCGATGTTGAGATCAAAGTTGCGAACGATGAAGTTGGTGAAGTTGAAACGTGCCATCTCGAAGAGCAACTTGTTCTCTTCTAATGAGTCGGGTTGGTAGGCGAGGATGAAGGCGAACTCAGCGTTGCGGTCGGCGATGAACTGACGCGACTGGATGGAGTCGCTGTCGTTGAGCACGGCGGCACGGCGGCTCCACACATCACCCAGGTCGAACTTCGCACCATGTATCTTCTTGCCTTCGCCCACTCCTTTCACTATCATGCCTGCCATCTCGCTGATGCGGCTCTTGGGGTAGTCTTTCACCACGGTGCGCATATCCTCCAGACAGCCGTTCACGTTGCCTTGGTTGAGTTTGCTCAGGCCATTGATGAAAATGAACTTGTCGCGGTTGGCACCTAAGGGGAACCGGCTTTCCGAGATACGCGCGTTGCCTGCCACCTCGCTGTAACGGTCGGCCTTGAAGGCTTCGTAGGTGGCGGCATAGAGCGAGTCCTCCATGTGTACGCCGAAGATGGAGTTTTCGCGGAAATGGGGGTCGGTGAGCAGTGTGGTCCACTGGCTGTCTGGGAATTTCTCGCGCAGCAATTGTATGTACTGCTCGGCCACTGCCGTCTCACCCTTGCGTGAGTAGAGCAGGAAGAGGTGGTAGTACACATCGTCCATCTTCTCGTAGTCAGGGTAGAAGTCGGTCAGTCGGCGCAACTGGCGTTCGCTCAGACGCAGGTTGTCGAGACGGTCCTTGAAAATGACACCCGAATGGTGCAGTCCGTCTTTGATGATGTTGTTGCTGGCGGCCACCTGCTCTTCGGTGAACGGAATCTGCGCTAAGTAATATTCTCGTTTGTGTGGGTCGTTCTGCGCACTGTCGGCGATATTGTTCAGCGAGTCTTGTATGGCCTCTTCGCGGGCGAGGGAGTCGCGCATCTCGTCGGTCATCTCCATCTCGTCGCTGCCTATGTTGCCTACCACGGTCTTGTTCGAACGCTGCCAGTCGTCTGCGTTCTCGCGTTTGCCCCACTGGCGTTCGAAGGTCGATTTGCCCTGGCTCACCGCCGTCTGGTTGTAGAAATACCACAGGCCGCCTTGCTCGCCGGTGTTTTGCACTTTCGCGGGGGAGGGTTGCTGACCGGCGGTGCCGGCATTACGGGCCTGCACCTGGGCGGCTTCGGCTTCCTGCTGCTTGCGCTTCTCCTCCTTCTCTTTTTTCTTCAGTGCTTCTATCACCTTGTCGATGGCGGCGTTGCGGTCGGCCTCGCTCATGTTGGCGAGCAGTTGAAGGGAGTCTTGCAGGTGGATGGCGTCGGTATAGGGCACCAGCTCGTCGAGGATGACGGAGCGTTTCGACAACTGGTCATAATCCTTGCGGTCGCGGTCGAGCAGTCCGATGGCCTGACTGTAGCAACGGCGGGCGTCGCTGTATTTCTCCTTGTTCCAATACACATCGCCCAACTTGAGCAGCAGCACACCTTTTTCTATGCCCGAGCGTGTGCCTTTCTCCACTCCTTTCTCATAGGCCTCGATGGCGTTGGCGGTGTCGCGTTCGGCTAAGTAGATATTGCCGATGGCATAATACACCTGGTCGAGATATTCCTTGTTCTTGTCGGAGCGTGCCATACGTTTCAGCTGGCTGATGGTCTGTTTGGTCTTTCCTCCGGCGGCCATCACCTCGCTCATGGCGATACGGGCGTTGAACTCCACCTCGTAGGGAGGGTTCAGACGCACCACGCGCCGGAAAGCCTTGTAGGCCTCGTCGCGATGGCCGAGGGCGCTCTCCAACTGTCCCAGCAGGTAGCATTCACGGGCTTTCTGCTTGCGGCGCATCTCATGCTTGATCACCTTGCGCAGGTAGGGTATGGCCTTCTCGTATTCACCCGTATGGATATAGTAGTCGGCATAGGTGTAGTCCCATTCTTTCTGCGCCCGCCAGTCGATGGAGTCGCGTTGCATATTGCGGATGATGTCTTCGGCGTCGTATAGCCAATCCTGTTCGATATAACATTTGGCGAGCCATGCCCGGGCGCGTCCGTAGATGGCGGGTTGCGTCTGGTAGAGCCTGCTCATGTAAGAGAAGGTGGCGGCGGCTTCGTCGAATGCTCCTTTGTGGAATTGCGCCCGTCCCATGAGCATCCAGGCTTTCCAGAGGAAGGGGTTGTATTCGCGCCGACTGAGCCATTCGATGTCGCGCTCGGTCTTCTTGCGGCTCTTGGTCCATTCGGGCTTTTTCTTGATGCTGTGCCGCTTGATGGCTTTTTGTGCTTTCTCGATGGCGGTGTTGAATTGGCTCTCCCCCAGCGAACGGCTGGCTTTGTTGCCTACGGTGTAAAGGGGTATGAGCTCGGTGAAGTTGTCCTTGTTGCCGTTTTCCTTGGCCAAGGAGCCGTCGATATAGGCTTGCGCACCATTGAAATAGGTGTTGTAACGGGCATTGAACGCGTGCCACCACCTGCTCTTAGCCGTGTTTTTCTGCGTAGAACAAGCGGTGGCCACCACGATGGTGGTCACAACCAATAATGGAACGATATATTGAAATCTTGGCAACTTCACATTATCTTAACCGATAAAACACCTGATTTATTGCCTTTGACTCCATGAAAATGAAGAAGTAAGGGGATTGGCATCCAAATGGCATTCTTTCTTAACTCTTAACTCTTAACTCTTAACTCTTAACTCTTAATTCTTAATTCTCACCTCTCACCCCTCACCCCCCAACAATAGGAACAACTCGTCTTTCAACTGGTCGGGCACCTGTATGCCGCGCAGACAGAGGCTCTGTGTCCAGTCTCTCACCTCCTTTTGCTGCATGGTGTAGAGCACGTCGCGGAATAGCTCCACCTCCTCCTCTTCGTAGCTGTCTGAGCGTCGGTCCTTGAAAACGTCCAGTTCCTCGTCGTCGAAATACTCTATCTCCTTGACAGCGGCCTCCATGGCACAGGTTTGCAGGCAGCGGCTGTCGTTGCCGTCGCATGTTCCGCAGGAGGGGGCCGTCTGTGTAGGTGGTTCGGTATGGCGTCGCCCCCACAGGAAAAGCCCGAGGAAGACGATGAGGCATAGACCGCTGATGATGAATATGGTCATGGTGTTTCGTTGATGGAGAATCCCGCCTGTTGTAGGTCGTTCCAAAACAGGGGATAGGATTTCGTTACCACCTCGGGATGCGAGATGTGGAGGAATGGTATGAGGCAGGCTGCGGGTGCGAAAGCCATGGCCATGCGATGATCGTTATAGGTATCGATTACGGGCTTGGCCTGCGGCTCGCAGCGTTCGCCATTCCAATAGAGCTCTTTCCCTTTCACGTCATGTATCACATAACCCAATTTGCGCATCTCGGTCTTCAGTGCCTTGATGCGGTCGGTCTCTTTGATTTTCAGCGTGGAGAGTCCTTTGAAGTGGAAAGGCACGTTCATCAGCGGACAAGTAACCACGAAGGTCTGGGCCAGGTCGGGCTGGTTGATGAAGTCGTATTCCATTCGTGGCACCGGTGGACTGCTTCTCTTTAAGTGTACCGTGGTGGGCACGCCCTTTCGCGAATCGTCGAAAGATGTCTTCACACCCAGCAGACTGAACAGATAGCGCACGGTGGAGTCGCCTTGTTTCGAGCCGTCGGTCAGTCCGTTCAAGCATATCTCGTTGTCGTCGCCGCGATGCAGGGCGGTCATCTCATACCAATAAGATGCTGCGCTCCAGTCGTTCTCGATGAAATACTGGCTTTCTACGTAGGGCTTGGCTTTGACGGTGATGATGTCTGGGCCGGTCCAGTCCACCTCGGCGCCGAAGTCGCGCATGGTGCAGAGGGTAAGGTCGATGTAGGGCCGTGAGATGATGTCGCCGAGCAGTCGCATCTCCAGTCCTTTTTCCAGGATGGGACCTATCATGAGCAGGGCGGAGATATATTGTGAACTGATGGAACCGTTGACCGTGATGCTGCCACCCTCGAGCATCCGTCCTTTGATGTGGAGTGGGGGGAACCCTTCCTTGTCCACATATTCGATGTCGGCTCCTAAGTGTCGTAGCGCATCGACCAGTATACCGATGGGCCGCTCCTTCATCCGTTGCGTGCCCGTGATGGTATGCTCACCGAGTGTCACGGCGAGGTAGGCGGTCATGAAACGCATGGCCGTGCCTGCCGCCTTGATGTCGATGACGTCGGGCATCTCGTTCAGTGCCCGGATGATTACCTCGGTGTCGTCGCAGTCGGAAAGGTTGGTGGGAAGGGTCTTGCTGCCTGTGAGGGCATGGATGATCAAGGCCCTGTTGCTGATGCTTTTCGACGCCGGCAGGTTTATGGTGGTGTTGACGTTCTCGGGCGCCCACAATTCGTATGTCATTTCGTTGTCAATTTATTTTTATACTTTTTCGGGAACAAAGATAGTGAAAACCGAGAGAAGAACAAAATATGCTTGCATATTTTTTATTCCGAGGTGCATCCTATCTTATGAAAAGATAGTGAAAACCGAGAGAAGAACAAAATATGCTTGCATATTTTTTATTCCGAGGTGCATCCTTTCTTATGAAAAGTCTTGGTTTATGGTAGGGGCGGTGCCTTGAGCCTGCTCGCAAAATGAAGTCATAGATCGATGATTCTATACGGGAAACCCCTTGCTTTTTGTTCCGTTTTCCCTCGTTTTCCCTCGATTTTTCTTTCGTTCACAAAAAAACACCGAAAAAAATTTGGAGGTATCATGAAAACTCGTTACCTTTGCACCGCATTTACAAAATGTGTTCGGGATTTAGCGCAGTTGGTAGCGCACACGTCTGGGGGGCGCGAGGTCGCTGGTTCGAGTCCAGTAATCCCGACGAAATCCAAGATAAAGGGCTGAATATCAGCCCTTTATCCGTTGTCGGGGGTGAAATGGTCGGCGAATTTTCGGAACCGTCTTTTTCCCGCAATCATGTTCAACCGGAGGCCGTCTCTAAAATTTAATCGAGATGGCTAAAAAAAATTTTGTTTCTGCGCGATCGTCCACATCTTATATATTAGAGTGGAAATCGCCCGTCTTTCATCAGAAAAAGGAGTGTTACGTTTCTTTTTCCGCATTCGACCCTGCGGAAGGGAGGCTGCGTAAGAAAAAAATCATGTTGGGTCATGTGAAAGGGCGCAAGGCGCAGCGCGTCGTCGGCGAACACTTGACCCGCCAGCTGACCGAGAAACTGATGCAGGGATGGAATCCCTGGATAGAGGCGGCACAGCCAGAAGAATACACTCCTTTCGAGGAGGTGTGCGACCGTTACCGCGACTACCTCATGAAGATGACCGGCGAGGGTCACATGCGTGAGGAGACCCTCGCGTCGTACCTCTCCCGCCTGAAAATGCTGCGTGAGTGGAACCAAGGGCAGAAGGATAAGATCTTCTACAGCTACCAATTCAACAAGGTGGCCGTGGGCAAGTTCCTCGACTACATCTTCATCGACCGCAACAACACCATCCAGACGCGCAACAACTACCTGGGATGGGTGAAGGTGTTCGCCAAATACCTGGCCGAGCGGGGTTACGTGCCTGCCGACCCCACCCTTGGAATGATACATGTGAAGGTGAAGAATAAGGCGAAGAACCGCGACGTGATACCCGACGAGTTGCTCCGACAGATACGCGACTACCTCTTAGGGCGGCACCGCCATTTCCTGCTCGCCTGTTATATCCTCCATTATTGCCTGGTCCGGCCTCGTGAGATGAGCTACCTGAAGGTCGGCGATTTCTCCGTGGCTAAGCAGACGCTGCTGCTCCATGGCGACCACACCAAGAACCACGACGACGCGGTGATCACTGTGCCCCGCCACGTGATGAACCTGATGATCGAGCTGGATGTGTTCTCCTCACCCGGCAACTACTATCTTTTCAGTGATGATTTCATGCCAGGCAAGGAAAGGCGGTCGGAGAAGGCCTTCCGCGATTTCTGGCTCCATTACGTGCGTCGCGATTTGAAGTTCTCCGATCGTTACAAGTTCTATTCGCTCAAGGATACGGGCATCACCAACATGCTGCGCTGCGGTACCGACATCCTGAGCGTGCGCGACCAGGCGCGTCATTCTTCAGTGCTCATCACCGATATCTACACCCCCAAGAACATCAAGGACGCCAACAAACTGCTGCTCCATTACAAAGGGGTGCTGTGAGTTACGAGTGATGAAATGTTAAAAATTCAGCCAGGCTTAAAAATAAACAGAAATTTATTTGTTCAATAAACAATTATTTATTATCTTTGCAATGTGATAAGAGTTAAAGAACATGTCAAACCCAAAAAACAAGAACAATGCCTACAAGGAAAGAAGTTGAAGAGTACAAGAAACGGATGGAGCGCATACTGATGGCCATCGAGAACTCAACACTCTCAGACGAATGGAAGGAGAAACTGACGAACGAATACCTCGAAAAATGGAAAACAGCCCACGAAACCCTTTTGGGACTGGGAGTGCCACTGGAAGATGAGGGGGATGAAGAAACAAAGTAATAACCTGGGGAGCCCCGAAAGGGGCTGCTCTCAAACAATACAACAGCAATGAGAAACTTAACAGAACTAATAGAGAACCCCACGTTACGGGAAGTGCTCAGCCGGTATGAAAAAGCGGATACCCCTGAGGAACTGGAAGCGGCGAAGCGTTACCAAAAAGAAGTGCAGGACGCCATGTCTAAGGAGGAACAGGACGCATACAACGAAGCGTCGCTGTCTGATTTTCGGCGCATGTTGTCCGCCATGGAGGAGGACATCACCGAACTGAAAGCCGAATCCATGCGGCGCAAGCTGGGCGACGTACCGAATGCCATATCGCTCACTTACATCGCCTCAAAATGCGGCAGGAGCAAATCGTGGCTGTCGCAACGTCTCAACGGGCACAAAGTGAATGGCAAAGAGGCCCATTTCACGGCCAGCGAAGCGAAGATGGTGGAGGAAGCTCTTCATGACTTGGGAAACATGCTCTTGAAGGTGGCATTGATTTGACATGCACTCTTATCACAACAAGAGCAGCCCCGCCGGCAACCCGGTGGGGCATTTTTCATCTGTTTTTCCTATCCAGCCATCGGAGGAACCAAACGAAGAGGCCGACGACAACCACAGTAACGACCACGTCGATGATGCGTTTCCACCGCTCCCAAAACGAAGATTCCTTGACCACTTCTTTTGTTGCCAATTTGTCAACAATGGACTGGAGACTGTCAACCTTGGACTGGTAGCGTTTGGTGCTGTCGACGACAGTCTCTTTCTCGACCTCTTTATAATAATGTATTTCCCGGATGGTGTCGCCGCGATCGTTGACGGTCAGGAAATGGCTCTCCGTCTGCCGTAGGGTGTCGGTCTTGGTGACCACGCGCACGTCGCGAACGGTGTCCGTCCGCACGGTACGCAGCGTGTCATGCACGGCGACATACTCCGTCACGCTCTTCGTCCTGCACCCCATCAGCATCCAGCAGGCCAGTATCACCAACCACACGGCCAGCGCCCACAGGGGGAGGTTCTTGAATTTGCTTACGTCCATAGGCTTTTTCCCTTCAAGTTGATATTTCCCCGATTTGTTGACACGTCGGGGCGGTCGTATTAAGTTTTCCCGATTTGTTGGCATATCTCTCACCTCTCACTACTCACTACTACATGATGTTGATATAAATTTTTTCTCCTTGTTTCCTGTAGCTGTCGAGAAGGCGGTAAAGCCGTTCGAAGCAGGCTTGCGATGAGGTGACCTGACCCTTGACGGTGTTGTAACCAACGATGATACAACCGGCGGACGATCTCTCTGTCACCCCTTTATGGATGAGTATGCCTTCGAACCCCGGCACGTCGAGCAACCTGGGCACCTTGCCTCCGCAGAACTTCTTGTAGTAAGGTTTTAGAGAGAACTTAGGGCTGACCACATCGAGGGTGACGCGGTAGGTGCCACGTGGTATGGCCGTCTTCGACTTGACCTTGATGCGCCGGATGTCGTCGAGCGGCATGTCCTGTGTGAGGCCTCGGTCGGTATCCTCGATGGTGTCGCAGATGTAATGTCCGTCGGCATCGTAGAGGTGTCCGATGGAGTACAGCCCCGTGGCCGGCCTATATCGTCGGTCAAGCGTCAGCGTCTTCATCGGCGGCCTCCTTCCTCTCTTTTTGTTCGATGTACTCTTTCAGTTCCTCCCTGGCCTTGCTCTCGAACTCCCCGAGTTTGGTTTTGAAGTAGATGCTCACCCCGAAGATGCCGCCCGCGTAGATGAGAGCCTGGGCGATGTACCACAACACCCCGTCGGCGATGTCGTAGCCATTGAGGAAGAACGACAGGAACGCAAGGATGATGCCCGAGACGATCATCCCTATAGCGCTGCCGTACTGAATCCATTCTTTCGTGTTCTGTTGCATGAGATATCAAAGGATTAAAGTACGATGTTGTGTGTGAATGAGCCCTCTTCTGCCGCGTAAGGTTCGATGTCTCCCCCGTAAGTGTCGAGCGAAAGTCCCCATTCGCATTCAGGGCACAGGTGAGGGAAGTCATACGACCCGTCGGCTCCCAGTACACAAGAATACGCAGTATTGTGGTGTGTGGCCGTCAGTGTGCCCGAGGCGGGCTGTCCGTCGACGGTCACGATGCCGGAGAGATGGCAGAGGGCGATGCGCGGGTTGCCATCTCCGTAGACGAAGACCCTGTCCATGCCCGCCCCGAACTGATAGGCGTAGATCTTGCCCTCGGTCTTGTCGAGCACGAACACATCCTGCGAGGTCTCGGTGGCCGTCTTCGCCACATGCTCATAAGTGATGCCGTCCCAGGACTGCGATATGTCGCTTTTGTTGGACGTGTGGCTCCTGATGAACAGCGTGCCGTCCTTTACGCCTTGCCCTGCGTTGTGCGCATGTCCGTTGAAGCAAGCCACGACCCTAACCCCCTGATTGACGCGCGGCATGACCTCGTCGGCCCAGTGGTTGACGCTGCCTGCTGAAGCTGGTGCGTAATTGTTGCCATCGACGCCATCGGCCAGCACGTTGTGACAGAAGATGAGCACCATCCATTCCGAATTCTCAAGCTTGCTGTCGGCCAGAGCTTCGGTCAGGATGGCCGTGGCGGCCGCGTGCCGCATACCCGTGGAACTGCCCGGGCCTGTGCATCTCGACCACGGGTCGACGAAGATGAAGCGCACCTTGTTGGCTGCATCGTCGAACCACGCATTGGTGCTCCGTGGATGGAACCCGTCGAGCTGCCGTCGCACAGCATTGCGTTTTGTGGCGGCATTGAACAGCGTGCGCCCGTCGCTAATTTCCGTGCCCGCGTTCTGGAACCCGTCGTGGTTGCCTGCGATATAGACCACCGGGCACCTGTCGGTGTCGGTGGCCCGTATGACCTCGAGCACCTCCTGCGTCACCGCCTCCTGCGACTGATCGTCGGTGCCGTAACCCGGCGCGTCGCCTCCTAAGCAGATGAGCGAGAAGGGAATCTCCTCGGCCATGTCGCGCATGGCGTTCAGTCCCCGCAATACGGGCAAGGTGTATATCTCGCGCGACGACATTCGTATATGCTGGTCGGTGTTGAACCCGAACACCACGATCTCATGTTCCATTTTCTGGCGTACCAGTTCGATGATGCGCTTCTTTTCGTCCTCGAGCCAAATAGGTCTCGTTCCTTCCAGTGTGCCGATCCTGTCTTTGAGACCTTCCGTGAGGAATACGTTCTTCTGTTCATAGTCTTGCCGGAGATTGACGATGAGGTACACGCGCCCTACCGCCGCTTGGGCCATCACAGCCGCCGCATTGAGAGGCACGTTGAGGGAAAAGATGTTGGCGCTTGCCGCGGCCACATTGCTTGAGACCGTTGTGCCCATGGCCAGGATATGCGAGTGGATGTTGGTAGAGGATGTGGTGATGGCCGTATAGTCGTCCACAAGCATGTAAGTCTTGGTATTCACCCGTTTGGAGTAATACAGCATCACGGTGGTTCCTACGATGTCGGTCACATCGTAGATATGGCAGTTGAATGTACCGTAGTCGCTGTTGTTGGTATAATAGCCTAATTTCGTGGAGCCATTGTAGAAGAGGTATCTTCCCTCCTTCTTTTCCACGAGAGCCGACACGCCGAAGATCTCAGTGCGAAGAGGCAGTAGCGCGCCGTGTACTCCGTCCGAGGTGACGGGGTTGGTACTGCCGGGTTCGGGCGTATCATCCATCTCCAGTATGTCTTGTTTTTTCTCGATCGCCTGGACGATTCCTTCCTGCATGAGGAAGTCGTCGGGCTCGCGGGTCTTGTAAAGAGTGACGATGAGGAAAATCCTCCCTCCGCCCGACACATGTTCCGCCATGGCCGCGTACCCCGTGGATGAGGGAGCGAGAGAGACGTTGAGGGCATTGTAGTTGTCGCTGGTACCGGATGTGTTGGAGCCGATGCGCAGAAGGTTCTCCGTAGTATAGTCAGCGGCCGCCGAGGAACCTATATCCTGCCAGTGACGCACCAGTTGGTAATTGGCGGTGTTGTTCTTCTTGGTGTAGTGGACGGTAACCGAGGAGCCGAGCAGGTGGGTCACGTCGTAGGTCACCGTCTTGTAGTTGGAGGCGGAGGACGAACTGTAACATCCGCTTTTGTTGAACCATCTTGATGAGCGAATGTCGACGATGGCCGACTTGCCGTTCAGGGCTGTCTGGATTTTCTCATCTCCCTCCGTCTGGAGAGCTAGGAGTTCATCGACAACATGTGCGGTAGGAATGGAATTGTCAGGATCCTGCACGGATGGGATGTCGTCGATACTGTCGAACAGTTCCACGGCCTCGGGGTCCAGTAACACGCCCGGGTCGCCTTTCTCACCCTTATCCCCTTTCCCGCCTGTTGCTCCTCGCAACTCCCCGCAGTCCTGGTAGCGCCCATCGAGCGTGTCACCACCTTCGCCCACGAAGACATAGAAGTGGCCGTCGACAATATAGGCGCATTTCTTTTCAGTGGGAGTAAGATCCTCCGTAGGCAAGTCCTCCAGGGATTCACAATGCACGTAACCGGCCACAGGGCCGTATTCACGTGCTTGCAGATGTTCCACCACTCCTTTGATCGTGTCACCCACCAAACCTGCCGTATTGGAGTTTGGCAATACATTACTCTCTATCTGTTCAGCCTGCACGAGCAGTTGATCTAAAGATTTCGCCATCGCTATTAATCGTTAAAAGGGTTATTATTGTCAGTTATACATATCGGTTCAGGTATATACAGTTCAGCCAGCACACCATATAGAGCATTACTCTTGTTTTCTATGGGAATGACTTCGATATTGTTCATCGTCAGACCTAAAAGCCAATTCGGGTTCCTTTGCCTTTTGTCAATAATCATCCGGGAGAGAAAATCGGTGAAGATGGTGTCGCAAAGGGAAAGAGCGGTCTCTATTTCGGCATAGTCGCCCGTATCCATCACATGGGTCACCACCTGCAACCGACATTGGTGGCGTTTGCAGTACGAGCCTCCCTTATCCACGATGGTATATCCGGACGCTTCAAACATCACGGCAGGATACCGAAGAGTTTCCGCCTGGGCAGTTTGCTGCTTGTCGTCGTTCAGGTTGACGAAATGACACCCAGTCACCCCATGCTTTATTTCCTTATGTCTTCTACACAAGTTTTCTATATAGTCACTTATGAATTTTCCTGTGATCATCTTTTTTGAGCGTTTTTGATTCTTCTTTCCATGATCCGGAATGCGTCCGTGGCAAGCATGATCTGGTACTTACGCATATCCGCCACATCATCGCCGATGAAAGCATCAAAGATGGCCAGCCAATCGGTGGGTCTGTGCAATTTCGTTCCCTGTTCATGCTCCTCACCTTTGGGGAACAACTTAGGGTACGCCTTGGACAGCCACTCCCTGATTAATATGAAGTTCAGGTATACTGCAAATCTGACATTCAAATCAGCATGGGATATTTCCGCCACATTACGTTCCATGTCTATCTTTGTAGCCTTCCGGCGAAGAGACGGCACATCACATTCCTCTATATTGTAGTATTCTCCAAGTCGGTGATACAGCGCTCCCACGAAAAGGTTCAGGAACTCTTCCTTGTTGGGATGCAAGGTGAACAGCTGGAAATATGTGTCGGCGGTCATGAATTGTTGCAGGCTGCAGCCTCTCAACTTGTTCCCCGGGGGCAACAATCTTGTGCCTGGCAGCTGCTCGATGATGAAGGAATCATGAGGGGTGGCGAGGGAGAGCATCCATTCAAGCTCCCCTCTTATGACATATTTCTGGTAGGAATCCATCATGTTCACCTCTTTCTCGCTTAGTCCGCATAATTGGCTGATCATCTTGTCGGCGTTATAGCCGCAGATGTGCATGTCGGCGACGGCGGTAAACTGTTTTGCCGTCAACTCTCTCCAATTGTCAGGGATTCGCGATCGCTTCACTTTCCTCACCCCCCAATGCCGGTATCTTATCTCCAGTTCCTTCATAGATCAATCGGTTACATGGCGAAGAAGGCTTGTCTTCCGTCATTGTCGCGTACTACATGGTTCAGGCCCCTCCCTTCATACAGGTCGGGCATCCTTTTGGAGAGGAAGCGACTGAGGTTGTCTTCCGCCATCCTCGCATCGCTTTCGTACAACACCAGACGGTCGCCAATGGCAACGTCCGTCGCCGGCTGCAGGCTCCTGTTGTTGTCGCCTGAAGCCGCAGTGATATTGAAATAAAGGCCTTGGTCGGTGATGGTTCCCGTTTGTTTCAACAAGCGTACTACGGCGTTTCTTACGACGACGGTAGCACACTTAACCCTTAGTTCCTCCAGCGTGCAGGTTGCCTCGTCCGTGGGGAAGGTATCAGGCGCAATCAGCCACGCACGGAACTTGTCATACAAATCCCTGCCCATTACGGTTACCAGTCGCGACTCCTCGATTGACGCGAACTCTATGCGCAGTCGCAAAAATACCAGATAGCTGTTTCCTATATACACACAGCTGTTGACGTCTTCCATGGTCCTTACTATGGCTTTTTGTATGTCTGTATACGCTTTGCTGGATGCGAACGACGGGAAATCCGCCAGGTTGCCGTATAGGTATTCGAGTAATTGGTCCAGCCCATTGAACCCGCGAATCTTGAAATTCTCACGCAAGCGGTCTTCTTGGTATTTGTAAGGCTGTTGCCATTCTTCGCTGCCTTGGCGTTGGAATCCTTGGTCGGTGATGCGCATCTGGAGTGAATCGAAGTAATACCAGAAAGTGAGGTTCATTACCGATTTTTGTGCCATCTTGATGAGTTCCGCCATGGGAGCGGGGATATCACCCTGCCGATAAGCAGTCTCCATCTCCGATGTCAGCTCGTCGCCCAACAAGGGATTCAAGAACATCTCCTGGGTGTTCTCTAAAGACGGTGCCATCTTGCAGAACGATAAGGAGGCGCTGACGGGAATGTGCGCATCCTGTTCACGTCCTTTTACCCAAAGTTCTTCACTGAAAATCATATCCGTTTATATTCTTTTTTTTGTTATTGTCAACTTAGCCGATGCGTTGTTCCCGCACCTGTATCGAGAGTGGTCAATATGGTGTTCCTGAAACGCAGGCGGCATTCCGGCATACCGTTGAGCCGAAGGAACAGCTCCAACGGGTCAAGCAGGTTCTGCCGGTCAATCCATGCGTTGGCGATGTTCACCAGGAAGGCCTCGCGGATGTTGCTGCCACCTTGGTTCCCCGCGTAGGTGCCTCCAGGCATGCCCGCTCCCAAAACATTGGGGTTGACCATGAGAGAGAACAAGATCTCCGAGTTGGCTGCCGCCGAAGTAACCAGGTTTTCCTGTCCGGCATTGTATTTGTTGGCCAACGGGGTGATCTTCCATTCCTCTTCTATGCGACCGTTCATCTCGTTGACGGCATAGTTGCTGAAGATAGGTTTCTCCGCATTCTCCGCCCCTAACAGATTGCGTTCTATCTGGTCCATATAGCGATTGATATCCTTCTCCCGTGCCTTGTAATCCCCATCGTAGTTCTCTTCTGGGAACTTCTTATCCCAGAACGAATAAGGAATCTGCACATGCCATTTCCATGTGGTCTGGTTCTTGTACGCCCTCTTTAGGAATTGCGGCACCGAATGGGCGATCTCTATCCAACCTGCCACCCATGCCGGCCACCATATCGGTTCGCCGTAGATGTCGTCATTGCTCCAGGAGTCACGCACGCCATAAACGAAGCCTTTGCGCAGGTTGCCTCTTTCCTTGAGGAGCATCGCCTGGAAATTAGGGTCGTATTCATTGAGAACTGGCAGGATAGTGTAGTCCTGCGAAGGGAATATGTCCCAATTCCCTGCCACGATACATTCGTGATACCCGTTCTTGTCAGGCTCCGTAAATCTGAACTGGGTGCAGTTGAGTGGCTGCAGACCTACTATGTCCGAACCAGCCATGTTCGGCACGAACTGGACGGCACCGCAGCCCGTCTTCAGGTAATCACGAAGCACTTTCTCCATGTATCGTCGCGCATTGCGACTTTGTATGAAACTATTTACCCTGTTGTCGTCGATGGGACGCAACACCTCGTCGCCATTGTCATTGTACCCTTCCACCGTACAGGCAAAAATACCTTGGCCTAAAGTCAGGTTACGCAGGTATTTAAGGCCGGTGTTGAGCACTGTGGTGTCACGCACGAGGTTGACCGCGGTGGATGGCCACTGGTTGTCCACACCCCATGCCACAACCCGTCGGTTACCGACATAGATGTAATCCCTCCGGTTGTCATCGTAGGGGAACAACGCGCGTCGTCTGCCGTCTGCGGCGCGCTTGTCTGTGTAGGTGTCGGCGAAGATGCTGTCGCTGAACATGAGCAGCGGAGCGCCTTTGGTATTGAATTGTATTTCCATATCGTCTATTCGTTTTCTTGATATCCATTGGTCCAATCCACCACATGGCCGTTGTATTCCATGATGTTGGTTATTTTCACCGGTATTACATGCCCTTCGGGCTGTCCTTTGCAGTCGCATGGCTGTATGCCACGAAACCTCATGCGTTTCATATCCATTCCCTTGCATCCTGTAGCGTAAGCCTGGGGGATGAAATACAGTTTCCCGTCAAGCGTGCAGAATTTTATGGAGAACAACCGTTTGTTCCCAAACCTGTCCTGCCGTATGTCCAGGTCGGCAAGCATCGTGTTCGCATAGATGGCTTCTTTCATTTCTTGTTTCTTTTATTCAAAAGTTTCATCGAACGAAGGTTTTTCAAACACCCCTTGTTCTGATACGGTGGGCATGAAGTCTGTAGCCTTCATTCTCCGCATGTCATACCGGTTTGCATAGCGCCAGGTGATGGTGATGGCTTTCGGCGCGTTGGATGGCTGGACCCGTTTCACATCCACATCGGTGATGACGATGGGAATGAACCCTCCGTTTGCAACCACCGACAAGTAAGGACTTTCCACCATGTCGCATATGGCCTTCCACTCATCGTTGTCTATCCATCCGCTGCTGGCCTTGTGTTCTTCCGTGAATTGCGTGTCGTATCTTTGATATGTGGATTGGAAATAGTCATAGCTGGCTTCCATCTCATGCGTTTCCTCATCATCGCCACGCAACATGATGCAGTCTTGCACCCCAAGGAAGTTGATGTATACTATTTCGATGGTATGGTGATAATTGACTTCCTCTACCTCGCAGTGCACACGGTCTACTATGTCCCCATGATGATATAATTCCACATCGTAGAACAGAAGCTTAGCGGAAGACGAAACGGGAGAGACAGCTCGCTCCGTATATGGACTGATGTCAATAGGCTTGTAGTTGTCATGGCCAAACCCAATAACTTCTTCCTCATCGGTAATGTACTTTATCTCACCATTATCGAGAAACGCCAATTTGTGATATACGGTTAAACCGAGTAAGCAGGGTGCGAAAAGTGGAAAGAACTGATCTGCTGATAAACGGCGGTTTCGCAATGCGGTAGCAAATCGAGGAATAGGGGGCAGCACACCTCCAAGATCTTTCCTGCAGTACCACAGTTCCGATGAGGATGATATTTCTTCGTCAGGCAAAGAGATGGTCAAGGTGCAATATGCGTTCCTGCTCTGCTCCATTCCGAAACGGCCAAAGTTTTCCGCCAACTGGATACAACTGTTGGCGAGTTCCCCTAACTCTCCAAGGTGTACGACGCCGTTCACGGGAATATAATATCCAGCGTTCTCAAATACCGTATCCAAGCTCACAATGGCAATGGACACCTGTACTCTCACAGTATCCTGTGCGAGTATGGTGATGTCGTTTGCCGCTAAGGCGAACATCTCTTGTCTCATTCCTTGAATTGTACTCATACTGCAAATTTATAAATAAGTTTTTTTGTTGGATAGGACACCTTTTTCACATGTTTTTGCCTCTAAATAATGTTAACAGCTGTTGATTTCCAATATTTTACGTCGGTTTTGCATCAAAATCGCATTCAAGATTCACAAACGAGCCGACCGCACCCTATGGAGCCGGTCGCCGATTGGGTCGCTTTTTGCAGGATATATGACGTTTTAATATTTGTTAAACCTACACTACACTCTGGCAGGAGCGAAAGATGCGTGCAACTTGCGCAATCGTTCTCCATACTTGGTCCAGATATGTTTGTCTACGGTATCACCGAAGTGCGTGGCTTCCTCTGGGGCGACGCTTTTCCTGCGCTCACTCGACTTGTCTTTCTCGAATCGTCCATTCGATTCCACCACACGTGTGTTGTTCATGCTGATGAGGGTGTGGCGGCAACGAGTAGCATTGATACGTAACTGGGGGAAACGCTCGTCCGTCTCTGTTAGGATGAGTGTCATCAGTAAGTATTTATCATGTTGTGGAGGTTCCATACCGGTATGCACTCGTTGGCGTACCTGCCAACCGAACTTTTGCAGTCTGTCGACGAACAGTTCATTGTAACTCTTTCTGCTGTTGGCTCGTCGGGCATCACCATATCGGTCCCGGTCCATGGTGACGCGCTTGGTCGGGTGATGGTGGTAATAGGCGATGAAGCGGTCGGCCAGGGCATTGATTTCCGTGTCCGTCTCGTCATCCCGCCTGACAAAGAACTCATTGATCAGACATTCAACAGGTCGGTCGGAGGCTTTCCTCAATGCAAAATCGTATCTGCGTTCCTGGTATACGGTCAGGAACGAAGCGCGGCTGCCCCAGTCCGGACATATCTCCAGCGGCTGTGAAGGGTCGCAATCCAGATCCGCCCGGCTGTCCTGGATGTTGCGCAACTGCTCCCAGTCGAAGGACACATCTTCGGCCATACCTCTGATGAAGGAATCGTTGAAAGCGTTGCTGTACTGATGGTGTTCTGGATCGAGTTTGTAATAGCAGTGATCAATGGTGTCCAGGCGCATATTCAGTATTTCCACCATGAACGACAATTTGTCCATCACCTTATACTGGTTGATGATGTATTGCATCCCCAGGTTCTCGATGTTGTCGAACACACTGCCAAGGATGAACAATGTCTGGTCTCGGCTTACGAAAGGTGTTATCTCCTTGCGCATACGCACACATTCATTCCACAGGTCAGCGAAGAGGTGGTTGTCATGGGCGATGGCGGCCTCTATCATACTCATCTGGATATTCACCATCTTGTTCCATTTGGCGAAGAGAGGTATCCCGCGTTCCCTCTCATAATACTCCGCAGGATCCAGCAGCCAGTTCTGTTCCGACGTATACGGCATGGAAGAGAGGAAGCAGTTGCCGTGGTGTTTCAATACAGGGTGAGACGAGCGTTTGCCGAAGATGAATTCATTGCCCTTGTTTGTAGGGGCAACCTCCTGGTCGAACTTCGTCTTGTTGATGGTCAAAGCTTCGTCGGTGATGTTGAAATCTGCATTCGGGCCACGGCTGTTCCCCTCCTGGGTGAGGATATACAGGCAATGACCATTGCTGAAGGAGATGACATGATCATACTGCATGATCCTCTCATAAGGGCGATACCATCCCTCTGGCGGCGTCCGGCATACCACATAATCTCCAGAGTGGGTGGTGTAATCGTATGGCTTATATCCCAGCATATCCAACATCTTGAAGGTCGAAGGCAGTGTCTTGGTCAAGGCCTGGCCTATGGTCGCCTGCGCAATGGTGGTTATCCCTCGGGGCATCAGTCGTATGTTCTCATCCACTTCGGCCCCTACGATGAACGACTTGCCGGTGCCACGGCTCATGATGGCGTACTTGGTCCTGGCCTGTAAAACCATATACGCATACTGGATGCGATTAACGCATAGCTTCTCTTTCCAATACTCTTCTTTCATGTGTTGATGATTTCTTCCGCTTCGGCGGTATCGATAGGCGATGTGAGATTGTCGATGAGTGCTTTCACTTGGGAGGGTTTCCAGTCCCGCACTTCACTCAGGTTGATTTCATGCCGTTCTCCTGCCTGGTTCACAACCTGTATCAGGAACAGGTTCTTCTCCATCCTGCGCGGATCTTCCACTCCTTCCGGTTTGTCGCCTATGATCCTTCTCAGCGTCTCCTTGGCCTTGTTCCAAGTCTTGAAGTCTTTCTTCTCACGACACTTTTCTATCAGATCAATCTGGTCGCGTATCATCCAAGCGCGCCAGAAATCCCAGTCGAACGTGTGCTGCGTCTTGTATAGTTGTCGCGCCAAGGCAATGTCGCGGCGACAGGTAGTTTGACTCACGGGGTATTTCTCTTGCAACAATTTGGCCACCTGCCCATCATCAGGATGAGAATCCATCAGGCGGGCAGCAGTCATCACCCTACTGAATTGCTCCTGGCATCTCTCGGGAAGAGGATGGCTCTCCGGATCGAGGATGTGTGCCTCTATCTCGTCGCTCGTCAGGTTCTGGAGTGATTTGTAGGTTCTCATTTTATCATCCTTGGTTTTCGTTGATTTTATAAAACACGCCTTCCACCACTTCAGAGAACTGGCAGTTGTTGGAGCTGTACTTCAGTTCCTTGCATAAAAATCTCTGATTCCCTATGATGAAGATTGACTTCGGGTCTGGACGGACAACGGAACGGAAACTAACGGCATACTCCGTCTTGGCGTCGAATCTGACTATGTCGGCATATTCCGTTGCCTTCATACCGTATTCCCCGTCCAGCTCCAATGTGAGGCTGCTGTCGCCCAAGTATTCCAAATGGGCCTTACGACAATCAGGGAGCCCCCTGTCCAGTACGGGCCGGACTATGGCATTCGATGTGCATACGGCATCAAGATACCGCCTTGCCATCTCACTCTCGCTGGCTCTGCCCCAATGGTCGCCCCATGTGCAGTCCACGGTACCATATTCCAAGGCGATATATATCCGGTCCGGAACCGTTTCCTCCTTTATTCCTTTCATGATATCGGTTATCAAGTCGTTTTCCTCGCGGTCTTCATCGTCAGAGGCCTTCGATTCATTGCCTGATCCGACCACTACGGGCATAGGCCACATGAAAGGATAATAGTTATAGGAACCCTGAGCCGAGTCTACACCTGTCACCCATACCATTTCGCAGGGGATAATCTTCATCGCCGATTTGTCCTGTTGCATGTTGAACCCATATTTCGAGACTTCTTGTAGGTAGTATTGGTAATATGAGTCTGCCCAAATCGACGGTTTTCCCCGTAATAGGATATATTGCCGCCCCGTTGCCCGGTCGTAGAAAATATTCTGGTATCTTTCGTATGCGGCAACAGTGGAATCGGCTCTTATCTTTGTCTGCCAGTCGGCATCCGGTGTACCGCAGTTTTCATTGATCCAACGCCAGATATAGAACATGTATCGTTTCTCGTCGTCAGTAAAGATGCCTGAATCCGGTACAATCACGCTGGTATCCGAGTGCGCCGACACTACCACGGCGTCGATATGCTCGTATTTGTAATATACGGTTGAGGGGAAATCATACGCAATGTCATCATAAATCATATGGCTGACTTCATCCGGAACTTCGTCCAACGCCTTTTTCCTTATTCCGCCCAATATATCTGTCGCCTCTATTACAAAAGGAGAGAGTCCGCCATCTTGGCCTATTTCCGACAAAGGCAGGATATCCACAGTATTGCTTGCGGGGTTCTTTTGGAAACTGACGGCCAACAGCCTCTCTACTTCCGATATGAACGTGCGCACCTCCCAGTTGGGAAGTCTTTTCTCAATGTATCTCGTCCTGGATCCACCTACGATCACTATTTTCCTAAATTTCTCATGTTCGTACAGGTAGTTTCGTCCCATGTCATACCCTAAGGCTATGACCAGTCTCTCGACGGTCTTCCAAAGATAGATGAATTGGTTGCGTCCTGACACAAACTCATCCTTTCCCTCATAAAGCACAGGTGAAGGGGTTAATTTTTTCGACAGGATTCCCTCACTGTCGAAGACGAAGCCGTGAACGGCCGTGGCTATACCTGGCACATTGTCGTCTCTTGGTGTCGATGCGTTGCCGCCAGGAATATACCCGAGATGGAGCGAGTGCATCTTCAGGCCTCCCGATATCCTGTAGTTCAACTCCGACACGCCACCGGCTATCTGAACCTTCACCTTATCCTTCTCTACTTCTAAGATAATTTCCTTACCCCTTATTATGACACCTTTCTCGTCATACAGCATCGCGTCCCTTGCAGATGCAGGCAATTGCTTTTCCAACCGGTGGCAATGACCGTACACATAGGCATTATGGGCATCCCCCAAGTCTATGTCTATATCCAGTGTGAAACTCTCTTCCTTTGTCAAAAAGGGATTCTTTGAGTAAAACTCAATGCTCGTCTCGGCATCGAGGTTCACCTCGTGGTTGTCTACGATGTAGTGTATCATGATTGTGTCCTCCTGCTCACATTGTTACGCATCCTGTTATATAATTCGCCGGCTTCGTGGCTCCCGCCGCGCCCCGTCACGTATGTCTCCGCCGTGATAGGCTTATCCAGACGGCTTTTCAGCTTCTCCACTGTTTCCGACAGTCGGCTCATCGTGGCCATCATGGCCGTATCGCTCTGACCTGCGGATACCCTGGCATTCCGACGACTACCTTGTACGCCAGCACCACCGACCGATGGCAATACGGCGGCGATGTCGGAACTCGTCAGGCGCGACACCGACCCACTCTTCTGGGCAGCGTCTATCAGGTTGAGCACTGGCAGGATCTGACGGTTGCGCGTGGCGAAACGGTTGGCCACAAATTCATTAGCATGGACCACACCTTTCGGTTCGTTCCATGCCCCGCTGCCGGTAAAACCACCTACGTCGAAACTCTTGGCCACGGCTTTGGCGGCTTCGAACGCGGCGGTGATCAGGGCCATCTGCGCCGCCGCACTTGCCACACCAAGCCAACCTTTCGAGGCAATCTCCTTTGCCAGGATCGAGGCGTAATAAGCAGCCATCATCTTCTCCAAGGCGTCAATCAGGGTGACCAGCATATCGCGCAGGAAATCTCTCCAGGCTCCCTTCTCACCTTGGAACAATTTACCCAGAGTCTCTCCGAGCGAGGTGCCCATCTGCTGTGTGATGGACGCTATCTTGTCGGCCATCTCCTTGTTCTTCTCTATAGCGTGGTTGGCCCTCGCTTCCTCCTTCTTCTTCCATTGTTCGGCGAACTGGGCAAAGTCGGCATTCCCCTTCTCCAGCCTCTCTCGCTCCTTCTCCAG
This sequence comes from uncultured Prevotellaceae bacterium, assembly GCA_900316685.1. GTDB lineage: Bacteria > Bacteroidota > Bacteroidia > Bacteroidales > Bacteroidaceae > Prevotella. Next base: position 28,209 of record ONDS01000009.1, on the reverse strand, counting down.
CTCTTCGTCACGAATCTCCGAATACTGCCTGCCGAACTCCATCTGCAGCTCCAGCAACCTGTCGAGCATTTCCGCCCGCTTCTTCGGTTCCAGACCGGCCAAGGCCAAGGTCTCTTCCACTGCGGTTCGCTGTATGCGGTTCTTCTCCAGGTTGTATTCCTCCTCGCTCTCGATGTCACCCTTGTAATACATCTCCTTGAGTTCGGCCATACGCTGTTGCGACTTCACTTCTATGGCTTCCAGCTTCGCCTTCAGTTCTTTTTGCAGGCGTTCTTCTTCTGTTTCGGTGTGGCCACCATTTCCGCTGCCGCCGCCTTTACCCTTGCCAGTGCTGCCGCCTGATCCACCGCCTATCTGAACCGCCGGAGTGTCCCAGCTGTCGTTCATGGCTTGCAATCTTTCTTCCGCGGTGGTATGTTCGTTCAAATAGCGATGCAGTGCTTTTCTCGTCTCGGCTATGGCGTGTTGCTCCGAGTTCCAGTAACCAAGACGTTCTTTGTTGTGCTCCAATATTTGCCTGTTGCCCTCCTGCTCATACAGGTAGGAATCCATGCCGTAGTTGGCACTGTAACCGGTTGCGCTCGAACCTATGCCGGAACTTGTGCTGAATCCCTCTCTCTCCTGCCTCTTCCTACGCTCTTCTATGATCTTCTCCCTGCGGGCTACCGCGCGCTCCCATGTCTGCACCGCCATATCGGCATCGATGGCCTTGCTGGCCAGTTCCTCCAGTTTTTTGTAGACGGCCCTGGCCAATGCCAGACGGTCCAGCCTGGCTATATAATTGTCTATGGCTTTCGAATTGCTGTCCAGTGCTCCTTTCTCGGTGTTCAGGCTGGCCACGTAGCCGGGAACGATATTCTCCAGTTGCTTAGCCGCCTTGTAGCGGGTATCCAAAGCCACGGTGTTGTCGCCTATGATGCGTGTCAGCTCCTCGATCTTCTGCTTCTGGGTGGCGGCGGTCTTGGCGGCATCGTTCTGCACGTCGCGCCAGGCTTCACTTATGGCCTTGGCATCTTTCATGGCCTGACTTTGCCGCTCCATTGCATCTGTTGAACTGCTGAACGCCTTGATTAAGCCATATACAGCCAATCCGACACCTGTTATGGCCAAGGCCATCGGTCCCCAAGCCATGGCGGCTCCTTCCATTTTCGCCAGGGCCATCTGCACACGTAAAGCGCCAAGCCCACGGGTAAAGAGTGTTACGGCATAGTTGGCCAATATGGTGGCGGAAGTCCATGCCTTTTGGGCTGTCGTGGCGATGATGGTGGCCGCTGTATGAAGCTTTGTCGCCAATAGATTGGCTTTCAAGGCGATTGCCGAACGTATGTGCCAGGTGTACGCCAGTAAGGCGGCGGCAGCCAATTGCAACAATGCGCCACGGTGCTTCACCACCCATGTGAGCAGTTGGATGGTCTTGGTTTGCAGGGATCCTAATGCCGACGCACCGGCTTCCTTCATCTCAAGCAGCGCCTGACCGAGTTCCATCTGGGCGTTCTTAAGTTCCGCATTGGCCCGGGCGGCTCTATCCGAGGTCGTTTCCACGTAGTCGCCGGCGGCGGCCATGTTCTCCTCAACAATCTTCGCTACAGCACCGAAGAAATCACCACTTTTCTTCGCTTCCTCGCTAATCTGTTTAGCCGAAAGTCCAAGGTTGTCGAGTATCTGTGGTGATTGTCGGCCTAAACCGGTAACAATAGAATCTACAAGGTAATTGATGTCCTGACCTGTGTCTTTGGCTTTCTGCTGCGCGTAGGCAAGATAAGTCCCCAGCTGCTCCACGGGAAGGTTGAAATCTTTGAATTTTACTACTTGCTGCATCAATGTCAGGTCATCCACTGTACCATGGGTCGCTTTGCGAAGGTTATCCAGTAAAGATGGATCGTTTAACCTGTCGAAGGCAATCTTTACACCTTCCGCCTCCATAGCGAGGGAAGAGGAATAGGAAATTGCTGCGTTAATTCTTTGTACAAAACCTCCGAAGATGTTTCCAGTTATCCTACTAATCAGTCCCCCGGCTCCAGTTTTTAAAACATCAATAACATGGTCCTTTAGATTAGAATATTCGGTGTTTAGGTGATTGACATTTTCTCTGTGTGATTTTAAAATGGCATTCAAATCGGCAATTTTCTTTGCTTTCTCTTCATATTTCTCGGTACCGATGGTTAAAGCATTCATTTCCCTGGTCAACTTATTTATCTGACTACGGATAGAACGAACACTACCATCTATCTCATTGTTGTCTATATAAAGTTTAATGCTCCGTTTGGTTTCTTTACTTACCGCCATATAAATATTGTTTTTGTTATGCCAAAATTACAAAAAACTCACAATTATGACAAAGGACAGTTTTTTGTAACGATCCTGTTGGCTTGTTTAGAAATGAGGATATCACCATTTGTAGAGAAGTAACCTATTCGCAGGTTTTCCCCTTAAACATTTAGGGATTTCCCTCTTGACACAAACCAGAAAAATTTTTATATTTGCAGTGAAATTAAATACCAACATTATGAAAGTCATAAAAGTCATTTTTATAGCGTTATTGGTACTGCTGGGTATTGTTTATGGAGCAGCATTCTTCGATACTTGGCTGTTCCAATTGGGGTTGGTTTTTGTTATTTTTTATTTGCTCGTAAAAGTCTTTCGTAATGGTGGACGTAGAACAAAGTCGAAAAATAAGTTTTACCTTTTCGGAGACTAACACCTTTCACCCCTTCTTCACTATCGTCAGCCTGTCCAGCTCGTCGAGCACTCCCTGCGCCGACTTGTCTCCGTAGTATTCCCCCACAATCTCGGACAAACCGTTGATTTCCTTCGCCAACGTCGCGTCGAACCAATCCTTGGGGTGCCTAACCAAGGGACCGCTCTTCACCTTCGTCTTCGGGTTCTTCGACCCGCGCACCACCGTTCCTCCCATCCTCACATAGCCACGTCCCACACCATAGGCCACGTAGGCCCCATGCCGCAGGAACCGGAACCCTACGGCATGAGCTTCCCCATCGTCACGCCCTATCGACACGCGCGACGACAACTTACCCCGCAAACCTCCCGAGAAATGGCCTGTCATGGTGGAGATGTTGGCACGGAGCTTGTTCTTCACGTCGGTGCCCCAGGCCTGGACCTTGGCATTGTATTCTTGTGTTTCCATCTTCACTCCCTCCTGGCCAGTTCATATTCTATGCGTGTCAGCTCATCCGTGAGATGGGCGATCTGACGTTCTATCTTCACCCGCTTCGGACAATCGGGCATGGGGTTCTCCTCTCTGCCGGAGGTGGGACGCTGATAGAGTAGCATGTTGCGCTTGCGGGTCAACTGCGTCACTATCGAACGCCGGCGGGTCTTCAGCTGTTCCGTCGTCTGGCGTCCTTCGTTGGCGTCCTTGTCATCCTTGTCTTCTTTGCCTACCGTCTTGTCTCTGTTGGCACCCATCTTGGGTACGCCACCAGGCACCTCGCCCCGCTCATCCCAAGCCTGGCGCAAAGGCCACAGCTTGTCCATGTATTCGGTCAGCGAATCCATCTCCCTCGATAGTCGGGCCCTCTCTTCCTTCACGCCGGGCTCATTGCCTTCTCCTAATGCCGCTCGCTGGCGGTTCAGCTTGGAGCGCTGCCTGAACGCATCGGCAAAGGCACGTGTCACGGCCTGCACCACCTCGGGCATCTGCCGCCAGCGCTCGCCGTGGCCTATCTCTTTCACCATCTTGTCGGCGGCATCCATGGGGACGGTCTGACCCGAACGGTCGTTCAGGTCATCCACATCTTCCACCGAACCATCATAACGGGAGTCGTTCGGGTTGTAATACAACTGCACCAGTTCGCGAAGACAGAAAGCCAGTTTCTCCTCTGTCCATTCCTGCGCTCCCTTGCGCATCAACAGGGCTGCCACATTCGGTTTGTAGCCGCTCCTGCTCAGGATGCGCACCCCCTCATCGAACGATCTTCGCCGGGCATCCTTGTTAAGCCATTTCATGGCTGCCTCCCGGCCCTCGAAATATTCCTTCGTCAGTTTCATCGTTTTAAGGCTATTGATAAAGAAAAACACGCCTGGCACGCTTTCCCGCGGCCAGACGTGCCCAGTATATACATAAATCCAGAGGGTAGTAGCTGCTATCCTTCCACTGCTGTCAACAGGTTCTCCGTATCACCTTCATATACGAAGGCACGCGGACTGTTGTACTGGAACCGGAGCGAGGTCTGGTTCCTCTCGGTATAGGCTGCGCCCGTGGTCGAACCGTCACTGTCTGCCGCCATGCGGGCTCCATGGTCCTTGTCGCCCATGAGGTACCACTGCCCGTTGTTGTCCTGCACCAGGAAGAAAATCTTCCTGCCCTTCACGGCGTTCATGAAGCCAAGGATTTTCTTGCGGATCTTGGCGGCTGTGATGTTCAGTTCGCTCACGAACGATTCGCCTCCGGCTTCGCCCTGGGGCTTGATGGTGAACGAACCGGTGTCGTCGGTGAACTCAAAACGATAGGCGCGGGCGCCTGTCTTCATCACCAGGTCGCCAACAAGCGCACCGGCAGCATCCAAAGTCAGAGGGGACGTGGCGGTGCCTCCCGGACGGGTGGGCCAGGTGGCCACGTCCTCATGATACCCGAAGATCACCGACGGGGCTATGCCGCCCATGTTGTCCTGCTCGGCACACGAGAGGGCGAGGTCGATGTCGCTCAGCTCAAAGCATCTTGTCGTTTCTTCCATAGCTCATCCCTCCTTCTTTAACCGTTAGAGGCCGGGGTCAGCGGCTGGTCGTTCACACAAAGCAGTTCCTTGCCGATGTAGGCGAACTGGCATCCAAACACATACTTGCCCAGGGCCTTGAACATGTAGTCGTCGGGCACGGCTTTCAGCGTGCGCATGTCGGCCACCTTGTCGAAACCGTACACCAGGTTGGGCTTCGTAGTCAGCAGCACCCACTGGCTGCCTTCGGGCAGGTCGGGCACACGCACCAGCTCACAGCGGCCTTTGGTGCCGTAGAGGAACTGTTGGCCCGTCTCGTCCGGGTTCTGGCCGGGAGTGTGGGTGTTCGGGTGCTCATCGGCGAACCAGTCGTCATACAGGTCGCCCACGGCGTCGCTGATGATCATAATCGACGGACCTTTCTTGAACGTGCCCGTCATCTGGCGCCACATGCCTAACAGCTTGTCACCTACGTTGGCACGGCTCAGAGCTCCCGTGGCATACATGTTGCCCAGGGTCGTGCTGATCTTGTTGGCTGCCTTCTCCGCCTCGATGATGGTGCCCCAACCGTCGAACGAGTCGCTGATGTCGGTCTTCGCGGCGTCGGCGTCATACTTGGCGGTGAACAGCACGTTCAGCAGGTCGTTGCTGCCCTGTTTCAGGATTTCCTGCACCAGCCACAACTCAAACGGGTGCTTGGCGATGTCCAGCCCGCCACGGACCTCCGTGACGTAAGAACGGCGGTAACGCTCCGGCTCGTCAAGGATCTCCATCACAATGGGGTGCACGGTGAGCGTGCGGGGAACGAAAGCGCCGATATTCTGGAGCCCTTTGAACTGACCGGTGTACTTGCTGCTCACTTTGGTCAACAGGGCCTTCGTAAAGGTGTAAGAGTCGCTGATGTCGCTCATGCCGGTGGCATGACGCAACACCACGTCAGCATCCAAACGGTCGATCGCGTCAAGCGTCTGGCCGTGCTTCTTCACCGCGGTGTTCACGGCGGTGATGTCGATGGGGTCGTTGTAATTCATATCTTTCGGTTCAGTTGGTTGTTGTATGTCTCGTAGAAAAGGGATTCACCCTCACATCTCCATGAAGTTCACAGGGTCGATCCTGATGTCGGCGTAATCGTCGGTCTCGGTTCCGTCCGTCACTCCTCCGAAAACGGTTCCGTCGGGCACGGCCTTCAGTCTGTTGCGCAGGTCCTCCAGCTCACTCTCCAGTTCGTCGATACGCGTCTGGCGAGACGCCAAGGCATCGTCGATGGCTTTCATCTCCTCGTTGCCCAGTACGATTTGTTCGTCTTGGATCAATACGCCTTCCACTTTCAGCAGGGCGTTCACATGTTCAAATTCCTTTCTCATACTTATTGTTGATGTTTGGTTTGATTCTTCCTGGGGAACCAGAGGGGTGGAAGGGGATAACTGCGCCACACTGCCACCGAACACCTGGCGCATGCCTCTGACTATGCCGTCTATCATCTTGCGCGTCATACCCTGCGTTCCGCCTGTCCCTTCGCCTATGCCGGCCATTCCTTCGGGAAGGGGGATGCCGGCTTCGCTCAAGGCGGTGGCTTCGGCGGGGGTCACCATGGGAGCGATGTCGCCGGCATAGTCGGTCACCTCGTCCACGAAACCCCAGTCCTTGGCTTCCGCTGCCGTAAGCCAGCTGCCTTCTTTCATCAGCGAGAGTAACTCCGGCGCGGTCTTCTTGCAGCGACGGGCGTACATCTGGGCGATGTTGATGTCTATCTTGTCAAGGTCCTTCTTCTCCTTGTCAAGATGGGATATGAGTGTTTCCAGGTCGTCGGCGTTCAGACTGCCCCACTCAAAAACCGCCGTCGAGCATTTATGCACCAGGTACATGGCCGAGGTGTCCATGCTCACATGCTTGGCTCCCAATGAGGCCACAGTGGCAGCACTGGCGTTCATACCCACGAAATGCACGTTCACGCCGCCATGACGTGTGAACGCCGCGTATATGCTCAGCGCCGTGTTGATCTGGCCGCCCAGGCTGTCAACCAGCACATTCACCTCGCCACCCTGGCTCCTCGCCAACACATAGTCTACGTAGTCGGCATCGAAATCCTCACCGCCCACGTAGCCTTTCAGATGCAAGTCATATTTCTTCTTTTCCATTGGCTATCATGTATTTGATGCAAATTTACACATGACACGGTATTTCCCGATAGGACGCTGCTACCTCTCATAACGAGCAAATCAACGACCGTCACAACTCTGAAAGGTCATCCATATCCAGTGTCATGCTCGGCTTGGGCTGGTTGCCCGTAAAATGAAACGTTGTCCCGTTGCGGTCGCTATAACCCATGCCGGTGTCGCGCTCCGACTCAAACCACAGAGGCACATCCACACTCCCCGACAACCTTACCGTCCTGTTGTTGTCGCGAGAGAGCACCAGCCATTCGCCTCGCTCCAGGGTCTCCAGCAGTCCTTCCACACCCTTGCACCACTTCGGCACCACACCTTCGATGTCCACTTCCCAATAGTCGCCGCCGTCGGCGTGTTTCTTCTCTTCCTTGTGACTGAAACTGTCGTCGGCGTACATCGGTATCGCTATCACACTGCTGCGGTCCGTCAGCTCCAGGTTGCGCAGCCCACGAAGATAATCCACCCTGATACGCTTGAACAAGTTCACTGGTATGGCATAGCATTCGGCCAAGCCTCCCACATTCTCGAAATCAAATCCTATCTTTTCCATCTATCTTGTAATTGGTTCTTCTTGCAGTAATCTGCACCCTGACGCGACAATAGTCCGTTTTCAGACAGTACCGCCCACACTTTTTCCTCCATCCTGGCTTGGTATTCACGCCACAGCTCGCCGCCGTCCATACGCACATGGCGCAGCACTTCCTTCCTCATGCTGTCCGTCTCCCAGTCCAACTCGCCGATGCCTGTATAACGGCGGAAACGGCGGATGCTCTCGTTCAGGGTGATGCCCGTCACGCTCAGCATCGACACATGGGTGTGGAAAGCCAGTTTCACCTGCCGCTCCAGCTCTCCATTGAAATCACGCAGTTCCGTACCTGTCAGCTCCCAACCGTAACGACGGAAGGTGTCTTCGCTGATCTCTATGGCCACCCTCTCGCCGTACACACTCATCGCGCTCCCGTCCCGGCGGTGCCAACCCCGCCGCAGATGGTTCAGGAACAGCCGGTATAACGGGCGGTTCTCGCTCAGGTCCACGATCTCCGGCCAACAGCGGTCCGGGCGGTTGTAGTTCACCAGCAACCACCGTTTCACATACCCCTTGCAGGGCATCCATACAGCCCAGCGTTCTTTATTGTCCATACCCCGCAAAGATAGCAAAATTCTATCGGATTTGATAGTTTTCGGGTTAAAATTATCATATATGATAGTCGTCAGGATGGTGGGAAAATGCGATATGTAAAATATTTTCAATTTTATCCGCCCTTTCCGGGTGTCTCTTTTCCGCGCTGTGTCTGATGAATTGGTCACAAAATCGCTGTGACTTTGTGACCGGGTGTGTGACGAAATGCAGCTTTTTGACTATCAAGGAAATAGGCGCGTCACAAAGTCGGTCACAAACCCGTTTTCGCCAGGTCACAAAATTGTGACGGCCGTTTTTCGGGGGGTGACGGGTGCGTTTCGGCCCTTGGAGGGGGGCGAAAATCGGGTCACGGTCACAAACTTTGTGATTCTGTGACCAGTTTGTGACCAACTTTGTGACCATTTTGTGACCGTCGGGAAGGCTTTATTTTACTATGTTTTTGGGTTTGTTTTCTATGTTGGTCACAAAGTCACAAAAATTTTCCCAATTAAAACAGGGGGAGAGGGGGAAACGGCGGCCAAAAGGCGTGAAGTGGGGCAAAATGTAAAGATTTTTTGAAAAATTGGGCCGTTGGGAAGGCAGCAAAAAGCCCCGGTGCATCGCGCATCGGGGCTTCCGTCTTGAGTTCATTAAAATTATGAATAGCCCGCGTTGTCATGTCCGGAACGACGCGGTTTGCAATTCCTTTGTTATGGATTCCATACAAGCCGACAGGCGTGCATAAGTCTTCTCGCCAGCGTTCTTGATACCACGGGCATATTGACGCATCAGTGAAGGGTTGATACCTGCGCGACGGGCTATGTCGGTTATGTTGAGGAATGAGAAATACTCAAAGAACGACTGCAGGTCGTATCTGTATTCGAATATCACGTCGTAAGGTGTCCCACCATGCTCGATGAAGTCCTCACGCGCCTCCTCCAAGCACGACAACAGGTCGTCCTTCGCATCCTTCACCGTAGAACCTGCGCCGTTAAGCCCACTGCCATACACATCCGCTTCCGTGTGGCACCAATAGCTTCCGTCTGAAGCCTGTGAAACCGTTACCAAAACCTTTTTCATATCTTGAATTTCTTTATATCCGTATGTAAAGAGTTCCCTGTCTTATGGAAGCGTCCTTGTCGCTGCGTTCCCCCAAAAGCGGCCGGGGATTACTCCCCAGCCAACTCTTTTAAGATTTTCAGGGCGAGTCCTTTGGGGACTTCCCTGGCGTGTCTTGGCACAAAGGTTGATTTTCCCGTTTTGGGATTCACCCACTTGTCGTGCCCACTTCCGTGCCGAGCCAGGATACAACCTGCATCCTTGAGGCTCTTCAACAACTCGGATGTCTTCATAATATTAAGGAACTCTTTGGCTTGATTGCCGATGCAAAGGTAACAAAATAGTTATATAGCACCAAATTTTCCAGTAGTTTTTTGCTATGTAGACCGTTTTTTTAACATTTGATAGACCGTAGGAAGAACATCCAAGCAAAAAAAGCCCCGGTGCATCGCGCACCGGGGCTGTGAGATGCGCCCGCAGGCGGACGGGCGGCTTTTGTCAAATTAAGGAGGCCACAGACACCCCCTCGCCTAAATCTCTATAGTGTCGGCGGCTCGTCGGATGCGGTCAGCGAGGTCGCATAGTGCAGCCTTGAATTGCATACGCTCCTCGATGCTGAACTCTGTAGGCTTGCCGTTGCCGTCGATACCTTTCATCTTGTTGTAGAACCACGATGCCGACTTATCGAAGTAAGTCCTTGCGAGGTCTCCCCAGGTGATGGCGTCGAAGATATCATCCATCTGCTGGTACATTGTCTTTCTGTTGGTAAGCGTTGTCGTTTTTGTCGTTCCCATGTTCTATAGTTTAATTTGTTGTTATTCAGAAAGCCCCGCCCGCGTGGAGCGGGGCTTTTGTTTTAATCGTCAATCATCTCGTCGAAGAGAATCTTAGCGTGTCGTTTCAGTTCTTTGCTTTTGTTGTGGAATGACCTTTTGTAATTCCTGATGGCCTCGATGAGGTCGTTTTCCTGTTCTGTGATTTCTTTGATCATGATTGAAGTTCTTTAAATTTGACAATGCAAAGATAGTGTAATTTTTTATACTACGCAAGTTTTTAGTGTGAAAAATTACACTAAGACGGAATTTTTAACATATGCGATACCAATAAAAAAGCACCCGCGGACCTCACGGCTGGCGGGTGCGGGAAAAAAATATAAAGAAGGCGATCGCTAATACCTATTGAGAACAAAAGCGTATGTTTCGTTTAGAATGGCGTGTCGCCCTTGGCGGCGTCGGTCTCTCCGGGCGGCACCTCGATGCTGCCGGCATCCGCGCCATGGGCGGCGCCCTTCAGCCGTTCGGCCTCCTTTACCGTACGCAGATAGATGATATCGACGGTCTTGGCGGGTAGGCCGGGAGCCTGGCCCGTCTCCTTGCGCTGGATGCGCCCGGAGGAGTTGCGCATCTCCTCCGGATTGAGACAGTCGATGTAGGGCGACAGCTCGCAGAAGGCGCGCAGCTTCTTCATGAAGTTCTGCGACGTCATCTTCTGCAGCGAGGGCGACTCGCGCTTCAGGTCCTCGATCACCTGGATCTTGTTGAGCTCGGTGTCCAGACGGCCGGAGTCCTCGGAGAAATAGCCGGTGGCCCAATCCTCGAACGTCGTGCCCATGTCGGCCTTCAGCTTGCGGGTCATGATGTTGGCCATGGGCGGCTGGATCTTCACCCCCTCGCGGGCCACACTCATGTAGAACCGGCAGCACTCCAGCATGAAGACCAGGTCGTCGTTCCACTCTTCCTCGGTGTAGTCCGACGTGTATAGGTCCTTGCCGAAGTCGGTGCCTATCTGGCGCGTCTCCAGGTAGTCGTCGTCCTCGCTCTTCACGTGGTAGTAGTCGGAGAACACCATGTAGAGCAGGCGGCCCACGTCGGAGGCGTCGAACTTCGCCGGCACGTAGTTGGTGGAGAAGGCGAACTTCGGGCTGTCCTCGAACTTCAGCGTGTAGGGGTCGACGTTCTTCTTGTTGATGGTCATCGACGTGGTGATGGCGTCGTAGAAACGCTCTATCGACGTATAGGGGCCGCAGTCGTCGACGAGCACCATGTCGGTGTACCTCGACACACCGGCGTAGACGTGGGGGTTGTCGAGCAGCTTTTCCTGCTTGCCGGAGAGGTTCACCGTCTGGAGCAGCTGGCCCAGGGCTGCGAAGAAGAACGACTTGCCGGAGCGGCCGTTGCACTGTCCCTCCTCGCCGATCTTGTAGTCCATGGCCATGGGCGCCCACGCCTTCGACGGCGACTTGTAGCGGTGCAGCATATATCCCACCGTGAACATCTTGTTGAGCAGGCACTGTTTCTGCTCGCGGATCTCCCGCGCCGTCAGTCCCTCGCCGTCGATGCGGAACCGGTTCGCCCGGGCATAGGCCTCGCGCTCCTCACGTGTGGCGAAACGCGTCTCCATCTCCTTGCGCCAGTGCAGCCGGCTCGTATTCACCAGGTAGGCGAAGAAATGGCTGCGTGTGGACTTGATGTCGATGTCGAACACCGGTTCCCCACTCTCGGGATCGCTCTCCCTGTGTATGGAGAAGAACTCCGGGCAGCGTCGCTTGTCTATCCGGTGGGGGATCACGTCGCGCGCCCACACCACGCAGCCGCCCTTGCCGCCACGGTCCCGGTATTCGTTCAGTCCCTCCGCCGTCACCTCGATGGCCGTGTTGTCGAAGAAGAACACCTGGCGCGTCATGTCGTAGTTCTTGAAGTCGAGTTCTATGGAGTCCAGTCCGTCGAGCGACGCGGATCCGAGTTTCTGCGTGTTGAGCACCAGGTTGAGCACCGAACGATCCTCGTGCCTGGCCACCACCCACCGCTTGAGGAACTCCTTGATGTCGCGCGGCTTCACCTCGTCCACCTTGTAGCCGTCGGCCTGCACGTAGCAGATCTCGCCCGAGTCCTGGTCCTTGAGCACGCCGAACCCGTTCATCTTCAGGAAGTGGAAAAGGCAGGCGGTATCCACGCGCAGGTCGCGCTTGCCCTTGTCGTTGATGGTCTCCGTCCACCACCGGGCGGGCAGGGCCGTGCGCAGCAGGTTGCGGAAGTCGTCGCGCCGCCGGCGCAGTTCCATCCAGTCGCGCAGATCCTTGCGTCCGTGGCCGCGGTTGTCCTTGTAGGTGGAGAGCCAGGGGTCGAGCCAGGCCGTGCGTATGTCGATGTACTGGAGGGCCAGTTCGCGCCCCTTGCGTATGCCGGTCTCGTCGAGGTCGGGAATGTTGTAGAGCGTCTCCGCATGGCGCATGATCACCTTGTAGGTCTTCTCGTCCAGTGGCACCGTCTCGGAGTTTCGCCACAACGGCATGTAGCCCTGTGAGAGGCAGCACAGCGCGTCGCGCTCGCCCGAGCACAGCACCGCCTCCGGCAGTTTCTGTTCGCGGTAGGATGCCTCCGGATTGATCTTCTTCGCTTCGGCTTCTTCCTGGGCGTTGAACTCACGCCACCGTTTCTTCAGTTCGGCCAGGCCGTGCACGTATCCCTTGGGCATCACGCCGCGGGGATAGTAGGTGAAGCGCAGGGCCTTGTCGAAACTCTTGGGCTGGTAGATCTTGTAGAATGTAGAAGGTTGAGTGTCGGGTGCCGGGTTGTCGCCGGCCGTTTCCCCATCATCAAGGGGGCATTCCCGCGCGAAGATGGGGAATGAGGCGTTGGAGCGTATCACCTTGGCGCGTCGCTGGTAGATCTTGGTGATGCTCTCCACGCTCTTCCAGTGCAACAGGTCGCAGTGTTCCTGGGTGACGCAGGGACCCAGGTACTCCAGTTCCTCTTTCGTGAACGACTCCTTGAAGCGCAGGTACCACCGGCCGTCCAGTTCGTCGATGGTGGCCGCGCGCTCCTCCACGTCGGGCTTGTTGGTCTCCGCGCTCAGGTGTTCGGTCACGCCGTAGCGTTCGGCCAGTTGCAGGATGGCCTCCTTGACATACTCCTGGCGTATGCCGTGTTCTTGCATGTAGGCATCCAGCGGGGAGTGCTCGCGCCCGTCGCCGCCGAAGTCGGTCACCATCCACAGGTCGCCCCACTTGGTGGGTTTCTTCCTGATGGAGGCGGAGGGGGTGCGGTCGGCCTCGCGTATGCGGAACTTCTTTTTCGTGCCCTCCACGCATTCGCGTGCATCGGGGTAGAGGTCGAGCAGTATGTCGAGTCCTTGCCGGCTCGCCTGGTATATCTGTTCTATCGTATTGGCCATGTTCTCAAGATAAATGATCCGTTTGCAAAGATAAGGGGGCGGGGGCGCCGGCGCATAGGACAGCGCCCGCCGCCCGGACTTGGCTTCTCAGGGCCTTATAGGTCGATGTAGTCGGTGGCCACGCTGGCGCTCATCTTCACCGTGGCGCGGGCGAGGAGCTCAATCACCTTCATCGCGCACCTCCTTCCTTCGCTCGATGTTCATCTGCAGCAGCAGCTCGTAATCCTCCTTGATGTCGTGGAGCACGGCCAGGGCGCCCATCGCCTCGTCGGCGCCCACCTCGCCCCGGTACATGCTGATGATGATGCTCTCCACGCGGTCGATGGCCTCGGGCATGTGGTCGCCGGTGGCGATGCTGTAGAGGTTGGCCATCACGGCCTCGGTCATCTCCATCTCGAAGATGCCCATGCTGACCTTCATCATAACGCACCTCCTTTCCTGTCGGCTTCGCCGAAGAAGTCGCCGATGACCTCGTTCCACATCAGCAGGTCGCGAAGCGTGAAATAATTCAGCCGGGCGGCGTAGTCGAGACCGCCCTTGGTCACTATCTGTATCTGGCTGGCATTGACGCTGAGGCGCAGGCCGCGGGCGGCGCCGTTCACCTCTTCCAAGGAGCGGCGCAGCACCTTCAGGAATGACATCCAGTCGTCGGTGGTGGCGAAGGCCATGTGGTTGGCTTTCTGCATAAGGCCTACGGCCTTGTCGAGGTACTTGGGTAGGCTGTTCTTAGAGAAGAATGAATGGCAGACGATCATAGCGCACCTCCTTCCAGCACCAGGCCGGCGATACAGAGGATGGCGGGCAGGCCGACGCATACGCCGGCGGCCACCGCGGCCACTTCCTGATTGGTAACTCGTTCCTCGCACAGGGCGGAGAACCAGGCGTTCTCTCTTTCTTTCCATCCTTGCAACTTTTGCAAAGAATTGGAAAGCATTGCAAGGATCCTGCAACTTGTTTCCCGCCACGACAATAAATTGAACGAGAAGGCAATTTGTTTCCTTTGCATAACAATAATGTTTTGACATAAAAAAGTAACTGCGCTACGTGCTGTCGAGTACATTATTGCTAAGACTCCGGGGCGGTTTCCCGACTCCCGACACGGCGCAGTTATACGATAATTCCGATAAAGTGGGGGCACAAAAATAGCCGGAAGGGATCCGGCGGCATTCTGGCCGCAATAATGTTTTGACGCTGCAAAAATAATATTATTATTTGTACCGCCAAAACATTTCGTGATTTTTTTTGCTTTTCCGTGCGAAAAAAACTTGAGTTCTACGGGTTCAACGCCACCCCCGAGGTGATGGCCATCTTGGAGGCCGTGGAGGGGTCGAAGACCGATTTCATCAATGCCTGCATCCTGCGGGCATGTGGGAAACATGGGAAATGACGGGGGATTTTCCCCTAAGCAAGCCCCAAGGGGCGAGCCGATTCTGTCCTGTTCTTTCATATCTTGTAAGTTTTGACATAAAAAAGTAACTGCACTACGCGCTGTCAGGTACTTACAAGCAGTAACCCCTGGGCGGTTTCCCGACTCCAGACGCGGTGCAGTTATACGATGATTTCGATAAAGTGAAGGCACAAAAATAGCCGGAAGGGTTCCGGCGGCATTCTGGCCGCTTGTAAGTTTTGACGCTGCAAAAATAATAATAATAATTGCAGCGTGCAAATTTTCCGGGGGAAATTTTTCACGGGAGGGTGAAAGTGGGGATGAAAGCCTGGTAATCATGCCTCGCCTCCTTCCCGCATCAGTTCCGCCGCAGCGGCGGCGCGGGCGTCGACGTCTGCGGGCAGCAGGCCACGGCGGACGAGCTCGTCCTTCGCTTGTTTTCGGACCGCAATGATCAGCTGCGAGAGCAGGATGGCCTGGCTGTCGCTCAGCTCCTCGAGGGAGGGCAGCACCTTGTCGTTGACGACGAGGTACGACTCCGACTGCCCTGACTCTCCGTCAAGATCAACGTACAGCTGCATCCGCGTGGCGGCAACCTCGCGGCGGAACTTCTCGGGATCGGGATATTTCTTCGTTGTCATGGTGTTGTTTGTTGTTATGGTTGTTGTTATTGTTGTTTGGTCCGGGCACGACGCAAAGCGGCCAGCCTTCGACATGATGCCGAGGACTGGCCGCGTATGGGGTGGGGTGGGGAGTTACTCCCCTGTGATGCCGTATTGCTTTAACAACTTCTTGCTTATATATGGACTTCCTGATAAAGTTCCAATAATCTGGTTGATCGTTTCACTATCTTCGATTTTGCCCCTAAAAGTGCTCTTGTTGAATTTTTCTTTTTTGACAGTCTTGAGAGTAGAACAATTCACGAATGAATCATGGCTTAGAAATTTATTGCAGGATGCGGAGAGGTGCATGTAATAATCGGTGATGGAACTGGGCAGCTTGGGATTGATCCTGGAATTCACAACCACTCCTCCTATGACACCTCCAGCGTCGTCGAAGCCGAGAATCACAAAGAATTTGTCCTTGATGTCGCCTTCTTTAGGGGTTATCCCTTCTTCCCTTCCAAGCTGCAACAAATGGACGTCTCCTACAGAAAGAGTTTCCCTTACCAGCAAGTCGGCTTTCTCGCCCAACATTTCACCTATGGTTGTCATGCCAAAGCCTTTTCTATATCCAGGTCTTCCCTAATGTATTCAAGCATCGCGTCTGATGCCGAGGCGTCTTTGGCCATTCCTATAACGTCCATTATTTTCCTACCAGGACTGATGCTGTGGTATGCTCTTCTCCATTCTTTCCCGTGAGACTTTTCCCTCAATTCGTTATAAGGAAGCCGGGCGTTTTCCTCGATGGACTTGTCAAGTTCTTCAATTTCCGACTTCGAAAGATAATCAAGATCAGCTTGTCTTTTTGCCGACCACATATAATAGGCGTCTTCATTGCCTTTTTCGACGGCCTGCGATATCATTTGTTCCAATTCTTTGTCGCAATTGAGGCCTTTTTTTATACTGTCATAAAGGATGGATGGTACCGGCCCGTCCTGAAGGGCGCAGAAATCATCGGTTGTTATGCGCAATCCGCATCTTGATAAGTGGGCGATATTGGCAAAATAGATAATCTTGAATACGTGGTAGTAATCAAGGCCATTGGTCTTGTTAAGAATGTACAAGACCATTTCTGTTAACTTTTGCTTATCGAACAATGTCATGTTTGGTTTGATGATTTCGTTTCCGTTTGCAAATATAACGTGTAAAACTCAAATAATAATAATATTATTATTTTTTTTACGCAATCTTAACGAAAATACGACATTTTTATCGTGATTTCGGTCAGTCCTCAGCAAGTCAAAGATCGCTTGTGGCCGCCCATGGGTACGCAGGGCGGTGGCGCGTCGAAAGGCCGGGGTGTCACTCCCCGACGAAGATATCCACCGGTTTCACCGGGTGATTGTAGTAGCCCTGCATCTTCGCGGGCTTGAACTGCGGGCAGGTGTCGTTACGCCTGGCAGATCTTCTATGCTTGAGGCAGAAGCCGTCGCGGCAGTAATTGTCGCCGGATCCCGGTTCGGAGAACGACCGGCAACGGCAGCAGGGCGAGTCAGATGTCGATTCTTTCATGATAATAATGAAGTACAAGTTAGGCGGCTGAAGAACGGGGGCGGATGCCGAGGCTGTTTACACTGCGGTTGGTGCTCCTTGCGGTGGCACCCATCCGCCCCCTGGGGCTTCCGAGGGCCTATGTCTAGGACGCATTTTACGGGTCCATTCCTACGCTGTGGAGGAAGGCGGAATCGAACCGCCGCTCAGGCCAACTTTACTCCCGCCCGTTGCTCCGGATGGATGGTGGTGGATTCTTGATTGTCGGCACGAATAGGTTAAGCTTATTGCAAGACATCCATCTTACGGGTTTTTTCCTCCAGGTTGGCCACCCCGCGGCGGCATGATGAATGAGCCGTCATCGGCCACCGTGTCCGGGGTGGAGTGGCGGACTGTTCCCGCCGGTCATCGGTTTCCAAGGCTTCACGCGGGGGATGCCCGCTCCGCTGCCGTGTATGCAGATTATCACCAGTTGGCAATTCCTGGTTGTTCTTTTGTTCTCAGAAAAACTTTCCTATTCTCACGAACTGGAAAGCGGATTAGACTCTTATCAAAATGAATTGGGTAACGGTCTATATTAATACATCTACGAATATCGGTCCAGTTTTCTTTGTATGGCGTGCAGTGTGCGCCGGTCGGGCAGATTGGCGCACCGCAGGGCGCGCTGCATGGCGTGAAGCTCTTCCACGTCGAGGTCGTGGATGGCGTAGCGCCCTCGGTTGTCTCTCTCCACGTAGGCCATATCAATCGAATCGCAAGTCCAAAGCCGGCTCGCGCCGGCAGTTGTAAAAACCCACCAACACCATCTCCTCATGACGGATGAGCGTTTTCCGGATCGCCATCGCGCCAGTGTCGGGGAACTCCTCCCCGGGCAGCGCCACGCTGGCCCATGCCCGGCCTTCCTCGTCGTATACCACCATCTGGCGCTTTCCCTTGCGGTGGCACACCATCCAGTGCACATGGCCATGCGTTAATCGCACCTCCTGGGGCTCCATGGAGAGCCGGAGTGCAGCTGCTTCAAATTGCGCTATCTTCATAGTTGTCACATTGTTGTTGCAAATGTTCGTGTTCCACATACCGCCGGAGGAGAGTGCAGTAGCGTCCGTTCAGACAGTTGCGCCCATGGCGGCATCGATGGCAGGCAGGGGCACTCATGATCTGCGGGTCACACTTACCACCCCTTTTTGGGGGTCGCTGCGGGTGACATATCGCCTTCCCAGGCTCAGTCCGGTGAGCGAGGCGGCCACCCTGACGCGGGAGAGGTCTTGTAAAGAAAATTCAATCACATCGCCTACCTCCATGTCTTGTATCTTGTCGCTAAAGGCCGCGTTTTTTCTTGCCATTTTCTTGGAAAATTAAATTATTATTATTATTTTTACCTTGCAAAGGTATTAAAAATAATCTTTCGGTTATCATAAATGAATGTTAATAATAATTAATAATAATCGTTAGTATTACAAACACATTGACCGTCATGAATTTACAGATGATTAAAAATCTATGCGAGAAGCAAGGGCGCAGCCTGAAACAATTGGCGGCGGAATCGGGCATGTCGGAGCCCAACCTGCACCGCTGCATCCGCATGAACAAGATCCAGGCGTCGGACCTGGAGCAGTTGTGTATGGTCATGGGCGTACCCGTCAATACGTTCTTCGACAGTTCCTTGCCACAGCCCGCCGCCAGTCCGGAACAAAAGGCAACCGCCGACCTCAGACTCCTCCAGGAGAAGGTGAGGCACCTTGAGCAACTGGTGGCCGAGAAAGAAAGGCTCATCAGTGTGCTCATGGGGCGCGAGAAGACCACCAATCAATAATTAACAAATGACAATCATATCTAATTGTCTATCATGCAACGATTTGATAGCCGACGCGGTCGGCGAAAAATCGGATTTTAGACCCCATATTTTAACAATTCGGCCTCTTGGAACTCTCTGACAATCAAAAGTGTAAAGATTTTTCGTTCATCCAGTAATCCCGACGAAAAGATAAAGGACTGATATACAGTTCTTTATCTTTTTTTTAACTCCTTATTGCCATGCTTGCCCACCATCATCATTTGTAGTCCTCCAACGGGTGCCACATCGTTACTCCGTTATCCCTGTCGGCTATGACCTACATACCATCTTTTAAAGACCGTTCTTTTGGTGATCCGAATACTAAAGTTTGCTTTGCCTTTTTTTTTCGGCTAAATTACAAAAAAAATGAAGGAAATATCGGTAAAAACATTTTTTCCTTCATTTTTTTGCTCTTATATAGGAAATAACTATCTTTGAACCATATAGTTACCCAATAAAGGGTTCAAATACTACCAATACCCTAACCGTTTAAACGTCAAGTGAGAGTACCCACTGAATGTAATCTGGTTTTACTTTTGCCATGTCGGTTTGCCAATTTTACATGCAAAAAAAGAAAAATGTTCTTATATTACGAAAGACCGCTATGTAAGACCAAAATAAAGGTGAATTAATTTGGAAAATATTATTATTAATATTATTTTTGCAACAGAACGAAATCAAACAGAAGTCATGGAAACTCTTTGGACTATATTATGGATAGTAGGTGTGTCGGTGGCGCTTTTCCTCTTTTACTGCGGAGGTTGGTGGCCGAGGACGTGGTTTCGTGGATTTCTTTTTACTCTACTGAGTTTCGCTTTCCTTCCTATAGTTACTTTTCCCATCCAATACGTTATATGGAAATTTTGCAATGGTGGATGGTTAGATGAAGGACTCGGCGAAAGTACTGCTGCATATAATTAGCAATTAGTTTTATGGAAACTCTTTGGACTATATTATGGATAGTAGGTGTAACTATTGCACTGTTCCTTTTCTACTGCGGAGGTTGGTGGCCGAGAACGTGGTTCCGTGGTTTCTTGTTCATACTACTGAGCTTCGCCTTTCTCCCCATTATCACTTTTCCCATCCAGTGGTGGGTTTGGAAATATTGTCATAATGGAATAATAGAGGGCAGTGGGGGGCATTACGATCCTTATGAAAGTACCGCAGCCTATAATTAACCTTGCAATAACAAATCCAATAATTCTTATTTGATACTCAGTACCGCCCCGGCATCCATCAATCGTTTCCTTATTTGTTCGGCAATCTCTTCAGTATATCCATAGCGTATTCTGTTGAGCACTTGGTGGTATAGTATGCCATAGACCTGCCGGTTGTAGATTTGGTAATACCCTTTTTTCTTGGTTCAAATATTACCAATACCCCCAACCATTTAAAATGCAAGCGTTTGAGGGACTGAACGAAGACTGTGAAGATGCGCCCCTGAAGTGGCGGCTGAGAGGAAACAGCCCCGCCGCGGCGGATCCTTCAAACGTCAAGGGAAGAGAAAGGTGAAGAAAACAGCCTCTTCGGCTGGATATAACCACGGAAAACATGGATTTCAACAACGAAATCCATGTTTTTTTGTGGTTTTATGTCACAAAACAGAAGTAAGAACGTATTATATACAGAGATGAAAAAAGAAACGTTTCAAGACGAGGCCCGCCGTCTGCGTCCCAGACTGACAGCTTTGGCGCGACGATATACCGATGATGCGGACGATGCAGAAGACATTGTGCAGGATGCGCTACTGAAATTGTGGCTTATGCACGATGATTTGCAATCGCCGCCAGACGGTCTGGCTATGGTCTTGACCCGTAATCTGAGCATCGACCACCAACGCAGGAAAAAACTCCCCATCCTTACCCCGGAAATGGTTGAAACGGCATACGAAGAGGATGAACGGATAGAACGGATGATGCGAGTGATTGACACCCTGCCTGGTATGCAGCAAATCGTATTGCGTCTGAGACATTTGGAAGGTATGGAATACCGCGACATCGCCCATATCACAGGAACGACGGAGACAGCTGTGAGAAAAACGCTCAGCAGAGCACGAAAAGCGGTGGCGGAGAGAATTAACAAAAGAAAATATGATGACAAGGACAGAGGATGAAATCAAAAGACTGACGGAACGCTTTTTCGAGGGAGAGACAACTCTCGACGAAGAGGAAGTGCTCTACGCATACTACAGCCAGACAAACATCGCTGCACGACTGGAAGAATATGCGGAAGTAATGCGTGGTTTTGGCTCATTGCCTATTCAAGAGGAGAAACGCCAAAGGCCAGGAATCATCAAGAACATCTATCGGCGCATCGCCATAGCCGCAAGTATCACCATCCTGATAGGTATCGGAACTTTTATCCTGCAAAAGGTCTCAGCACCCGATGAGGAATGTGTGGCCTACATCTACGGCAAGAAGAGCACCGACCGCGACATGATATCGCAAGAATTACGTCGCTCAATGAACGAGATATGCGAGATGACGGCAGAGGACGACATCAAATCGCAACTTCAAGACCTATTTATTCAAGAATAAGCAAATACCTTTATACATGAAACGAATCGTCATTTTATCATTGCTGGTACTGGCAACCTTAGCGCTTCAGGCGCAAACGGGACTGCGGATCATGCCCTTGTTCGAAGGTAAGATCATCCCCCAGGAGCGTTTGGTAGAGACGCGTGTACGGGGAAAGATGCTCATCGAATACCGGCTCAGCTTCTTTCACAGCATCAGTTTCAGCGGTACGAAAGAAGAAGCCCAAAAGGTCTATTCCTTGATGAAGGAGGAGAATGTCTTTGTCTCGGAATATCAAGACAAGAAGGTGAGGACCATGCTGATGCAACTGCCACGGCATGAAGAAAAGAACCGTTTCCTCTGCTATAAGTCGAGACAAAAGGGTGAGCGTTGCGAGGTGACCGTCATCTACATGGAGGGGATGCTGACCTCGCTCAAAGAACTGAACAAGATATTAAACATGAAATAAAGCAACGACATGAAAAGAATCATCACTTGCGTGGCAATGGCCTATGCGATGGGCCTCTACGCTGCATCTACAGACAATGACACCATCGTCATCAACAAGCCCCAAAGCGTAAGCATCATCACCGGCGACTCCATACAGACAATAGAAGTCAGAGGTCGTGAGAATGACGAGGGCTATCACTACCAAAACAGCATACAATTGGTAGATGACAATTATGTGAGTAAGACGACAATCAACCACGACCGATGGACCCTTGGGGTGAAAATGAACTCCAATAATGATGACCAATCGAAAAACGAGATTGTCATGAAATTCGCCTTTGGCATGGTCAACGCCATCAACTGCGATAAAGAAGTTGATTTCAGTACGATCAGTTCATTTGAGTTGATGTGGACTATCGCCCAATACAACCATTACTTTGACCCGCAAGAGCACCACCGCTTGTCAGTAGGCTTCGCCCTCGACTGGCGCAACTATCGCATGACAGGCAACACGAGGTTTGACAAGGACGGGAGCGGACGCATCGTCACTACGGGCTATCCGGATGACGCCAGTCCGAAATTCTCCAGATTCAAAGTGCTCAGTATAGCCATTCCCCTCGAATACCGTTACAAGATAACCTCTCGCTTTGGTTTTGGTTTCGGTCCCGTATTCAATTGGAATGTATATGGCAGTATGAAGA
Organism: uncultured Prevotellaceae bacterium; assembly: GCA_900316685.1. Taxonomy (GTDB): domain Bacteria; phylum Bacteroidota; class Bacteroidia; order Bacteroidales; family Bacteroidaceae; genus Prevotella. The sequence continues at coordinate 5,975 of ONDS01000009.1, read as the reverse complement.
CGAAATACAAATTGGATGGCGGTACACATAAATACACAGACAAAACCATACACCAACGCGTACTGACCATCGACTGGTTACTGCGAGTGTATAACCCCGTCATCAATTTCTACGTGAAATACAGTCCTATGAATGTGCTGAAATCTGACTGGGGACCCCAATTCCAATCTGTCTCGTTCGGAATAGAGATATAAAAAGTGTCATGACTGTAAATCTTCTCATCTTGGCTGGTGCTCACTATAAGTCTCTTGTGAAAAAACGTTAATGATGGTTAGCTTTTGAATCCTTTTCCTGTCTTATTAAGTAGAAGCAAGAAAATAGGTGGATGAGAGAAACTGAGATAGGAATGCTATTCCGGCAGTACTACAACCGGATGTTGCGGCTGGCAAGGACGATGCTCTACGACGACGAGGAATCGCGCGACGTGGTGAGTGAGGTGTTTGCCACACTGATAAAGACCGACATCCTGCCAAAAAACAAGGAGGGCTACTTGATGGCGAGTGTCAGGAACCGATGCCTGAATCTGTTGGCGCATAAGGATGTGAGGTCAAAGTTCGAACAGGCATATCAGCTGGAGATAAAACGGGATGGTTATGAAGACAATGACGTTAGTCAGTCGGCCTCAACCGAACAACGACTTCAGCAAATCATGTCCTTCGCAAGGCATCATCTTACAGACCAGACTTTGCGGGTGTTCCATATGAGGCATGTCGATGGAATGAAGTATCAGGAGATAGCCGACCAATTGGGTATCAGCCGTGTAATGGTCTATAAGCATCTGGCCAAGGCCATGAATACGATCATGGAGTATAACCATCAAACGAGATAAGACTATGGAAAGAGACGAGAAGACACAGTTGCTGTTGGACATGCAGGAGCATCCTGAACAGTTCTCTGAACAAGCCTTGACATCAATGCTTGACGACCCTGAAGTGCGCGAACTCATGGAAGCCACGGCACAGTTGAAACAGGCCATGATAAGCGAAGAGTCAACGATGAAGAATGAAGAATCAGCTGCCACCGACAAGGAATGGCAACGATTCGCACAAATCCACCATATAGAGGAGAAACACAAACGTAGTTGGTTGAAGATAGCCGCCGCCTTCATTGGCATACTTATGGTATCGGGCATCGCCTTTGCCGCTATCCATCTCATACGCCAAACTCCTAAACCAAGTATGGAGCCTCGAACTCCAAACCATGAGACAATGGCCTCCAATCCTCACCAGCCTTCAGCAGACACAACGAAAATCGATACCGTCCCATCGAGAGAAGTGGTACGTTACGACGAGGCATCGCTTGAGCGGATATTGACCGACATGTCCAGCTATTACGGACTGACCTTGAATTGGAAAAACGAGGAAGCCAAGTCGATTCGATTGTTCTACACCTGGAAAAAGCAAAAGACAGCTGCCGAGGCCATAGAAACGATCAATGTATTCGAACGTATCCATCTGGAGTTGGACGATAGTGTCTTGACGGCAGATATACAAACCAGTAGCTCCAAGCGATGACCATGAGAAGACTGACACTTATCTCTGCACTCTGTCTGGTGGCGACATGGGCCATGGCCCAGCGTATTACGCGGAGCTATGACAACGTGTCGATGTCGAAAGTGTTGAGTGAACTCAATGACCTTCAACAGACGTACACCGTCAATTTCATCTACGACGAACTGGAGGATTTTAAGGTCACGACAGTTGTCAAGCATAAAACATTGCCCGATGCCATTCTCCAGATCGTGGGTTTCTATCCTGTCAGGGTAGTCAAAAGCAGTGAGCATGAGATATTCGTGGAATGTACCCATAAGACGGAACAACACCTGACGGGCACCATTGTCGACGAGAACCACCAGCCCGTGCCCTACGCCAATGTTTACCTGCTTCATCCATCAGACTCAACAGTCATCGGTGGTGGCGTGAGCAACGAGGCTGGCGTTTTCGTCATCCCCTACGAGCAGTCCGCCGTTCTCGCCCGCATATCATACGTGGGCTACAAGACCGTATATCGGCTCTGCAATAACCCCGAAGTGGGAACAATAATGATACAACCAGATAACTACACGTTGAACGGTGTGGTGGTTCAGGGCGAGCGTCCTAAAGTGCAGCTGCAAGGTAATTCTCTCATCATGAATGTGGAAGGAACGGTGATGGAGCGTTTAGGTACGGCAGAGGATGTGCTCACTCGTGTTCCGTTGGTTGTCAAGCGCGACGAGGGCTTCGAATTATTGGGCAAGGGCGCACCTCTCATCTATCTGAACAACCGCAAGCTGACCGACCTGACCGAGCTTAGAAACATACAATCCGACAATATCCGCAGTGTCGAGGTCATCCAGAATCCTGGAGCTCGCTATGATGCATCGGTCAATGCTGTCATCGTCATCCGTACCAAGCGGACGGTGGGGGAGGGCTTGGGTGTGGAACTGTCTTCGTGGTCTCGTGGCGGACGTGGCTATGCCAATAATGAACGCATCAACCTGACCTACCGCACGGGGGGATTGGAACTTTTCGCCAATCTTTTCGGGGCTTATAACAGAAGGAAGAGCTGCGGCGAATTCGAGCAGACCATCTTTGCCGATACGCTGTGGGTGATCAACAACAAGCAGAAGAACAGTGTTCGCAATCCCTTCTTGGAAGGACGATTCGGCTTCAACTACCAAGTCAATGACAACCACTCTTTCGGAGGATTCTACCAGCATACATACGACTATGTGAAGACTGCCGGCGAATATGATGATGAGCTACGGGCCGACGGCGTTGCATACGACCTGTTGCGGAACAGCAGCGTCAAGCGCAACAAGAACACCCCCAATCATCAGCTCAATCTTTACTATATAGGCAAGGTGGGAAAACTTAGTATCGACTTCAATGCCGACTATACTTCACGCAACCTATTGAGCCGCAATCAGCAGCAGGAACTCAGTGCCGAGCATGAAGACCGCAATGTGAACACCGAGAGCCAGACACGCAGCACCATGTTTGCCGAGAAACTTTTCGTTACCCATCCTCTGTGGAAAGGGGAGATAGAGATAGGTGAGGAATACACCAACACGCGGTGGAAAAGCTGGTTTGACAACCGGGAAGGATACATCGCCAGTAGCAGCAATGAGCAGCACGAAAGCAATATCGCACCGTTTGTGGAACTGCGCCAACGTTTGGGGCGCTTCCAATTGTCGGCTGGTCTGCGTTACGAGCATGTGGAATCGGAATATTTCGTGAGTGGAGTCCGCCGTGATGAGCAATGCCGCACATACAACGACCTGTTCCCCTTCCTTTCCGTTTCCATGTCAGCCAAGAACTTACAACTCTCTTTCAGCTACGCCAAGCGCACTACACGCCCGGCATATTGGCAGTTGAGCAGCGATGTCACCTACGAGAACCGTCTGAACCGGCAGACGGGTAATCCCTACCTGAAACCTGTCAAGTATCACAACCTCAATGCCATGGTGATGTGGAAGTGGCTCTACCTGATGGCCAACTATTCGCATTGTGTTGACCCCATTCTCTATACTGCAGGCAGCCTGGAAGAGGACTCGAAAGTGAACTTCGTAACCTACCTGAACTACGACCATGCCGATTGGATTACCGTCACCTTGGGCGCACAGAAGAATGTCAGACTATGCGAAGGGATAACCTGGACTCCACAATACAACATCTCGCTGATGAAGCCTTGGCTCAAGTCAATATTCAACGGTCAAGAAATGAGTTTCAGCCATCCGATGCTGACCCTGCAAATGGGCAACATCGTGGCATTGCCTCACGACTGGTTGTTGCAGGCTGATTTCTTCATGCACACCCACGGCAACACGGGTTCAAACATCTATGTTGACTGTTCCAATCCAATGCTCTCGTTCAGCATCAGTAAAGATTTCTTCCAGCATCGTCTGAATGTCAAGCTGACAGGCAGCGACCTCTTCAATGGGGGCATCAACCATGTCATGCTTTACAGCAACAGGATGATGTTTCGCAAGATGGAGGACAACGATTCCCGTTGCGTCCAACTAACCTTGCGCTACCGTTTCAATGTCACCCCGTCGAAATACAAAGGCACAGGGGCTGGTAATGCCGAGAAAAACCGATTATAGAAATGTTTGTTACATTCTTGCTTTCTGCTTGTCGCCTGCACCGGTGCCGCGATACTTCGAACGGGCTTCGTTGAACTTCCACGTCAGGTCGAGAATGAAGGTGCGGCGGGCGGGGTTGTGGACGGTGAGGTCGCGATAGCCGTAGATGGTGGCCTCGGTCTTGTTGGTGTTGAAGAGGTCGATGCAGCGCAGGTCGGCAGTCAGCGAACCGAGACAGTGCAGGTTGAAGTCTTTCTGGACACCAAGGCTGGCGAAGAAACGCGGCTTAGTGATGCGGAAATTGTTGTACTCGCCCTTCGTGGCCCCTTCCACATCGGCACTCAGGCGGAAGGCGTGAGGCAGTTCGATGGTGTTGCGCCAGGAACCGTTGAACCAAGGCCGTGAGAGTGTGATTACCTCGCCAGTGGCAGTAGGCGACTTGTAGTTCTGCAACATGGCAACGACCGACCATGTGGGATGCCAGCAGCCTATGGTGGGACGGGTGGAGGCGATGACCGTCAGACGGTCGTAATCCTCCTGGCTGTTGATGGGGCGCACGAGACTGATGAGCGGGTCGGTGGAACCGGGGAAAGGCTCTGTGGACATCGTGAGGGCGTCCTTGACACGCCCGTAGTTCAGCGTCAGGTTCATCCACTTGTAGGCGGCGTTCAGCACAACGCTGTGGGTGTAGGTCGGTTTCAGATACGGGTTGCCGCTCTGATAGGTGTATCGGTTGGCATAGACCGTCGAACTGGTCAGATTCGCATAGGGTGGACGCTCAATGTCGCGACGATATGACAGCGAGAACTGCACCTTGCCGACAGGGGCGGAGATGACGGCCGTGGGGAACCAGTCACCATCATCTCTACTGACCTCATCCTCCTTCTTGCCAAAATTGAAATAGTCGTTCGTCAGATGCTCATAGCGTAGACCCACTTTGGCGAATACCTTGCCAAACTGCCGGCCATACTCTGCGAAGACAGCGGCTGATGTCTCGTTGATCTCTGTGTCGGTAGTCTTCACGGGAACAGCATCGGTGGCCTTGAAGTCGTAGGCATCCGTACGGTGGTTGTAACTGTACTCGCCACCGAGAGAGAGAGTACCCTTCCAGACGGGATAGCCGAAGATGAGTTTCGAAGCCCAGAAGTTATTGCTGCTGATGGTGTTGCTTTCGATGCTTCGATTGACGGGACTGCCACCTGCTTCTGTCGTCACTTCATTGGTATTGTCAGGTGACTTGGTGTCATCGAACAGACCGTCGATATTCAGGTCGATGCTCAGTTGTCCCACCTTACCGTTATAGTAGGCATTGAAGATATGCTTCACAAACTTGTCATTTTGGGTGTGATGGCTCTCTGAGCGCTCTTTGAAAATGCTATTCTCATAACTGTCGGTATAGAACATGCTGCTGACGTCGCTGCCGGGGTGACGGTCGTATTTGTAGAAGGCGCCGAAACTGTGGTTCTCGTTCACCATGTAGTTGACCTGCAACTGCGGCGACCAGCCTTTCCAAATGCTCTTAAGCGACTCCTTCGAACTGACTCCCTCGATTTTATCAGGTCCGGCATAGTAGGTCAGGGTATTCTCCTGCAACGACTTGGCATGGCCGTAGCGGCCGGCCCACAGCGAGGCGGTGATGTCGAGACCTCCCGTGCGGTAGTTCACGTCGAGGTTATTGGTCAAAGTATGGCCATACTGATATATGCCTTCGAGGTTGTCCTGGAAACTAAAACCTTCCCCCTGGGCCTTTTTCAGCGTGATACGTACGACGGCCTTTGTCGAGGCGGCATAACGGGCCCCGGGGTTCTGCACAACATCCACATGCTGGATCTGGTCGGAACGGAGACGGGATAGTTCCTTCATGTCCTGCACACGGCGTCCATTGATATACACCTCAGCATCGCCACGCCCG